>JBFMDC010000056.1:0-10682 GCA_040753975.1 Pseudomonadota bacterium
CCGCGTTCTCGCCAGCCTTGGCCGCCTGCAGCCCCACCTCACGTTCATCGACGGGAATAAGCTTGCCTGTCTTGTCGAACCAAAACAGCCGGCCACAATGGAGATAACCAAAGAATTTCGGCGGAAGATGCGGGACGGGATCCCCTTCATTGACAAACCACCAGTGTGACTCGCAATGTCCCGCCCCTATCTGGCTTTCATAGGCATTCTCGAATCCCTCATCGCCCAGACGGGGAGCGCCGAATGTGGTCACCTCCCAATTCGGAAGAGATCGAATCGGCTGGACCAGCAGATGGGCGGAAAACTCTGTCGCCACGGCGCCCCCTAAGCTATGGCCGGTCAGCCACAGATGCCGGTCGGCGGCGTCCAGTGAGGACAGAATCTCGACAACCCTCTGCTTGGCCTGGTTAGACACTTCTCTGAAGCCTCGATGGACGCGTCCGCCGAGTTCATGGGGCCGCGGCCAGAGCACCTTTGCATTTTGTCCCCAGTCGTTGACGGAGTCGGTTCCGCGAAAGCTCACGACGGCGCAGTGAGGCGACCAGGCGACAAACCCCTGGTTTTCACCGAAATCCCAATATTCATAATCGGTCCATGGCGCTTTTGCCATGACCGTGGCCAATTCGCTCGGATTCAAATACGAATAGACCGCAAGGCGGCAGAGGAGCTCGGCCTTCCCGAAGGTTTGGCCGGCCATGGAAAGCTCCGCGATATCATCGGAATTGATCGGTGGAATATCCATAAGCTGTCGCCTCAATGATCGTGGGGTGAATGGACTTTGACTCAGCTCCCGGGGAGCCAGCCAAAACTTTCGAGTTCCGTTTTGTGGGTTTGATCCAAGTTGGAGTCATAGATGGACTCCAGAATAGGGCCGATGGGGATGGCCTGTCCTCCCTGATCGGTCGCCGCCTGGTGAATTGCGACGACTATCGCATGGCCATCGCGGATCTCCACCAGAGGGGCGCCCGAATCGCCGCGCTCGGTCCCTTTCTGGTTATAGCGGACGCGCTGAACTTTGGGATTCACCATGGAAATCCCGCCGGGGAGGGAACGATACCAAAGGCCATCGGTAATCAATCGAACTTCGACCGGATGGTTGGCCAACTCCTCGGCTGACAGCGGCGCAACCGGCGGGTCAAGAGGCGGGGTTCCTTCCTTGAGTTCCGTGATGAACATGTGAAGGTTAACCGAACCAATGTCCCGGAGCGTGCCCTCGATTCGGACCTCCCACTTGGGCGGTTTGTCGTAGTTGATCTCGAGCAGCGCAAAGTCGAAGGACTTTTCCGCGGGCAGTGAAGCGCCGCTACTCCAATCGTCCGTTTCATCGCCGCCTTGCGGGCTTTCCAGCAGGACGCTCGCGTGGTCCGCGATGCGCGTGGACTCGTAGCTCTTCACCAGATGGATTTGCGCGCCCGGCGAGGATTGCGCGTATTCGGAATTGAATACGGGAAATTTGAAGACGACTTTCGTGCAGTCGGCAATTTGTTCAGGCAGCACATGCCGGCAGGTCAGGATCAGCCGGTCGGTGAGACGGAAGCCCGTCCCCGATCCCCGCGGCGCCGAGGAGGGCGCGGTGTCGTCACCGTAATGCAGAACCCGGCACAGATGCGCGGGCGGCAAATCGAGGATGGGCGGTTGTTTGGACGTCGAAGCCGAACGCAATCGAGTCTTGCTCGCCCTGACGTCGCGCGTTCGAACCTGGACAGCGGGAGAAACTCCGAGGTCTTCCATAATCCTGGCATCCACACGCTGCAAGGTCTTATCGCCGGAAAGGTTCAGACCGTCCTGAACCGCTCTGACCCAGCGTTCGAGAGTGCGCCCCCTTACGCCGAGGTCGTGGGCGCGGGCGATGGATTGGTAGTTCGTTGTTTCGGACTGGGAGGCCAGCAATTCGGATACAACGGTCCGTATGGCTTGGTCTTTAAAGCTGCTCACGAACCCCATAAGTCACCTCCGAACGTTGCAGGTACTCGGGCCAAGCGAAGAAGAATCCGCGCCGGTGCGGAGAATGAAGTGTTGCCTTGAGCGGATTCGACGCGAACTGAAATCTTGGACGCCTACAGTATAGAACCGTGGGGCGCCGAGTCGCATCATTGGCGGTACGCACTGGCTTATGGACGAATCTAGCCGCTAATGGTTGATTCACGCTTCACTCCCGGTTGCCGAAGGCAAGGCTATGGATGTCGTGATAAGACCCGCCAGGGCGGGTGACGTTGAGGCGTTGGTCGGACTCCTGGGCACGCTGTTCTCCATCGAGGCGGATTTCGCCTTCGATCCGGACCGCAGCGCCTCAGGGCTCGCGCTATTGATCGGGAGCGGCACGGACCGGGTGCTGGTGGCGGAATTCGAGGGACGGGTGATCGGCATGTGTTCGGTGCAGACGCTGATCTCCACGGCGGAAGGCGGCCGGGCGGGACTGGTCGAGGACATGGTGGTGGCAGAGGACTTCCGCGGGAAAGGCATCGGGCAGCGGCTGCTGGGCGAAATCGAGCGCTGGGCGGCAGAAGCCGGCCTCACCCGCCTGCAGCTCCTGGCGGACCGGGCCAATGAACCGGCGCTGGCCTTCTACGACCGGCTGGGCTGGCAGCGGACGGCGCTGGTCGGCTTGCGGAAGATGCTGCGCGATGACGGTTGATGCGGAAACCACCGGCTGGGTCCCTCTTGGGCAACATCGAATGCCGACAGCCACACAGTGACACGCCCATTCCCGGTGTGCACGTATCATCAGTTGCGTTTCCCCCGGCATCCGTGGAAACTCCCGCGCTTCTTGAACGACTGGGAAAGTATGGACACCGCAGATTCGGTTTTCGGAGGACTCGTTTTCGTTTCCGCAACCCTCTGGAGCATCATCCTGGCGCTTCCGTGGTTCCCCTGGCTCAACCGCGAAGTGCTGCCTCCTTCGAACGGCGGCCACGCCACCGATCTCGGCGATGTCACGGTGGTGATCCCGGCACGGGACGAAGCCGAGGTGATCGGGCAAACCCTGGCCGCGCTGAAGGATCAGGGCGCGGGTCTGAGCGTGGTGCTGGTCGACGACGGCTCGACGGACGGCACCGGCGAGGCGGCCGGGCGCGTGGAGGGGCTGGCCCTCACCGTATTGCGGAACGAGTCGCTGCCGCCGGGCTGGAGCGGCAAGCTGTGGGCGCTGGAACAGGGCGTGGCCCAGGTCGGCACCGAATACACGGTGCTGCTGGATGCCGACATCCTGCTGCAGCCGGGCGTCCTGGGCGCGCTGCGGGAAAAGATGCGCGGCGAGGGCCTCCAGTTCGCCTCCCTGATGGCCTCGCTGCGGATGGAGAACTTCTGGGAAAGGCTGCTGATGCCGGCCTTCGTCTACTTCTTCAAGCTGCTGTATCCGTTCGCCCTGGCCAACTCGCCGGACCGCCGCTTCGCCGCGGCGGCAGGCGGCTGCGTCATGCTGGAAACCCGGCTGCTGGAACGGATCGGCGGGTTCGCCGCGATCCACGGCGCGCTGATCGACGACTGCGCCCTGGCGAAAAAAGTCAAGGCGACGGGCGCGCGGACCTGGCTCGGACTGTCGCGCGCGGTGGTGAGCCTGCGCCGCTACGACACCTTGGCCGACGTGTGGGACATGGTCGCCCGCACCGCCTTCACCCAGTTGCGCTACTCGGCCTGGCTGCTGGCGCTGTGCACGCTGGCGATGCTGATCCTGTTCTGGCTGCCGCTGGCGGGCCTGTTCGCCTCCGATTCCGCGGTATCGCTCGCCGCGGGCTGGGCGGTTCTGCTGATGGCGGGAACCTACGCGCCCACCCTGCGCTTCTATGGCAGAAGCGCGGCCTGGGGCTTGCTGAAGCCCGTGATCGCGGCGGCTTATCTGGCCATGACCTGGAGCTCGGCGCTGCGCTACTGGCGCGGCGAGCGCAGCCGCTGGAAGGGACGCGTCTACTTGAGCGAAGACGAAGCCGGCTGACGGTCGCCCAGCCACAGCGCATGGCTCAAGTAGCCGACCACGGCCAGGTTGATGCCCAGGATCGAGAGCTTGAGCCAGGACACGCCTTCGGCCAGTTCGTAGAGCTCGAAAGGAATGTAGATGCCACCGCTGGCCACGCCGAGCCACTCGGCCCAACCCCGCTCGCGCCACAAGCCATAGGCCTCGATGAAGCGCAGCGCGGCATAGCCGAATGCCAGGGCGGCCAGCCCCCAGAGGCGCTGGTCCGACAGATTTTCCAGCAGATCGAGGAAAATCCGGGGATAGCGGCTGGCCGGGTTGAGGTGGGTATGCCGCACCAGTTCGTCGACGACCGGCTCCAGCCCGTAATGCAGCAGCTCGACCACCCCGAAGCCGGCCAGGAGCACGACGATGCCCTTCGCGGCTTCCATGGCGGCAACGACGCGGATACCGTGCATGCGCCGCGTCACGAAGCCCCCGCCACATCGCTCGGCGCCGCGGCCTCCTCCTGTTCGAGCTCCCACCGGCGGAAGTCGTCGAGATCGGACCGCACCTGCCTGAAGGTCCAGGCCAACAGGGCGGCGTCGTCGGCGAAACCGAGGCTCAGGATGAAATCCGGGATCAGATCGACCGGCATGACGAAATAGACCACGGCGGCGACGATCAGGCTGAGGCTCTGCCAGGGCAGGGAATACCGCCGCTGGCCACAGGCTTTCAACAGCCGCAGGCAGGTCATGAGCGAATCCCGCACCTCGCTCAGCGGCCCCTTTTTCGCCTCGGCCTTCCGGGAAGCCCGATCCAGGAGCGACGAGAGTTTTCCGGGATCGCTTGCGTATTCGTTCGCCTTGGACCGTGCCTTGGCGAACGCCGCGCTGTCGTGGACGGTCTTTTCGGTGAGTATCATCGGTACGCCCTCTTGCGCGGCGGTGCCGGCTTGACAAGGCCTTAGGCCCAGGAGCATCGTTCCCCGCCACTTAATTTTTTCCAGATTCTACCCCCGATGAGCGACCAGAACACCGGCCTGCGCGTGGAATGGGATCCCGCGCTGATCCGCAAATACGACCGCAGCGGCCCGCGCTACACCTCCTATCCGACCGCCGACCGCTTCGTGCCGAGCTTCAACGCCGCCCGCTACGAGGAATGGCTGCACCGGCGCGCGGCCGAGGCCGCGCCTTCGCCGCTGTCGCTGTATTTCCACATCCCCTTCTGCCAGACGGTCTGCTTCTACTGCGCCTGCAACAAGATCGTGACCGCCAACCGCGAGCACGCCGGCAAATACATCGACTACCTGGAAAAGGAAATCGAACTGCAGGCAAGACACTTGGGGCGGCATCGGGAGGTGCGCCAATTGCACTGGGGCGGCGGCACGCCGACCTTCCTGAATCACGAACAGATGCGCCGGCTGATGCAGGCCACGCGCGAGCACTTCGAGCTGACCGAGGGCGAATATTCGATCGAGATCGACCCGCGCAAAGTGGACGAGGCCACCATCGCCCTGTTGCGCGAAATCGGCTTCAACCGGATGAGCTTAGGGGTGCAGGACTTCGACCCCGAGGTGCAACAGGCCGTCAACCGCATCCAGAGCGAGGCTGAGACGCTGCGCGTCCTCGACGCCGCCCGCGCCGAAGGTTTCTGCTCGGTCAGCATCGACCTGATCTACGGCCTGCCCAGGCAGACGGTGAGCGGCTTCCGCCATACCCTGGACCGCATCCTGGCCGCCGATCCGGACCGGATTTCGCTGTACAACTACGCCCATCTGCCGCATCTGTTCAAGCCGCAGCGCCAGATCCGCGACGAAGACCTGCCCGGCGCCGACGCCAAGCTGGAAATCCTGCAGAACGCGATCGCCCATCTGACCGGCGCCGGCTACGTCTACATCGGCATGGACCATTTCGCCAAGGCCGACAACGAGCTGAACCTCGCCCAGCGCGAGGGCCGGCTGCAGCGCAACTTCCAGGGCTACTCGACCCACGCCGACTGCGACATGGTCGCCATGGGCGTCACCGCCATCGGCAAGGTCGGGCCCACCTACAGCCAGAACTTCCGCACGCTGGAAGACTACTACGCACGGCTGGATCAGGGCGTGCTGCCCATCATGCGGGGACTGGAATGCGACGCCGACGACCTGCTGCGGCGCACCATGATCCAGGCCCTGATGTGCCAGTTCGAACTGGACTTCGTCCGGCTCGGCCAGCAGCACGGCGTCGAATTCGCCCGCTACTTCGCCGCCGAGCTGGGCGAGCTCGAACCGATGGCGGCGGACGGGCTGCTTGAACTGGCGCGGGACAGGCTCACGGTCACCCCCAAGGGACGCCTCCTGATCCGCAACATCGCCATGGCGTTCGACCGCTACCTGCGCCAGGACCAGGAACGCCGAGCCTATTCCAAGGTCATCTGAGGCCCGATCGCGTCACACTTCGGGATGGTATCATCGGGCCATCCCGTCTCCCTCACCCCATCCCTCTCCCAAAGGGAGAGGGGGGGCACGGTATTCGCTGCGCGACTTTCACTTAAACGCCCGAAGGTGCGAACGATGTACGACCATCTCGAAACCGCCGAGAATCCCGAAAACCTGAAACGCATCGCCATCGACCCGGTGACCCGCGTCGAAGGCCACGGCAAGGTCACCCTCCTTTTGGACGAGGATAACCACGTCCGCCAGGCGCGGCTCCACATCGTCGAATTCCGCGGCTTCGAGCGATTCATCCAGGGCCGCCCCTATTGGGAGCTGCCGGTGCTGGTCCAGCGGCTGTGCGGCATCTGCCCGGTGAGCCATCACCTCGCCGCGGCCAAGGCGATCGATCAGGTGGTCGGGGTCGAGCAACTCACCCCGACGGCCGAGAAGCTGCGCAGACTGATGCATTTCGGCCAGGTCCTGCAATCGCACGCCCTGCATTTCTTCCACCTGGCGACGCCGGATTTGCTGTTTGGCTTCGACAGCCCCGCCGGCCGGCGCAACATCTTCGAGGTGCTGAAAGAGTACCCGGACGTGGGCTTGGAAGGCGTGCGCATGCGCAAATACGGCCAGGAGGTGATCCGGCTGATTTCCGGCAAGCGCATCCACGGCAGCGCCGCCATCCCGGGCGGGATGAACAAGGCCCTGACAGCCGAGGAACGGGATTTCCTGCTCCGGGACATCGGCGAAGTCGTCGGCTGGTGCCGCAACGCCCTCGCGCTGATCCGCCAGGTCTACCTCGCCAACCGCGAACACCACGAACGCTTCGGCCTGATCCGCTCCAGCTTCATGAGCCTGATCCGCGACGACGGCGCCTTCGAAATCTACCACGGCGGCCTCAGGATGAAGGACGCGAGCGGCCGGACGATCTTCGACAAGGTCGACTACCGGGACTACACCGGCATCCTGCGCGAGGAAGTGCGGCCCTGGTCCTACATGAAATTCCCTTACATCGAATCCCTGGGCAAGGAAAACGGCTGGTACCGGGTCGGACCGCTGGCGCGGATCAACAACTGCGACTTCATCCCCACCCCCTTGGCCGAGGAAGCCCGGCAGGACTTCCTGGCCCAAGGCGCGGGCGGACCGGTGCACGGTTCGCTGGCCTTCCACTGGGCGAGGATGATCGAGACCCTGCACTGCGCCGAGAGCATCCGCGAACTGCTGCACGATCCGGAGCTGCTGGGCACCGAGCTCGTCGTCCAGGGCGAACGCCGGCCGGAAGGCATCGGCGTGATCGAGGCGCCGCGCGGCACCCTGTTCCACCACTATCAGGTCGATGAGAACGACCTGGTGACCCGCGCCAACCTGATCGTCTCCACCACCCACAACAACCAGGCGATGAACGAGTCGATCCGCCAGGTGGCCGCCGAATACCTCGACGGCCAGACGATCACGGAAGGTCTGCTGAACCACATCGAAGTCGCGATCCGCGCCTACGACCCCTGCCTGTCCTGCGCTACTCATGCCCTGGGCAAGATGCCGCTGCTCATCGAGCTGACGGACGCCGGCGGCGGGATGCTGGACCGCATGCACCGGCGGGCGGACGGCACGGTTTCGCGCTGAAGTGGCCGGCCTGCTGGTTTTCGGCTACGGCAACCCGAGCCGTGGGGACGACGCCCTCGGCCCGGCGTTCCTGGAGGCGCTGCAAGAACGCCTGGCCGGGCCGCAGGGGGGGGACATCGAATTCCTGCAAGATTTCCAGCTCCAGATCGAGCACGCGCTCGACCTCGCCGGGCGGGACCGGGTGTTGTTCGTGGACGCCCATGTCGGCTGCCCGCCGCCGTTCCGGTTCGAGCGGCTCATTCCCCGGCGCGACGACAGCTACTCCACCCATGCCGTCAGCCCGCAAGCCCTGCTGGAAGTCTACCGCCGCCTCAACCGCAGCGAACCGCCGCCCGCTTATCTCCTGAGCATCCGCGGGGAACGGTTCGGCCTGGGAGACGCCTTGAGCCGGGCGGCGGAATCGAATCTGGAAGCCGCGCTGCGTTTCGCCGAAGCGCTGATCGGCAAAGCGCCGGGGACAGCCTGGGATTCCCTTCCCAGCGGACCGGATCAGAAATACGGCTTGTCCTTGGCCTGATTGTAGCGCTCGATGCTGCTGGTGATTTCCAGCCGCGCCTCGTCGATGTCGCCCCAGCCGTTGATCTTCACCCACTTGCCGGGTTCGAGATCCTTGTAATGCTCGAAGAAATGGGCGATCAGCGCCAACTGCGGCTCGGGAATGTCCCGGTAGGATTTCACCTTGGTGTACAGCGCGGAAAGCTTGTCGACGGGCACCGCCAGCACTTTTGAATCGCCGCCGGCCTCATCCTCCATCCTCAACACGCCGATCGGCCGGCAACGCACCACCGAGCCGCTGAGCAGGCGGCAAGGCGCGATCACCAGGACATCGACCGGGTCGCCGTCTTCCGACAAGGAATGCGGCACGTAGCCGTAATTGCAGGGATACTGCATCGCCGTGCCCATGAAACGGTCCACGAACAGCGCGCCGGTTTCCTTGTCGACCTCGTATTTCACCGGATCGCTGAACGCCGGAATCTCGATGACCACATGGATGTCTTCGGGCACCTGCCTGCCGGAACTGACTTTCATCAAAGCCATGACTTCTCTCCAGAAATGAGCAAATAGCCCATTATAACAGTCGGGAAAGGTCAGGATGGCGACAGATGGACGATTTGGGCGAATCGGCCCCCTGCCTCCGTCGATCAAGCCATTGTCGCCGAGGCACGACGGCCTGGGTGCTTCCAGCGCTCGCCCCGTGAGGAGCGGAGCTGGCATCAAAAAAGAACCAATCGCCCATCGATAGCCGTAACTTGCTGATTTCGTGGCTGGCCATCCGGATAACGCTCTGCCCCAGACCTGTTTCCTTGAGATTGGCATGAACGCTGCTGATTACCCTATGCGTTCCCATCGGCACGGATTCAGACTCACGAATGCCCGGACAGCACTGACAACAACCTATTTTCATCAACGGAGGCGAATCTAAATTTATTAAAATTAGATTTTTATCGCCCATAAGGACGTCAACGCCGAATTTCTTAGCTTAAATACAGCCTTGACCAACAATTTTTGAGGAATTGAAAATGAAACAAAAAGTAATCTATGCCGCAATTTTTGTTTATTTTGGCGGCTTAGGCCTGATCCAGCCCGCATGGTCCAAGCCGGACAATTCCAATTCTCAATCCATGAAGAAATGTTCACTCCGGCCTTCACAGGTGGATGTAGTGCTTTCAAGAAGCCTGCCCTTTGGCCACGTGAACGATAACGGGACCGCTTCCGATCCCACGGACGATTTCTACGAAATCTGCGCCGATGCTGGCTTTACCACAGGTTGTGTCGCCCGAACCGACCCCGCAACTACGCCTCTTGCTATAGATATAGGCGGCGGTCTTTATAAATACAATGGCCTATCAATATACGGCAGCAACAGGGCTGATATAATTTTAGGTACCGAAGGTGACGATGAGATTTGCGGAAGAAACGGCAACGATGTGATCGACGCCAAGGGCGGAAACGACGATCTTCATGGCAATAATGGCTCCGATACTTTAATCGGGGGAGTAGGCGATGACGAATTGCATGGCGACAATGGCCGGGATTCTCTCTTCGGTTATGATGAAGGCGACGCCCGCAACTACCCCGAAGAAGGAGATGATTTCAACGACGACGGCGTTGTCGACGACTTGGATACCGATAAAGATATTCTGGACGGAGGCAATGGCAGAGACAACTTGTCGGGCGGCCCAGACGCTGATGCTTTGTTCGGCGGCAATGGCGATGACACCATGAATGGTAACGGCGGCGACGATAGCATTGACGGCGGCAGAGGCGAAGATGACTGCACCGACGATGGCGATGGTGACGCCAATGATGATTGCGAAGCTCCCGAGACCGACGACTAAAATTAGGATTGACTAAGAGCCAAGAAAGCAATGCCATATATAAATTGCCATAACCCCAGCCAACTCCCAGAGGGGGAGGGGGTGTATGTGACATTATTTATCGCGGGAAAACCCCCGGCTTAGCCGGGGGACTCGCAAAGTTTGACAAACCCTGGAGTGGGGTTTTGTCGAAATTGGGTTGGTCGTCATTCCGGCAGGGATTGCCGGACCAATCCGCCGGGAGCGGATTGGCACTGGCCCGAAGGGTGCCGGGCAGGACAGCCCGGCATGAATCCAGCTCACAGGGACGTGTGAGGTCGCAGCCATCCGTGGCCCCTGGACCCCGGCAATCCCTGCCGGGGCGACGACTTGGCTTTTGCCCGACGGCGGTCAGGCCCCTTGGAGGGGCCAGCCGTCGAAAGCCACCGGCTTTGCC
>JBFMDC010000057.1:0-22314 GCA_040753975.1 Pseudomonadota bacterium
CCGCCGGGAGCGGATTGGCACTGGCCCGAAGGGTGCCGGGCAGGACAGCCCGGCATGACCAATCCGCCGGGAGCGGATTGGCACTGGCCCGAAGGGTGCCGGGCAGGACAGCCCGGCATGAATCCAAGCCAGGGACGGTAGGTCGCCACCCAAGGCGCGCTGCGTCGAAGTTCGCGAGACTTAACCGGCCTGACATCCTTGTCGCTGGATTCTAAGCTTCCCTGCCGGAATGACGGAGTTTTTCGAGGTTGGCTGAAGATTCTTGCTAATCAGGACGGGCAAAGACGAGAACGGTGTTCGCTATGCGATTTCCACGATAAGGCCAGGCCATGCGCGGTCCTTTTTCCCCCGTATATTTTCTGTTTTTTGCCGGCTTGCTGCTGTGGATCATCTTCAGCATCAATTTTCAGATCATCGCACTGACTTTCGAAAAGCTCGGTCTGGACCCCTCGTCCGCCCTCAGCCTGGTCCTGACTTCCCTCTTGGGCAGCGCCATCAACCTGCCGGTGGCCAGCATCAAGGCGGACCGGCCGCCGGCCGGTCCGCCGCAGCCTTTCCGCGGGCTGTTGCGCTTGCCGGAAATTCCGTTCACCGGACGGACGAAAATCGTGGTCAACGTGGGCGGCGGACTGGTCCCGGTGGCGTTTTCGTTTTACCTGCTCGCCAATAACGGCATCCCGCTGCCGCAGCTGGTGCTGGCGACGGCGATCGTCGCGGCGGTGGCGTACGGTTTCAGCCGGCCCATTCCCGGCTTCGGCATCGGCATGCCGATCCTGATCGCTCCATTGGCGGCGGCGTTGGTCGCCCTGGCGCTGGGAGGAGAACATCGGGCGCCGGTCGCTTATATCGCCGGAACGATGGGCGTTTTGATCGGGGCCGATCTGCTGCGCATTCCCGACATCCGCCATCTCGGCGCGCCGGTGGCTTCCATCGGTGGGGCGGGAACCTTCGACGGCATCTTCATGACCGGTCTGGTCGCCGTCCTCCTGACCTGATGGGGGGCCAGAGGACATGGCGACGATCGACGGGCGGCGCAGCGGGGAGGCGGAGGGGGGCTCCGGCTTTCCTCCTGTCGCGGAAAGCCCGCAGGCCGGAATGTGCATTCTGGACCAGTATCCGGACGGCCGTGTCGCGATCGTTCATGAGAGCCCCGAGATCGAAGGTGTTGTCGGATTGAAGCTTGTCCGCGTCCTGGGCGATGCCGCTTGCGTCGACGCGTTGATAAGGCCGGAGGATCTCGCACTGGCAAGACTTCGGCTGGAGACGGCCAAGCGCCATCTGACGCCGCTCAAGACGCAGTTCCGGATCGCCCGCCCCCCCAGGGGGCCACGCTGGCTGGAGGCATTCGCCGTGCCAGAGCGGCGATCAAGTGGCGCGATCCGGTGGCACGGCTTCCTCATGGACATCACCGAACGCAAGCGGGCCGAGGTCCAGGCCGGGCTGGTCGGCAAGGCCCTCGATCATCTTGCCGAAATGGTCTCGATCTGCAATTCCGAGGGACGGTTCGTCTATGTGAACGATGCCTGCCGGAGGGCTTTGGGCTATTCCCGGGATGAGTCCTCGAACCTGTCCGTCGCCGACATCGCGCCGGATCTGGCGCCGCCGTCCTGGGCCGGCCATTTCCGCGAAGTGCAGGAAAAAACCTCGCTCCAGTGGGAAACGGTTTACCGCGCCAAGGACGGGCGCCGGCTTCCGGTCATAGTCGATGCCCGCTACATCGAGCACGAAGGCCGTGGCTACCTTCTGGCATTGGTGCGCGACAGCAGCCTCCTCAAGCGGACGGAGACGGCGTTGCGCCGGCGCGAACGCGAGTTCCGCTCGCTCGCCGAGAACTCGCCGGACAGCATCATGCGGTACGACCGGGATTGCCGCATCGTCTATCTCAATCCCAGCCTGGAAAACACCTTGTTATTCTCCGCCGGCGAGATGGTCGGCAGGAGGCCCACCGAGCTGCATCCGGGCGACGAGCGTTTCGTGGCCTATGAGGGCAAGCTGAGGGCGGTCATCGCCACCGGCAAGGCCGACGAAATAGAACTCTTGCTGCGGGGCACGCACAAGGGTCCCCGCCTGCTGCACATCCGCCTGGTGGCCGAGCATGGTCCGGATGGCGAATGCATCGGCGTGCTGGCGGTCGGCCGCGATATCACCGAGGTCGACGAATACCGGCGGCGCATCCAGCGTCTGGCCTTCTTCGATCCACTCACCGATCTGCCCAACCGGGCGCTGCTCAACGACCGGATCCGCCAGTGTCTCGCCGACGCGCGGGGCAGCCAGTTCGGTCTGATGCTGCTCGACTTGGACCGCTTCAAGGAGGTGAACGACACCCTTGGGCACAGTGCCGGGGACAGGCTGCTGTGCGAGGCCGCCCGCCGTTTGAATGCCTGCGTCCGCGGCTACGATACCGTGGCGCGGCTGGGAGGAGATGAATTCTCGATCCTGTTGCCGGTGGTGCGCGACCGGGGCGATCTTCGCACCATCGCCGGGAGAATACTCGAGGCCTTCGGGGAAGCCTTCACCCTCGAAGGCAAGGAGATGTACGTTTCGGTCAGCATCGGCATCGTCCTGCAGGCGGAGGGCCGCTGTGACGCGGAAGAACTGTTCAAGCAGGCGGACTTGGCGATGTACCATGCCAAGAAACAAGGCCGGAACAACTTCCAGTTCTACGCCGAGGAACTCGCCGTCCGGGTGTCGGACCGTATGGCCATGGAAAGCGCGCTGCGCAGGGCGCTCGGCAACGGCGAGCTGGAGCTGTACTATCAGCCGCAGGTGGCATTGCCGGCCGGGCGCATCGTCGGCGCGGAAGCCTTGCTGCGGTGGCGGCATCCGCAAGAGGGGCTAATGACACCCGACCGCTTCATTCCCCTCGCGGAAGAAACGGGGTTCATCCGCGATCTGGGCCACTGGGTCCTGGCGACCGCTTGCCGCCGGGCCGTCCACTGGCACCGAACCATCGACTCTCCCTTCAAAGTCGCGGTGAACCTGTCCACCCGGCAATTCACCCGCAACGACTTGCCTGGCGAATTGCACCATATCGTCCGGGACACCGGCTGCCGTCCGGAATGGCTGGAGCTCGAGATCACCGAGAGCCTGCTGCTGGGGAACGACTCCGAAGTCGGCGCGGCATTGGAGGAGCTTCATGACATGGGCTTCGCCATCTCCATAGACGATTTCGGCACCGGCTATTCGGCGCTGAGCTATCTCAACCGTTTTCCGCTGGACCAGATCAAGATCGACCGCTCTTTCATTCAGGGCTTTCCCGCGGACCAGGAAAAGGCCGAACTGGTCAAGGCCATCATCTCGATCGCTGGCGCCTTGCAGCTCGAAGTGATCGCGGAAGGCGTGGAAACCGCCCGGCAGGCGGAATATCTCCACGCCCAGGGCTGCCGGCTGGCGCAAGGGCACTTGTTCGGTAAAGCCGTGCCGCAGGACCGGTTCGAGCTTCTCTTGGCGGGCAGTGCCTGAACTTGCCGATCCCCAGGTCGTTTATACCGAAGACCCGAGACGGAGACCGAATTGGAGCATAGGGAAAACGCGGCGTGGGACCACGCCATGTTCCGGGCGATGATCGAGTGCCTCCGGGATCAGGTGGTGACGGTGCATGACATCGACGACTCCGCTCGCATCATCTACGCCAACGAAGCCGCCTGCCGCCATTTCGGCGTCGATCTCGACACCTTGCTGACCTGGTGTCCGCTGGATTTCGACCCCAATTACGATGAGGAAACTCTGCGCATCGCGATCGAACGCCACCGGCAGACGGGCGGGATGACGTTCGAGACGCTGCACAGGGTGGCGGGCGGCGAAGTGATTCCGGTCGAGGTGACGACCAACCTGTTCGAGCAAGGCGGCAAGCGCCTGGCGATGAGCACCGCCCGCGATCTTCGCCCCCGCCGCGAAGCCGAGGAACGCATCAAGGAAATAGAGAGGCTGCGGGCGGAGCAGGCCGGTTTGCGGCGGCTGTCCAGGTTTGCGCAGTGCGCGCCGGGCTTCATGTATACCGTCGAACAACGGACTGACGGCAGCATGGCGATGACCTACGCCAGTTCGGGCGTGGAGGATGTCCTCGGATTGAGTGTGGCGGCGGTACTCGAAGACATCGGCCGCATCCATGCGCTGGTCGTTCCGGAAGACCTGGGAATGCTACAGCAGCGCAAGGCGCTGTCCCGTCTCGAACTGTCGCCGTTCCAGGCCGAATACCGGATCCGCCACCCCGTCAAGGGCGAGCGCTGGCTGGAGGCCCGCTCCATGCCGGAACGGCAGGAAGACGGCGCCACGCTGTGGCACGGTTTTCTGGTCGATGTTACCGAACGCAAGCGGATGGAGGAGACTTTTCGCTTCATCGCCCAGCGCAGTTGGACTACCGACGGTGACGCGTTCTTTTCCGCCATGGCTCACCACCTCGGCAGGACCCTAGGCGTCGATTACGTCGTCATCGACCGGTTGACCAGGGAATCCGGACTCGCCGAAACGGTCGCGCAATACGCGCGGGGGGGCGATCTGCCCAATATCTGCTACCGGCTTGCCGGGACGCCCTGCGAGAACGTCCTGGGCCGGAGCTTGTGTTGCTTCCCCAGGGAGGTCCGGGCGCTGTTCCCCGACGATGCCATGCTTCGGGACATGGCGGTGGAAAGCTACGCCGGCGTGCCCTTGTGGGATTCGACGGGTGCCGCGATCGGCCTGATCGCAGTGATGGACGGCAAGCCGATGGGCGACCCGGAATCCGTCACCGCTCTCTTGCAGCTCGTGGCTACCCGCGTCGCGGCGGCCCTGGAGCGGGACCGATCGGAGCGGCAGCTCAAGGCGCGCGAACAGGAATTCCGTTCCCTGGTCGAGCATTCCCCCGACACCGTTGCCCGCTACGGCCGGGATTGCCGGCGGATTTACGCCAATCCCCGGCTGGTGGAGGAGGCGGGCGTGCCGCTGTCCGAATTGCTGGGAAGGACACCGGCCGAATTTCCAGGGGGCGAGAGCGCGCGCGCCTACCAGGCGAAAATTCGGCAGGTTTTCGATACCGGCATGCCGGAGGAGTTCGAGCTGAGCTGGACAACGGCCCATGGGGGCGAAGTGGTCTCCCATATCCGGCTCACCCCGGAATTCGGTTTTGAGGGCGAAGTGCTGCACGTGTTGGCGGTCGGGCGGGACATCACCGAAATCGATGCCTACCGCCGGCGTATTCATCGCATGGCATTTTTCGACACATTGACCGGCTTGCCGAACCGGGAAATGCTGAACAAGAGGATACGCCAGGCCATGGACGGCGTTTCCGGAGCCGGCCAGCGGTTCGCCCTGATGATGCTGGATCTCGACCGCTTCAAGGAAATCAACGACACCTTGGGCCACGGCGTGGGCGATCTGCTGCTGGAAAAAGCCGCCTACCGCTTGCTGGGCGCCGTGCGCAGCGGCGACACGGTGGCGCGGCTGGGCGGCGACGAGTTCGCCGTCCTGGTGCCGGAGCCGGCGGACCGTCATGAGCTCGCTACGCTTGCCGGCAGGGCGCTCGGCGCGTTTGTCGAGCCGTTCCTGATCGAAGGCCGGGAACTGTTCGTTTCCGCCAGTTTGGGCATAGCGCTCTATCCCAAGGATTGCACCGGCATCGATACTCTGTTCCGCTATGCCGACTCGGCCATGTACCACGCCAAGCGGCAGGGACGGAATAATTTCCAGTTCTATTCCACCGACCTCACGGCGCGCGCGTCGGAACGCATGCGGATCGAATCGGCCTTGCGCCGGGCCTTGGAGCGGCACGAACTGGAGCTGTATTTCCAGCCGCAGATCGACATGAGTTCCGGCGCCTTCGTCGGCGCCGAGGCGCTGTTACGCTGGAACCGCCTCGGCCAGGGAATCATGCTGCCGCGCAAATTCATCCCGGTAGCCGAGGAAACCGGCCTGATCGTCGGCATCGGCGAATGGGTGCTGGCTAGGGCCTGCGAGGCGGCCGTTGCCTGGAACCGCCAACGAGCACAGCCTCTATCCGTCGCCGTCAACCTTTCCACCCGCCAGTTCATCCTGAACGACCTGGCCGGCGGTTTGCGGCGCATCCTGGACGAGACGGGTTGCCGGCCGGAGTGGCTGGAACTGGAAATCACCGAAAGCCTGCTGCTGGAAGACAACAAGGACATTCGGGCGACGCTCGAAACCTTCGACAGCATGGGGCTGTCGATCGCCATCGACGATTTCGGCACCGGCTATTCCGCATTGAGTTACCTGCATCGCTTTCCGGTGAAAAGGATCAAGATCGACCGTTCCTTTGTCCGCGGAATTCCGTCCGACCGCCGCAAATCTGAAGTGGTCAAAGCCATGATTTCGATCGCTCATGCGCTGAGCCTCGAGATACTGGCGGAGGGCGTGGAAACTCCGCAGCAGGCGGTCTATCTCCAGGCCCACGGCTGCCGGCTGGCCCAGGGTCATTTGTTCGGGATTCCCCTGCCGCGCCCGGACTTCGAGGCAATGATGGGAAATGACTGGAGCGCCGTTTCCTGAGGCACGGAAGGGGACAATGACACCGAGCTGTCATCTTAGCGTGCTACTTAAGGAATGATCGATTTCGAGGAAGGAACGCTAGGGTGAACATGCTGCGTCTGTTGTGCTGGGCCGATGCGCTGACCATCGCCAATCTGAGCTGCGGGGTGTCGGCGATATTCGCGGCGATCCAGGGGTATCCGGCAATGGGCGCGGGGTTGATCGCGCTGGCGGTGGTGTGGGACTCGCTGGACGGCAAGGTCGCCGTCTGGACCCACCATGGCGGCCGCGAGTTCGGCAAGCAGCTCGACTCCCTCGCCGACCTGGTCTCCTTCGGCGTGTCCCCGGCCTGCCTGTTTTTCACCATGAGCGAGCCGTCCTGGCTGGCCGTCCCGCCGCTCCTGTTCTTCGTCGCCTGCGGCATGCTCAGGCTGGCGCGGTACAACATCTCCACGGGCAAAGGCTTCGAGGGGGTGCCGATCACGGTCAACGGCGTCCTGTTTCCGCTGCTCTACCTGGTGTTCCTTGCATTCCCGCCCAGTCTGGATGCCTGGCCCCTCGTGTTTCTGGCGATGGGGCTGCTGATGGCCTCCAGCCTCAAAGTGCGCCGGCTGTTCTAATCCCAGCGCGCGTCGCGTATCTGGATCATCCCATCCTCGACGCGGACGGGAAAGCAGGTGAGGTCTTCGTAGGCCGGAGGCGATAGCACCTTGCCGGTCTTGAGGCAGAAGCGGGCGCCGTGCCGGGGACAGACGATTTCGCCGCCTTCCAGCAGGCCGCTGGCGATCTCGGCGCCGTCATGGGTGCAGGCGTCCTCGATGGCGTAGAACTCGCCGTCCAGGTTGAACACGGCGACGGGGATGCCGTCCAGATCGGAGACGACATGCCCGCCTTCGGGCACGCAGTCCGCCGGCGCCACGTCGATCCAGTCGTTCATCGGCGGCGATTCCTCACTCCGTGGTGACGGTCGTTTCCTTGTTTTCCAGCGCCGCTTCCAGCGAGTGCCAAGCCAGGGTGGCGCATTTCACCCGGGCGGGATAGGCGCGCACGCCAGCCAGCACGGCCAGCTTGCCCAGCTCTTCGAGGTTCACGGCTTCGTCCTTGCCGGTGGCGATGCGGTGGAAGGTCTGGAACAGCGCGTGGGCTTGGCTTTCATGCATGCCCCGGACGATCTCGGTCATGAGCGAGGCCGAGGCGGTGGAGATGGCGCAGCCCGAGCCCTGGAAGCTTAAGTCCCGGATGACGCCGTCGCCGTCGATCTTGACGTACAGGGTGATGCGGTCGCCGCACAGCGGGTTGAAGCCCTCGATGGTGCGGTTGGCGTCTTCCATGACCCGGAAGTTGCGCGGATTGCGGTTGTGGTCGAACACCACCTCCTGGTAGAGGTCCCGAATCTGGTCCAGCATCAGCCGAACACCTCGATGACCTTGTGGATGCCTGCGATCAACGCGTCCACCTCTTCGAAAGTGTTGTAAAGCCCGAACGATGCCCGCGCCGTCGCGGGAACGCCGAAGAAATCCATCACCGGCATGGCGCAGTGGTGCCCGGCGCGGATGGCGATGCCGAGGTGGTCGAGTATCGTGCCGATGTCGTGCGGATGGATGCGGTGCAGGGTGAACGACAGGATGGCGCCCTTGTCGGCGGCCTGGCCGACCAGCTCCAAACCCGGGATTCGCAGCGCCTGTTCGGTGGCATAGGCCAGCAGCCGCTGTTCGTGCCCGGCGATGGTTTCGATGCCGATCCCGTTCACATAGTCGATCGCCGCGCCCAGGGCGATGGCGTCGACGATGCTCGGCGTGCCGGCTTCGAACTTGTAGGGCAGGGTGTTGTATTCGGTCTTTTCGAACGTCACCCGGCGGATCATGTCGCCGCCGCCCTGGTAGGGCGGCATCTTGTTGAGCAGCTCTTCCTTGCCGTAAAGGATGCCGATGCCGGCGGGGCCGTACAGCTTGTGGCCGGACAAGGCGTAGAAATCGCAGTTCAGCGCCTGCACGTCCACCGCCATGTGCGGAACCGCCTGGGCGCCGTCGACCAGCACCGGCACGCCGTGGCGATGGGCCTGTTCGATCAGCTTTTCGACCGGGTTGATCGTGCCCAGGGCGTTCGACATATGCGCCACCGCCAGCAGCCGGGTGCGGTTCGACAGCAGGGCCTCGAACTGGTCCAGCAGCAGGGTGCCGGTGCGGTCGATCGGGACGACCTTCAGCACGGCGCCGGTCTGTTCGCACAGCATCTGCCAGGGCACGATGTTGGAATGGTGCTCCATGGCCGTGATGAGGATCTCGTCCCCCGCCTTGAAGCGCGGCCGGCCGTAGGACTGGGCGACCAGGTTGATCGCCTCGGTGGTGCCGCGGGTGAAGACGATCTCGTGCGAGTGGCGGGCGTTGAGGTGGCGCTGCACCTTTTCCCGCGCGCCCTCGAACAGTTCCGTGGCGCGCTGGCTCAGGGCGTGCACGCCGCGGTGAACGTTGGCGTAGTCCTCTGTGTAGACCTTGGCGATGCAGTCCAGCACCGCCTTGGGTTTCTGCGCGGTGGCGGCGTTGTCCAGGTAGACCAGCGGCTTGCCGTGAACCTGCTGTCCGAGAATCGGGAAATCCTTCCTGATCCGGGCGACGTCGAAAGCCGGGATGGCGGCGGGGGCGGTGCGCATGGCGGCTCCTTGGCTCATTTTGCGTGGGGGAAGCGGGCCAGCAGCATGCCGAGCAGCAGTTCGTGGAATGGGTCGGGCCGTTCGACTCCCGCTTCGACTCCGCTCAGCGCAGGGCTCACGGCAAACCGTTCGACGATTTCCGCCGCGAAGGCGAAAGTCAGCATCTCGCGGGCCGTGGCTGCGTCGATGCCGCGCGATTCCAGGTAGAACACCGAATCCGGATCGAGCTGGCCGACCGTGACGCCGTGGGCGCATTTCACGTCGTCGGCATGGATCTCGAGCTGCGGCTTGGTGTCGATCTCGGCGTCGTCGGATAGCAGCAGGTTGCGGTTGTTCATTTCCGCATCGGTCTTCTGGGCGTCCGCGTGCACCACGATCCGGCCTTGGAATACGCCGCGCGAGCGGTCCTTGAGGATGCCGCGGTAGGTCACGCGGCTTTCGCCGTGCGGCTCGTCGTGGTCCACCCGGACGTGATTGTCGACGTGCTGGCGGTTCTCGCTCAGGAACAGCCCGTTCATCTCGGTTCGGGCGGCGCGGGCGAGGCGGGCGTGCGCCTCGTTGCGGACCAGGAGCCCGCCCAGCGACAGCGAGTGGTGGCCGAAGCGGCCGTCGCGGGCGATCCGGGCGTAGCTGCCGCCGAAGTGGTAGGCCCTGTTGCCGTCGAGCTGGAGCTTGTAATGGTTCAGGCCGCCGTTGTCCCCGATTTCGATCTGGCTGACCACGGCGCCCAGATAGCCGGTTTCCGGCGCGCCGACATGGGTTTCGACGACCCGCGCCTCGGCGTTCCGGCCGAGCCGGATCAGGTTGCGCAGCGTGGCCCGGCCCTCGTTGCGGGTCGAGACGAAGAACAGCTGGACCGGCTTCTCCAATACGACGCCTTCATCCACGCGCAGCACGGCGCCGTCGGTGAAGAAGGCGGTGTTGAAGTCGAGAAAGCCGTGCCGGTCGGATTCAACTTCGTTGCTCTTCGAGTCGGTTTCCAGTTCGAGCCCGGATTCCAGCCAGCCGGCATCCGCTTCGACTCCGCTCAGCGCAGGGCTCAGGGCAAGAGTTTCGAGCAGCGAGGCCAGGCTTTCCAGCCTCGCGCCGGCAGGCAGGCCGTTCCGCTCGGACAGCTCGGGCGCGAACAGGCCGTCGACGAACACCAGCGACCAGGCGTCCGCGATCCGGCAGCTTTCGATCAGTGCCCCGGCGGCGGCGACGTCGGCGGGGCCGCTCGCCGCGGTGAACAGCTTGCGCTCGATCGGCGCGACGTTCGTATAGCGCCATTCCTCGTCCCGCGGGGAGGGAAAGCCGGAAGTCCCGAAGCGGGCCAGCGCCTGCCGGCGGAGCCGGCGCAGCCAGGCGGGCTCGCCGGCGGCCGGTTCGCGGTAGGTCTCGACGTAGAGGCGGTGGGACGGCTCGCTCATCTCAAGGCCTCCGCCGCAGCCGTTTCGATCCAGCCGTAGCCTTTCCGTTCGAGTTCGTGCGCGAGCCCCGCGTCTCCCGACCTGACGATGCGGCCGTGCGCCAGCACGTGGACATGGTCGGGCTTGATGTAATCGAGCAGGCGCTGGTAATGGGTGACCAGGATGAAGGCGCGGTCCGGCGAACGCAGCGAGTTGACGCCGTCGGCGACCAGCTTGAGCGCGTCGATGTCCAGGCCCGAATCGGTCTCGTCGAGGATGCACAGAGTGGGTTCGAGGATCGCCATCTGCAGGATCTCGTTGCGCTTCTTCTCGCCGCCCGAGAAGCCCTCGTTGACGCCTCGGTACAGAAACTGCTCGTCCAGATCGACGATCTTGGTTTTTTCCTTGACCAGCTTCAGGAAGTCCAGCGCGTCGACCTCGTTCAGGCCGCGATGGCGCCGCATGGCGTTGTAGGCCGCTTTCAGCAGATAGATGTTGCTGACGCCGGGAATCTCCACCGGGTACTGGAAGGCCAGGAACACGCCCTCGCGGGCGCGCTGTTCCGGCGGCAGGCCCAGCAGGTCTTGGCCGCGGTAGGTCGCCGTGCCTTCGGTTACTTCGTAGCCGGCGCGCCCGGCCAGGACGTTGGACAGCGTGCTTTTGCCCGAGCCGTTCGGGCCCATGATGGCGTGGACCTCGCCGGGGTTGATCGTCAGGTCGATGCCTTTGAGGATCGGCTTGTCGTCGACGCGGGCGTGGAGGTTTTCGATGCGGAGCAGGGTATTCATGTACTGGACTTACCTTGGGTTCGTTCTATATCAACCGACGCTGCCTTCCAGGCTGATGCCCAGCAGCGCCTGGGCTTCCACGGCGAATTCCATGGGCAGCTCCTTGAAGACCTGCTTGCAGAAGCCGTTCACGATCATGGACACCGCATCCTCCGCCGACAGACCGCGCTGCTGGCAGAAGAACAGCTGGTCCTCGCTGATCTTCGAGGTCGTCGCCTCGTGCTCGACCTGGGCGGAGGGCTGCTTCACCTCGATGTAGGGGAAGGTATGCGCCCCGCAGCGGTCGCCGATCAAGAGCGAATCGCACTGGGTGTAGTTGCGGGCGTTCTCGGCGCTTTTCAGGATTTTCACCAGGCCGCGGTAGCTGTTCTGGGCGCGGCCGGCGGAAATGCCCTTGGAGATGATGGTGCTCTTGGTGTTCTTGCCGATGTGGATCATCTTGGTGCCGGTGTCGGCCTGCTGGCGGTGGTTGGTGACCGCCACCGAATAGAACTCGCCGACCGTGTCGTCGCCGCGCAGGATGCAACTGGGGTACTTCCAGGTGATGGCCGATCCGGTTTCCACCTGGGTCCAGGAAATCTTGGCGCGCGCCCCCCGGCAGTCTCCGCGCTTGGTGACGAAGTTGTAGATGCCGCCGCGGCCTTCCTCGTCGCCCGGATACCAGTTTTGCACGGTCGAGTATTTGATCTGGGCGTCTTCCAGCGCGACGAGCTCGACCACCGCGGCATGCAGCTGGTTCTCATCGCGCATCGGCGCGGTGCAGCCTTCCAGGTAGCTGACGTAGCTGCCCGCGTCGGCGATGATCAGGGTGCGCTCGAACTGCCCGGTCTTGGCCGCGTTGATGCGGAAATAGGTTGACAGCTCCATCGGGCAGCGCACGCCCTTGGGGATGTAGACGAAGGAGCCGTCGGAGAACACCGCCGAGTTGAGCGCCGCGAAGAAGTTGTCCCCCGCCGGCACCACGCTGCCCAGGTATTGCCGGACCAGCGCCGGATGCTTCTCGATCGCCTCCGACATGGAGCAGAAGATCACGCCGGCTTCGGCCAGCTTGTCCTTGAAGGTGGTCGCCACCGACACGGAGTCGAACACCGCGTCCACCGCGACGCCCGCCAGCTTCTCCTGCTCGTACAGCGGAATGCCGAGCTTGTTATAGGTCTCCAGCAGCTTGGGGTCGACCTCGTCCAGGGATTTCGGGTGGTCCGTGGTTTTCGGCGCCGAGTAGTAGCTGATGGACTGGTAGTCCACCGGCTCGTATTCGACGAAGGCCCAGCGCGGCTCCCGCATCGTCAGCCAGTGGCGGTAGGCGCTCAAGCGCCATTCCAGCATGAACTCCGGCTCGTTTTTCTTGGCGGAGATGGCCCGGATGACGTCCTCGTTCAGGCCGGGCGGAAGCGTGTCGGCTTCCAGCACGGTGACGAAGCCGGGCTTGTATTCCTGTTTGATCAGGCGGTCCAGGGTTTCTGCCGTAGCGGACATGGCGGTGCTCTTGAGGTTTATCGGGGTTGGGGCTGCAGCCGGGCCAGCACGACTGGAACCTCGGCGGGGGCGGTCGCAGGTCGGATCATGTCCGCCAGGCTGACCGATTCCAGCGCGGTCAGAATCGCCCGGTTGATCACGTTCCAGTGGCCGCGGACATCGCAGATCGATGCCTGCTGGCAAAGATTCTGCTCCGCCCCGCACTCGGTGAGCGCGATCGGCCCTTCGAGGGCGTCGATGATGCGGGCGACGCTGGTGTGTTCCGGTTTCTGCGCCAGGGCGTAGCCGCCGCGGGCGCCGCGGGTCGAGGTCACGATGCCTGCCCGGGCCAGCGCCTTGAGGATCTTGCTGGCGGTCGGCATGGCGATCGAAGTGTGCTCCGCCAGCTCGGCCGCCGCGAAGGTCTGTTCGTCCGAGCGGGCCATCTGGCCCAGGATGATGATCGCATAGTCGGTCAATTTGCTTATTCGCAGCATCGCGGCACCTGCTCAAATTCCGGACCATTTTAGTCCTGATTAATTTCCAAGTAAACAACTCGGGTTAAGCGCCGACGTCCATCCCGTCGTGTTTTTTCGCCGTGGTCCTTTGAGTCCAGCGCCTTGGGCGACCGTCACCGTCCTGCAACCAAATCCCTCTAGCATCCGCGGCTCGACAAATCTTTCGACAACCTGAAGGCCGTCATGAAACACGCGGGCGATTTTTAACGGGTTCAGCGAGCGAGAGGGAAAGGGCGAAATGCCGTATTCCACGGCTCAGGCGGCCGGTGTCAATTGTCTGATCGAGGACATGAACGCTCAGTTCCTCGCCTTCGCCGTCCGCGACGGCACGAAAACTTCACCCGTGTCGAGATTTTCGGCCGCCTTGATACTTTGCCCCAGGCTGATAACCTGCCGTTCCGGCGAGTGCTCCGGTCCCCAGTTCGACTGCATGTCGGCGACAGGCGACGTTGCACCACGGTTCAATCGATTGCCGGTCCTGAGTTTCCCTTTCCCCCTTTCGCCCGCTGGAGGATGTGATGAGTACGGCTGATCCAGGCACTATCGGACAATATCTGCTCACGCGCCTGTACCAGGCGGGTGTCGAGCACATCTTCGGCGTTCCCGGCGACTACGTGCTTGGCTTCTACGACTTGATGGCCAAAGGTCCCGTCCGGCACGTAGGCACCACGCGGGAGGACACCGCCGCCTTCGCCGCCGACGGCTATGCCCGCTGCCGGGGCATGGGCGCGCTGGCGGTGACTTACGGGGTCGGCGCCTTGAACACCGTCAACGCCGTCGCCGGCGCCTACGCGGAATCCTCGCCGGTGGTAGTCATCAGCGGCGCGCCGGGGGTGCGCGAGCAGCGAGAGGATCCATTGATTCACCACCGTTTCGGGCCGTTCCGGTTTCAGCGCGAGATATTCGAACGGATCACCTGCGCCGCCATGGTGCTGGACGATCCGGTGATCGCCTTCCGGCAGGTGGAGCGCGCGCTCGCGGCCGCCCGCCGGGATTGCAAACCGGTGTACATCGAGATTCCCGCCGACCGGGTGATGGCGCCGGGATATCCGATTCCGCAGGAAATCCCGGAAGCGCCTTCCAGCGACGATTCGGCGCTGGCGGAGGCGGTTGCCGAGGCCGCGGAACTCCTGGGCCACGCTGTGTCGCCGGTGGTTCTTGCCGGCGTCGAGCTGCACCGGCGGGGGCTTCAGGACGCCCTGGTCGGGCTGGTCGAGCAGGCGCGCCTGCCGGTGGCGGCGACCTTGACCGGCAAGTCGGTGTTCGCCGAGCGTCATCCCGCCTATCTGGGGGTCTACGAGGGTGCGATGAGCGCGGAAAACGCGCGCTACATGGTCGAGCAGTCCGACCTCCTGCTGATGCTCGGGGTCACGCTGAACGACGTGGACACGGGCATCTACACGGCGCGCCTCGATCCGCAGCGCATCGTCCGCGCCGCCCAGAACGAGGTCGTGATCCACCATCACCGCTATCCCCGCGTCCTGCTCGCGGATTTCGTCACGGCCCTGGCGCGGTCCGCCGGGGCGCGGGGCGAGGCGTTTCCGGCGCCGGCGGGTCCGGAACCTTGGGACTTTCCCGCGCCGGACCGGCCGATGACGATCGCCCGGCTGGTGGAGCGGCTCGACCGCGCGCTGACCTCCGACATGATCGTGGTGTGCGACGTCGGCGACTGCCTGTTCGCCGCCACCGACCTGCGCGTGCACGAGCGCAGCGAATTCCTGGCGTCCGCGTTCTATACCTCGATGGGTTTCGCGGTTCCCGCGGCGCTCGGGGCGCAGATCGCCCGCCCCGACCGCCGGGCGCTGATACTGGTCGGCGACGGCGCCTTCCAGATGACCGGTACCGAGCTGTCGACCCACGCCCGGCTCGGCCTGGCGCCCATCGTCGTGGTGCTCAACAATCGCGGCTACAGCACCGAACGCTTCATCCTCGACGGGGCCTTCAACGACATCGCCGACTGGCGGTTCCACCGGCTGGGCGAGGTGTTCGGCCCCCTGCGGGGCTACGACGCGCCCGACGAAGCGGCGTTTGAAAGCGCCCTCGGCGAAGCGCTGGCCAACCGCAGCATGCCGAGCCTCATCAATGTCCGCCTTTCCCCCGGCGATGCGTCCCAGGCCATGAAGCGCCTAGCCGGGCATTTGCAGTCCAGGGTCAAGGGCGAGGGCTGAAAGGCGCATCCCTTTCCTGCTTGATCCGGTCGCCGCCCAATCGCCGGCGACTGTTGTATCTCATTGGGTGTCGCATGCAGATTGTTTTGCATTTGAAGGAGCGTTTCGATGACGTTTTCGGCCAACAGGCGCGCGTTCAAGAGCCGGCTGGGAATGAGTCCGGCTGCATGGGGTCGACTCAACCGGCACAATGGCTCCGTTTTCGCGGGTTGAGGGGTACGGCGATGCGGTGCGTTAACGGATTCCTGGCCGAGCAGGGCGGATGTTCGGCGATCGTTTGATCCCTTTGCTGCGCCGCATCGCATCGGCCTTGCGGCGCCGAACGAAGTCGATGGCCGCGTTGGCCACGCGTTTCAATCGCGTGCTGTTCTACATCATGGACCTGGTGTTCTGGTCGCGTCTCATTCGGAGCCAGCGGGGGCCCATACCGGTCGAGCTGCCTTCATTCGTGCTGCGGCTCAAAGGCGTGGAGGTCGAGGCCCCGGTTCTGCACGTCTCGGGTCTGCAAGAAGAGGTAGCCCATTGGGACGATGGCTTCGCAGGCGTGTACGCCGAGCTGTTCGAGAACCTGCAAACACCTGATGTTCTCTCGTCCGTCCGGTATGGCCATCCTGCTCCCGCTTTCCGCGGCATTTATCTTTGGGATTCGGCGTTCATCGCGCAAGTCTGGAAGCCTTGGGATCGGGACGTGGCGCATGAGGTGGCCGAGGCGGTGATTCGCCTGCGAGACGGCGATCGGCTTCAGCACGTCGTTTCGGATTTGGTGGCGTCCGCCTACACCCAGCCACCGCTCATCGCGTGGTCGCTCGTCCGTATCTGGGAAGGCGATGTGTCCCGGGCCGAGCGTGTCGCGCCGGTGTTTGGGACGCTTGAAGCCTATCACCGTTGGTTGAGGAACAACCGGCGGCTCACCAACGGCCTCTATTTCTGGGCGCATCCCTACGAGTCCGGCGTGGAGAATTCCCCGCGCTTCAGTTCGGCGGACGAGAAGGTTCTGCGCGATACCCGTCAGCTCGCAGCACCGGACTTGTGCGCTTATATGATCCTGCATTGCGAGGCATTGGCGCAGATGGCGCGCTGGATCGGACAAGACGCATCGGATTATGAGAGCGAAGCGGACCAGCTCCGCGGCCTGGTGCGCCGAGAACTCTGGCATGAGGACGATGGCCTGTTTTATGACCGTGACCCCGCGACCGGCGGCTTCGTGCGCAGCCGGACCATCGCCTCCCTGCTGCCGCTCTGGGCGGGGGTCCCCGACGCGGACCAGGCGCGTCGAATGCGTGACTGCATCCTGGCGGCCGATGGGTTTAATGCCCCGATGCCGTTGCCGTCGGTCGCGCTGGGCGACCCCGATTTCGCCAAGGACATGTGGCGCGGGCCGGTGTGGCTAAACACCGCCTATGGCGTTCTCGAAGGCTTGAAGCGCTACGGCTACGAGCGGGAAGCCAGCGAGCTGGCGTTTCGGCTATGCGATGCCGTTTACCGGATTTACCGGCGCGAGCGGCGTTTTTATGAGTTTTACGATCCGCTCCGCCTCGACTTCGACGAGCTGCATCGCAAGCAGGGCAACCGCTGGAAAGCCTTCACCCTGGGCACCAAGCCGCAGCCGGATTTCATCGGCTGGACCGGCTTGGTGAACACGCTGGTGATAGAGCAGTTTTTCGGATTCCACCGGAGGGAGGGAGCCCGTTACCTTCAGCCCCGGTTCCCGGCCGCGGCGACCGGCCTGGGTTTTTCGCTGCGGCTTCCCGGTGAGGACCTTTCCCTCGATGTGGCTGTCTTACAGGAAGAAACGCTCCGCGTGAGCATACGGACGCGGGCAGGGGTCAGGGAGGAGTTCTGCGGCTTCGGCCAGCCGTTGGCGATTGACTCGCATCCTGAGCACGGCACTTCGCAAGCGTCCATCGTTTCCCCGCTTCATGCGCTACTGTGACCTCACCCTGGCTTACACGCCGACTAGCGGCGGCATCCGTACCTATATCGATGCCAAGCGGCAATATCTCAAGGACGAAGGTGGCGACGACGAACATGTCCTTCTGATTCCGGGAGAGTCCGACCATCTCCAGGTGGATGGCCGCTTCCTCACGTGTACGGTGGCGAGTCCGGTGATCCCCGGCTGTGCGCCTTATCGCTTCTTCTGGCGCCCTGACAAGCTGGTGTCCATTCTGGAAGAGACCCGGCCGGACATCGTTGAGCTAGGCAGTTTCTTCGTTTCGCCCTGGGCGGCGTTCCGGTATCGCGCCATGCAAGCCGCAGCCGGGCGGAAGTGTCTGGTGAGTGCGTATTTCCATACGGACATTGCAGACGCCTATTTCGGCAGGACGCTACGCAAGGCGCTGGATCAGTTGATCAAGGCCGATAGCCCTGTAGTCGCCGAGTGGGAAGACTCGTTCGTGCATTTCATGGAGGATGGGGCGGCCCGCTATTTCGGGCATGTCTTCCAACAATGCGACGTACTGTTCGCTGCCTCTCCCGCCCAACGTGACCGGCTTCGGAAGTACGGTGTCGGGGACGCGGAAGTGGTGCCCCTGGGCGTAGATCTGGAGCTTTTCCATCCCGGCCGGCGCAGTGCCGAACTTCGCGCCAGTTTGTTCGGTGCGGATGCCGGTACGGTGGTCATCGTCTATGCCGGCAGGTTGGATGCAGAGAAGCATGTGGATGTATTGATCGAAGCTTTCCGGCGCTGCCGTTTGCCGGATGCCCGCCTCATACTGACGGGAGAAGGGCCGCTGCGCGAGAAATTCGAGACGGAAGCGGCGAACTGGGAACATCTGCGGGTGATTCCGTATCAGAAGGATCGAACGGCGTTCGCGGCACTTCTCGCCTCGGCGGATATTTATGCTACCGCCGGGCCGCACGAGACCTTCGGCCTGTCGGTGGTGGAAGCGCAGGCATGCGGGCTTCCGGTGGTCGGCGTGAATGCCGGCGCACTGCCGGAGCGCGTGGTGCCCGGTACGGGCTTCTTAGGTCCAGCGGAGAATGCGGAAGCCTTGGCGCGAAATCTGGAGCTGGCGGCGCGGCAGCGTGAAAGCCTGAGCCGCGGCGCGCGGCGGCATGTAGAGCAGGCCGGTTACGGCTGGAATAGCGTGTTCGAACGGTTGTTCCGGATCTACCGGACTCGATGGAGCCAGCTTTCTTAAGGGGCGGCCCAGATCGGTGCGGTCCGGTACGGAGAGATTTGCAGTTCCTTATGTCTTGCGAATGAGTCACGAATGAAACGGCAACACCATCCCCCCGGGTCTGCGGACGGGACGACATCCACTTTGGTCGAGTATCGCCGGAGCTTGGCGGTGATCGCTGAAAGGCTCTCGCCCCACGGATTGTTCCACGTTGCGGGAGTGCAGGCGAAGCGGGTCGCCCTGACCATCGACGACGGTCCCTCGTCCCGCACGGCGGAGATATTGGACCTGCTCGTTGAATTCGACGGCCGGGCTACATTCTTTGTCCATACCGATCGATTCGACGACACGCCGGGAGCCGAACGGGTTTTGGCGCGGATGGTCGGGGAAGGCCATGAAATCGCCAATCACATGCCCGATGATCGCCGCAGCATCGGATTGGGCAAGCGGGCGTTCGAGGCAGAGTTCGAGCGCGCACACCGGCGGCTGGAGCAAATCGGCCAGAAGCCCCAGTTCTTCCGGCCCGCCGGCGGTTTTTTCGATGCGAATCGCATGCTTCCGAGCTTGCAGCGTTTCGGTTATTACCAGCGTTTTGTCATGGCGAGCTTCCTGCCTTGGGACACCCATTTGCCGTTTCCCCAGCGCTATGCCCACCATCTCGCGGCTGGCGCGTTTCCGGGAGCCATCGTTGTCCTGCATGACGGCGACCAAATGCGGGGCAATCGCCTCGAACGCACGCTCGAAGCCCTTCGTTCGCTGCTGCAACGGCTTCGGCAGCGGGGTTACCGGGTCGACTCGCTCGGCGTGCTGATGGACATGACGGCGGAAGACGATCGAAGGGGATGAGCGACCGCATGCGCGATCCCAGGTCCGTGTTAAAGCTGCTGGTCCTCCTGGCCCTGACGATTGGACTCGTCGTTCTGCAGCCCGTCGCAGCCGATCGATCGAGTGCGGCTTGGCTCTTGGTGCCGCCCCTCGCCTTGGCTTTCAATTTCGCGGTGAGCGGCTGGATCGTGCTGTTGAGCAAGGTGTTGCGAATCCGGCCGCCCACGCCTGATTGCGGAATCTCGTCTGGAGAGCTGCGGCTTTACGAAGCCCTGGGGGTTCGCGTGTTCAAACGGTTCCTGCGTTCAGGATGGTACGGCTCGATATGGGGGCCTGCCCTGGGAAAGAGCGCCAAGGCGGCGTCGCTGGAAGTGCTGGCGGCAGACATGAGATCGGCCGAAATCGCCCATGCCATCGCTTTCGCCTTGGTGTGTCTTTTCTCTCTCTTCGTTCTGACCACGGGGCGCTGGTCGGCCGCGTTCTGGTTGGTCTTGTGTAACATTCTCATCAACGCCTATCCGGTGATGCTGCAGCGATACAACCGGCACCGGATTTTCAAGGCGCTAGACTGAAATTGCTGCAAAGTTGCGCCGCTGACGGCGGTCGGACATGGTGTCTTTCGGCCTTCGGCGCTGGGAGGTGCTCAGCCGTCGACCGATACCGGCTGAATACCCTCGTCTGTCACGAAGGCGATGTCGGCATAGCGCCCGACGCCTTCCCGGCCCTGGAACAGACTCACGGCGATCAGCCACACCCGCACGATGTTGCCCGGCAGCGGGCCGCCGATGTACTCCTGATAGTCCCGGTAGACGTTCCGCTCTTCCTCGAACCATCGGCCCAGCCCCTCGCTGCCGGAGCGGATCGCCACATGGGTTTCGCGCGCGGTCCAGGTGGGGATCGGGCAGCGGTAGCCGGTGCCGGCCGGCAGCTCGGCGCTCCAGTAATAGGTGATGTCCTGGCCGTTGTCGAATTCCACCGCGATGCTGAGATAATCGTGGGTCGGCAGGGTGTCTTCACGGACCGCCGAGGGCAGGCGGTCCATCCGCCAGGCCCAGCGCAGGCGGGTGTCCGGCGCAAGCGGGAGCGTGGCCTCCTTTTGCAGCAGCCCGGCGTCGCGGTGGGTATGGCAGCAGATGGCGGGTTTTTCCTCCGGGGTCCGGCAGGGGCGGTAGATTTCGGCCGGTCCCACGAACCACAGGTAATTCCAGCCCGGCGGCGTTTCCACAGGATGGCTCAGACGGTCGATCTCGGAGGCGACCACTCCTTCCACGTCGCCGATTTCCGCCAGTTCGTTCAGCCCTTCCAGCGGCGCGGTCCGCCAGCGCAGGATCAGCACGGCCAGGTTTCCCGAGGCATGGCCGTAAACTTCCTCCGGCGTCGCCAGGCCGCCGGTCCGGGTCGACCATTCGCCGGGGAAGTAGCTGGCCAGAAAGAGCCGGCCGGCGCGCTCGGCGGTGAAGGTATGGCTCGCCCGGGTGCCGCGAAAGACTTCGCCGTCCGTGCCGATGCGGAACCACAACTGGAAGTCGGCGCCGAACCAGAAGTCCGCGCCCTCCAGATGCGTCTTGCCCACGGCGAAGCTCGTGACGGATTCGCCCTCGGCCAGCTCGATGCCGGTGTCCAACCAGGGTTTGCGGTCGCAGGGCACATTGATGAAAGCATAATCGGCCAGTTCGCTCTTCGGCAGCAGGTTCAACAGGGTCTCGAAGCGGGACCGAAACTCGGCGTGGGGCAGGGCGTTGACGTCGCTCATGGAATTCTCCCGGAAACAGTTTGAAAAACACCGGCTTGGGTTCATCATGGTGCCGGGGCCGGTGATCCGGCGCTCTGGATTTTATTGACCTTTCTCCGACAGGACTTGCATAAACCGGCTATGCGCAAGCTTTATCCCGCACATTCGCAGCTTTACCTGGGGCAGGGGCGGGCGCTTTACTGCGGCCCGATCCAGCGCCTTGAGACTCACGTCTACGGCGCTGATGTCCTGCACGTCGGGATCTATCGGCCGTTCCAAATCCGCCTGGCAGGGGGCGAATGGCGCGCGGCGTCCTGCGCCATCGTGCCCGCGGGGATCGGCCATGCCTTGGACCTGGCGGGCGGGGTGCACGGCAAGCTGTTCGTGGAAAGGGACAGTGCCGATGTGCCAGGGTTGTGCCGCCGGTTTCCCCATCCGGAGGGTGAGCCGAGGTTTTTCGAGGATGCGGAAGCGATCGAATGCTTCCGCTGGATATACGAGGAAGACCCCGGCCGGGCCGCCGTCGAGGAGCGCGTCAGCCGGCTGCTGCAGGGCCCGGAGCGGCAGCCGTGGACGCCGGACGCCCGTATCCGTCAGGCGGTCGAATGGATCGGGCGGGAGCCGGGCCGGAATTTTTCCCAGGAAGAACTGGCGGCCCGGATCGGCTTGTCACCCTCGCGGTTCCTGCACCTGTTCCGTCAGCAAACCGGCTTGCCCTACCGCCGCTTCCGCCAGTGGAAGCGCATGATGTCCGCCTTCGCCCTGCTGCATTCCACCGACAGCCTGACCCGCGCCGCCCTGGATGCCGGCTATGCCGACGCGACCCATTTCAGCCACAGCTTCCGCGCCACCTTCGGCGTCAATCCGGCGCCGGTGTTCCGCAAGCTGGGCCGGTTCGAGATGGGACCGTGAGGCGTGCGGCTTACCCATTGCGCCTGTCGCACGAACAAATTGCCCGATTGATCGGCCTTGTTTTCCCGACGGTATAATCACAAGCTAGGAGCATGATCCCGTGTGGTGGTTACTAACCGCTCATGCCGCAAGCGGCACCCCGGAGTATGTAAGCCGCTTGCGGCATGAGCGGTTTCCCTCACTGTGCAAGCCGCGCATGGTTTACAAAATAAACCGGTGGCATGGTTTACAAATTCTCCCCCTTTCCATGCCATGGGCCGGGGGAACGGATGTCAAGGGTTCGCTCATTGAAAACGCCCA
>JBFMDC010000058.1:0-36261 GCA_040753975.1 Pseudomonadota bacterium
CAGTGCCAATCCGCTCCCGGCGGATTGGTCATGCCGGGCTGTCCTGCCCGGCACCCTTCGGGCCAGTGCCAATCCGCTCCCGGCGGATTGGTCATGCCGGGCTGTCCTGCCCGGCACCCTGCGGGCCGGTGCCAATCCGCTCCCGGCGGATTGGTCCGGCAATCCATGCCGGAATAACGACCAACCCAATTTCGACAAAGCCCCACTCCAGGGGTTGTCAAACTTTGCGACTCCCCCGGCCAGGCCGAGGGGTTTCCCGCGATAAATAAGGCCTGCCCGGTTTTTCGGCACCAGGAGCCAGCCCCTTCCGGGCTGGCTTTTTTGTGCCGGGGAGTCAGGGAGCCGCGTAGAGTGAAAGACGGTCGATACGCTCGTCGATGAGCTGTTTGAGCCGTTCAAACTCAGGGCTGTAGACATCCCGGAACCGCTCGAAAAATTCGGCGCCGCGGAGGCGCTCGGGCAGATCCCCGACATTCGGCATGAAGACCGAGTCGTCGGTGCCGGCGGCCAGAACGCCCTGGATTCGGCGGGCATAGCGGGGCTGGGCCGCGCGTCTGCCGAAGATTGTGCCGGCGCGGTTGGCGGCCAGGTCGGTAAAGCTGAACCCGCTGCCGCTGTGGGTGTCGTTCAATTCCTTGACCAGTCCGATGGCGTCGGCCAGCGTACGCTGGCCCGCCAGGGCGAAGGCGGCGGAGGTCATGAAATGCCTGCCGAGGTCCTGGCGCCCCTGCAGAAGCACCGACCGCTCCGGCAACGGGGGAGCATCGCCGGCCGGCGCGCTCATCAGGTCGTAACCGTTCACGTAGGCCGCGAGCAGCAGGATGACCGCCCGGTTTTCCGCCGCCGGATCGGCTCCCTCGGACCGCTGTTCCGCCAGGGTGAACAGAGGCCGCATCAATAGTCCCAGACGGACGAAGTGACGGGTGTTGGATTCGCTCAACACAGCGGCGAGCCGGTCATGGTAGGCGCGGATCCGTTCGGCGCCGGCGGCTTCGATGATCAGCGCGCGAAGGCGCGCGGTCGTCTGCGATTCGCCGGTAAAAGTCAGTTCCAGCTTTCCGTCGCGTATATGCGCCGACAGGATGAGGCCGTGGTCGCTCGACACCCTCTGCAGCAAGCCCTTGCTTTCCAGTTGGTGAATCACGAAGGCGTTTACCGCTTTGGGCGGCAAGGGGAGCGATCCCACGCGCAGGCCGGTCACTGCGGGCAAGGGATCTCCGTCCTCGACGGTCAGCCGGATGTTCAGAAACAGGTCCGCCAGGTAGGGAAACTTTAGGGTGGCGGCCGCGGTCAAGTACCTCCCTTTCATCTCGGTACGGATGGCGCCGTCGAGTTTCTTGCGGGCCATCAGATCGTTGACCGCGGCTTCGATGTCGCTGGCCGTCAACTGAACCGTTTTCGCTTCTCTTCCGCGTTCGCGCGCCTTCAGCAATTCCTGTCCGTCATAGGCATGGGAGGCTGGGGTCGGAGCGTTCACCAGCGGTTGCGGCTCTAGGGTAGACCAGAGTGCCGCCAAAGGCAGCAGGACGAGAGCGGCCAGGACAATGCGGACGATTGCCGCTCGGCTAAGGCGTTTCACGCGGTTTGGTCGGAGGAAGCGAGTATATCCATGGTCGGGGCGATAGTTCCGTTCGCGGGGATTTTATCAATGCACACGTGGTCAAAGGGTTGCGACGCGAAAAACGGTGAGCCGCCAAGATAGTGCCGGGCCGCGGGAAGCGCAAGCGGTACCGTGGTGCGGGGGTTATGTGAAAAACCTTGGTGCTGTGTGTGAATTTACACTGCGGTGTGAGTGTAATGACTCATCATGTGAGTTAAATAACTTATTTCATAATCGCTGATTTTTGGATTATGTAGTGTTATCAGAGGGTTGCAAAAGAGTGGACTGTGGCACGCTTAATGTTTCATTCAGGGGGCCGCGTCCTTGTGAGAACGCAATATTCGAGTGAGATAACAATGTCCAATACCAACAAAATCCTGTCATTGTCCCTGCTGAGCGCGGGCATCGCATTGAGCGCCGGCCAGGCTTTCGGCCATGCCGGCTTCCAGCCCTCGCCGGACGGCTCGCCGGTGAAGTACATCGAAGGCAAGACCGTGTACCCCACGATTGTCATTGGCCATGACTGCAGCGAAGGCGAGAAGCACTTCCCGGTCGTCGAGGTCGTCGCGATGCCGCCGCAGGGGCATACCTTGACCCGCATCGCCAAGCCGGTCTCGGGCCAGCCCGTCCAGGTCATCGAGAACGCCATGATGTGGGATTGGGGAACCGCGCAGCCGTCGATGACCGCAGGGTTCGGCAAGGCCGAAACCCGCAACGGCCCCCTTCATCCGAGCGGTGAGGGCACCCGGGCGCTGGTGTGGAGGGGCGGGAAACTTCCCGGCTCCCAGTACGCCGGCTTCTCCTTCCGAGCTAGGGCCGGCTGGCAAACGCCGCTGTTCCCGGCGGACGCCTGCGTCAACCAGGCCGTCTATTACATGCCTATCATCCAGTATTGCAGCAAGAAGAAGGCGGAAGCCTGGCTGCTGGAATCGACGCCTTCGTTTCCGACCAATGGCTCTTCGCCTTCGGTGACCGTCCTGCGTGATACGGCCAGCAATCCGCTGCCCGTGGGCTGCACCTCGCCGGAAACCTGGTACTTCTACCCGCCCGCTAGCGACATCGATCAGTTCATGTATCGCTCAACGTCTTCCGCCCACGCTCCCGTCCACGGTCACCCTCCCGTCCACCGTCACTGATAGAACCCTTCCGCCGACGAGGCGGAAGGGATTTTTGCTGGTGCGTTTCGAGATCAGCGCCGGGGGACTGCCCCCGGCGCCGGTTTCCACGCCAGATCCGGATGGCGGGCGGCGCGCACTTCGTCCAGCCGGCGGATGGGGGTGTGGTGGGGCGCCTGTTTGAGCTTGTCCGGGTCCTCCGCGGCTTCCTTCAAGATCGCGGCCATGGCGTCGGCGAATGCGTCCAGGGTTTCCTTGTTCTCGGTCTCGGTGGGCTCGATCATCAGGCACTCGGGGATCAGCAGCGGAAAATAAACGGTCGGCGCGTGGAAGCCGTAGTCGAGCAGCCGCTTGGCGAAATCCAGGGCGGTGACGTGATGCGCCTTTTTCTGCCGCTGCACGCTGAGGATGAATTCGTGGGCGGCGCGGCGGGCCGGAAAAGCGGTGTCGAATCCGGCCTCCGCCAGTTTCTTCCGTAAATAGTTGGCGTTGAGCGTCGCGTATTCGGCCACCCGCTCGATGCCCCGGTGGCCGAGCAGGCGGATGTAGACATAAGCCCGCAGTAGCACGCCGACGTTGCCCGCGAAGGCGGAGAGGCGGCCGATGCTTCGGGGGCAGTCGGTTTCGGTGAGCCAGCGGTAGCCATTCCCGCTTCTTGCCACCATCGGCAGCGGCAGGAAGGGTTGCAGCCTGGCGTTGACGCCGACCGGCCCGGCGCCGGGGCCGCCGCCGCCGTGCGGGGTCGAGAAGGTCTTGTGCAGGTTCAGGTGGATGACGTCGAAACCCATGTCGGCGGGGAGGACCTTGCCCAGGATGGCGTTGAGGTTGGCGCCGTCGTAATAGAGCAGGCCGCCGGCCTCGTGGACCAGCGCGGCGATCTCGGGGATGCGGTGTTCGAACACGCCCAGGGTGGAAGGGTTGGTGAGCATGATGCCGGCGGTTTTCGGCCCCAGCGCCCGCTTCAGCGCATCCAGGTCGACGTCGCCGTCCGGGTTGGTGGGGATTTCCCTGACCAGGTAGCCGCACATGGCGGCCGAGGCGGGATTGGTCCCGTGGGCCGCGTCGGGCACCAGGATTTCGCTGCGCCCGCTGTCGCCGCGGGCGTCGTGGTAGGCGCGGATCATGGCGACGCCGCAGAATTCGCCCTGGGCGCCGGCGGCCGGGCTGAGGCTGATGGCGGCCATGCCGGTGATGGCCTTCAAGTATTCCTGCAACTCGTAAAGGCAGGCCAAGGTGCCCTGGCCGAAGCGCTCGGCCCCGAGGGGATGGACCGAGGCGAAGCCGGGCTGGCGCGCCAGGACGTTCGCTGCCTTGGGGTTGTATTTCATGGTGCAGGAGCCCAGGGGGTAGAAGTGGGTGTCGATGGAAAAATTCTTCTGCGACAAACGGGTGTAGTGCCGAACCACGTCCAGCTCGGTCACTTCCGGCAACGGCGGCGGCGTCTGGCGCAGCAGGTGGTGAGGCAGGCCGCTGATGTCGGCGGGGATTTGCGGAAACAGGCTGGGGCAGGCGCGGCCTTCGCGGGAGCGGTCGAAAATCAGCATCCGAGCACCTCCGCCAGCGCGGCTGCATAGCGGTCCAGGTCTTCGGGACCGCGGGTTTCGGTGGCGCAGACCAGGAGGGCGTCGCCGAGTTCGGGATAGTCGGCCGAAACAGCATGGCCGCCGAGTATCCCCCGTTCGGCCAGCCCCGCCAGCACGCGGTCCGGCGGCCGAGGCAGGCGGATCGCGGCTTCGTGGAAGAACGGGGCGGCGAAGACCGGTTCGACTCCGTCGATGCGGGTCAGCCGATCGAGCAGCGCCGAGGCGTTGGCGTGGCAGGCGGCGGCGACGTTGCGCAGTCCCTCGGGGCCCATCAACGCCAGATAGAGGGTTGCCGCCGTCACCATCAGCCCCTGGTTGGTGCAGATGTTGGAGGTCGCCTTGCCGCGGCGGATGTGCTGCTCGCGGGGTTGCAGCGCGAGGGTGAAGCCCTCGCGGCCGTCCACATCGACGGTGCGGCCGACCAGGCGTCCGGGGAGCTGGTGGACGAAGGCCTGGCGGCCGCAGAGGAACCCGAAATAAGGCCCCCCGGCGGAAAGCGGAATTCCCAGCGGCTGGCCTTCGCCGCAGGCCAGGTCGGCGCCGTGCTCGCCCCATTCGCCCGGCGGCTTCAAGAGGGCCATGGCGGTCGGGTTGACCACGGCGATGCTGCGGGCGCTCTGGCGATGGGCCCAGTCGGTAATCCGATCCACTTCTTCGAGCACGCCGAAGTAGTTGGGCTGCGGAATGACCACGGCGGCGAACTCTTCCCCCTCGAAAGCTTCCAGCGCGTCTTCGGCGACCCGCCCCAAGGTCCGGTCGTAGTCCAGATCGACCAGTTCGACCTGCTGGCTGCGGGTGAGGGTCTGGGCGACCCGCTTGTAGACCGGATTGAGCGTCTTCGGCAACAGGACCTTGCGCGAACGGGATTCCGGGTTCGTGCGCAGCGCCATCAGGATCGCCTCGCCCAGGGCGGAGGCGCCGTCGTAGAGCGAGGCGTTGGAGACGTCCATGGCCATCAGGCCCGCCATCATGGACTGGTATTCGTAGAACACCTGCAGGCTGCCCTGGCTCGCTTCGGCCTGGTAAGGGGTGTAGGCGCTGTAAAATTCGCCGCGCAGGGCGATCTCCCACACCGCCGCGGGAATGTAGTGCTCGTAGGCGCCGGCGCCGGCGAAGCAGAGGGCGCCGCGGTTTTCGGCCGCGCGCGCCTCCATCAGCCGGCAGACCTCCATTTCCGACAGCGCCTCAGGCAGGTCTTTCAGCTCGCCGCAGCGCAGGTCCGGCGGTATTTCGTCGAACAGCTCGTCGATCGAGCCGGCGCCGATGACCGCGAGCATGTCGCGGACTTCCGCTTCGGTATGTGGGATGAACGGCATGGCGAAGTTTCCTCACTGTGTCGGCAGGCGGTTTCGTACCCGCGCGATGACCGGTCCTTGGGACTCTTTCGACCGGCGCCCCTGGTGGCGATGCTATCAGATATCGATCAGCGATTTGCCGCGGCGGACGAAGCGGGGTTTCACGATCGTTGCGCGCTTGAGGCTGCCGCGGATTTCCACCCGGCACTCGCGCCCGGCAGCCGCGGGTACCCGGGCCAGGCCGATGGAGCGGCCCAGGGTGGGGGAGAAGCCGCCGCTGGTCACGACGCCTGCGCCGACATTCTCGACGGTCACCTTCTGCCCGCCGCGAAGGATTCCCGGTTCCTCCAGGATCAATCCGACGAATTTCGAAGGCGAGCCCCCGAGGCGCTCCCGTTCCAGGGCTGCGCGGCCGATGAAATCGCGGTCTTCGGGGTCCCAGGCAATCGTCCAGCCGAGGCCGCAGGCGATGGGCGTGACCGACTCGTCCATGTCCTGCCCGTACAGGCGCATGCCGGCTTCCAGCCTGAGGGTGTCGCGGGCGCCGAGTCCACAGGGCTGGACGCCGGCCGTCAGGAGCTGGCGCCACAGCGAGCCTGCTTCGGCGTGGGGCAGGAGGATTTCGAAGCCATCCTCCCCGGTATAACCGGTACGGGCGATGAAGCGGCCGCCTCGCTGGATGGCGGTGAAGGGTTTCAGTTTGGAGGCTTCGGCGCCGATCACGGCGTCCGCGATGCGGGGGGAATCCGGGCCTTGGAGGGCGATCATGGCCAAATCGTCACGGGGCGTGACGGTCGCCGAAAAAGGGGCGGCCTGGCGGCGAAGCCAGCTCAGGTCTCTGTCCCGTCTTCCGGCGTTGAGAATGAGGCGGAAGAGCCGATCGTCGACGATGGCCGCGACGAGGTCGTCGATGATGCCGCCGTCCTGGTTGAGCATGCACCCGTAGAGCAGCCGTCCCGGCCCGGCTAGCCTGGCGACGTCGTTGGCGAGGATTCGGCGCAGGAAGGGGGCGGCCTGAATTCCCTCGACGTCGGCCACGCCCAGATGGGAGACGTCGAACATGCCGGCGGCCCGCCGCACGGCGTGGTGTTCGGCGATCTGCGAGCCGTAATGGAGCGGCAATTCCCAGCCCGAGAACACGGTCATCCGCGCTCCCAGCGCCAGGTGTTCTTCGTAGAGTGCAGTGCGTTTGCCCATGGTGTCGTGTCCTCGCAGCCCGAGGGTTGGGGCGCCCTCGGCGGCAATGCCGTTGACGGCATTACTAAGAGTTAAGAAAATAATGTCATATAGCAGCTTCCCTCACCCCAGCCCTCTCCCAGAGGGAGAGGGGGTGTATGTGACATTACTTTCTTAACTCTTCCTGATTAGCAAGGAAAGTCAGCTCAACCGAAAATCGTCTTTCCGGCAGGGATTGCCGGACCAATCCGCCGGGAGCGGATTGGCACCGGCCCGCAGGGTGCCGGGCAGGACAGCCCGGCATGAATCCTAAAGGCCATGGATGGCGCAGGCTTCTCACGTCCCCCGGATCGAGTCCGGGGCAGACTCTGTGTCCTGGATGCCGGCACTCCATGCCGGCATGACGAGCTAGCTGAATATTCTTTCTAATCAGGTAACTCTTAGTAAATCCTTATCACCCGCCTGGCCGGGGCCCAAAATCGGCTTCCGGCCTAGAGATCCAACGCCGCTCCATTGGAACGAAGCCAGGCTTTCCGCTCGTAATAGTCCGGCATCACCTTGTCCACTTCGTTCCAGAAGGCGTCCGTATGATCGCGGTGGCGCAAATGGCACAGCTCGTGAACCACGATGTAGTCAATGACCTTCGGCGGAGCCATGATGCATTTCCAGTGGAAGCTTAAACGGCCATCCGGCGCGCACGCCGCCCAGCGGTAGCCGATTTCTTTTACTTCGATGGAAGGCGGTGAGACCCCGACCTTCGGCGCGAAATAGGCCACACGCTTCCTGATCCGCTCCATACCCTTCTCCGTGTAGAAACCTTCGAAGGCCCGCCTCGCGGCTTCTTCGCCGCCGGCTTCGACCAGCTTGCGTTGCAGACAAAAGCGGCCGTCTTTGAGCTTCACCGGCTCGTCCTGCTCCTGCACCAGAAGCAGACGATAGGACGCGCCCAGATAAAGAAAGCCCTCGCCGTTGACCCACTCTCGAACAACCCGCGTGGCATTCAAATCCCGCCATTCGGCCAGATTTCGGTATATCCAAAACCGCTTCCTTTCCACGACGGCGTCGGCCTGTTCCTCGGAGAGATGCGCCGGAATGCGCACGGAAACGCGGCCGTCGCGCTCGATGACGACGTCGGCGGTCCTGCGCTCGCCGCTGCGCAGCAGTTGGTATTCGATGTCCCTGACACGTCTTGCCGGCATTACATCACCTTCAGCAATTCGTCGTGACGATTCTTCGCCAGCTTCATGATCTCCACCGCCAGCCGCTCGAAATTGTCCGAAATCTTCTGAATATCCGCCATCAGCAACCGCTTGTTCAACTCGCCCCGCAGCCGCTTCTGCTCCGCCGGGTTGTTCCAGAAGTCGATGATGCCGATGGTTTCCTGAAGCAGCTCCACGATGTCGTTCATCAAGGCCTTCACCTGGGCGGCCTGGCTGTCCGGAACGCCTTCCTTGCCGAAAGCGAGATCGGCCACATGGGCATAGAAGGTGGTCGCTTCCCTGTCCAGCCCCTCGATGCTCTCGGTACGCCCAACAGCCGCCTCCCTTCTCAATTTTTCCAGCTCCTCGGCCAGCAAATCCCATTGGCCCTGATACTGCTCGATCAGGTGTTCCAGTTTTTCCGACAGGGTCTTGTAAAACGCCGGGTCTTCATCGAATTTGACCGTGCAATGCTTGCGGATGGCGTGTTCCATCTCGCTGGCCTTGGCCTCGTCATTGCCTCCGGCGTGCCGATGGAGTTGATCGAGAAAATCCTCCGCCAGCAACTCCACCGGCGGCACCTTGGGATTGATCCCTAAGCTGATCAGGTGCTCGTTGATCAAGCGCTTGACCTTGTCGCCGGCATCGCCCAAGTCCAGGCTGTCGTCCTTGTAGCGCTCCTTGGTCACGCTCAGGATGTAACCGAAACGCTTGGCCGGCACGCGATAGGGTTGCGCAGTCTCGTGCGGCAGGATGATGTCCATGCTCATGAGGAACTTCTTCAGGTACACCTCGAAATCCGCCCGCAGCTTTTCGTCATTCAAAGCCGTCACCGCCCCGTGCACCACCGCGGCGTCGGCCTCGACGTTCGCCAGCCTCCCTTGCGCGAAATCCTCGATCCCTTTTACCCCGTCCGCCTTGAAGAATTGCACCAGGCGTTGATATCGCTCCTCCAGCACCGGCAGCTCGGAGGTGATGCTCTTCAACCCGTCCCGCAACTCCTCCTGCTCGTCGGTCGCGGCGTAAAGGGTCAAGGCTTCGGTGAGATGATTGGCCAGACCGATGTAGTCCACCACATAGCCGCGCTGCTTGCCCCTGGTCACCCGGTTCACGCGGGCGATGGCCTGCAACAGGGTGTGTTCGCGTATTTTCTTGTCGATGTACATCACCTGCTCGATGGGGGCGTCGAAGCCGGTGATCAGCATGTCGCAGACGATCAGAAAGGCGATGCCGGTCAGCGCCTTGTCCGGGTCCCCGCGGTCGAAGGGCTTGCAGAAGTTCTCCACCGCATTCCACGCCTTGGCCTGCCTGCGCGCCTGGGTGACATAAGCGGCCTCGTTGGTGCCATCGGATGAGATCACCACCACCGCCTTGAGGAAGGCGATCTGATCCATCAATTCCCGATCGGGCGCGGCCTTGAGCCGCTCCCGTTCAAGCCGTTCGGCCAAGGCCGCCTCGATGGCACGCTGGTAGCGCACGGCGGCGAGCTTGGAATGGCACACCACCTGCGCCTTGAAACCGTTGGGCAGGATGTTGTCGATATAGTGGTCGACCAGGTCCCGGGCGATGGCGGCGATGCGCTGTTCCGCCTCCAGAATGTCGCCGGTGGCGCCGTATTTCTTCCTGATCGCCAGCAGCTCCGCCTCGCTGCGGTCGCGGAACAGGTCTTCGAATCGGGTATCGAACCGGTGCTTCTCGTTCAGCGCGGTATCCGCGGTCTTGCCCTCATAGAGGATTTGCAGCGTCGCGCCGTCGTGCACGGCATCCATCAGCCGGTAGGTGTCGATGTATTCGCCGAAGCGCTTCACCGTCTTCTTCCCGCCGTGGCGTTCGGTGATCAGCGGCGTACCGGTGAAAGCGATGCGGGTGGCGTTGGGAAATGCCTCGAACAGATTGTCGCCGAGGTCCGAGCCCTGGGTGCGATGCGCCTCGTCGATCATCAGGACGATGCGCTCCGACGCATTCACCATGCCGAAGGTATTGGCCGCCGGCATGGCCCGGTAGGTGCCCAGCGCCTCGGCCACATTGGGCGTCAGGGTCTCCTGCCGCTCCTGGAACTTGTGCACCATCACCATGTTGATGTCGGAACTGTCCGTCGCCAGATGCCGGCGCAGCGCCTGGGTGTTCTCGATCACGTTGACCTTGCCGCCGATCAGGGTGGCGGTCTTGCCGAGCTGCTCCTCCAGATCGACGCGGTCATTGACCAGCAGGATCTTGAAATCGTTGAGGTCTCGGGAAGCGCGCAACATGCGCGCCACGAACACCATGGTGAGCGACTTGCCCGAGCCCTGGGTGTGCCACACCACGCCGCTGCGCGCCGTCGGCGTCGCGCCGTGGCGCAGGCGCTCGACGATCCTGCCGGCGGCGCGGAACTGCTGATAGCGGGCCACCACCTTGATGCGCCTGCCCGCGTCGGTATCCATGAACACCGAACAGGTGCGCAGGATGCGCAGCAGATTGTCCTTGCCCAGCATGCCCCGGATCAGCCGCTGCTGCGGATTCATGCCTGCACCGCTCTCATCGGCTTCGGGCCACAGCGTCTTCCAGGCGTGGAAATGCTCTTCCCCGGAAGTCAGCGTGCCGTAGTCGGCCTCCGCGCCGCTGGTCCGAATCAACAGCAGATTGGGGTGAAACAGGCGCGGCTCGCCTTCCTTCAGCCCGGCTTCCCGGGTGGCCTCCCGCGCGTTGCGGTAGCGCTGCAACTGCACGAAGGCCTCGTGCATGGGGTTGGCGCAGGTGGGGCCGCCGAGCTTGCATTCCACCACCGCCAGCGGAATGCCGTTCACGAACAAAACGATGTCCGGAATGATGAACTGCTTCACGCAGCCCGGCGTGTCGACGCGGAACTGGTTGACGGCGTGGAATCGGTTGTTGGTCGGATTGGCGAAATCGATCAGCTTCACCACCGGGTCCTGCTCGCCGGTGAGTTCGTTGACATCCACCTGGGTCTTGAACAGCAGCGCCTGGATCGCCTCGTTGGCCTCCAGCAGCGTGCGGTTCGGCTGGCGCAGAATCTGATCGCGCAGTTCGTCCAGTTGCCGGTCGGTGAGCCATTCCCGGCCATCGTCCGTGATGTTGATGGCGCGCACGGCGCCGCGGAATGCCTCGGGCAGCAGCCATTCGCGGAACGAAGCGCGCAGACTTTGCGCCGGGTTGGAAGGGATGATGCCGGTACCCTGATCGATCACCTCCCAGCCTAGTGTCGCCAACTGGTCGAGGAAGGGCTTCTCTACATGCAGGTATTCAGACACGGCCTTTACCTGACAAAACCGCCTCAAGCCGGGCAACCGCCTGCCGATGCTTGGCGGCGGCCATGCGCCTGATGTTCGCGAACGGGTCTGCTCAAGAAAACAGAAAAGAGCACGCTAAGCGTGCGCGGATGCCGGAACCCAGCGGTACCGCGTGGGAATGGACACACCGAGGTTCTTGGCGATGTCCTCTAATCCCGAAGCAATGGCAGCACACGCACACGGGTGCGGTTCGGATCGACGGCGAGCAACGCACCGTCCTCCAGCTCGGTCGCCATTTGGCGCAAGGCGGCGATGACCGACCTGCCGATCACCTCTGGACTGACATCCTCGGCGCGGACTTGCACGACACTGGGTTTGTCGCCGTGCGTGGCCGCCAGGATCGCGCTGAAGTCCAGGTCATGCGTGAGCACCACGTAGCCGTTAGCCTTGGCGAAGGCCAAGATTTCTGCGTCCGGGGCATTGCGCGCCCCGAGCGTTGACCAGTGCGCCGCCTCGATCCCCGCATCGGACAGCAGATTCACCCAACGCGGCGACAGGTTCATATCGACCAACAGCTTCATGCCCTGGCCAACTCGACTTCGCGCTCTTCTGCCCGCCAGGCAGCATAGCGCAGGGCCTGCAAGATATCCTCGCGCTCCAGGTAGGGATAGTCGGTGAGGATTTCATCGATACTGTGACCCGCGCCAATCTGGGCGACAACCATGCCCACCGTGACCCGCATGCCACGAATGCACGCCTTGCCCCCCATGATTTCGGGTTGTTGGGTAATGCGATCAAACGGTCCCATGGGTTTCTCCTTATCGAAACTCGTGAAGACGGTAGCCGATTGAGAACACCATTTCAACAATGGTCTTGATGCTGTTGCACGCTTCGAGCAACTGTTGGACAAGCAGCAGGGGACGCGGCAAACCGGTCCGGGAAGGGTTTTTCGACATGGAGGTATTCGCTCATGGGGTCTTGGCAGCCCCCACGATCAGTTGCCGCCCCTTCTCGGTCAGCCTGTACCGCTGCTTGCGGCTCCTGGGTTTGTCAGGAATGGTCATCTCGACCAGACCGGCATCAAGGGCCGGAATCAGGTAGGCTTCCCGGAAGTGATCCTCGTGCTTCAGGCCCAGCGCGTCCTGAAGCTCGCGGCGCTGCATCTCCCCGGTGAAGGCGGCCAACAGGCGCCGGACTTCCCCGGTGACTTCCCCGGTGACTTCCCCGGTGACTTCCGGGGTGGTTTCCCTAAGTGCTCGCGGGTGCACCGGCAACCGGATCAGGAAATGGCTGCGATCCTCGTCGCTCTCGAATTCGGGCGCAGGTGAGCCGTTCCCCCGCATCACTCTCAGAATCTTGGGAATCCCCGTGGAACGCCCCTCGGTAAGGTCGAGTTCCTTGAGAAATTCCCCTATGCGGCGATTGCGGTAACGGCGGCTGACGGCCTTGCCGGCCCGCAAGTCTTCCATGCGAATGGAGCGATCCGGGCCGGGAAAACTCAACACCGCCAGCTCGCCGGGAGAGATGCGCACTTCGATGGGTTCCCGTTCCTCATAGGAGCGATGGTACACGGCATTGACCACCGCTTCCTCGATGGCCACATAGGGGAAGTTCCAGAAACGCTCGGCCTCGGCCCGGTGCGGAACTTTGACGACCGTTTCGCGAAGGTAGTTGCGCCGGATGTAGTCGAGCGCCTCGCGGGTCATGCGGGCAAGCGGCCCCTGAAAGATTTTCTCCTCGAAGCGGTCGCCTCCCGCGCCCTCGGGAAACCACACAACGTCGATCTGCGTGGCCGGAAAAAACCGGTGCGGGTGCTCGTTGAAAAAGAGCAGCCCCACATTCTTGACCAAAGGCGCTTCCTGCGGCCCGCCGACCACATTCATCTGCCGTCCCAGAACTTCCGTCGAGAGCGTGCCGGTTTCATCCCAGAGGTCGCTGCCCACCTCGCGCAGGAACTCCTCCATCAGCCGCGGCGACAGATCCCGCACGCCGGCCGTTGGATGATACCGATCGTCGAACGGCACCGTGGCCGTCAGACCGAGCAACTCGCGCTCATCCGCGCCGCGCGCCTCGATGGTGCTGGAATAGCGCCGGATGAAATACTGATAGACCTTGTGTCTGGCCGTCACAGCCGCCGGCGCCTTGTACGGCCGGTTCTGCCCGCCCGGCGCCCACAGCACGATGAGATTGCGGCCCTCGAACACCTCCATGCTCAGCATCGGAAAATACGGCGGCTGGATCAGGTTGCAATAGCCGAGCAGCTCCCGCTGAATCCTGTCCAACTGGTCGGCGGACACGCCGGCCGGCGGAAAAATCGGCTGGCCGCCGGCATCGCAGTCCTGGCCGATGACGACGTAGCCGCCGCCCAGGTTCTCGAAATCGTTGGCGAACGCGCACAAGGTGCGCACGACGGCGTCCGGGTTCCAGCCCGCCTTGTATTCGATGCGCTCGCCTTCCACCGTGCGCTGGCGGAGGAGATCGCCAAGGTTGATGGGGAGCTTGCGTATCATGAAGCAGCTTCAGCATCCAGCTTGCTGCGGCTGGTGGCGCGATATTGCTCTGGAGCATCCGCAACCAGTTCGATTTCATAGCGTCGTCTATCCAGCACCTCCAGAAAGCCCATCACGTGTTTTTCGGTGACGGTGATTTGGCCGTCGACTTCCTCCGTTTCAACGCCGGTCTGGGTGCAAAGCTGAACCAGACGTTCGTGATCGATATTCTTTAATTCCGCTTGACAACGGATCGAGGCGAGATATCGAGCCGCGCGGGGATGCTGGCTGGCATAGTTTTCGATTACATCAAAATTGACGAAACTGAGATCAGATTTGACTGCCGTCACATTCGTCGAGACGGCGGCCATGATAGCCTCCTGCAACTGACCAGCGAACTCAAAGCCGCTCGGCCGCAGGATATGCACGTTCTGAGCGTCAATGAGCAAATCAAAGTTGGTATCGAGCTTGAAGACATTGTCGCCAACGAGCTGCAGCGCATCAGTCACCCACCGGATAAGACGGCTCTTGAGCACGCCCTTGAACTGGCTCGCCCGCCGTAGAGCCGTCAGACGTCGTCCTTGATTGTCCGTGATTCGCGCAAAGTAGCAGAAAATGTTCGCGGGGTCTGCTAGCGCCTGGCTATCCATGGGCAGGTTGTTTGCAGCGTGCAGTTCCCGCATTCGCTCCGCAAGTTTATCTCCAACGGGCAGATATACGTACTCCTGGCTAGAATGTTTCTCCGAGGGTTCATATCTCGGCGGGACATCGGTCAATTTCTGCGTTGCAGCCCAGGTTGCCTCGGCCATTTCCCGCAAGGCATCCTGCACGTCGCCATCCACCGCGATCATACAAAAGGTTCGCCCGTCCTCATCGTCACGGCCAACGCCAAACTCAACGGTATGGACTTGACTGAAATCGAACTCCAGCATCACGCATCCCCTTCAAAATAGACGGTGTCACTCAAGCGGTATGCCACCAATCGTTCGCCGGGCGGTACCATCACACGCTTAGTAATAAGTACCTGACCAAGTTTCCCGCTGAGTGGATTTCCATCTGCTGCCGGATAGATCGTAAACACCCGATAGCCGAACACCGCAAACAGCAGGTTCATATAGTGCAGGTTTAGATGCCAGAACAAGAATACGATGAAGCCAAGTGCTGCCAGTGTCGCAGCGAGGTCGCGCCATCCACCAAGATCGGTCGCATAGAAGGGCAACAGCATCGAAAACAGATATACCAATAGGTGCTCCCGATGGTCTTCGGCAGTGCCCACGATAATTTCTCTTTTCTCTCGCAGCTTGCGTGCAGTACGGATACGCAGCCAGAGGAAGCCATTAGGCACAATTACCATCAATGCGCAGAATGACAAAAAGTAAATATCCGGGATCAGCTTGATGCCCCGAATCGCCCACAGTATGAACAGCGGCGAGATGCTGCTTAGCACCATTAACAGCCGTGCTGTTTTCATACCTTCCTTATGACCACGCTCAACCATAAGTCGCCTCGTTATCAGACCTTCACACGCACGCGGCCGGTGAGGAGGTCGTGCATGAGACCGGATTTCAATAATCGCAGCTTTTCGCAGTCTGCTTCTAATTCGATCAGCACAGAATCGATAGCTTCATATCTCCCCGAGATGGCGATCTGCTCTTTTGATTCTGGATAGGGAATTAACAATGGCCTTAAATCTTCAAGGTTAATATTTTTCTGAGCGCTTTGAGGTGCTCGCGAGTAAAGCCAACTTTTTTGGCGACGTATACATAGCTCAACAAACCTGGGGGCTTCCCCAGGATTTGGAACTACACCCACCACGCTATCGGGTGCGAACATAGGAATACCAAGAACACATGTGTCAGCGATATTCGCAGCTATGGTCACCATTATCGCCCCTTCAGGGAAGCTCTTGCTTATTGAGGCGCCTGTCTCATTCAGCGTCTGAGAATAACTGTATAGTCTGCGCCCTACATTTGCGCTAACGTCACCAGTTTGAATAAAGGGGTAGTTCCCTCCAAAAAACTTAGGATCGTTCCTCGGCCGTGCTGTGAATTTTCCTCGCTCCACTTGCGAAACGCTGTTTAACAACACAACGTCCCACTCCTTCGGAATCCAACCAATCGGCGTTTCCTGGTAAAGCTCCGGCGCTTGTTCGCGGGGCGGGCGCAGTTTGCCGTCGGGGGTGACGCCGCGGGTGAACAGGTCGTGCATCAAGCCCGCTTTGATTTGCTGGTATTTGGCGATGAGGGATTCGGTTTTTTCGATGGCTCGTTCGATGGTTGCGAGAATGGAGGCAATGCGCTTCTGCTCTGGTATCGAGTACGGGATTTGAACAACGTATCCCTCCAAATCAGAACGAATGATTCCGTTGATACTTGTGCCTTGATTCCGCTTCTTGAGGTCCTCCACCCCACGCTTCATCAAGAAATATACAAAGCCGGTGTCGGCTTGGTTTTCGTCCAGATAGACACCGGTAATATCTTGGCTGATTGCGATGTCACTTGGAGCTATCGCCAACTTCCCGACACCGGTTCTCGTAACGAGCAACAAATTTCCTGCGCGAACAACGTTTGTTGAACTTGTCCTGATTCCTGCCTCGGAAACATAGCGACGAATCTCGCCTATGCCGTTTGAAGTGAAATCGGCCCCTGTAACCCATGGTGTATTGCCACCCCAATACTTACCGTTCCCTGTATCAGGAGTACCCCCATTCACAAGTGACCGACAGATTGACTTGAACGTCACTCGCTTCCACCCCGACGGAACCGCCTCACTCATACCCCAACGCCTCCAAAAACTCCCGCAAATGGGCGCTGGCCGCATCCCGCTCCGCCTCGATCTGTTTGGCTGTGACCGCGTACTTGCTCCACAGGTTTTCGATGGCGGCGACGCAGGCGCGCTGGTCGGCGCGGAGGTAGGCGCGGTAGGTTTCCAGCAGCAGCCGGCCCAGCCGCTCGACGATGACCCGGCGCGCCTCGTCGCGGCCGATCTTGGCGCGGGCGGCTTCCACCAGTTCGTCCTGTTTCTTCTCGGCGCCGCGGATGCCGGCCTTGAGGGTTTTGGCTTCCTGCTCCAGGGCTTTGTGGCGGGCCCGGCGGTTTTCGATGGCTTGGGCCTCGGCGGTGTAGGCCATCCAGTCGCCTTTTTCGCCCTCCCCCGGATCGAGTCCGGGGCAGGCTTTTTTGGCCAGTTTGGCGCGGGTGTTGAGGTCTTTCAGCTCGGCCTTGAGTTTCTTCACCTCGTCGCTCGGCAACACGCCGGTTTCGTCGCTGTCCTCGAAGTCTTCCTCGTCGGCGGCGGCGAACAGGGCTTGCAGTTCCGTAAGGCGAGCGCGGGACCGTTCCAGTTCCTCCAACACTTCGGGGAACTGGCTGGCGAGGATTTCCTGGTCCGGGATCAGCTCCGGCCCCCAGCCGCTGGCGGCGATGGATTTGAGGTCGGCCTTGAGCTGGTCGATGTAGTTGGCGAAGGCGCCGCGTACCTGATAGGGGCTGAGGAGGTCCTGTTCGCCCTCACCCCCTGCCCCTCTCCCGCTCACGGGCGAGGGGAATTTGTCGGCGATGCTGGCGAGCAGGCTACGGCGCAGGGCGTAGACATTGCCGGCGTGGCCGCTTTGCGCGTCCGGCGCCAGGGCTTCCACCAAGGGCAGGTTCTCCCGCCACCAGGTTTCGAGCTGGGCCAGGAAGGCGTTGTGGCGTTCGATGACGCCGGGGTGGTTGGCGACGTGTTCGGCGATGGCGCGTTTGTCTTTCAGGGCTGGAGTGAAATCGGCGTATTTTCCCTCACCCAACCCTCTCCCACAGGGAGAGGGCTTTTCACTCCCCTCTCCCTGTGGGAGAGGGGCCGGGGGTGAGGGGACACCGTCAGCAGGCTCCACCACCGCTTGATAAATCGCCTCCATGACCGCTTCGGTTTCCGTCAAGACTTGGTTGTTCCAGAAACGCAGGGTGCGTATGCCCCGCGCCGTCAGGTGGTCGTTGCGCCGCTGGTCGTGGGCGCGCCCTTCGGGTTCGTTGTGTTGCCCGCCGTCGAGTTCGACGGCGAGCTTGAGTTCGTGGCAATAAAAATCGAGAACGTATGGATCAATGGGATGTTGTCGCCGGAATTTCGCGCCGGCGATTTGGCGGCTGCGCAGAAGCTGCCAGAGCAGGTTTTCGGCGTCCGTGCCTTGACGGCGGAGGTTGCGGGCGAACGTCAGGAGTTCGGTGGGGAGGGGTGTCTTGATGTGGGGGGCGGGATTTCCCTCACCCCCGTCCCCTCTCCCGCCTGCGGGAGAGGGGGGCAAACGCGGGATGAAACAGCTTTCTTTCAAGCCCTGGTAGTTGCGCCAATAATGGTCCAGGGCGTCGATTTCCACCGTGGGCACGCCGCCGTGCAAATGGGCGCGCACGTCGTGGGGTTCTGGCGGCGGGGCGTTGTCCACGTAGCGGCGGATGTTGCAGTTGTAGTCCTCGGCGGCGATTTCCTCCACCGGCACGCGGCGGGCGTAGGCGGGAACGTCCTTCCCTTCCCGGTAGACGTGGACGATCTTGTCGATGTCTTCCGGCCGCAGGAAGTTCTGCGCCTTGCCTTCCCGGTATTCGCGGTCGGCGTTGATGAATAAAACGTGCTTGCGGTCGCTGGCGCCGGCCTTGTTCATCACCAGGAGGCAGGCGGGGATGCCGGTACCGTAGAAGAGGTTGCTGGGCAGGCCGATGACTGCCTCCAGATAGCCTTTCTCGATGAAGTACTTGCGCGCCTCGCGCTCCTCGCCGCCACGGAACAGCACACCGTGGGGCATGACGGTGGCGAGCTTGCCGTCGCTTTTCAGCACCGCCAGCATGTGCTGGACGAACATGAGGTCGGCCTTCTTGCCCTTCTCGGGCATCCATACCGGGAAGCGGCCGGGGAATTTCAGGTCTTTCCTGCTGTAGTTCTGGCTGAACGGCGGATTGGCGAGCACCCGGTCGAACCGGCGCAACTCGTTCCCCTCATCCATGTGAGCCGGGTTCCTGAGGGTGTCCTCCTGGCGGATGTCGGCATGGGCGATGCCGTGTAGCAGCATGTTCATCTTGCAGATGGACCAGGTGGTGCCCATCTTTTCCTGACCGTAGAGAGCCAGGTTGCGCGGGTCATGCCCGCACTCGCGCAGGTAATCGCGCGACTGGATCAACATGCCGCCCGAACCGGCGGTCGGATCGTAGACGCTCATGTCGGGCCGCGGATCGACGATTTCCACGCATACCCGCACCACCTCCGCCGGGGTGTAGAACTCGCCCGCCTTTTTGCCGGCGGAGTCGGCGAAGTACTTGATCAGCCATTCGTAGGCGGCGCCAAGCAGGTCCGGGAATTCGAAGTCCTCGTCCCGCAGGGGAATCTTCTCGAAGTTCTGGATGAAGTCGGCCAGGGTGTCGTCGTCCAGGGTGCGCTGGCCGATCTTGCGGTTGAAGTTGATGCCGCTGAGCACGTCTTGCAGGGCGTCGATGTTGTTGTCTTCGATCGCGGCCAGGGCCTTGTTGAGCCCGGTGCCGACATTGGTCTTGAGATGCTTTATCTTCGACCAGTGGGCTTCGGGCGGCACATAGAAGTATTTGCCCGAGTATTGGTCCGGGTGATCGATCAGCTTCCGAATGGCCGCCTCAGGCATGCCCTTGGCTTTGAACTCCTTTTCCAGCTCCTCGCGGCGCTGATCGAACAAGTCGCTCGCGCGCTTGAGGAACAGCATGCCGAAGATGTATTCCTTGTATTCGCTGGCATCCATGTTGCCGCGCAGATCGTCGCAGGCACGGAGCAGCAGGCTTTCGAGGTGGGAGAGCGTCAGTTTGTGAGTCATCATGCGTAAGTGAGGGCAGGTCCTGAGCGAAGTCGAAGGGAGCCGAAGCGAACCTGCTGGCTTCGACTTTCGCTGAGCCAGCGACAGGTCGGGTTCCGGCAGAGCATACTGAAAATGGGGAGAGTAGTATTGGCGAAGGTCTGCCGTCCGGTTCCGGCGCGACCTTATGGAAGGCGGCCGGGGTAAGGATAGGACGCCGAAGCGCCCCGAACAAAATCCGCGAGCCATCAGGGGAGATCATTATGAACAAAGACAGGTTTCCGAAGAATTATCTGTTGCTGCAAAAGGAACATTCGGGTTTCATCGCGGCCGTGGAGCGGCTTGGGGCGGTCTTGAGGGAGCAGGGTCCCATCGACGACAAGACCGCGCATCTCATCCAACTTGCGGCGGCCGTCGCGATACATTCGGAGGGCTCGGTTCACAGTCACGTAAGAAGGGCGTTGGCGGCGGGCGCCTCGCGCGAGGAAATCAACCATGCCATCATCTTGCTGACCAGTACGCTAGGCTTTCCGACCGTCAGCGCCGCGCTGAGCTGGGCCCAGGATATCTTTGGCGAGGGCGCGGACTGAAACCGGCGCTGCAAGGCGGCGGGCGCGCTCGATGCGTCCGGTACGAATTCGAATTCACGTAACCCAAGGTAGAGGAGGAGCTATGAAGACTTTGATCATTTCCGGCAGCCGGGGAACCGACGATCCGACGATGGCGACCCTGCCGTTCATCGCCGCCAAGGCGGCTCATGAACAAGGCCACGACGTGATCCTGTGGCTGTGGAACGAGGCCGTCACGCTGGCCCGCGGAGGAATCGCCGATCACGTCGTCGGCGTCAACCTGACGCCTCTCAAGGACCTGCTGGCCGCCGTTCAAGCGGCGGGAATCCCGATCTGGGTCTGCGGCGCCTGCGCGGTGGCGCGCCAGATAGGCGAAGCCGACTTGATCGGTGGGGCGGTGATCAAGGGCATGCCCGACTACATCGCGACGGTGCTGGAACGCGACCGGAACATTGCGTTCTGATATCCCGCCGGGCTAGGAGACGTCCTCCGGCGTGAAGCCGCGGCGCAAGGTGTTTTCGGTCAGCGTTCTCGGCACCATGAACTGTTGCAGATAGTCGGGGCCGCCGGCCTTGGAGCCCACCCCCGACATCCTGAACCCGCCGAAAGGCTGCCGGCCGACCAGGGCCCCGGTGATGGGGCGGTTGACATAGAGGTTGCCGGCCTGGAAGGCCCGCGCCGTTTGCCCGATGTTGCCGGGGCTGCGCGAATAGAGGCCTCCGGTCAGGGCATAGGCCGAGGCATTGGCGGCGGCGATGGCTTCGCCGATGTCCTCTGCCCGGATCACGGCGAGCACGGGCCCGAAGATTTCCTCGCGAAGGATTCTGGAATCCGCCGGCAGATCGGCGAAGACGGTGGGAGGCGCGTAGTAGCCATCGGCGGGCACGGGCGCCTGCGCCAGCACGCGGCCTTCCCGCTTCCCGAGTTCGATGTATTCGAGGATTCTTGTCCGTGCCGCGCCATCCACCACGGGGCCGATGAAGTTCTTCGGGTCTTCGGGACTGCCGGCGGGCAGGTCCCTCACCGCTTCGGCCAGGCGTTCGCAGAAGCGGTCGTAGGTCTCCCGCAACACGATCACCCGCGAGCAGGCCGAGCATTTCTGTCCCTGGAAGCCGAAGGCGGACTGGACGACGCCGGGCACCGCCTGGTCGAGGTCCGCGTCCGCATCGACGATGATGGCGTTCTTGCCGCCGGTCTCGATCACCGCCTTTTTCGGCCCTGCCTGGCCGGGGCCGGTTCTGCCGGCCTTTTCCAGGATACCCAGGCCCACCTGGAGCGAGCCGGTAAAGACGATGAAGTCGGTCGAAGGGTGTTCCACCAGGTAATCGCCCACCGCGGAGCCCGAGCCGGGGACGAAGTTGAGGACGCCTTGAGGTATTCCCGCCGCGGCGAATAGCTCGTACACCAGCCGCCCCGCCATCGGCGACAGGCTGGACGGCTTGTAGAGCACGGCGTTGCCGGTGACGAGGGCGGCGGAGACCATTCCCACGGAAATGGCGATGGGGAAATTCCAGGGAGCGACGACCAGCCCGATTCCGCGGGGTTCGTACCAGTAGCGGTTCTCCTCGCCGGGAACCTTGCCCAGCTTCCGCGCTTTGCCCAGGCGCAGCATTTCGCGGCCGTAATATTCGAGAAAATCGATCGCCTCGCAGACGTCGGCATCGGCCTCCACCCGGTTCTTACCGACTTCCAGCAGTTCCCAGGCCGCTAGCTCGAAACGTCTGCGCCTGGCGATGGCCGCCGCCCTGAAAAGGAGTTCGGCGCGCTCCGCCGGAGGGCGTCTTCCCCAGTCCGCCTGGGCGGTCCGCGCCGCCGCCAGCGCCCGGTCGGCCATGTCGCGGTCGAGGGCGGAAGCCGTGCAGACCACCTCGCTCGGAGCCGCCGGATTCAGCGACACGAGGCGCTCGGCCGTCAGGTATTCCTTGCCGCCGTAGGCGATGGAGACATGCCGGCCCATTTGGCCCCGTACCCGGCGGATCGCCGCCGCAAACGCCTCCCGGTTTTCCCGCTGGGAGAAATCCAACGGCGGTTCGTTGGCGAAGGCGTTGGATGCCGGGGGCGGGGCTTCGATGGCGCCGGCCTCGGCCCGGGGATCCGCCAGCAGGACCTCCGCCGGCAAACCGGCAGCGAAGGTCTTGCGCAGGAAGCTTTCGTTCGAGGTGTTTTCCAGCAGGCGGCGCACCAGGTAGGCCATGCCCGGCAACAGTTCGCCGACCGGCGCGTATTCGCGGACGGCAAAGCCCAGCGTCTGGAGCGCCTGGCGGACCGGCCCGGCCATGCCGTAGAGCGCCTGGAACTCGAAGCGCTCTGGCGGCACGCCCAGGGTTTCGGCCGCCGCCAGGGTCCAGGCGATCGAGCGCACGTTATGGGTGGCCGCCGCCAGGGTGACGTCCGCGTGATGGGTCAGCAGGAGCTCTACGCACCGTTCATAGCAGGCGTCGGTCTCCGATTTCCTCTCGAACACCGGCAGCGGCCAGCCCTTCTGGGCGGCGATGGCTCTCTCGTACTCCCAGTAGGCCCCTTTGACCAGGCGGACATGTATCCTGCGTTTACGCTGTCTTGCCCAATGGATGAGCCGCCGGACGTCGTCCTCGGCGCTCTTCAAATAGGCCTGAAGGGCGATCCCCGCGTGCTCCCATCCCTGAAACTCCGGCTCCTCCAGCAGGCTGGTGAACACTTCGAGGGTGAGTTCCTTGAGGTTCACCGTCTCCATGTCGATGAACACCTGGCCGCCGGCCTGCATCAGCTTGCGGCAGATCGGGCGCAGCCTCGTCTTGACCTGAAACAGGCTGTCCTCGTAATTCGACGGACCGATGCGGGAATACAGCGAGCTGAGCTTGATCGACAGATTGAGGCGCGGAAAAAACCGTTCCCGTGCCGCGTCGTGGGCTGGCCAGCCCGGCAGTTCCTCCGCCAGGACCTCGATCGTCCTGAGATACCGGTCCCGGTAGCGGTCGGCCTCGCCTTCGGAAATCGCGGCTTCCCCGAGCAGGTCGACGGTGAAGGCGCCGCCCCGCCGCCACAGGGCTTTCAGCTTCCCCAGCGCCGCCTCCGGGGTTTCGCCGATGATGAAACCGGCGGCCAGACGGCGGACGTTCCGCCGCAGGAGGCTTGCGGCCAGTCCCGCAGGGAGCGCGGAACTGGCGCTGGAAAGCAGGATTTTGGGGAGTCCGGAGAGCTTCGTGTCCCCGGCCAGGAAGTATTCCTTGAGATGCCCCACCACCTGCCCGCTCGCCGCGAGGCTGGGCAGCACGTCGACGAAATGGAACAGCGGGAGTTTGAGTTCCGGATGTTCCATCGCCGCCTGCATGAGCTTCCCTTCCCAGAATCTCCGGTCGAATACCGCCGGCGGCTCGGCGTCCATCAGCCGGAAAATTTCCAGTCCCTTGGCGACGACAAGATCGTTGCTAACGATTTCCACCGCGCTGCTCCCCTCAGCCTGACATGTTCTTTCAATGCGCCGTTTACGGGATCAGACTTTACGCCCTTGCAGGCCATGGGGGATAGTCGCTTCGCCTTACGCTCCTCAGCCCAGTGATCGAGAGCGGCAAACGAGGGGCGCCCGGAACCGGGCGGGGCCAATTCCCTTGATCTGGAACTCCGGTCGTTGGACTGCCGCTGGGCGTGAGGTTGATATTGAATGTTCGTAAACGAGGGAGAAAGCATGCGCTACTGGCTGATGAAAACCGAGCCCGCCGAGTTCGGGATCGACGATCTGGCGGCACGTCCGGGCCAGACCGAACACTGGGACGGAGTCCGCAACTACCAGGCCCGCAACATGATGCGGGACGAAATGAAAGAAGGGGACGGCGTGCTGTTCTACCACTCGAACTGCGACGTGCCCGGCGTGGTCGGCATCGCCGAAATCGCGCGGGAAGCCTATCCGGATTTCACCGCCTTCGACCCCGACAACAAGCACTACGATCCGGCCAGCAAGCCGGAGGATCCGCGCTGGTTCATGGTGGACGTCCGCTTCGTGCGCAAGCTCCGCCGCACCATCGCCCTGAGCGAATTGAGGGACCGGCCGGAACTGGCAGGGCTGGCCCTGGTGCGCAAGGCCAACCGGCTATCGGTGATGCCGGTCAGCCCGGATCAGTGGAACTTCATCCTGTCCCTGGAGTGATCTCTACAGGGCAGGCGGCGGGCTCTGCTAGCCTTGCCCGGCTTGGCGGCCCTGCCTACAATTGTGGGCAATTGCATGAGGATTGCGTAATGAGTGTCTCCGTCCGTATCGATGAAAGCCTGGTCGAAGAAGCCCGCGCGGCAGCCAAGGCCGAGTTCCGTACCGTCCAGGGGCAGATCGAGTTCTGGGCCAAGGTCGGGCGAGCCGCGTTGGACAATCCGGATCTGCCGGCCTCCTTCATCGCCGAGAGCCTGATGGCATTGAACGAGCCCAGGGAGCACGCCGCGCCATTCGAGCCGCGCCCCCGCCCGTGAAGCGGCAGGTACTGCAGACCCGCCGCTTCGCGCGCGCCCACAAGAAACTGCCCGATGCCGTGGCCGCCGACGTCGATGCCGCGGTCGAGGCGATCGCCGGCGATCCCGACATCGGCGATAAGAAGAAGGGCGATCTGGCGCGGTTGTGGGTCCATAAATTCCGCAGCCAGGGGCAGCTTTACCTGCTCGGCTACACGCGCGACGATGGCCTGAGTCTGGTCTACCTCGAGGCGGTGGGGCCTCACGAGAATTTCTATCGCGATCTCAAGCGCTGATCCTCCCAAGCTAGATTTAGCTGGGCACGATGAGCACCGATTCCGTCGAATAAGATTTGGGCCTATAAGTGAGAGAGCTTTCCTGATGCCGACAATTTCGATGTTTTACGGGATACTCATCCTGATGTATTTTTACGACAACAAGAAGCATGGAGCGCCACATATCCATGCTGAGTATGGCGACCACGAGGCCACTATTGCCATCGAGGATGGCGCTGTTCTTGGCGGCAGTTTGCCGCCAGCGAAGATGAAGTTGGTGCAGGCATGGATTGAAATACACAGAGATGAGTTATTGGCGGACTGGAAGTTGGCGATTGCCGGTGAGTCATTATTCAAGATAGAGCCATTGCGCTAGGAGGAACTATGGATAAGATCGTTAAAGCGATCCCCTTGGATGACTATCGGATCGAGGTTCAGACGAGCAGCGGGATTTCAGGTATTTTCGATGTCAAACCCTATTTGGGTGGCGGCGCATTCAAAGAGCTATTGAATGAATCATATTTTCGTATGGTTCGCACGGCGCATCATGGGATTGCGTGGCCGCATGATCAGGATTTTAGCGCGGATACCATTATCTGGGATATTCAGAATGCCCAGCAAGTCTCTGTGAGTCAAAGCGAACCGCTCCCGCCTCGAAGCCTTGACACGGGGGCGGCTTAGTGAATGGTGCTGGGATTCGCTGATTTCCATCAGCAAATTTTATCAAATATAGTGTTAACACACCCTAGAACAAATGCGTTTGAACAAAGACTCCATAATTCCATGGGGGTGTGTTTTCAAGATCACCTTTCCAAATGACAAAATCTACATTGGTAGCGATACGGCCAGAACGGCACGCCTGGATTTTTTCAAATATTTCGGCACGCCACTGAAGGCAAAACATGAAATGCTTAGTGAATTGGGCGAGTATCTAACGGGAGTTGAAGCTTATGTTATCAAGAAAGAAATCCTTCATTCACAAGAAAATGTGCGGGTGGGGGACATCCTTCAGATTGAACAGCAATTCATTAATGCACTAAATGCTAAGGATCCAAACATTGGCTATAACAGATAGCCAGCTTAGGACCATATTCCACCGCCAGTGACCTTTGCCGGAGCGCGTTATGCCGTTGAACAAAGGCTAAGAGCCTCGGCGGAACCGACGATAGGTATTCCCTGGAATGATCGCAGCGCCAGCAAGTCGCCATCTCCCGAGACGATCAAGTCGGCTTGGGCGGCGACAGCGACGGCCAGTACGGCATCGTCGTCAGGGTCGCGGCAGATCGGTGCGGGTAATGGCGGCGGTGTGACGAGATGGACCACGCGCTGGAGGTCTTCAAGCAACCGGGCGGCCGTGTATCCGGAACGGGCAAGGACGCCGGCGAACTTCTCCCGTGCCAGCACCTCGGCCAATTCTTCGAGCAAAGCCGGGCTGCTTACCACGCTGACGGCGCCGATGTGGGCCTGTTCGATCAACCTGTGCGGCGCGCCGTGCCACAGCAGTCCAGAAATCATCACATTGGTATCAATGACCAGCCGCACGTCGCTGACGCTCCGTGCGTGCCGCCTTCACCTCGGAATCGATCTCGTCCATCGACATCGGCGCGACACCGGCCTCGGCCAGCCGGTCGGCGATCTGCAACAGCCGGGCCGCCGCCTGGCGCCGGCACAGTTCTTCGGACAGTAGCCGCGTCAGAGTTTGCGAAGTCAAAAGCCCCTCGGCCTGGGCCGCTTTGACGGTCGCGTCCGGCAGCTCGATTTGAATCGTCGTCATGATGAAAATCCCTCAGCTCGTGCAGGTCCGATTAGCGTAGCGTAATCGGACGACATATGGACGCGGAATAATCACCCCCGCTCGCTACCCCCCGCGAACAGCCGGTAGGCCGGGTTGTGGGTTTCCTCCTTGAAGGCGTAGCCGATGGCTTCGAGGAATTCCCGGAAGGCCTTGCGTTCGGGTTTCGGCACCTGGATGCCCATCAATACCCGGCCGAAGGCGGCGCCGTGGTTGCGGTAATGGAACAGGCTGATGTTCCAGCGTCCGCCCATGATGGACAGGAAGCGCAGCAGGGCGCCGGGGCGCTCGGGGAATTCGAAGCTGTAGACCTGTTCATCCAGCAGTTTCGGCGCGTGGCCGCCGACCATGTAGCGGATGTGTTCGATGGCGAGTTCGTTGCCGGTCAGGTCGAGCACGCCGAAGCCCTGGCGCTCGAATTCGCGGACCAGGCTTTCGCGGTCGATCGAACCGCTCGCCACGGGGAGGCCGACGAAGACCTGGGCGGCTTTTTCGTCGAAGAAGCGGTAGTTGAATTCGGTGATGTTGCGGCGGCCCAGCACCCGGCAGAATTCGAGGAAGCTGCCGGGCCGCTCGGGGATCGTCACCGCCAAAAGCAGCTCGCGTTTCTCGCCGATCTCGGCGCGCTCGGCGACGTGGCGCAGCCGGTCGAAGTTGATGTTGGCGCCACTTTCGATCGCCACCAGGCATTCGCTCCGGATGCCGGTTTCGGCCACGTATTTCTTGAGCCCGGCGATGCCCAGTGCGCCCGCCGGCTCGGCGATGGAACGGGTGTCGTCGAAGATGTCCTTGATGGCGGCGCAGATCTCGTCGGTATCGACGGTGACGACCTCGTCCACCCATTGGTGGGCGACGTGGAACGGTTCCTTGCCCACCTGCTTCACCGCGACGCCATCGGCGAACAGACCCACCTGCTTCAGGATCACCCGGCGCTTGGCTTTCAGCGCCCGGTGCAGGCAGTCGGCGTCTTCCGGCTCCACCCCGATGATGCGGATGGCGGGGCGCACGAACTTGACGTAGGCGGCGATGCCGGCGATCAGGCCGCCGCCGCCCACCGGCACGAAGATGGCGTGGATGGCGTCCTGGCGCTGGCGCAGGATTTCCATGCCGATGGTGCCCTGGCCGGCGATGACCTCCGGATCGTCGTAAGGGTGGACGAAACTCAGGCCCTGTTCGCGGGCCAGTTCCAGCGCGTGTTCGTAGGCCTCGTCGTAGGCGTCGCCGTGCAGCACGGCTTCGGCGCCGCGGTTGCGCACGGCGTCGACCTTGATCTGCGGAGTGGTGCAGGGCATCACGATCACGGCGCGGATGCCGAGGCGCTGCGCCGCCAGCGCGACGCCCTGGGCGTGGTTGCCGGCGGAAGCGGCGATGACGCCCGCCGCGCGCGCCTCGGGCGCAAGTGATGCGATCTTGTTGTAGGCGCCGCGCAGCTTGAACGAGAACACCGGCTGCAAATCCTCGCGCTTGATCAGCACCGTGTTGTCCAGCCGCCGCGACAGGCCGGGCGCCGCCTCCAGCGGGGTTTCCTGGGCCACGTCGTACACGCGGGCGCGCAATATCTTTTCTATGTATTTTTGCAGCATGGTTCGGGGCAGGGGGCCATCATGGCAGCGGGGCGGTTTTCCCAGTATCATCCGCCACCGGTTTGATCACGCAACGATGGCAGATAAGGCAATGACTCAAGACGAACTCAAACGGAAAGTCGCCGAAGCGGCATTGGACTATGTCAAGGACGTAACCATCCTGGGGGTGGGGACCGGTTCGACCGTGAACCATTTTATTGATTTGCTGGCCGATCTCAAAGGCGGGATCGAAGGCGCGGTGTCCAGCTCCCAGGCCAGCTCCGAGCGTCTCAAGAAGATCGGCATCCCGGTCCTCGACCTCAACGCCGCAGGCACCCTGGACGTGTACGTGGACGGTGCCGATGAAGTCAACGCCGCCAAGCAGATGATCAAGGGCGGCGGCGCGGCCCTGACCCGCGAAAAGATCGTGGCGGAGGCCAGCCGCAAGTTCGTCTGCATCGTCGACGAGACCAAGTATGTCGACGTGCTGGGCAAGTTCCCGCTGCCGGTCGAAGTGATCCCGATGGCGCGCAGCCTGGTCGCCCGCCGCCTGGTGGAACTGGGGGGCACGCCGGTGTGGCGGGAAAACTGCATCACCGACAACGGCAACGTGATCCTCGACGTGCACAACCTCAGCATCACCGATCCGGTCGAGCTGGAACACCGGATCAACGACATTCCCGGCGTGGTCTGCAACGGCGTGTTCGCGTTGCGGCCGGCGGACGTAGTGCTGCTCGGTTCGGCCAGCGGCGTACGCACGCTGCCCTGAGGCTAGCCGCCGCTCACCTCGCCCCAGCGGAAGCAATCGACCAGGTGGTCGTTCACCAGCCCCGCCGCCTGCAGGTAGGCGTAGCAGATGGTGGAGCCCACGAAGTTGCAGCCGCGCTGCTTGAGGTCCCGGCTGAGCGCATCCGATAGCGGGGTGCTAGCCGGGACTTCGCGCAGTTCGCGCCAGGCGTTCCGCACCGGCGTGCCGTCGACGAAGCGCCACAAATAGGCGTCGAAGCTGCCGAATTCCTCCTGGATGCGCAGATAGGTCTTCGCATTGCGCACGGCGGATTCGATTTTCAGCCGGTTGCGCACGATGCCGGGATCGGCCAGCAGGGCGGCGATCTTGGCTTCGCCGTAGCGGGCGACCCGTTCGGGATCGAAGCCGTCGAAAGCCAGCCGGTAGGCTTCCCGCTTCTTGAGGATGGTGGTCCAGCTCAGTCCGGCCTGGGCGCCGTCCAGCACCAGGTATTCGAACAGTTTCACGTCGTCGTGCAGGGGTACGCCCCATTCCGTGTCGTGATAGAGCGTTTCTTCCGGGCTGCGGAGCGCCCAGGCGCAACGGTGGACGGCTGTCATCGGTCGTTCTCCCAGCGGCTCCAGACCGGCGCGAGGCCGGCCGGCAGCGGCGGAATCGTCCCGAGCTTCAGCCAGACCTGCTCGGGGCCGTGGTAGTCGGAGCCGACCGAGGCCAGCAGTCCGTAGCGGCGGGCGATGCCGGCGCTGGTCTGGATGTCGGACAAGGTGGGGTTGCCGGAAATGACTTCGATCGCCTCCCCGCCGGCGGCTTTGAAGTCGCCGGCGAGGCGGCCGATCCAGCTTCCGGTCATCTTGTAGCGTTGCGGATGCGCCAGCACCGGCACGCCGCCCGCCTCTACGATCCAGCCGACGGCGGCGGCCAGCTCCGCCCAGACGGTGGGGACATGGCCCGGTTTGCCCTGGGCCAGGAATTTGCCGAAGACATCCCGGACGCTCGCGGCATGGCCCAGTTGCACCAGGGCGCGGGCGAAATGGGTACGGGTGACCATGCCGGCGCCGGCCAGCCCCGCCGCGATTTCGAGGGTGCCGGGAATGCCTTTTTTCTCCAGCCGCCGGCCCATTTCCTCCGCGCGTTCGAAGCGCACGGCCTGGAGCCGGCGCATGCCCTCGTTCAGGCCGGGATGGTCCGGGGCGATGTTCAAGCCCACTACGTGGATGGTCCGGGATTCCCAGGTGACGGACAGCTCGACGCCGGGAACCAGCCGCAGTCCCGTTTCCGCCGCAGCGGCACCGGCTTCCGCCAGGCCCGCCACCGAGTCATGGTCGGTCAGGGCCAGGGTGCGGATGCCGCTGGCGGCGGCGGCGCGAACCAGCTCGGCAGGCGTGAGCGTGCCGTCGGATGCGGTCGAATGGGCGTGCAGGTCGTACAAAGGGTTCTAATTTCGGATTCGGCGGCTGTCCGGCCCCAGGGTTTCCACGTGCAGGCCGAAGGCGCCGCTGCGCCGGTCCTCGAAGAACAGGGTCAGCGAACGATGGACGGTCTCGAAAGCCAGCCGGTCCCAGGGGATTTCGTTTTCCTCGAACAGCCGCGTCTCCAGGCTTTCCAGGCCGGCGGCAACGTCCGGGCTGAGCAGTTCGGCCCGGAAGAAAGCATAGACCTGCGACAGATGCGGCAGGCTGAACAGGGTGTAAAGCGAATCGATCCGCACCCGTGCCATGGCTTCCTCGTAGGACTCGCGCTCGGCCGCCTGCTCCAGCGTCTCTTCCAGTTCCATGAAACCGGCGGGCAGGGTCCAGAACCCGTGGCGCGGTTCGATGGCGCGCCGGCACAGCAGGACCTGGCCGTTCCAGACCGGGATGCAGCCGGCGATCACCTTGGGGTTACGGTAATGGATGGCGCCGCAGGCGTCGCAGATGTGGCGGGGCCGGTCGTCTCCCGCCGGAATTCCCAAGCGCAGCGGCGCGCCGCACTGGCTGCAGTACTTCATGCTTTTTCACCAGGCTGCCGGCGCACGGGGTGTGGATCTCGGCTCATCGTCCGCGTGGTGTGAATCATCGGTGCCTGACAGTATGCCATGTCCGGGCTGGCCCAGGGCGTATAATTGCAGCTGCCTCATCCGAAGTGGACGCGCGATGTCCGATAAACCGCGGGCTTAAACCCATTCCCACGGCAGGGTGAGCAAGCAGTTTCTCAAATCGATCCGGAGTCTCGCATCTCATGAAAGTCCTCATCGTCGGCGGCGGCGGGCGCGAACACGCGCTGGCCTGGAAAGCCGCGCAGTCACCCCGCGTGTGCAAAGTGTTCGTGGCGCCCGGCAATGCCGGCACCGCCGCCGAGCCAGGCATGGAGAACGTGGCCATCGCGGCGGACGATGTGGCGGGCCTGCTGGCGTTTGCGCAAGGGGAGGGCGTGGCGCTCACCCTCGTCGGCCCCGAAGCGCCGCTGGTCGCCGGCATCGTCGATGACTTCCGCGCCGCGGGCCTGGCCTGTTTCGGCCCGACCCGAGAGGCGGCCCGGTTGGAAGGCTCCAAGGCCTTCTGCAAGGACTTCCTCGCCCGCCATGGCATTCCGACCGCGGAATACCAGGTTTTCACCGATGCCGGCGAAGCCGAGGACTACATCCGCCGGAAAGGCGCGCCCATCGTGGTCAAGGCCGACGGCCTGGCGGCCGGCAAGGGCGTGATCGTGGCGCGGAGCGAGGAGGAGGCGATCGCCGCCGTGACCGACATGCTGGCCGGCAACGCCTTCGGCAGCGCCGGGCGCCGGGTCGTGGTGGAAGAGTTCCTCCAAGGCGAGGAAGCCAGCTTCATCGTCATGGCGGACGGCGAGCACGCCCTGCCGATGGCGACCTCGCAGGATCACAAGGCGCGCGACGACGGCGATCTGGGGCCCAACACCGGGGGCATGGGAGCCTATACGCCGGCGCCGGTGGTGACGCCGGAAATCCACCAGCGGGTCATGGACGAGATCATCCTGCCGACACTCGCCGGCATGAAGGCGGATGGCATTCCCTACACCGGGTTTCTCTATGCCGGATTGATGATCGCTCCGGATGGCGGCTGCAAGGTGCTGGAATTCAACTGCCGTTTCGGCGACCCGGAAACCCAGCCCATCATGATGCGGCTGCGCAGCGACCTGGTGGAGCTCTGCTGCGCCGCGGAGGAGGGGAGGCTCGACGTGGTGAAGGCGGAGTGGGACCCTCGCGTCGCGCTGGGGGTGGTCATGGCCGCCGGCAGCTATCCGTTGGATTACCGTAAAGACGATGTGATAGAAGGGCTGGGGCTGGCGATAGCGCCCGGCGCCAAGGTCTTCCATGCGGGAACCCGTCTGGACGGCGGCCGGGTGTTGACGGCCGGCGGCCGGGTGCTTTGCGTCACGGCGCTGGGGAAGACCGTCGCGGAGGCCCAGGCCGCCGCCTACCGGCTGGTGGGGAAGATTCACTGGCCGGACGCGTATTGCCGCAGGGATATCGGCCACCGCGCCATCCGGCGCGGCGCCTGAGGGGCCCTTGAGGGGACGGACATGACGGCAAGATCCGGCGGGGCCGAGTACGCGGTCGCCGAGCACGCGCTCGTCGCCTGCCACGACTGCGACCTGCTGTTCCGCAAGCCCCGGCTGCAGCCGGGGCAGAAGGCGCGTTGCCCCCGGTGCGGCGCGGTCCTGTTCCAGCGCAAGCGGAGCGGGCTGGATCAGTCTCTCGCACTGGCGTTCACCAGCCTGGTCCTGTTCCTGCTGGCCAACGCCTACCCCTTGCTGCGGATGAACGTCGCGGGAAGGGTGCAGGAGGGTTCCTTGCTCACCGGGATCAAGGAACTCTATTCGCAGGGCTATTGGGAAATTTCCATGCTGGTGCTCGTCGTCACTTTTCTGGCGCCTTTGGCCAAAATGCTGTGCCTGTTCTACGTGCTGCTGCCCTTGCGGCTGTTCGGACGGCGGGCGCCGAAGGCGGTTCTGGTGTTTCGCTGGTTGGAGCTGCTCTCGCCCTGGGCGATGACGGAGGTTTTCATGCTGGGCATCCTGGTGGCCGTGGTCAAGCTGGCCGATCTGGCCGCTCTCACCCCGGGCATCGCCCTCTATTCCTTCGCCGGCCTGATGGTGTCCATGGCGGCGGGCGACGCCATGCTGGACGACCACGAGGTCTGGGAACGGCTGGCGGATCGGCTGCGCTCACCGCGAGAGGCCGCCGGTGGCTAAGCCCGCCCCTACCGCCGCCGATGCCGGCTATCTGCTCTGCCATTGCTGCCATCTGCTCAGCCGGCCGGCGCCGGGATCGGTCCGTCCCCGCTGCCCGCGCTGCGGCGCCGTCCTGCACCGGCGCAAGCCCGACAGCCTGGCGCGCACCTGGGCGCTCACGCTGACTGCCTACATCCTCTACGTTCCCGCCAACCTGCTGCCGATCATGACGGTGACGATGTCCGGCCGGGGCGAAGCCGACACCATCATCAGCGGCGTCAAGGAGCTGATCGTGGGCGGCATGTGGCCGCTGGCCCTCCTGGTGTTCTTCGCCAGCATCACCGTGCCGGTGCTCAAGCTCCTGGCGCTGACCTTCCTGCTGCTGTCGGTCCGGTCCGGCTCCCGCTGGCGGCCATGGGAGCGCACCGTGCTTTACCGTCTCACCGAATCAATCGGGCGCTGGTCGATGATCGACGTTTTCGTGATCACCATCCTGGTGGCGGTGGTCGAGCTGGGCGCTCTCGCGACCATCGAGGCCGGCCCCGGCGCCGTGGCGTTCGGCGGCGTGGTCGTGATTACCATGTTCGCGGCGATGAGTTTCGATCCCCGCTTGATCTGGGATCGAATGGGGCCGGCAGGCGACGAGCTTTCTTCCAACTCCCGCCCCAAGGCGGCTCACGGGACGCAGCAATGAACGAATCTCCAAAGGAAGGCGCCGGCGACGCCTGGGAGGCGGAGGTCAAGTCCTCCCGCGGCCTGCCCCTGGTCTGGCTGATTCCTCTGGTGGCGTTGGGCATCGGCCTATGGCTGGCCTACAAGACCTTGAGCGAGGAGGGGCCGACCATCACCCTGCTGTTCAAGGAGGCACCGGGGCTCGAGGCGGGAAAAAGCAAGGTCAAGTTCAAGGACGTGGAAATCGGCACGGTCGAATCGGTGGTGCTGAACGAGGACCTGACGGGAGTCGTCGTCACCGCCAAGATGGAGAAGCACGTCGCCACCCATCTCGGCGAGCACACCGCTTTCTGGGTGGTGAAGCCGGAACTCGGCCTGGGCGGCGTCTCCGGCCTGGACACGCTGATGGCGGGGAACTACATCGCCGTCGAGTTCGGCGGCGGCAAGGTGGCCCGCAGGTTCATCGGGCTCGAACATCCGCCCCGGATCAAGGCGGACACCCCCGGCCGTTCGTTCTTCCTCGCCGCGGACAATGCGGGTCCCTTGAAATACGGCACGCCGATCTATTTCCGCGATATCGAGGTCGGACGGGTGGTGAACGTCGGCCTGGCGGAGGACCACCAGAGCGTCCAGGTCGAGATCTTCATCGACGCGCCTTACCACCGCCTGGTGCACAACGGCACGCGCTTCTGGCAGGTCAGCGGGGTCGATCTTTCCCTGAGCGCCCAGGGCGTCAATCTCAAAGTCGGCTCGATCATGTCCCTGCTCCAGGGCGGCATCACCTTCGAGACGCCGACGCTCAACGATCCCAAGGTGCAGTCCAGCGAGCCCAATACCCGATTCAGGCTGCACAAGGACTTCGCCAGCATCGCGGAAGGGGCCTACACGCTGCGCCAGCCCTACCTGCTGTTCTTCGACGACTCCGTGCGAGGGCTGAACGCGGGGGCGCCGGTCGAACTCAAGGGCATCCGGGTCGGCACGGTGACCGAGCTGAAACTGGCGCTCGATTTCGGCGCACAGAAGATCAGGATTCCGGTGGTCATCGAAATCGACCCGGAACGACTGATCCCCTACGGCGCGGAGGATGTCATCAAACGGGCGAAAGAAGAATACAAGGCGGCGATCGAAGCCGGCCGCCGTCCCTTCATGGAAAAACTGGTGGAGCGCGGCCTCCGCGCCCGGCTCAAGACTGGCAACCTGCTGACCGGGCAGCTTTACGTCGATCTCGACTTCTACCCGGAAAGCCCGCCGAAAAGCCTGGATTACAGCGGCCAGCACCCCGAGCTGCCGACCCTGCCCTCGGTGGCGGACGAACTGCAGCGGAATGTCACGGAGATCGTGGCGAACCTGAAGAAGATACCGCTGGACAAGATCGGCCAGGAGCTGCTCGGCACCGTGCAGGGCAGCAACCGCCTCATGAATTCGCCGGAGCTCAAGGAGGCCGTCGGCTCCATGAATACCGCCCTGAAGGATCTGCGCCATCTGGCCCAGACCGCGGACCGCGAAATGGTGACCCTGACCGCGGCCGCGGAGAAGAGCCTGAGTTCGACGGCCAAGGTGCTGGAGCAGCTCGAACCGGGATCGGCGATGGCGGTCGACATCAGCAACGCGCTGGAAGAACTCGCAGCCTCCGCCCGTTCCATCCGCGCCCTGACCGACTATCTCGAACGCCATCCGGAAGCCCTGCTGCACGGCAAGGGCGGATCGGGAGGCAAGCCATGAGGGAACGTGTGATGCGATCGACTTTTCTGGCGGCGAGTTTGGCCGCGTTGCTCCTCGGCGGCTGCGGCACCAGCCCCGACACCCGCTTCTACGTGCTGTCCGCCGCCCAGGAGCCGGCCCGTCCGCTTGCCGGCCGGGCGCGCGAGATCGCGCTTGGCGTCGGGCCGGTCGAATTGCCGGAGTATCTGGACCGCCCCCAGATCGTGACGCGGACCGGCCAGAACGAACTGCAGCTCGCCGAGTTCGACAAATGGGCGGAATCGCTCAAGGACAGCGTGGCCCAGGTGCTTGCGGAAAACCTCGCCGCCTACCTTCCGAGCAGAAAAGTGGTGGCCTATCCCTGGAAGCGTTCAGCGCAGGTCGACTATCAGCTCGTGGTGAAAGTGATCCGCTTCGAAGGAGCCGGCGGCGAGAGTGTGCTGAACGTGCGCTGGTCGGTGTCCAGCGGCGATGGCAAGACCGAGCTCCTGGTCCGCGAATCCCGCTATGCCGAGCCTGCCGCCGGGACGGACTACCGCGCGATGGTGGCCGCGATGAGCCGGGCGTTGGCCCGGTTCAGCAGGGACGTGGCCGAAGCGGTAAGGGGCCTGAGTCAGGGCTGATCACGAAGCCCGGAGCCGATCCGGAAAAGCAAAGGGGTCAGGTCTTTCCTTTTGCCTCATATTGCTTTTTCAGGATGCGACTGACCCAGGAGTAGTGCAGCCCGAAATGGTCGCCGATTTCCTTCAAGCTGTACCCACCGCTGGCGTAGGCGAGGAAGATTGCCACGTCGCGTTCATGGTTCTGGGCAATCTGAGCCAGTGGTTGGGGTAATGGTCGGCGCTGGCTGGCAGGAATTTCCCGGAGTGCGGTATCGG
>JBFMDC010000059.1:0-37119 GCA_040753975.1 Pseudomonadota bacterium
TGAAACCGCTTAGCGCCGATGATAGTGCAGATACCTGTGCGAAAGTAGGGAACTGCCAGGCTCTTAATCACCGCAACAACAAAAAACCCCGATATCCTCTACCGGATCTCGGGGTTTTTTGTGGCCGAAGCGAAGCCGGATCATCTTCCGGTTTGGTCATAAGCCGCCAGCCTCCAGCACCGGTATCACCCAGTAATGGATGCCGCTGCCCCGAAAATCCGCGCGCAAGGCTTTCAGGGTCTCCCCCCACCCGTCGCACGAAAGATGAGCTTCGAAACGGACGCGCCGGCTGCGTCCGGCGACCTGTTCGTTCAGGCTCATTTCTTCTGCACGGCTTGAATGGCCGGATGCCGCTTGGCTGCTGAATCCCCGTATGGCCGGATCGCTCAGCAGCCAATCGACCAGAATATCCTCAAGCTGCGGGGGCGCCAAAAGAGTCAACAGCACGAGATCGGACATGCGTCATTTTCCCTCGCCGTAACGGCGGTAAAGGATGGGCAAGAGTATGAGTGTCAGAAGGGTCGAGGTGACCAGCCCGCCCACCCCTACGATGGCGAGGGGCCGCTGGATTTCCGAGCCGGGACCGGTGGCGAACAGGAGAGGAATGAGCCCGAATGCCGCGATGCTCGCCGTCATGAGCACCGGACGCAGCCGGCGCGATGCGCCAACCCGGACGACTTCGTCCATGGGAAGGCCGATGGCCCGCAGTTGGTTGAAGTAAGTCACCATCACCACGCCGTTCAGCACGGCGATACCCAGCAGCGAAATGAAGCCCACAGAGGCGGAGACGGAGAGGTATTCGCCGGAAAGCCAGAGGCTGGTGATTCCGCCGACCAGCGAAAAGGGGACGTTCGTAAGTACGAGTATCGCCTGCCGCACCGACCCAAAAGTGGTGAACAGCAGCAGAAATATCAAACCGATCGATATAGGGATGACAATCGACAGGCGTTGCGCTGCGCGCTGCTGGTTTTCGAACTGTCCTCCCCATGTCAGGTAATAGCCGCTGGGGAGCGCGACCCGCTCGCCAACCGCTTTACGCGCTTCTTCGACGAAACCGACCAGATCGCGGCCCTGTACGTTGGTTCGCACGACTGAGAACCGCTGGCCGCGCTCTCGATTGATGGCGACCAGGCCTTCCGTGCGTTCGACGTGGGCGACGGCGGAGAGCGGCACGCGGCGGCCATCGGGCAGGGTGACCTGCAGCAGTGCGATCTGTTCGGGATCGGCGGCCGCCCGGAGCAGCAAAGGCGTCCGCCTGACGCCCTCTTGTACGATGCCCAGTTTGAGCCCCTCGATCTGTGCACGCAGCATCCGTTCCAGGGTATCGCCATCGAGTCCCAGGCGTCCTGTCGCGAGGCGGTCGATTCGGACCTGGAGGTACTGCACGCCGGCGTTGCGCATCGTGAACACGTCGGAAGCGCCGTTTACCGAACGGATGACCTCGGCGATGGCTTCGGCCTTTTCGTTGAGCACCGCGATATCCGGGCCGTAGAGCTTGACGGCGACATCGCCGCGAACCCCGGTGAGCATCTCCGTGACCCGCATCTGGATCGGCTGGGTGAAGCCGAAGGCGATGCCTGGCATGGTTTCCAGGACCCTGCGGATGTCTTGGATCAGTTGTTCACGGGTCTTGCCGCCCCATTGATTGGAGGGTTTCAGAATGACGAAGTTGTCGGTTTCATTCAGCCCCATGGGGTCGAGCCCGATTTCGTCCGAGCCCACACGCGACACCACCCCCTCTACCTCGGGAACGTGGTCGAGCAGCGCTTTCTGAAGCTGCTCGTCCAGCCGAACCGACTGTTCCAGATTGATCGAAGGCAGTTTTTCCACCTGAACGATGGTGCTGCCTTCATCCAACGTAGGCATGAAGGTCTTGCCGATCTGGGCGTAGATCATCGCTGTCAAGGCAAGCAGGATTCCGGCGGCGGCGACCACCAACCGGCCGTGGTCGAGCGCCCACTGCAGTACCGGTTCATAGTGTTCATGGAGCTTCCGGGCGAGCCATGGCTCCCCTTGCTTGACCTTACGCATCAGCCAGGAAGCCAGGACCGGGATGACCAGCAGTGACATGAGCAGCGAGCCGCCCATGGCGAACACGTTGGTGAAGGCGACCGGTCTGAACAGCTTTCCTTCAAGCCCCTCCAGCGACAAAAGCGGCACGAACACGATGGCGATGATGAGGGCGCCCGACACCACCGGCGCGGTGACCTCGCGCATCGCCCGGTAGATGAGGTGCAGGCGCGGCAGTTTGCCTTGCAGTCTGGGATCGGCCAGGTGCGTCGTGATGTTTTCCACGACCACGACCGCCGGATCCACCAGCTTACCGATGGCGATAGCAAGGCCGCCCAGGCTCATCAGGTTGGCCGAGAGTCCGAACTGGTGCATCAGCAGGAAAGTGAAAAGCGCCGAAAGCGGCAGGATGCAGGCGACGGTAACAGCGGCGCGCAGATCGCCCAGGAACAGCAGGAGCAGGATGATGACCAGCACAACGGCTTCCACCAGGGCCCGGACGACGGTATGGGTGGCCCGGTTCACTAAGTCGCTGCGGTCGTAGAACACATCGAGCGTGACGCCTTCCGGGAGGGCGGGCCGGATTTCTTCGATCTTCCGTTTGACGCCTTCGACCACCTCCCGCGCATTGGCGCCGCGAAGGCCCAGCACCAGCCCCTCGACAACTTCGCCCTGGCCGTCCTTGCTGACCGCACCGTAGCGCGTCAGGGCCCCGATGCGTACTTCGGCCACGTCTCCGATCGTGATGGCGACGCCATTCTGATTGGCGATGACGATGGCGCGGACATCGTCCAGGTCGCGGATCTGGCCTTCGACCCGGAGAAGCAATGCTTCTTCGCCTTCGGACAGGCGGCCGGCGCCGTCATTGCGGTTGTTGGACTCGAGCGATTCGATCAAGGTTTCCATGGTGATGCCGCGCGAGGACATGCCCGCATTGTTCGGGATTACCTCGAAGCTTCGCACGGTGCCGCCCAAGGGGTTGACGTCGGCCACGCCGGGCACGGTGCGCAGCGCCGGACGAATGACCCAGTCCAGCAGGTTGCGCCGCTCCATGAGGGTAAGGTCGCCGCCTTCGATGGTGAACATGAACATTTCTCCCAGGGGCGTCGTCATCGGCGCGATCCCTCCCTCGATTCCTTCCGGCAGGTTGCCCCAAATCCCATTCAGCCTTTCGGCGATCTGCTGCCGTGCCCAGTAGATGTCGGTGCCTTCCTCGAAATCGATGGTGATGTCGGTCAGCGCATATTTGGCGATGGAGCGCAGCATGGTCTGCTTCGGGATGCCGAGCAGTTCCAGCTCGATGGGCGCAGTGATGCGGGTTTCGACTTCCTCCGGGGTCATGCCGGGGGCTTTTACGATGACCTTGACCTGGGTGGGGGAGACATCGGGAAAAGCGTCGATGGGAATCTGGGTGATGGCAACGTAACCGGCGCCCGCCAGCAACGCGGTGAGAAGGATGATCAGCAGGCGCTGGGTCAGTGCGAACTGGATCAGCCGGCTCATTGCCCAACTCTGCCGAGACCGGTCCAGGCGGCTTTCAGGGCGGCGACGCCCTGGACGGCGACCCGGTCGTCGGCGGTCAGTCCTTCATGGATGATGGCCTTGCGCCCGTCTACGGCGGCGATCCTCACCGGCCGTACCGAGAAGCCATCGGATGTCCGCACGAAGACGTAGTGTCGCCCTTCGTCACTGAAGACAGCGGTGAGCGGCACCCGGCAGATGAAATCGGTGCTGGCGTGCATGACCTGGACGTTGATGTTCTGTCCGGCGCGGACGCTGTCGTCGCGCTCGTCGATGACGGCGCGCACCAGCGCAGTCTGGCTGTCCGGCCGCACATTCTGGCTGACTTCGATGATCGTCGCCCGAATCCGCGGGGAATCCACTTCGACCCGGTCTTTTAGCCGGATTTCGCTGAGGCGCTCCTGCGGCATGTCGATTTCCAGCCACAACTGGTCGACATTGCCGACGCGGAACAGCGGCGCCAGCATGCCGACCCGCTGGCCGACGGTGACCAGGCGCTCCAGCAGCACACCCCGGATCGGGGTGCGCAAGGAGAGGGTATTGCTTATGCTGCGTGACCGCTTGAGTTCCCCTATATCCTTCACGGACATGCCGCTGGCCTCAAGCACTTGCTCCGCCTGGCGAAGGTTGGCCTGGGCCTTGTCGAAGGCGCTGCGGGTCTCCTGCCAGCGCAGCCTGGAGATGACGCCTTCGTCGAGCAGCTTCTGGTCGCGGTTGAGCTTGGAGCCGGCGAGTTCGTATTCGGTGGAGGCATTGAGGAGGTCCCTTTGCAGAGTAAGCAGGTCCGGGCTCTGCATTTCCGCGACGACTTGGCCCTGCGCCACCGACGATCCCAGCGCCACGTCGATTCGGCTGATTACGCCGGCCTGGGGTGCGCTGACGATGAACTCCCGGTCCGGCGGAATGACGACGCGCGCCGGCGCCCAGGCCAGAGGCAAAACATCGACGATTTCGGGTTTGGCGATGCGAATGTCGAGGTGCTCGATCTGCTGCGCATCCAGTTTGATGATCGGGTCGGCGCTGGCCGGCGTTCCCAGCAACAGGGGCGCCAGAATGGCCAGGACCTGCGGCTTCACGGCGTAATCCCCACGACCTGGTTGTAAGCGGCGATGTCTCGTTTCAGCTGGATCTCTTTCTGCATGGCGTCCCAGATGGCCGCCTGCGCGGTGGTCTGCACCTTGAGAAAGTCGATCAGCTGGATTTCGCCGGTTTCAAGTGCGATCCGGTTCATCCGGATCAGGGTTTCGGCCATTTCGCGCCGGTTCCTGGCTATTTCGAGGGCTTTGCGGTCCGCTTCCAGGGTCTGCTGGGTCTGCTTGAGTGCCCGCTGGAGTATGCGGATGAGGTTGTCGCGCTCGGTGATCTTCTGGGTCAGCGCCAGATTCGCCTGGGCGACGAAGGGCTCATTGTAGGCGTCGCCTCCGATCGGCACCTGTAGGACTACGTTGGTGTCGTTCTGTATGTTCATGTTGTTGAAGGCGCGATGCTGGGCACCGATCAGCACGGTGGGCTGGGTGCCCTGCTTCCACTGGCGGACGAATTCCACGTCGGCCTGGGCGCGCTCGATCATGGCATTCAGGGCGGTCAGCTGGGGGTGCTCCTCGTTGATGGCCGTCAGCTTGGACAGATCTTCATCGAACTTTTCCGGTGCCGCCTGCATTCGGCTCAGGTTCGCGAAAGCCTGGTGGGCATGCTGTAGGTCGACGGAAGCCTGGGTGAGGGCGGTTTTTTTTTCCAGCGAGTCGCTTTGTGCCAGCAGCAGGTCGGCCTGGGCGAGATCGCCGAGTTCGACGCGCCTGTTGACCGTTTCGACCAGTTTCAGCGAAACCTCATACACCGTCCTGGCGAACTCATGACGGTTCTGCGTCATCTTGAGATTCCACAGGCTCTCCCGGACCAGGCCGGCGACCTCGTGTTTGAGGCCCCGGCCGAACTGTTCGGTGCTTTCGGCCGCCTTGTCGGTGACCGCCCGGCTCGCATCCCGCTGCCCCCAGCGCCAGATGGGAAACTGGTAGCCCCATTGCGTCATGCCTTCGCCGTCGCCCGCGACGTTCTGGTTGTTTTGGACGTAGACCATGGGGTAACCCGGAATCCAGCTGTCGCTGCGCTGCTGCAGGGCGCTGGTTTCCAGGCGCATGGCGTCGACCATCGCCGTTTGCGGATAGTTCTCGAAAGCGGTTTGCACCACGCTGTGGAGACTGAGCCGTGCGTCGAAAGGCAGCAGGTCGGCAGGATCGGCCATGGCATCCGCCTCGCACCGAGCCGAGGCGGAGGCAATTGCGAGGAGAACTCCGAGGAGTCCCTGTACGAAGATCATCGGCAGTACCAGCATTGTAGGGGTCAGCATACCAAACGCCGCTGCCTGGTCGGGGGCTTTGGCGGGCGCCGTTGCGCGTGCGGACGGGCTGCCGCACGAGGACGAAGAATCAGCGGGGCGGGCCGCGAGCCGAGGAAGTTTGGGACGCCGGCGCCCCATAGGCCGGGGAGTTGAACGGAAGGGAGGGGACTGCCTTCGCCAGCGCCAATGGCCGCGCTTCGGCTTCGATTCGGCACGCAACCATGGCCGTTGCGGGTTTGTCCAGGCGGCAAGGCGGCGAGACGCGCGACTGCCTCAGTATCCCGCTTTGGACCGCCACGACGATCGGGGATTCTTGTTCTGTATCCGGCGCGTGCCATCCTTCTTCCCCTCGCAGGCGTTCGAGATACTCGAGGCCAGGTAAGTGGAATTGGCCTCCGGATTCGCCGGCGGCCGTATGCGCGTGGACCAGTGGCGCCCAGAACTGGATCAGCGCAGACAGGCACAGCGTGAGGAGGCGGGCGTATCGAATCAAAGGGGAGGGACCGTATTCCGTACGCGTTTTGCGGGCGATGGGGATTTCCTAAAAAAGCTTGCTTTCGCGTTGCCTAGCTAGTGTATCCGAATTGTCCAGCCGGCGCATGCCGACGCCGTGGCCAAGCGGGAGCGATCCGGCGCCGCCTACCGGATTGCGGGGCAGTCGGGTATCATCTAGCGGCTTGGCACCGCCAGCGCGAACAAAGCCGATCACGCCGGAGCATGCGCCTGCCGCCTGCGTTCCACCCCCCTGCAAGCCCATTCATACGAGTAACAAGACGCCGAACGAGGACGATATGGGAAACTGGAAACGACTGCTGATTTCCGCAGCCGTGGTCATAGCGGTTCTGGCTGGCCTGTTACTGGCGCTCATAATCGCGGCGACGCATTTTCTGGTCGACTGGTGGTGGTTCAGGTCGCTGGACCTCGGCGCCTATTTCTGGCTGCGCTTCCTTTACCGCTATATTCTGTCCGGCGGTGTGACTCTTTTCTTCTTCCTGATCTTTTTCCTGAATTTCTGGGCCGCTTCACAGTATCTGGGGATCGATCAGGCGATTTACGCCGCCAGCTCCGAGGAGTCGCGTTACCGGCGCTGGCTGCGCATGTTCCAGACCGGCGCATTGCCGGTCTATCTGCCCCTGTCGTTATTTTTGGCCGTGCTGGTCGCATTGCCGTTCTACCAGGAGTGGGAAGCGGGCCTTTTGTTCTTTTTCGCGCCCGATACCGGTGTTCCCGAGCCGGTTTTCGGAGATGACGTCGGCTTCCACATGTTCCGGCTCCCGATTCTCCTCCTGCTCCAGTGGGAGTTGCTGGTATGCGTCGGTATTCTGGCCGTCACCGTGGCGGCCCTCTACTGGGTGGAGCACGAATTTTCACCGGCCCACCGGCGGCCGTGGCCACGGGGCGCCCGCCTACATTTGAATGCGCTGGTGGTGCTGGTCGCCGGCGTCGCGGCGTGGGGATATGTCCTGCAACAGGAAAATCTGGTTTATGTCGATGTCAATGAACCCATCTTTTTCGGTCCGGGCCTGCTTGAACTCCGCTACCATCTGCCCCTGATCTGGGTCGAGATTGTCGCTCTGGTCGTGGGCGTTGCCGCCGCGCTCTGGTTCGCGCAGCGCAACCGCGGCCTCAAATTGGCCTTAACGTGTGCGCTGGTCTGGATTTCCGCCGCGGGGCTGCGCAAGATCGATGTGCTTCCGAAACTGATCGACCGCTTCGTGATCAAGCCGAATCCGGTGAAGACCCAGCGCGAATACATCAAATACAACATCGAGGCGACGCTGACGGCCTTCGATCTCGACGAAATCCGGACCATCGACATCACCGCCGTGCCCGAGGGTTCGGAGCTCATCGATCCGAACGTCCGCGAGCATTTGCACAATATCCCGGTATGGGATCCGGAATACCTGGACGACGTGTACCAGCAGCTTCAGGGTATCCGGCCATACTACAGCTTCACCGCGGTCGACACCGCGCGCTATCTGGTCAACGGCCAGATCGAGCAGGTCAATCTGGCGGCCCGCGAGCTCAATGTCGCCAAGCTGCCGCGGGAGGCGCAAAACTGGGAGAACATCCATCTGCGCTTCACCCACGGCTACGGCGCCGTGATCACCCCGGCGGCGCAGTCGGCCGACCAGCCGATGCGATGGTGGCTCAGGGACCTGAGCATGCATTCGGACGTCGGCGTGACCACCGAGAAGCCCGACATCTATTTCGGCCTGGAAAACCTGGATTACGCGATCGTGCCCAACAGGCTCAAGATCGTCGACATCGCCAGTTTCGATCAGTATTCCAGCCAGAATTACACGGGAACAGGCGGGGTTCCCATCTCTTCGCTGCTGCGGCGGCTGCTTCTTTCCATCTACTTCCGCGACGAGAAACTGTTTTTTTCGCCCAACATCACTACAAGCAGCCAGGCGCTGTTTCGCCGCAACATCGTGGAACGGATCAACACGGTCACGCCGTTCCTGGCCATTGACGGCTATCCGTATATCGTGGTGACGCCGCAGCGGATTTTCTGGGTCGTCGACGCCTACACGACGCTGAATTCCTACCCCGTGTCCAAGCGCATGCGCTACAAATTCCGCGGCGACACCGGGGAGCGCGAGTTCAATTACATCCGCAACTCGGTCAAGATCGTGGTCGACGCGTTCGACGGTTCGCTGGACTATTACGTCATGGACCACGACGATCCCCTCCTGAAAGGCTACATCAGGGCCTATCCCGGGCTGTTCCAGGACGCCAGCGCCATGCCGCCGCTGATTCGGGAGCAATTGCGTTTTCCGCGCGATTTCTTCGAGATCCAGATGCGGATGTACGCCAAATATCACCAGACCCAGCCGGAGCTGTTTTTCCAGCAGGCGGAAACCTGGGATTTCGCCAAGGTCGGGGTGCGGCTCGGGGATGGCCGGACCGTGACGCGGACCATGGCGCCCTTTTTCTTCACGACCCAGCTCGATGCTTGCGAAAAGGTACAGAATTTCGTGCTGATCAATCCGATGACGCCGATCGAGCGCGACAACATGAGCGCGCTTGCAATCGGCGGGGCATTGCGGCCCGAGGCCTGTGGCATGCCGTACTCCAAGTCGATCCTGCTCTACAAGTACCGCAAGGACGTCCAGGTCGACGGCCCGGCGCAGGTGAGCGCGAAGATCGACCAGGATGCCGAAATCGCCAAGGAGTTCGCCTTGTGGGATCAGAGAGGATCGCATCTCACCCGCGGCCGCATCATCATCTTGCCCATCGGCCGCACCCTGCTCTACGTGCAGCCTGTCTACATCGAATCGACGAGCAGCGTCAAGATTCCGGAACTCGCCCGCATCATCCTGTCGATGGGGGATATCGTGGTGATGGAGACCTCGCTGGAGGCGGCGCTGAACAAACTGGAGGCGCGGCTCATCGCCTTGCAGAAGGCGAGAGGGATCGTGCCGGTGACGCCCGTTCGCGATGCTCCCGGCATGCATCCCATGTGATGAGGCAGCCGTGTCATTCGCATAACGGATGAAGTAAGGCGGTGAAAGCGACCGACATTCTCATCATCGGCAGCGGGATCGGCGGCCTCTTGGCGGCGCGCGAGCTGGCCGCGGCGGGCCTGGCGGTCCGGATCCTGGACAAGGGGCCGGCCGGGCGCGAGTCCTCCTGGGCAGGGGGCGGCATCCTGTCGCCGCTCTATCCCTGGCGCATGCCGGAAGCGGTCACCGCACTCTGCGCCTGGAGCCAGCGGCGCTATTCCTCCCTGGCCGCGGAGTTGCTGGATTCAACCGGCCTGGATCCCGAATGGCGGCAAAGCGGGCTGCTGGTGTTGGACCCGGAAGAGCCCGCGGTTGCCGATGGGTGGTGCGAGGCGCACGGGGTTCGGCGCGAGTGGATCGATGCCGATGCCTTGGGATCGCTGGAGTCCCGGCTTGCGCCGGTATCCGCGCCGGTGATCTGTCTGCCCGAGGTGGCGCAGGTGCGCAATCCCCGGCTGTTGCGCGCGGTACTGGCCGATGTCCGCCGCCTCGACATCGCCATCGAGGAGGGCGTCGCGGTGACCGCCTTGGAAACCAGGGATGGAAAGGTCGTGCGGGCGCTGACGGGAAGGGGGGCGTTCGAGGCGGAAACCTATCTCGTCACGGCCGGCGCCTGGTCCGCGGAAGTGCTGGGGGCGTTGGTCCCGGATCTGCCCGTCGTGCCGGTCAAGGGGCAGATGCTGGCGTTCCAGGCGCCCGCCGGAATTGTCGACCATATCGTGCTGGCGGAAGACCGTTACCTCATCCCGAGGCGGGACGGCGTGCTGCTGTGCGGCAGCACCGTGGAGCACCGCCAGTTCGATAAGGTTCCGGATGCCGAGGGAAGACGGACCCTGCTGGAATTCGCCCGCCGCCGGCTACCGGCGCTGGCCGATGCGGAGGTCATCGGCCATTGGGCCGGGCTGCGACCGGGATCGCCGGAAGGCATACCGTTCATCGGCCCCGTGCCTTCCCTCGGAAATCTGTATTTGAGCTGCGGCCATTTCCGCAATGGCCTGACCATGGCCCCCGCCTCGGCCCGGCTCGTGGCCGACCTGATGCTCGGCCGCCCGCCCATCGTGCCGGCCGAGCCTTATGGCGTGCCGCACGGCGGATAGACCCGCATAACGACAAGGCAGCAGGTGAGAGGTACAGCGTATGAGCAGAGTATTCGAGTTCGACAGCGCCGACTGGGATGCATCTTTTTCCGCGGCGGAGCGCGCCGACGCATCGAACGAAATCGAGCAGGGCAAGGTTCTGTACTTCCCTAAACTCGGGTTCGGGATCGAGGAGAATGAAAAGGCCTTCCTGTCGCCGCAGGCGGTGGGCAAGAGCAAGAACGTCAGCTTCGATGCGGCGAGCGGCGGCCTGCACGGGACCGGCCCGGCGGTGGCCGACGTGGAAGCCCTGCGCGGCATGATGGCGCGGTTTGCGGGCAGGGCCGCCGGCCTGGTGGCAAGGCTGCTGCCGGAATACAGTGCCGCCCTGGTGCAGGGCCGCACCAGCTTCCGGCCGGTGGAGGCCGCCGGACGTGCGAGTTCCTGGCGCAAGGACGATACCCGGCTGCATGTCGACGCATTTCCTTCCTGCCCCGTGCAGGGGAGGCGGCTGCTGCGGGTGTTCGCCAACGTGAACCCGGAAGGCCGTCCCCGCTGCTGGCGGCTGGGCGAGGCGTTCGAGCCCATGGCTAAGCGGTTCCTGCCTTCCATCCCGGCGCCGTTTCCGGGCAGCGCTCCCCTCCTGCAATGGCTGGGGCTGACGAAGAGCCGGCGCAGCGCCTACGATCACTACATGCTGCAACTGCACGACAAGATGAAAGCCGACATGGCTTATCAGGCCGAAGTGGATCAGGCGCCGTTCGACTTCCCCCCCGCCACCACCTGGATGGTGTTCACCGATCAGGCCTCGCATGCGGTCATGTCCGGCCAGTACCTGCTGGAGCAGACCTTCTACGTGGCGGTCGAGGCCATGCGCGACCCCGCCACGTCGCCGCTCAAGATCCTCGAGCGGTTGACGGGGCGGGCGCTGGTTTGATCGGTCAGCTCCGGTTCAGGAGAGCATCGACGCCAGCCAGGACCTTCCCGACCGTGAGCCGCGCCATGCAGGTGAAAGCGCCATCGCAAGTGGGATGGCGCTCGCAGGGCGAGCAGGGCAGGGCCTCGTAGAGCACGATGGCGTCGCTGCGGCCGGTTTCCAGATACGGGGCGGTGGAGCCGAACAGGGCGAGGGTGGGGCGCCCCAGGGCGATGCTCATATGGGTCAACCCGGTATCCACGCCGATGCCCAAACCGGCGCGCCGGATCAATGCGCCGCTGACGGCCAAGCCGGTTTTTCCCGCGAGGTTCTTCAGGTCCAAGCGGCAGCGGCTGCGTATCCCCTCGGCCCGCTCGGCGTCGCCCGGCCCCCCCAGCATGACGACGGGCCAGCCGTAACGAGCGCTGATTTCATCCGCCAGGACCGACCAGTTCTCGTCGATCCAGTGCTTCTGCGGGCGGGTGGTGAAGGGAAAGATCGCCGCGTAAGGTCCGGCGATGCCGAGTGTATCCAGGATCGTCCCGGCTTCCGCCATGGCCTCGTCCCCCGGCACGAAATCCATGGCGAAGGCGCCGGTATCCAGCCCCAGTTCTCCGGCGAGCTTGAAGTATTCGCTGCCGACGGTGTTCGACTCGGTGCGGCGGTCGATGCGTTTCGTCATCAGGAATTGGCTGCCTTCGCGCGAGCCTAGCCCGATGCGGGTCTTGCCGCCGGCGAGCGCCGCCCACACGCCGCTCTTCATGAGCCCTTGCAGGTCCAGCACCCAATCGAAGCGTTCTTCCCGCAGGCTCTTCAGCAGCGCGCGGAACTCCTTCAGCAGTGTGGTGTATTGGCCGCCCTGTCGCAGCGCGCGCCAGCGCGAACGCGGCCAGGTCGCGACCCGGTCCAGCCTGGGATTGTGGATCAGCAGGTCCTTGTTGGCCTCATCCGCCAGCCAGACCAGCCGGGCGTCGGGAAAGGCCTGCCGCAGCACCGGGATCAGCGCGGAGGCGAAGACGATGTCGCCGATGGCGCCGAGCCGGATGATCAGGATGGAGGCCGGCCGCTCCGTCACAAAAAAGGCTCGCCGTGAGCCCCTCGACTCCGCACGGGGGAACCGGAGCCTAAGGGCTTGCCCTGAGCGGAGTCGAAGGGGTCGTCGAAGCGGTAGCCGAAGCGTTCGACGTCCGGGCGGTAGTGCGCTTCGATCAGTTCGGCGGTGGCGTCGTCGTAGTAGCGCCGGTAGTCCCTGCCGCGGTCGGTCGCCTTGCGGCTGTGCAGCAGCCTGGGGCAGGCGATGCCGATGCGGCGGCAGGCTTCCTCGAAGTCCTCGGCGAGGCGTTCGTAGCGTCCGACGAAATCGACGATGAGATTGCCACGCAGGTCGATCAGGTAGTCGGTCTGCAGTTCGATCGACATGTCGGCATGGTACTGCGGCGGGCGTTCGGGATCGAGCTTCCAGCGCAGGAACGCCTCGAAGCCTTCCCGGCCCTCCAGGAGGTCCGGGCGTTCGCGCCGGATGTGATGGTAGGAGCTGACCTGCAGGTCCCAGGGGTTGCGCACGAAGGCAAACTTGAACAGCTTCTGGTACACATCGCGCGGCAGCATCTCCATGGCGGCGATGGCCTTGGCGTGGCGCGGGAACTTGGCGCCGATCTCGTGCCCGGTGAGCCCGCTGAGCTTGCTGCACAGGAATTGCGGAATCCGCGCCGGATCGGTCCATTTGTAGCGCCACAGCGAGTCGCGCACGCTGGTGCCGCCGGTCTTGGCGATGTGGACGAACAGGAAGTTGTAGCGGAGCGAGAGCAGCATCTTAAGCGTCTTGCGGCAGGATCTTGATGGCCCGGGTCGGACAGAACTTCTCCGCTGCCAGGGCTTTTTCCGCCAGGAGGGAATCGGGCGTTTCGCTGAGGAGGGTCAGGCGCCCCTCTTCGTCGACATGGAAAATCTCCGGCGCTTCGGCCATGCAGTTGCCGTGGCCCTTGCACAAATCCCAGTCGATGCCGACCCGGAACGGGCCTTCGAGCTTATCGGCCGATTCCGCCCGGACCCCATCCGCCGCTCCCGCCGCGGCCGGCAGCTCGCGCTTGCGGTAGCGGATCAGGCAGGGCGAGGCCGGTTCGACCACCATCTTCTTGTAGTCGTCCCGGTAGGTTTCAGGGGCCGCCGCCAGCTCGAATTCGTAGTTCCGAAGCAGGACGCAGACGATGGCCTTGATCTGGAACATGGCGAAGGCGTTACCCGAACACTTGTGCCGGCCGCCGCCGAAAGCCTGCCAGCCGTACAGATCCTTGTCCTCGGCCCGCTCCGGGGTGTAGCGGTCGGGATCGAACAGTTCCGGGTTGGGGAACAACTCAGGAATCCGGTGGGTGACCGAGGGCGCGGCGCAGACGAACTTGCCGGCCTCGATGCGCATGCCCTGGACCTCGAAGTCCTTCATCACCTTGCGCATCAGCAGGATCAGCGGCGGGTGCAGCCGCAGCACTTCCTTGATGACGTTTTCCAGTTCCGGCATCTGCCGCAGGGCCTCGAAGGTCACCCGGCCATGAGCCTCGAACAGGGCGTCGATCTCCGCCCGCACCCGGCGCAGGTATTCCGGGCGCCGCAGCAGCTCGATCAGCACCCAGGCGGTGGTGCCCGAACTGGTGTGATGCCCGGCGAAGATGGTGGCGATCAGCATCCCGGTGATTTCGTGGGGCGTCAGCTTGCTGCCGTCGTCGTAGCTGGCGTCGATCAGCATCTGGAACACGTTGGTGCTGCGCTCCTGCGATCGGGCGCGCCGCTCCATGATCTGGGTCACCAGTTCCTGCAGCCGGACGCGCGCCTTGTCGCGCCGCTTGAACACCGGCAGCGGCAGGTTGGGGAAGACGTAAGCGATCGGCTGGATGCCCATTTCCAGGTCGCGGTAGATCTCGGCGAATTCGGCGTTCAGTTCGTGGCGGAACTCCGATCCTAGCAGGCAGTGGCTGGAGGTGTAGATCGTGAGTTCCTTGGTGAGCTCCAGCAGGTCGATGGTGCCGGCCCTGCTCCAGTTCCGGATCATGGCCTCGACTTCGGCGACGATGATCTCGGAATAGGTGCGCATCGGCTTGTCGCGCAGTGCCGGCATCAGCATCTGCAGCTGCTGGTTCTTGCGCTCGATGCGGGCGTCGAACACCACGCCGCGGCCGAAGATCGGGGTCATGATCCTATAGGCCGGACCCTGGTCGAGCACCTCGTCCGGCGCCCGGTAGAAGGCCTCGCTGGCCCGGCTGCCGGTGAGCAGCACCATGCGCTGATGGAACATCCGGAACTCGGCCACGTCCCCGAACTCGCGCCGTAAGGCCATCATGAAAGCATGGGGATTCTGGCCGAACTCCAGGATATGGCCGAGGAGAGGCAGGCCGCCGGGCTTGACCGGCGGTGCGTTCGATTGGGAGGAATTCATCGTCGCCATCAGGTGCGGCGGTAGACCTCGGCCCCGCTCTTCACGAACTCGTCCGACTTTTCTTCCATGCCTTTCGCCAGGGCCTGCGCCTCGTCCAGCCCGTGCTCGCGGGCATAGTCGCGCACGTCCTGGGTGATCTTCATGGAACAGAAATGCGGGCCGCACATGGAGCAGAAATGCGCTTGCTTGGCCCCTTCCTGCGGCAGGGTCTCGTCGTGGAATTCCAGGGCTTTTTCCGGGTCCAGCGACAGGTTGAACTGATCCTGCCAGCGGAATTCGAAGCGGGCCTTCGATAGCGCGTTGTCGCGCGCCTGGGCGCCGGGGTGGCCTTTCCCCAAGTCGGCGGCATGGGCGGCGATCTTGTAGGCGATGATGCCGTCGCGCACGTCCTGCTTGTTGGGCAGCCCTAAATGTTCCTTGGGCGTCACGTAGCACAGCATCGCCGTGCCGTACCAGCCGATCATGGCGGCGCCGATGGCCGAGGTGATGTGGTCGTAGCCGGGGGCGATGTCGGTGGTCAGGGGCCCCAAGGTGTAGAAGGGCGCCTCGTGGCAGTGTTTCAACTGCTCCTCCATGTTGGCCTTGATCATGTGCATGGGCACGTGGCCGGGGCCTTCGATCATCACCTGCACGTCGTGCCTCCAGGCGATTTGCGTCAGCTCGCCCAGGGTGCGCAGCTCCGCGAACTGGGCTTCGTCGTTGGCGTCGGCAATCGACCCCGGCCGCAGGCCGTCGCCTAAGGAGAAGGCCACGTCGTAGGCCTTCATGATCTCGCAGATGTCCTCGAAATGGGTGTAGAGGAAGGATTCCTTGTGATGCGCCAGGCACCACTTGGCCATGATGGAGCCGCCGCGCGAGACGATGCCGGTGACGCGCCGGGCGGTCAGCGGGATGAAGGGCAGGCGGATGCCGGCGTGGATGGTGAAATAGTCCACCCCCTGCTCGGCCTGCTCGATGAGCGTGTCGCGGAAGATTTCCCAGGTCAGCTCCTCGGCCTTGCCGTCGACCTTCTCCAGGGCCTGATAGATCGGCACGGTGCCGATCGGGACGGGCGAATTGCGGATGATCCACTCGCGGGTTTCGTGGATGTGCTTGCCCGTCGACAAATCCATCACCGTGTCCCCGCCCCAGCGGATGGCCCACAGCATCTTTTCGACTTCTTCCTCGATGGACGAGGTGACGGCCGAGTTGCCCAGGTTGCAGTTGATCTTCACCAGGAAGTTGCGGCCGATGATCATCGGCTCGGATTCCGGGTGGTTGATGTTGTTGGGGATGATGGCGCGGCCCCGCGCCACTTCGTCGCGCACGAACTCCGGCGTGATGACCTTCGGGATGGCCGCGCCGAAGGCTTCGCCCGGATGCTGGAACTTGTACATCTCCGCCAGGGCGTCCAGCTTCTGGTTCTCACGAATCGCGATGAACTCCATCTCCGGGGTGATGAGGCCCCGCCGGGCATAGTGCATCTGGGTGACGTTGGCGCCCGCCTTCGCCCGGCGAGGGGCGCGGATGTGCTCGAAGCGAAAGGAAGCCAAGGCAGGATCGTGCTGGCGCTGGCGCCCGTAGGAGGAACTGGGGCCGGCCAGCCGCTCGGTGTCGCCGCGCTCCCCGATCCAGGCATCGCGCAAGGGAGGCAGGCCCTGCCTCAGATCGACCGAAACCGCGGGGTCGGTATAGGGGCCGGAGGTGTCGTAGACGTGGACCGGCGGATTCTGCTCCCGCCCGAGGCTCGTCGGCGTGTCCGACTGGCTGATCTTGCGCATGGGGACGCGCAGGTCCGGGCGGCTGCCCTGGACGTAGACTTTTTCCGAGGCCGCGAACGGCTGGATCGAAGCTTTCTTGGCGGTGACCGCCTCGTGCAGGAATTCTTGGGGGATCGCGCTCATCGCTGGCTCCTGGTTGGACACGGATAAGGCGCGCGGGGGAGGATGTCGATCGGATCTTCGAACAGCTCGAAAGCTCAGCTTCCCTACGCCGGTATGAGCCGGATCAGGTTCGAAGGGTGTGTCTCAGCCCGGCCATTCGCCAGGCACCCCCAGCCTTACGGACTACCCACGGTAATGCATTGAAGGGGGGATTTCAAGCTCTGCGTCCGCAGGGAAATTCCTGGGCGGGAACGGGCTGTATTGTTCTTGGCGGATTGGCCCCCGATCTGACGGTCGTGGCGATCGCGCATCCTTGGAGCATGAACGCTGCGGCCGCTCTGAACGTTTCCCTATCTCCGGCCTTACCCGCTGACCTTCCTCAATTCGAGCGGCCTCCTGGCGGTGTTCCGGAAATCAGGCTGCGCTCGCGCAGCATCCGCACCAACTGATAAACCGCCAGCGCCGCCAACAAGTGCTTCAGGGTGTGCCCGCTGACTACGCCCCCGATGGCGAAGATGGCCGGGTCGAAGTATTCGGCGGCTACCGCCGCGGCATAGAACGCCGCCGCGCGCACTAGGTCCGACTCATGCGTGTAGGCAGGCGGGAAAAAACGCACCAGAAACACGCCGAACAGGATCGCGCCGGCCTGAAAAGCGAAATAAGGCAGCACGTTTTCGGCCCCCCCGGTTTGGCTGAAGCGCCAGTACAGGACCGTGCCGATGGCCGTGCCGACCAGGGGCGCCAGCAGCGCGAGGGCGACCCGGACGCACACGCGCTCGGCGATCATGGCGGCAAGCAGCGCGCCGAAACACACACTCAGCGGAAGCCGGTCCCAGAACAGACTGGCATTGTCTGGGCCCAGGTGATACCAGGCCGAGCCGAAACCGGTCGCCGTGAGACCCAGGAAGAACACCGCCCAGGGCAGCCGCTCCCTCCCCTCGACGAAGGCGCCGGGCCGAGGCCGGTGAAGAGCCGCCAGTCCCAGCATCGCCACCAGGAGGAAAGGCAGGTTGGAGACCACGTTGAGAAAGTTGGGCAAGCCGAACAAGGCGCGTCCATCGGCGAAACGATGGTAGGTCTGAGGCTGGGCCAAGGGCGGCAGGAAGGCGACGACCGCCGCCATGGCGAAGGCGAACAGCAGCAATCCCCACAAGCGCCGGCGCGCCTTCGTCATCGTTGCGGGCACGAACATGGATTCATTGCTCTACGCTCAAGCCGTTTCATCCGCCCGATCCGGGCCCCCCGACCGTGACGCCCCGAGGGGCAATCGGAATGCCGCTAGGTCTTCCTCGACCAGAGTCTCCTTTTCGAGGAGCAGCTGGGCGCCCCGTTCGAGCCAGTCCCGCCGTTGCTCCAGGGTCGAGGTCGCGGCATCGAAGGCCCGGGTCACGATCTCCCGCACCGCGCAGTCGATCTCCCGCGCGGTGTCCTCGCTGAATTCCCGGCGCATTTCCGGGAACTGGGGGCCACCGAGGAAGCTCGGCCGTTCGGCCTCATAGGCGACGTGCCCCAGCTTCTCGTACATGCCGTAGCGCATCACCATGCTGCGGGCGATGTCGGTGGCCTTGGCGAGATCATCGGCGGCGCCGGTGGAGAGATGTCCGAACACGATCCGTTCCGCGGCCCGCCCGCCCAGGAGCACCGCCATCTTGTTCTCCAGCTCTTCACGGGTCATCAGGAAACGGTCTTCGGTGGGCCGCTGGATGGTATAGCCCAGGGCGCCAATGCCGCGGGGGATGATGGAAATCTTGTGGACCGGATCCTGACCCGGCAGGGACAGGGCGACCAGGGCATGCCCCATCTCGTGGTAGGCGACGATCCTGCGTTCCAGGGGGTTCAACAAGCGGTTCTTCTTCTCGAGCCCCGCCACGATCCGCTCCACCGCCCGGGTGAAATCGTCCAGGGCCACGGCCTCCGCAGCCCGCCGGGTGGCCAGCACGGCGGCCTCGTTCACCAGATTGGCGAGATCCGCCCCGGAAAAGCCCGGCGTCAGGGCGGCGATCTTTTCCGGGTCCACATCCTCGGCGAGCCGCACCTTTTTCAGATGCACATGCAGAATCTGCACCCGGCCGGTCTTGTCGGGCCGATCCACCAGCACCTGCCGGTCGAAGCGACCCGCGCGCAACAGGGCCGGATCGAGGATCTCCGGGCGATTGGTGGCGGCGAGCAGGATCAAACCCGCGCTGGGATCGAATCCGTCCATCTCCGAAAGCAGTTGGTTGAGGGTCTGCTCCCGCTCGTCATGCCCGCCCACGCCCGGAAACGCGCCGCGCGCCCGGCCCAGGGCGTCCAGTTCGTCGATGAAGATGATGGCCGGCGCCTGCTGCCGGGCCTGCTCGAACAGATCGCGCACCCGGGCGGCGCCGACGCCGACGAACATCTCCACGAATTCGGAGCCGTTGATGGAAAAGAAGGGAACCCCCGCCTCGCCCGCCACGGCGCGCGCCAGGAGGGTCTTGCCGGTGCCGGGCGGCCCCACCAGCAGCACGCCCTTGGGCACATGGGCCCCCAGGCGGCCCCAATCCTGGGGCTGTTTCAGGAACAAAACGACTTCCTTCAACTCTTCCTTGGCCTCGTCCACCCCGGCGACATCGTGGAAACTCACCTTGGTGTCGGTTTCCATATAGACCTTGGCCTTGCTCTTGCCGATGGAGAGGAAGCCGCCTCCCATGCCCTGCTTCTCCGCGAACCGGCGCAACAGGAACATCCAGAGGGCGAAAAACACCAGCGCGGGGATGACCCAGGAGAGCAGGTCGCGCAGCCAGGTGGTCTCCACTACCGCGCCGTACTTCACACCGTATTGTTCCAATTCTCTTGCGAGATCGGGCTCGACGCGAACCGCGATGAACTGTTTCTGGCCGCCCGGTCTCGCCTGTACGAATGTGCCCCGGACGGTGTTGCTGAAAATCTGAACCTCCTCGATCTCGCCGTTTTTCAGCGCCTGCTGGAACTCGCTGTAGGTGATGTGCTCCACCTCTTGGCTGGCTACCCAAAGCTCGTGCAGATAAATGACCGCCATCACGGCGAGCATGAAATACCAGAGGTTGAACTGCGTTTGCTTGTTCATGAACGAATCCAGTGAATTCCGAGCCGCCTTTCGGGGACCCTCATAATCTTCAGGGGACAATGATAAATCGCCCTCCCGGCGATTTATCTCCTCGCCAAGCCCAAACGCGGTTTGAGCTTGGCTAACATTTTCCACCGCTTGGACGGTTGAAAATGGCGGGGCGCCTCGGAATTTCTAGAGATGCCCGTGTGTCGATGTGTCGTTTCCACCCTCTCCATGAAGTTCCGTCGCCTGCAATTGCAGCCATTCCCGCCACACCGCCAGGGCCATCGCCAGGATCACCGGCCCCAGGATCAGGCCGATGAAGCCGAAGGTGGCAAGCCCTCCCAGGACACCGAACATCACCAGCACGAAGGGTATTTGCGTCGAACTGCTGATCACCAGGGGACGGATGATGTTGTCGATCCAACTGATCACCAGGGTACCCCAAAGGGCCAAGGAGATGCCCGCCCAGGTCTCGCCCTGTAACAGCAGCCAGATGCTGATCGAGCCCCAGGCAAATGGCGTCCCGAACGGGATCATTGCGATGAAGGTCGTCACTATCCCGAGCACGATCGGCGCCTTGGTACCGACCGCCCAGTAGCCCAGGCCGGCCAGGAACCCCTGCGCCAGGGCGGCCAGGACGATGCCGTAGAGCACCGCCTTGACGGTCGCTTCGATCGTCGCGAAATATCCTTTCAACCGCTCGCCGAGGACTCGGGTAAAAACCTGCCTGATCTGCCACGCCAATTGCGGGCCGTCGCGGAACAGGAAAAACAGCGTGAACAGCGTCATGAGCAAAACGGTCGCGTTCTGCACGAGGGTGGTCATGATTCCGAGCAGCGGAGAGCCAAGGCGCCGGACCCACTCGGGCGCGTGCTGTTTCAACAGGCCGTGCAGATCTTCGAACTGATCGACCACGGCCTGGAGTTCGTTGCCGAAGTAGGGAATATCCGAGACGAAATCGGGCAGCGTGGGTTTTTGTTCCAGCCAGTCCGGGAGGGACCGGATCAGTTCCGACACTTCGCCTTGCAGCAAGACGGCCAGCCAGATCAAGGGCGCCAATACCACCGCTCCCAGGAGCGCCGTGGTCACCAGCGCCGAAAGGGTTTCCCGCCCCTCAAACCGCCGGCGGCTCCAGGCATGCAACGGCCAGGCGACGTAGGACACGAAGACCGCCCAGGCGATCGAAACCAGGAAGTGCCGCACAACGGCGTAGGTAAGGCCCGCCAAGCCAGACAGCAACAAAGCGATCGTAATCAGGCGGAGGCTTTGGTTCATGGTTCGGACGGTTCACTCATTCCGGATCATGCCAGATCCCGCGCTCGGACGAAGGGCATCGTCCAATCCAAGGGGCACCACATATCGCAGACGCCTCCGCATTCGAAACCCGGTTTGTGGACGCCCTCGCGCCGCCTTCACCCGGCAAACACCAGTTTCAGCTTCGCCGCTCTTCGGGTCGGTTCCCCGGCCCCGGGGACCGGGTCCTCCACCGCCGGTAATTGGAGGATAAAACCGAAGCTGAACAAGGAGGCGGCAAGCGCGACCGGGACGGATGCCGGCGGGATGGGCACGAATGCAAGAGTCAGAACGGAGACTGCGGCCATGAAAATCAGCGTGTTCCGCTTTGTGGAACGGCGCATCGCCCCGAGGATGTGCCAGTCGTGCAGGATGGTGCCGAAGAGCTTCGACCGTACCAGATATCCGTTGAATCTCGGCGACGAACGCAGGGCGAAGTAACTGCTGAGAATGACGAACGGTGTCGTTGGCACCAGCGGACTCACCGCGCCGATGATGCTCAGTCCGAAAAAGGCGATGCCCAGTCCGAGGTAGATCCAACGTCGCGGCCCCGTGGCGGTCGCGGGTTGTCTGGCATAAACGACTCGTCCATCTTGCCGCTGCAGGGTGAAATAGGGGCAAGGCAACAAGGCCGCCGCCAAACGGTTTTCCGCCAGCTTGCCCGCGAAACGTTCCAGAACGCCGGCGAGGGCGGGGTGCTTGGGGCGGACATGGACCAATGCCAAACCGCGGCTTTGGTCGATTTCCACGGAAATGACTTCGTCCAGCTCGAAGCCGCGCAGCAGAAATTCCCGGCGATGCTCGCTGTCTTTGCCCTCGAACAGCCGTGGGTAATCGATCTCGATCGCATGATGTTTCAGCGTGATCACTGGCGGTTTGGCCATGGCAGACCCTGCGGGACGGATGAGCCTTGAGTAACAACGCAAAGTCGCGGATTCCCGGACTCCCGGTCAAGTTTGCGGAATGGGAAGGTGGAGTTCAAGCTAAAGTTTGCCGACTCCCAATATGCCGAAGTCGGCAGGAAGGCCGGGTTGCAAGCCCTTTCCCTGGAGGCGGGTCTCCAAAACGTCCACCACACGTCCGGGGACGTCTACAGCGAGTTCACGACCTCTCAGAGCCGGCTTGCCCGAGAACCGATCGCCAGGCGGTTCGCCAGGGGGGCCAGCTTCGGACGGAGCATCATCCATCCCGGTTCGGCGGCCACGTCGAACCGCCCAGTCACGATCACGGGACGGTTCAGCCAGCGGGACAGGTCGGCGGCGTTGTCCATGCGTGGGTCATGGGCGGGGTCAATCTGGTTCAATACCACCCCGATGAGGTCCAAACCGCGGCGTCTGATCGCCTCTATGGTAAGCAGGGTGTGGCCGATGGTGCCCAGGCGGTCCGCCGCCACCAGCAGAACCGGCAAGGGCAGGGCTGCGGCCAGGTCCGCGTTGAGCATGCCGGGCGCCAGCGGGGAATAGAATCCACCAGCGCCTTCCACCAGCAGGAAATCGGTCTCGGCTACCCCTTCGAGGCAAGCGGCCCGCACGTCGTCCAAACCGAAACGCAGGCCGGCCAACATTGCAGCGCGTTCCGGGGAAAGGGGCGGTTCCAAAGGATAGGGACAGACGCGTTCCAAGGGGTCGTTCGTGCGAGCTGCGGTCTGGAGCGTTCGGGCGTCCTCCGGTACGAGATGGTCGTGTTCTTGCCGGCAGCCCGATTCCACGGGCTTTCTGGGGCGCACGACCAGATTCCGCTCATGAAGCAGGCGGGCCAGGGCGGCGGCGATCTGGGTCTTGCCCACGCCGGTGTCAGTACCGGTCACGAACAGGCCGTGGGGAACTCGTCTAGCCATTGCAAATTCTCCGGGAGAGGATTTCACGCGGCATATCCCCATGCCGCCCATAGGGCGGGCCACGGGGATGAGGCGAGTGAAAACAGGGAGGTTTTCATCAAAAGTACCCCTCTTTCTTTTTCTTCTCCATCGATCCGGCCTGATCGTGGTCGATGACCCGGCCCTGCCGTTCGGACGTGGTGGTCAGCAGCATTTCCTGGATGATCTCCGGCAAGGTCGCGGCCGTGGACTCGACGGCGCCGGTCAGGGGATAGCAGCCCAGAGTCCGGAAGCGCACGCTTTTCATCGCCGGCTGTTCGCCGGGGGCCAAGGGCATGCGTTCATCGTCCACCATGATCAGCACGCCGTCGCGCTCGACCACCGGCCTTTCCTTGGCGAAATACAAGGGCACGATGGGGATGTTCTCCAGGTAGATGTATTGCCATACGTCCAGCTCCGTCCAGTTGGAGAGGGGAAACACGCGGATGCTCTCGCCTTTGTTGATCTTGCCGTTGTAGAGACTCCAAAGTTCCGGACGCTGGTTCTTGGGGTCCCAGCGGTGGTATTGGTCACGGAATGAATAGACGCGCTCCTTGGCGCGGGATTTTTCCTCGTCGCGGCGCGCCCCGCCGAAGGCGGCGTCGAACCGATACTTATCGAGCGCTTGCTTTAGCGCCTCGGTCCTTAGAATGTCCGTATGCTTCTCGCTGCCGTGGGTAAAGACGTTTACGCCCAGCTTTACCCCTTCCTCGTTGATATGGACGATCAGATCCAATCCTTTCTCGCGGGCGAGCCGATCGCGGAATTCGATCATCTCCCGGAATTCCCAGGTCGAGTCGATGTGCAACAAGGGAAACGGCGGCTTGCCGGGAAAGAACGCCTTCATGGCCAGATGCAGCATGACTGAGGAGTCCTTGCCGATCGAATAGAGCATCACCGGGTTTTCGAACTCGGCGGCGACTTCGCGGATGATGTGGATGCTTTCCGCTTCGAGCTGCTTCAAGTGGGTCAAATGATAGGAAGTCATGCCTGGTCTTAGCGAAGGTTTCGTCTTTGGAGTACCGTGTAATTACTTAAGAGTTATGCGTGTCAAATAGCCGTTGCGCAACTCTATTGACAGGTCAGCGCTATGTTGACAGGTACAACCACCATATCCCAGGCATACCCTATGCAAAGCTTGGCGGCTTTGGGTTTTTTGAATCCTCAACGATTGCCTCTACCATTGAAATCTGCGGATGATCCAGTCTGGCCATACCTCGTAGCTTTGCGCGAATTCCGTCAGCTTTCGAAGTATATCGGCCTCGTCCGTGGTGTCGGCGAAGTCGACTTTGTGAACTCCATCGGTAATGAAAGCGGTCGCCAGTCCGAATCTCGCGCCGCCTACTACGTCATGAAAAAAGGAATCTCCAATGGCAATCACTCGGCTCGATTCGAAGTCGGGCAAAATCTTCCGGCAGTGTTCGTAAATCATCGGATAGGGTTTGCCGATATAGTGGACCACTCCCCCCATTCGCTCGTAGCGGCGAGCCACCTCGCCTGCGCTGAACACCAGCCCTTTGCGCGAGAGCCGAACCAGGTCCGGGTTGGAGCAAACGAGGGGGAGCCGGCGCGCAGAGGCATCGTCGAGTATCTGTTGGTAGAACTCCATCGGACGGCTGTCGCTGACACCGGCAAGGAGTATGAAATCGGCTGCGACTACGGTCGGCGCCAATTCGATATCCAGTCCGTCCGCAGGGGAACTGTCCCCGTCGCTGCTCAAGAGCAGGCAGCGATGGCCCAAAGCGGGCAAGAACGGGTGTGTTCGCGACGACAGGCTTTCCCGTGCGATTTCTCCGGATGTGATCAGCAAGGTGTAACAGTCCTCGGTAATGCCCATCGATGCCAACTGCAAGGAATTGGCTTTTGCCCGCTTCCCCGAGTTGCTGAGAATCACAATACGCTTCCCCAGTGAGAGCAGTTGCCGAAGGCACTCGGCGACGCCAGGGTATGCCGTCTGGCCGTTGTGCAGGACGCCCCACTGGTCGACGAGGAACAGGTCATAGTTTTCGGCGAAAGCGCGGAGCCCAGCGGCAAAAACGCATCCTGGTCGAGTGCATTCGGCAACACCCGTCTCCCGACGGGCAGGCCTGGGAGATTCAGTTTCCAACATTGGCGGTCGGTCTTTTAAGTAGTAATTGGCCATTTCTAAGGCGTTTCTTCAGCGATGTAACTAAATTATTGAGTCGATTCCCGATATCTGCCGCCGGCAAACCTGCACGGGGGCGGAGGAAGGTTTACCGTGTTCTCGACATGGGTATGGTTGCAGGGGGATTCAATCCTTGCGGCGGGAGGAACCACCTCCAAGGCGTGTTGCCCGGTGCCGTGCGCGCAACGCCGTGCGCGATTTCCACTCGCGGAGGGCGATCATCATGGCGTGGACTTGGTTTGGACCGCTGCTCCCTCGGGTTTCAATAACTTCGGTCAGTTTCGCCCACATATCAATCACCTATATTCGGACGGATTTCGCCGGAACCGGTTGATGACTTTCTCGATACCGCGGCCAAGATCGTGACGGAGACAGTGCGCGGCAAACGGCAGCGAGCGCTTCACATAATAGAACACATGGTTGCGGAAATGACGCAGCTTTCTGTCCATTTTATAGCGGGGTGGCGTGTAGCCCGCTTCGCCAATCAGCGGTGTCATGTCGAGATTCCCGTAACCATGGAAAATGCATGGATACTCTCCGGTTTCCGGATTGCGTAGCCGACGTGTGCCGTCGGCCCGCTGTTCCCAGTGCACATCAGCCCCCCTGTCGTCGCCTGAGATGCTTCCGCATGCCAGTAACCCGCGCGTAGGCGCGAGGCTCTGAAAGATTGCACATCGGGTATCCAGCGCGATCTTGTCGGGATGCTGTAGATAATATTTGGTAAGCGGCGTCTGGTCATTGCGAATTCCGGGGGCGATCAGTCTGCGTGCACCGGCCAGGACATCGCGCAGTGCTCCCGCATAACCGACGATAAGTCCGGAATTGAGACGTTTATAACGCGCGGTCGGGGTTGGAAACTTGTCCGGACTAAAGGACAAATCGTCCGTCATCATTTTATCGGCGATCCTTTGGATCCATTCGATGCTGGTGTATTCGCGGTCTGCGGAGCAGAGAACGGCATGGCCGGACTCCACAAACTTGCGGCGCACTTCCTCGACCGGCGCCATGACGAATACGTCAAACGCATCGACGCACAACACGATTTCACCGGCGGGCAAGGTTTCCAGCGCTCGCGTATAGAGTTCGGGCTTCAGGAGGAGTCCCGTCCACGCCTGTCTCCAGCCAAGCACGTGCAGATCGTAACCAAAGTCGGAGCAGGTTTGCTGGAGCAAAGGAAAGTATCCCTCAGCATCGGTAGCTACAGTAAACACCTTCATCGGAGTGGGTGGACTCTGTATGAGACAGCCATCGGCTCAAGGCTGGAAAATCGCGGCTCGAAGGCTGTTCAAGCGGTCCTTATCATGGCACCGCAATGGGAATGGCCGCAGAAGGGGGTGATGCGGGAATCCGAACAGGTGATGAGCGGCACCTCGGGCGATTGCCCCTGGGCGAGACGCTCGAACAGTTCGCGCGGGGAACCGAAGACCGCGGTCTGGCAATGATGGGGACCCTGTATCAGCTTCTGCACGGATTTTTCTCGTAAACGGGGTTGACGGCCTACAGATTACCGATGATCATTGATATCGTAAATTAGAATATATCTATATCTGATATCGAAATTATCGATTGTTTTCTGCTATGGAGCAATTGAACTACAAGCACCTTTATTATTTTTGGAATGTGGCGAAGGAAGGCGGCATCTCGCGCGCGTGCGAAAAACTGCATTTGGCACAACCCACTATCAGCGGTCAATTGGCGGTGTTCGAACAGGAGATCGGCGAAAAGCTCTTCTACAAGAATGGGCGCAAACTGGCGCTGACCGATACGGGGCGTGCTGTACTTCACTACGCGGAGGAAATCTTCGCGCTCGGACGGGAGCTGACCAACACCCTCAAGGGCCGGCCCGGCGGACGGGGGCTGCGCCTCGGTGTGGGTGTGGCGGACGCCCTGCCCAAGCTGGTCGCCTATCGCCTCATCGAGCCGGCTCTTCATCTGGCGGAACCGGTACAGATGCTCTGTTATGAAGATAAGGCGGAGCGTCTGCTGGCGGAAATTTCGCTGCACGGTATCGACATGGTGCTGTCGGACGTACCCGCCCCGCCTTCGATCGGTGCCCACGCGTTCAACCATCTGTTGGGGGAATGCGCCGTGGCGGTTTTTGGAACCCGGCCGCTGGCCGCGCGCTATGCCGACGACTTTCCGCGCTCCCTTGACGGCGCTCCGTTTCTGCTGCCGACGCCGAATACCGCGCTGCGGCGCTCGCTCGATCAGTGGTTCGATGCCGAGGGACTGTGCGCTGAAATCAAGGCGGAAATCGAAGACAGCGCCTTGCTCAAGACCTTCGCCGCCGCCGGCGTCGGATTGTTTGTCGCACCGGTCGTGGTGGAGCATGAGATTCAACGGCAGTACGACGTCCAGGTCGTCGGCCGGATCGAGGCGGTGCGGGAGCGGTACTATGCCGTTACCGTAAGCAGGAGGCTGAAGCATCCCGCCGTGAGTGCCATCCTGGATAATGCGCGGGCAAGTTTGTTTTGACCCTGGAAGCGAGGCGCTGGGACAACCAAGCCTGCCTGTCATGTCCCGCAGGACCGCCCCCCCGCGGCCGGAAGGCGGTGCGGGGGGCAGCAGGACAGCCCGGCATGAATCCATGCGGGAATGACAGCTAGACTTGGCGGCGTCGCCGGTAAGCCGGCCTATTTGGCTTCTTTTGCCATCTGCCAATGGTATTCGGCCATCTGCTTACTTTCCTTGGCGGCCAGTTCGAAATCGCGGATCATCGCCTGGGCGTGGGCTTTCAAGTCCAGTATCCGTTTGCCGTATTTATGCGGGTCCGCTTCATACCGCGCCAGCATCTCCCTTTCTTCTTGCGCGTCGTCGTCCATTTGCTTGGCCACTTCCTCGTAGTGCTTGGCCAACGCCTCGTGCGCTTCGCGCGTCTCGGCGGTTTGCACAGCTAGCGCCCATTTATGTGGACGGACTTCCATGGCGGGGGCGCACGCGACCAGTAAGCCGAGGACACCGACGATGAGCCATATATGCAGGGTTTTCATGAGAACTCTCCTTAGAGTGGTGGCAAACCAGAAGAAAAATAGCGGGCGGTGAACCGCTCGGTTAATTTGTGTGACCATGGGCCTTGGCCGGCATTCCTCACCCTCGGTCGGCGTTTGGCGTCGCTGTTCCCTCTCCGAATCAGGCGGCTTAGATGAATGGCTGCTGACCTTGACGCCTGAACTGGAAATCCACGCCACGGCGGGGGTGGAGAAAGGGACGGGCCTGCGTTGGCTTTCCATGGGTCAAGAACGGGGTGCCTCAAGGAGCCTTCACGGTTCGATTTCCATCAGCACTTCGTTGGGGTTGACGCGTTCGCCCTTCCTCACATGGATTCGGGTGACGGTGCCGGAGATGGGAGCCTGGATCTGCGTCTCCATCTTCATGGCTTCGGTCACCAGTACGCCATCGCCGGCCGTGACCTTATCGCCAGTTCCTACCAGAATGTCAACGATGTTGCCTGGCATGGTGGTGACCACGTCGCCCGGCTTGCTCGGAACCGGGCGCGTGCCAGGCGCGGATTCGCGCGTGTAACCGCTGAGCACTTCCAGGTCGATTTCCTGGGGCACGCCGTCGAGGGTGATGTAAAAGCGCCGATGGCGCTGGTCGCCGATGTTGGCCCCGGTGATCTGCACGTCGTAAGTTTCCCCATGTACCGAGACCTTGAATTCGGTGGGGGCGAATCGCTCCCCCGGCGTCTGCCCTGCGGCTCCGGTGGACGCCGGCAGGAGCGGCTCGGGGGCAAGCGTGCCGTCCCGGCGCTCCTCGAGGAAGGTTCTGGCCACTTCGGGAAACATGGCGAACGACATGACATCGGTGTCGTTTTCGGCCAGATCGCCGATTTCGTCGCGCAAGGCCTCCAGTTCCGGCTTCAGCAGGTCGGCGGGGCGTACGTCGATGACCGGCTCCAGCCCGATGGCTCGGCGCCGCAGTTCCAGGTCGACCGGCGCGGGCGGCTGGCCGTACCCGCCTTGCAGGTAGCGCTTCACCTCGTTGGTAATGGTGTGGTAGCGCTCCCCCGTGACCACATTCAGGACGGCCTGGGTGCCGACGATCTGCGAGGTGGGGGTGACCAGGGGCGGATAGCCCAAATCGCGCCGAACACGGGGGATTTCGGCGAAGACTTCGTGGATGCGATCCAGCGCGCCCTGCTCCTCCAGTTGATTCGCCAGATTGGACATCATGCCGCCCGGCACTTGGCTGAGCTGTACCCGGGTATCCACGCCGGTGAATTCGCTCTCGAACTGGCGGTATTTCTTGCGCACCTGGGCGAAATATTCGGAAAGCCCTTGCAGCAGTTCCAGATCGAGGCCGGTGTCGTATTCGGTGCCGCGCAATGCGGCCACCATGCTTTCCGTGGGCGGATGACTGGTGCCGCCGGCGAAGGCCGAAAGCGCGGTGTCGATGTGCCGGCAGCCGTTTTCGATGGCCTTGAGCTGACACATTTCGGCCAAACCCGAGGTCGCATGGCTGTGCAGGAACAGGGGGGTGTCCAGGTGCTCGCGCAGAGCCGCGACCAGTTCGGCGGCGGCATGCGGTGTCAGCAAGCCCGCCATGTCCTTGATGGCGATGCTGTCCGCGCCCATTTCGGCCATTTCGCGCCCCAGCTTCACATAGAGCGCGGTCGTGTGCACGGGACTGACGGTATAGCAGATCGTACCCTGAGCGTGCTTGCCCTGTTCCTTCACGGCGGTCAGCGCGGTTTTCAGATTGCGGATGTCGTTCAACGCATCGAACACGCGGAAGACGTCGATGCCCTCGCGCGCAGCCAAACGCACGAATTCGCGCACCACGTCGTCCGAATAATGCCGGTAGCCCAAGAGGTTCTGGCCCCGCAGCAGCATCTGCAGGCGCGTGTTGGGCAGCGCCTGGCGCAGTTTGCGCAAACGCTCCCAGGGGTCCTCCTTGAGGAATCGCAGACAGGCGTCGAAAGTCGCCCCGCCCCAGACTTCCAGCGACCAGAAGCCGACTTGGTCCAACTTGCCGCAGACCGGCAGCATGTCCTCTGTGCGCAAACGGGTGGCGATCAGGGATTGATGCGCGTCGCGTAACACGGTGTCGGTCACGTAAACCTTGCTCATGGATATCTCCGTCATACTTAAAGTCCTACGTGCGCGGCGATGGCGGCGGCGATGGTAATGGCGGCCTCCTCCGGGCTGCGCTTGAGCGAATAATTCGTCAGTTCCGGATGGGCGGCCAGGAAGCCGGTGTGGAACCTGCCGGCCTGGAACTCCGGGTGGTTCAGGATTTCCTGATAAAACGGAATGGTGGTGCGCACGCCGCCGATCACCATGTCGTTCAGGGCGCGCCGGCCGCGGGCGACGGCCTCGGGCCAGCTGCGTCCCCAGACGATCACCTTGGCGACCATGGAGTCGTAGTGGGGGGGAATCTGGTAACCCGTGTAGATGGCGGTGTCGGTGCGCACGCCGGGGCCGCCTGGGGCGTAATAGCGAGTGAGGCGGCCGAAGCAGGGGAGGAAGTCGTTTTTGGGGTCTTCCACGTTGACGCGGAACTGGATGGCGTAGCCGCGCGGCTGCACCTCATTCTGGGTGAAGCTGAGCGGATGGCCTTCGGCGATGCGGATCTGTTCCTTGACGATGTCGATTCCGGTGATTTCTTCGGTGATGGTGTGCTCCACCTGCACGCGCGTGTTCATCTCCATGAAATAGAATTCGCCGTCGGCGGTGAGCAGGAACTCGACGGTGCCGGCGTTCTCGTAGTTCGCCGCCCGCGCCGCCCGCACCGCCAGTTCACCGATCCGTTCGCGCTGTTCGGGCGTGAGCTGGGGCGAGGGGGCGATTTCGATCAGCTTCTGGTTGCGCCGCTGGATGGAGCAGTCGCGCTCGAACAAATGCGCCACGTTGCCATGGCAGTCGGCCAGGATCTGCACCTCGATGTGGCGCGGATCGAGGACGCACTTTTCCAGGAACACGGAGGCCGAGCCGAAGGCCTTGGTGGCTTCGGAAATCACCCGCTGGTAGTTCTGCCTGAGTTCCTTTTCGTCGTTGCAGCGCCGGATGCCGCGTCCGCCTCCTCCCGAAGTGGCCTTGAGCATCACCGGATAGCCGACGCGTATGGCTTCGTTCAGGGCCTCCTCCAGACTGCCGACATTGTCCGCGCTGCCAGGCGTGACCGGCACGCCGGCGGCGATCATGGTCCTGCGGGCTTCGGTCTTGTCCCCCATGATCTGGATGGTCTGCGCCCCAGGACCGATGAAGCGGACGCCGCGTAGCGCGCAGATCCTGGCCAGCTCGGGGTTTTCCGAGAGGAAGCCGTAGCCCGGATGGATCGCGTCGCAGCCGGTTTCCACCGCCAGATTGACGATGCGATGCGGATTCAGATAACCGGCGAGTTCCTCGCTGCCGATGCAGTAGGCCTCATCGGCCTTCTTCACGTGCAGGGAGAAACGGTCGGCCTCGGAGAAAATGGCCACGGAACGGATACCCATCTCCGCGCAGGCGCGGATGATGCGCACCGCAATTTCGCTGCGGTTGGCGATCAGAATTTTCTTGATCATCCTTACTGGTTTTCGGTGACTTGATTAGGTCTGGGGGTAAACGGATTCCGATCCGTGGGCGAGACAGGCGGAAATCCGCAGCATTATATATTCACTACCTGATTCCATGGTTAAGGATTGCAGTAGCCGCAACATCGGGCCGGGGCATAGGCCCGCTCCCGCTCCGTTAGCACCCGATGTTCGCAGCGGACACAGCGGTGAATGTCCGCCTTCGCCTCACGGGTCGGGGCGCCGCAGTCCTCGCAGGGCAGCCCCGGAACGGGCGCTGCCCGGTAAAATCCCGGCGCGCCGCAGGCGGGACAAAAGGAATTGAGGCGCCGGGCCAGATCCTCGGCGGTCAGACGGATGTTTTCCAGGCGGGTGGGATTGGCGAAAGCGCGCATATCGGTCTCGATGAAGGCGCGCCGGTTCGGCGCCGAATCCAGCGCCCAGGTCACCGCTTTCCGCAGGCTGGACCAGTCCGCCAGCCCTTTGTGGAACTGGGGATGATTTTCGTCTTCCGCGCGGACCACCAGGCGATGTTCGGGGAATCCCGCCGAGCGGGCGAAATCCTCGGCCTCCTCGAACGTTTCGACCTGCCGGTGGGACAAGTTGGTCTTGCCGCCCGAGGCTGCGACGATCTCGATGCCGAGCCGGTCGTCGATCCAGATCAGGATCTCCTCGTTCCAGGGCAACATCCCGGTGAACGGGTCGGGGCCGAACGCGCCTTCACTGGCGATGCCGATGGAAAGCCCCGACAGTGCCATGCCGATGCGCGCCTTTTTTCGCGCCGCCTCCAGTTGGGTTCCCGCACGCGCGATGTCGCGGGTGAAAGTGCCGAGAAGATCGGTGTCGAACCCCTCCACCCTCTCGACGCGACAGCCCAGCGGCCCTTCCAGCGCCGGCGCGATCACGCTTTCCTTGCCGTGCTGGGTGAGCAGGGCGACCCGTTGGTGCCGGTAGCAACCGTCCCGCGCGTTACTGCTTAGCGGGTGAGCTATTTCGTTCATGGCCTGTGTCCGATCTTTCCCGTTGCCGCGTGGTCTTCAGCGCCGCCGGCTGGCCCGCCGCAGGCGGTCGTTGACGGCCTGCCAGTCTTCTGTGGCCGGCGGGGCTTCCGCCAGCAGCCTGTCGTGGCCGGCAAGGTCGAGCAGGCGCAGAACGGCATACAGGCGTTTTGCGTAGTCCGCCGCCTGGGCGGGCATGGGAAAAGGCGTAAAGCAGGGGCTCTCCCGCACGGCGTCCGGCGGCGGGCCGATCAGGATCGCGGCGGCCTTGACGCCGGAGCGCGCCAATTCCTCGCCGCGGCGTTTCAGGTGTTCCAGCGGCCAGACCTCGAGGGGTGTCTCTGGAGCGTAGTGGGAGGGCAGCATGCCCGGCGCGCGGATGGCGTCGCCGTTTCCGGGCTCGCTGATTTCCTCCCCGAGCACCTCTTGCAGCGCCGACAGCGGAATCGACCCCGGGCGCAAGAGCCGGGGCCGGCCGCCCGCCAGGCTGAGGATGGTGGATTCCACCCCTACGCGGCAGGGCCCGCCGTCCAGGATCATGTCCACCTTGCCCTTGAGTTCCTTGCGCACATGCCGGGCGCGGGTCGGGCTCACCCGCCCGAAACGGTTGGCGGAGGGCGCGGCGACCCCGCCGCCGAAGGCCTCCAGCAGGGCGAGCGCCACCGGATGATCGGGCATGCGCACTCCCACCGTCTCCTGCCCCCCGGTTACCTCCAGGGGCGCGTTTCTTCGCCTCAGGATCAGCGTCAAGGGGCCCGGCCAGAAACGTTCCGCCAGCCGCCAGGCCGCATCCGGTATATCCCGCGTCCAATGTTCCAGGTTGTCCAAGCGGGCGAAATGGACGATGAGCGGGTGATCCGGGGGTCTCCCCTTTGCCTCGAAAATCCGCCGCACGGCGGCGGGGTTGCAGGCATCGGCGCCAAGCCCATAGACGGTCTCCGTGGGAAACGCCACCAGGCCGCCGGTCTGCAGCACCCGGACGGCGGCTTCGATGTCGCGAGAAAGAGCTTCTTTCATCGGCGCTTACCGGGTCAGTCCGAGGTACAGCAGCGGGAGCTTTTCCGGCAACCGCTGCACATGGTCCACCACCAGGTAGCGGTTGGCGCCGAAGATGCGCGAGACATACGGGTCGGCGTGGGGGTCCAGGCTCAGGGCATAGGTCATCACGCCGGCCCGGCCTAGTTCCTCCACCGCCTTGCGGGCGTCGAAGCGCAGGTATTGCGGATCGCGCACGTCGATGTCGGCGGGCTCGCCGTCGGTCACCATCAGCAGCAGCTTCTTGGCCGAAGGCCGTTGCGCCAGATAACGCCCGGCATGACGCATGGCCGCCCCCATGCGGGTGGAGAGCTGCCCGGTGATACCGGCCAGCCTGGCCTTGGCCTGGTCGTCGTAAGCCGCCTCGAAGTCCTTGAAACGATAGTACTCGATGTCGTGGCGGCCGTTGGAGGCGAAGCCGTGGATGGCGAACGGGTCGCCGATCTTGTGGATAGCGTCGGCCAACAGCGCCGTCGCTTCCCGCGCCAGTTCCAGCACCGTCTGCTCCGAGCCGCGCACCGTTTCGTTGGTGGACTCGGACAAATCCAGCAGCACCAGCACCGACAAGTCGCGCACTTTGCGCACGTTGCGCATCATGAAGCGGGGTTCGGGCATCCGGCCGTTGCGGATGTCGATCATGGCGCCGATGGCGGCGTTGAGGTCGATCTCGTCGCCGTCTTCCAGCCGCCGCAGCCGCTGCACGCCTTGGGGCTGCAAGGCCTCGATCAGGTGTTTGAGGCGAGCTACGATAGGCTTGTGACGGACCACGATGTCGTCCACCGACTTGACCTCGCCCAACTTGGCGCGTTTCTCCAGTACGGTGCACCAACCGGGCCGTTCGAGCTGGATCTGGTAATCCCATTCGGCGTAGTGATACGGATCGGACACCGGCTCCTTGCCTTCCATCTGATTGTAGGAGACGCCCTCGTCCTCGTAGGGGAACAACTCGGTGGCCAGCACCCAGATTTCCTGGGCGTCGTCGCCCGCCGTTTCCACGTCGATTTCGTTGACGAACTCCATCAGGTTGACGTACTTGCGCACCTGCCGCGGATTCTCATAGCCGGCCTGGGCGGCGCGGGCGAAATCGTATTCCGCGAAGGCCCAGAAATAGCGGTTGTCGTCCCGGTAGGGCGCGGTCGGCCCGTCGGTGCGCGGATTGTAGGCGATGCCGAGCCCGCCGAGTCCATGGGCCAGGGCGACGCCGATATCCCAGGAGATGGCGTTGTCGCCGAGGCGGCCGTGGGCGGCGGCGAACAGCTCCCGCGCCCGCGCCACGATGGGGTGATCGTCGCGATAGCCCTCATCCAGCAGCGCCCGCGCGATGCGGCTCAGATAATCGCCGAGGCTGGTTTGCCGGTCGGGAGAGGCCGTGTGCAGACTGCGCCAGAGTTGACCCAGCCCCGGAAAGGAGCGTTCCGCCAAGGTTTCCACGCGGGCATCCTCGACCACCGAGATGGCCGCCATTTGCAGGGCGCTGAGGCCTTCGGCCGAGATGGGCTGGCGGGTGTAGACCACATGGGCAGCGGCGTGCGCCGCCGCGGCGCGGTACAGTTCGATGCCGCTGACGCCTTCGAAGTCGTCGAAGGCGTCCGGCAGATGGATCAGATAGTCCTCGATATAGGGCCGGTAGCCTTCTCGGGTTTCATAGTCTCCGCTGGTAGGCCGCATGAAGAAATCGCGTCCCCACAGGGCGCGCAGATACAGGTTGAGCCGCCGCTGCACATCCACGAACAGGGTACCCTTGCGCTCGCGCTGCAACACCGCCTGCGATTCCTTGCTCTCCAATCCGAAGTAGCGGACCTGCCCGGGGAAATCCGTGCGGTGCGCCTGCGCGCCCCACAGGGCCCAGCGCCGCAATCCCCCGAGGGTGAGTTGTCCCAAAAGCTGGTCGAGCTTGTCCAGCATTGGACGCAGGCCGCGCGGCGCCTGGGCGATCAGGGTGTTGAGCAACTGCAGATAGCCTTCGAACAGCTGCCGGTCCCCCAGGCGGCGCGCAGCCGTGGGAGCGGTGGCAAAAATCAACTCGACGACCGCGCCGCTGGTGCGGGAAGCCATCAGCATGGCCTGATGCACCAGTTCGGGCACGGCGTCCTCGCCGATTTCCCGTGCGATTTCCGGAGCCTTTTGGAGATAAACGGTCACCAGTTCGCCGCCGCGTCCGAGATTTTTCAGCGCCAGCGCGCCTTTCAGATAATTGTCCAGGCCCCTGGGGCTGAAGGCCCGCGCCGCCTCCAGCCAGGACGCGCGGAGAACCTCCAGGGACTCGCCGGGGAGTTCGCTCAGGATATCCTGGTAATCGTCGAGCGTGATGCTCATGTTCTTGACCTCTTTCGATCGGTCGGGAACGTTACCGTGGCGTCGGCTTCGGGCAGTGCGTCAGCGAAGTCGGGGGACGCGGGCGACGGAACGGTCGAGTCCTGGCGCACTTTAGAAAAAGGTTGCCACGGCCGCATCCAGGGTGTCGCGCATATCGGGGTCGTCCGTGAGCGGACGTACTAAAGTCATATGGCAGGCGTCCTTCGGGTCGATTCCGGCGGCGATCAGTTGCGCGGCGTAGACCAGGAGGCGCGTCGAAATGCCTTCGTCCAAACCGTGTCCCTTGAGATTGCGGCTGCGGTGGGCGATTTGCACCAGCTTCCCGCCAGTCTCATCGTCCACGCCGCTCTCATGGCGCACCACCTCGGTTTCCGCCTCGGCGGGCGGATAGGTGAAATCCAGCGCGCCGAAGCGCTGTTTGGTGGACTGCTTCAGATCCTTCAACAGGCTCTGATAGCCGGGGTTGTAGGAAATCACCAGTTGGAAATCCGGGTGCGCATGCACCAGCTCGCCCTTCTTGTCCAACGGCAGGGTGCGGCGGTGGTCGGTGAGCGGATGGATGACGACGGTTGTATCCTGGCGGGCTTCCACGACTTCGTCGAGATAGCAGATGGCGCCGATGCGGGCGGCGAGGGTCAGTGGACCGTCCTGCCAGCGGGTGCCTGTGGCGTCGAGCAGGAAGCGGCCGACCAGGTCCGAGGCCGTCATGTCCTCGTTGCAGGCCACGGTGATCAGCGGGCGCTTCAGCTTCCAGGCCATGTATTCCATGAAGCGGGTCTTGCCGCAGCCGGTCGGCCCTTTCAGCATCATCGGCATCCGCGTTCGGTAAGCCGCTTCGAACAATTCGACTTCCTTGCCGATCGGACGGTAGTAGGGCTGTTCGGTAATCAGGTAGTCTTGGCTGGTATGGTTCATGGCGTGTTCGCGCAGTCGAGAGAGTGAAGGCAATTCCCTGCCGCTCGGCGGGAGTTCCGGCTTGCCCATAAATTCGCCCGGATCGATGGCCTGGCGTCACTGGCGTCCTGCCGGCGTGAAAGGCTGGGGCGCCTTATTATCAAACGGGCTTCCCCCGATAGACGATCATTTCGGTGCCTTTGGATTGCTTGAAGTTGTCGTAGCCGACCAGGCGGACGTGGTTGTTGGGATGCGCCTTGTGGCAGGCTTCGGCCTCGGCCAGGATGGCGTCGACATCGGTCTCGCCGAACATCGGCAGCTTCCACATGTACCAGTAGTGGTCGAACGCGTTCTCCGGTTCGGTATGCTCGATGGCCG
>JBFMDC010000060.1:0-120964 GCA_040753975.1 Pseudomonadota bacterium
GGGGGGGGGGGGGGGGGGGACCCCCCCCCCCCCCCCCGCGTTTCTCTACGACGCCGTCATGCTGGCGGGATTGCTGTTCACGGCCACGGCGCTGGTCTTGCCTTTGAATGCGGGTCAGGCTTTCCGCCCCGGGCAGCCGGCGTATTCGGCGCTCCTGGCGGCGTTCGTTTTCCTTTACTTCGGCTGGTTCTGGGTACATGGCGGACAGACGCCGGGCATGCGCGCCTGGCGCATCCGTCTTTGCCCGCTGGACCAGGGGGCGCTTCGCTGGTCCCAAGTCGCGGTCCGGTTGCTGGCCGGCGTCCTTACGCTGGGCTTGGGTACCCTATGGGGCTGGTTCGACGCGAAGCGCCGGACCTTGCAGGACATCGTTTCGCATACGAGGGTGCTGCGGACGGGCTGAGCGGGTTTAGGGCCTGCGCCTGAAGGCCGCCAGGGCGGCGAGGAGGACGACGAGGGGAGGCGTCACCATCGTCAGTGGGGCGTTCAGTTCATAGACCAGTCCCAGATGGGACACCATCCTGTTGGTCAGATAAAAGCCGAGGCCGATCGTGACGCCGACCACGATCCGCTGGCCGCTGCCGACGTCCCGGCGAACGTTGAGCACGAAGGGGATGGCCAGCAGCAGCATGGCCAGCGTGATGAACGGGTTGACCATGCGTCCCCAGAAGGCCTGCTCCACGGCCAGCGATTTCTGCGCATTTTCGGTCTGATAGGCCATGTATTTGGCGAGATCCTGCGCCGACAGGTTTTCCGGCCGGACGATGAACACGTCGAGCATGTCGGGGGACAGCACCGAGGACCAGTCTTCCTGCTCCTTGTGTTCTGCCACGGCGGCGTTTCCCGCGGCGTCGAAGCGGGTGACGCCGATGTCCATGAGTTTCCAGATGCCGCGGTCGAAGCTGGCGCGCGCCGCATGCATTGCCAGGGTGGGTTTGCCGTCGGCTGAGATTTCGAAGATGTGGATGTCGCCCAATTGTTCCTGGTTCTCGATTTCCCGGATATTGACGTAAACGTCGCCATCGCGGATCCAGACGCCGTATTTGGTCTGGGAGGCGACCTGCTGTTTGGTTTCGGTGGCCTTGAGCATCTGGGCGGCCCGTTCCGCCGGCGGAATGACGTATTCGCTGATGACCACCGAGATTAGCGAGATCACGATGCCGGCCCGCAGGACCGCCCAGACGATGCGGCCCCGGGAAACTCCGGCGGCCTGCATCGCCACCAGTTCATGGTTGTTCGCCATGTTGCCGAGCACCACCAGCCCGCCGATCAGCGCGCCGGAGGGGATGAGTTCGTACAGGCTATGGGGCGAGGTCAGCGTCAGATAGAGGAAGATGCTGCCGAGCCCGTAATTCCCTTCGCCCAGGTCGCGCAGTTCGTCGGCGAAGGTGAAGAAGTTGAGGAGGGCGAGGAGGACCAGGGCGGCGAACGCAGCCCCCTTGACGACTTCCCGTCCGATATAATGGTTCAGGGTATTCATCGGCGCCCAAGAACCGTATCGCGCACCCAGCGCCAGCCGGCGTTGCGGCCCAGGAGCAGGGCGGTGGCGAGCAGCATCACCGCGTAGATGCCGCCATAGCTCATTCCCAGTGACAACTTGCCGGTGGCGAGCAGGCCCTGGGAGATTTTCTGGAGGTTCTCGTAGATGATGTAGATCAGGAAGGCGCTGATCAGATTGCCCCATACGCCGCCGCGCGGCGAAGTCCGCGCGATCGGTACCGCCAGGAGGGTGAGGGTAAAGGTACCCAGCGGCACCGCCAGACGGCGCTGGAGTTCGGCGAGTTCGCGGGGACGGCCCGAAATCCACAGATGCAGGCTGTCCGCGGCTTCGCGCTTGAGCGCCGCCTGGCTGCCTTCGGGCGGGTTGATTCGCACACCGTAAGCCTGGAATTCGTTGAGCACGAAATCGGGGCGTCCGGGTACGCCCTGATAGCGGCGGCCGTTGTTCAGGACGACGAAATGATCCCCCGCGTCGTTGATTTCCATATGGCCGCTTTCGGCGACGACGATGCCGGTTTCATCGCCCCGGCGGCTCTGCGCAAAGACCTTGCTCATGGTCTTGTCGGTGTTCAGCTCCTCTGCGTACAGCACCACGTCGCCCTGGCTGAATTCGTTGAACCGGCCGGCTTTGATGCCGCGCACGTCTGCGCCTCTCTCGTCCTTGCTGATGAGTTCCTGGCTCAAGCGCTCGGACCACGGCATGGCTTGCAAGGACAGGAATGCGCCGATGAGGCAAAGCGGTCCGGCGAAGATCAGGAGGGAGCGGTATATCCGCATCGGCCCTACGCCCGCACAGGCGAACACCGTCATCTCGTTGTCGCGGTACATGCGGCCGAGCACCATCAGCACGCTGAGAAACATGGATGCCGGCAACAGGGCGGCGATGGTGACGACGACCTTCAGGCTCAGCAGAGTGAAGATCGTGTCGGTGGCGACTTCGCCTTCGATGGCGCGTGCCAGGATGGCCAGGAATTTCCGGCTGACGACGATGGCCACCAGAACGAAAAGCACCGCGAACAGCGTTTTGGCCAATTCGCCTGCAATCAGGCGGTCGATTGCCGGGAGGCCGAAAGGGCGGCGTGCTTTTCTGGGTTCAAAAGGCTGCGGATTCATACTAACCTAGCGGCTTTTCCGGACGGCTTAGCTGCGTGTGGACGCGGCGGCGCCGGGCAATTCAAAGCAGGCGGATGATAGCATGGAGTATTCGATAAGAACTGATGCGTTGGAACGGCTTTCGACCGATTGTCTGATCGTGGGCGTGTTCCAGAAGCGCAAGCTCGCCCCCGCCGCGGAAGCGCTGGACGCGATGCTCGACGGGCTCTTGGCCAGGCTGCTCAAGCGCGACGACGTGGAGGGCAAGGCCGGCGATACTTTGCTGGTCAACCACGTGCCGGGCGGCCGGATCGACCGGGTGCTGCTGGTGGGTCTCGGCAAACGCGAGGAGCTGAACGCCGCCGCCTATCGGAAGAGCCTGGCGGCGGCGTTCAAGGCGCTGAAGGGCTGTGGGGCCAAGCACGCGGCGTCGGCCTTGCACGAGGTCGAGGTCGGCCAGTTTGGGGTGGACTGGAAGGTCCGCCAGGCCGTCGAGCTGCTGGAGGACGCCCTCTACCGCTTCCAGGAAATGAAGGGGGATGCCGCCGAAGACCGGCCGCCGCGCCTTTCCCGGCTGCAATTCCTGGTGGCGTCCGAGGCGGATCAGCCCCTGGCCGAAACGGGAATCCGGGAAGGGCAGGCGATCGCCCACGGCATGAGCCTGGCCCGCGACCTGGGCAATCTGCCGGGGAACGTCTGCACCCCCGCCTACCTGGCTGAGCAGGCGCAGAAAATCGGCAAGGAGCACAAGAAGCTGAAGGTCTCGGTGCTGGAAGAGAGCGACCTGGACGAGCTGGGCATGGGCGCCCTGCTGTCGGTGGCGCGCGGCAGCCGCCAGCCGGCCAAGCTGATCGTCATGGAGTACCGCGGCGCCGGCGGCAAAGCCAGGCCTTATGTCCTCATCGGCAAGGGGCTGACTTTCGACGCCGGCGGCATTTCCCTGAAGCCCGCCGCCAACATGGACGAGATGAAATACGACATGTGCGGCGGCGCCGGCGTGATCGGCGCGATCCAGGCGGCGGCGGAACTCGGGCTGCCGCTGAACGTGGTGGGGCTGGTGCCGGCATCGGAGAACCTCCCCGACGGCAACGCCAACAAGCCGGGCGACATCGTCAAGAGCATGGCCGGCATCACCATCGAGATCCTCAACACCGACGCGGAAGGGCGCCTCATCCTGTGCGATGCGCTGACCTACGCCAAGCGCTTCGACCCCGTGGCGGTGATCGACGTGGCGACCCTGACCGGGGCCTGCATCGTGGCGCTGGGGCGTTATCCCAGCGGCCTCATGGGCAACGACGACGCGCTGTGCGAGCAGTTGACCCATGCCGGCGAGGTCACCTGGGACCGGGTCTGGCGGATGCCGATCTGGGACGATTACCAGGAGCAGCTCAAGTCCAATTTCGCCGATGTCGCCAACATCGGCGGGCCGGACGGCGGCAGCATCACCGCCGCCTGTTTCCTGTCGCGGTTCGCCAAGGACTTTCAGTGGGCGCATCTCGACATCGCGGGAACCGCCTGGAAGACTGGAGCGGACAAGGGTGCCACCGGCCGTCCGGTGCCGCTCCTGGTGCAATATCTCATCGACCGGGCGGCATGACCCGGGTCGATTTCTACCTGCTGCCGGGCAATGAAAGCGCCTGGCCCTACGCCTGCCGGCTGACCGAGAAGGCCTACCGCCAGGGGCACAAGGTGTTCCTGTTGACGGACACCGCCGAGGAGGCCGCGCGGCTGGATGACCTGCTGTGGACCTTCCGCCAGGGCAGTTTCGTGCCGCACCGGCTGGTTTCGGGAAACACGGATGCCGGCCCCTGTCCGGTGGCGGTAGGCCAGGCGCCGCCCTTGGGCTTCGACGACGTGATGATCAACCTGGGCTCGTCGGTGCCGGAGACATTCTCCCGCTTCCGGCGCGTGATCGAGCTGGTCGACCCGGACGATGCGGCGCGGGCGCTCCGGCGCGAACATTTCCGCTACTACCGCAGCCAGGGGCTGAGTCCCGAAATGGTCGACCTCGAATCCGCCGCATGATCGCCCGGCGGGACAGCAATCGTTAACATATTATAATCGCCGGAAAACTCCGGTTTCGGGGCCGGCCGGTCTTGCGCATCTTTCTTGAAATCCATGGACAAAGTCTACGAACCCCACGCCATCGAGCAGCGCTGGTATCAGCTCTGGGAGGCATCCGGCTTCTTCGCCCCGGCGGGCGAGGGCGTCCCCTACTGCATCATGATCCCGCCGCCCAACGTCACCGGCAGCCTGCACATGGGGCATGCCTTCCAGGACACGGTGATGGACCTCCTCATCCGCTACCACCGTATGAAGGGCAACCGTACCCTGTGGCAGGCCGGCACCGACCATGCCGGCATCGCGACCCAGTTGGTGGTGGAGCGCCAGCTCGCCGCGAGCGGGCAGACCCGCCACGATCTGGGCCGCGAGGCGTTCATCGAACGGGTCTGGCAATGGAAGGAAACCTCCGGCGGCACCATCACCCGCCAGCTCCGCCGCCTGGGGGCCTCACTGGACTGGTCGCGCGAGCGCTTCACCATGGACGAGGGCCTGTCGCAGGCCGTGCGCGAGGTATTCGTCCGGCTGTACGAGGAGGGATTGATCTACCGCGGCAAGCGCCTGGTGAACTGGGACCCGGTGCTGCACACGGCGGTGTCCGACCTGGAGGTGATTTCGGAGGAGGAGCAGGGCCATCTCTGGCACCTGCGCTACCCGCTCGCCGACGGCAGCGGCCATCTGGTGGTGGCGACCACCCGCCCGGAAACCATGCTCGGCGACACCGCCGTCGCGGTGCATCCGGAGGACGAGCGCTACCGGCGCCTGATCGGCAAGTCGATCCGGCTGCCGCTCACCGGTCGCGAGATTCCGGTGATCGGCGACGACTATGTCGACCCAGAATTCGGCTCCGGCTGCGTCAAGATCACCCCGGCCCACGATTTCAACGACTACGCCATCGGCGTGCGCCACGCGCTGCCGATGATCGGCGTGTTCGACAAGAGCGCGGCGATTCTGCCGCTGGCGGACATCCCGGCCAAGTACCACGGCCTCGACCGCTACGAGGCCCGCGACCTGATCGTGCACGATCTCGACGAACTGGATCTGATCGAGAAGATCGACGAGCACCGGCTGATGGTGCCGCGCGGGGACCGCACCGGCGTGGTGGTCGAGCCGTTCCTGACCGACCAGTGGTTCGTCAAGGCGGGCCCCCTGGCCGAGCCGGCGATCAAGGCGGTGGAGGAGGGACGCATCCGCTTCGTTCCGGAGAACTGGAGCAACACCTATTATCAGTGGATGTACAACATCCAGGACTGGTGCATCAGCCGGCAGATCTGGTGGGGGCACCGCATCCCGGCCTGGTACGACGGCGAGGGCCGAGTCTACGTCGGCCGCTCCGAGGACGAGGTCCGGGCCAGGCACGGCCTCGGGGCGTCCGTCGTCCTGAGCCAGGACGAGGACGTGCTGGACACCTGGTTCTCCTCGGCGTTGTGGCCATTCTCCACCCTGGGCTGGCCCGACAGAACGCCGGAGCTCGGCACCTTCTATCCCACCAGCGTGCTGGTCACCGGCTTCGACATCATCTTCTTCTGGGTCGCCCGGATGATCATGATGGGACTCAAGTTCATGGGCGAGGTGCCATTCCGCGAGGTCTACATCCACGGCCTGGTGCGCGACGCCGAAGGCCAGAAGATGTCCAAGTCCAAGGGCAACGTGCTGGACCCGATCGACCTGATCGACGGCATCGCCCTGGAGGATCTGGTCGCCAAACGGACTCAGGGGCTGATGCAGCCTAAGATGGCGGCGCGGATCGAAAAGCGCACCCGCCAGGACTTCCCCGAAGGCATTCCGTCCTATGGCACCGACGCGCTGCGCTTCACCTTCGCCTCGCTGGCGTCCACCGGCCGCGACATCCGCTTCGACCTGAAGCGGGTCGAAGGTTACCGCAACTTCTGCAACAAGCTGTGGAACGCCGCGCGCTACGTGCTGATGAACACGGAAGGCCAAGATTGCGGCCTGGGCGGCGGCGCCTGCGACTACAGCCTGCCGGACCGCTGGATCAGGAGCCGCTTCCAGGCGGCCATCGGCGCCGTGACGGAGGCGGTGGGCCAGTACCGCTTCGACCTGGCGGCGCAGGCCATCTACGAGTTCGTCTGGAACGAATACTGCGACTGGTACCTGGAGCTGGCGAAGGTGGTGCTCCAGTTCGGCGACGAGGCCGCGGGCCGCGGTACCCGCCAGACCCTGGCGGGCGTGCTCGAAGCCTTGCTGCGGCTGGCGCACCCGTTCATGCCGTTCATCACCGAGGAGATCTGGGCCAGGGCGGCGCCGCTGACGGGGGCCTCCGCGCCTACCATCATGCAGCGGGACTATCCGGAAATCGACCCTGCCCAGGCCGATCCCGAGGCCGAACGCGAAATGGCCTGGGTGATGGAAGTGATCCTGGGGGTGCGGCGGATCCGGGCGGAAATGAACCTCGCCCCGGCCAAGCCGCTGCCGGTGCTGCTGAGCAACGGTACCGATCTGGACCGCGCCTGGTCGGAGCGTTCGGCCCCGCTGCTGGAGAAACTGGCGCGGCTGGAAAGCCTGGGCTGGCTGGCGCCGGGGCAGGCCGAGCCGGAGTCGGCGATTGCCCTGGTGGGGGACCTGCGCATCCTCATTCCGATGCGGGGCCTGATCGACAAGGATGCCGAGCGGGCGCGGCTGGATAAGGAAATCCAGCGCCTGAGCAAGGAGCTGCCGCGGCTGGAAGGCAAGCTCGGCGATGCCAGCTTCCTGGGCAAAGCACCGCCCCAGGTGGTGGAAAAGGAGAAGGCCCGCCTCGCCGATCTGCGGGCTGGCCTTGCTTCGCTCATCGCCCAGAAAGAACGCATTCAGGTCCTGTGATGTTCCCCCATCCTTCACTGCGAAGCGGACTCGGCGGGCTGGCCTGATCATGGCCGCGGTTTCCGGCGTCCAGCCACTGAGCGGTTTGGCCAAAAGCCTGGTCAAGGCCGAAATGCTTTCCGAAGCGGACGCCCAGGCGCATTTCGAGGACGCGCGCCGAAAGAAAATCCCTTTCGTCAGCTATCTCGTCTCCAGCAAGATCCTCGACGGCCTCCAGATCGCGCAGGTCGCCCACCAGGAGTTCGGGCTGCCGCTGCTCGACCTGGACGCGGTCGCCTTCGACATTCCCCCGACTCGGTGGGTCAGCGAGAAGCTGATACGCCGCCATCACATCCTGCCCTTGATGCGACGGGGCAACCACCTGTTCGTCGCGGTCTCGGATCCGACCAATTTTCTGGGTCTGGACGAAATCACCTTCCAGACCCGTCTCGTCACCGATTGCATCCTGGTCGAGGAGAACAAGCTTGCGCGCTGCATCGAAGCGGTTCTTGAGGCGGCCGACACCAGCCTCAAACAACTGCTCGAGGAGGATCTGGACAGTCTCCAGATCACCGCCGGGGACGACGAAGGCTCGCACGCCGAGCCGGAAATTTCCGGGATCGACGACGCGCCGATCGTGCGTTTCGTCAACCGGCTCCTGCTGGATGCGGTGCGAAAAGGGGCTTCTGACATTCATATCGAACCCTACGAAAAATTCCTGCGCATCCGTTTCCGGCACGACGGCATCCTGCACGAGGTGGCGAACCCGCCGGCGGCGCTGGGGATCAAGATCTGCGCCCGCATCAAGGTGATGTCGCGCCTGGACATCGCGGAGCACCGGATTCCCCAGGACGGACGCATCAAGATGACGTTGTCGCGTTCCCGCGCCATCGATTTCCGCGTCAACACCTGTCCGACGCTGTTCGGGGAAAAGATCGTGCTGCGTATCCTCGATCCGGGCTCGGCCCAGATCGGCGTCGAAATGCTGGGATTCGAACCGGAGCAGCGGGACAGTTTCCTGCGCGCCCTGGAAAAACCCTATGGCATGATTCTCGTCACCGGTCCCACCGGCAGCGGCAAGACCGTCACCCTCTACACCGGACTGAACCTGCTCAATCGCATCGAAGCCAACATCTCCACGGTGGAGGACCCGGTCGAAATCACGGTGCCCGGCATCAACCAGGTCAACGTCAACTACAAGACCGGCCTCACCTTCGCCGAGGCGCTGCGCGCGTTTCTGCGGCAGGACCCCGACATCATCATGGTGGGCGAGATCCGCGACCTGGAGACCGCCGAGATCGCCGTCAAGGCGGCCCAGACCGGCCACCTCGTCCTCTCGACCCTGCATACCAACGATGCCCCGCAGACCTTGAACCGCCTGATGCAGATGGGCATCCCGGCCTTCAACATCGCATCCTCCGTCGTGCTGATCATGGCGCAACGGCTGGCCCGCAGGCTGTGTCCGCATTGCAAGCGGGAGGAGAAGGTGCCGCCCGAGGTCCTGCTGGCGTCCGGCTTCCGGGAGGGGGATATCGGCAAGTTCACGCTTTACGGACCGGCGGGCTGCGAGCAGTGCGTGAAAGGCTATAAGGGGCGGGTCGGGCTCTACCAGGTCATGCCGGTTTCCGAGGAAATCAACCGCATCATCCTGGAAGGCGGGAATGTGATGGCCCTGACCGAGCAGGCGCACGCGGAAGGCATCGCCGATCTGAGGGAGTCCGGCTTGAAAAAAGTGAGAGCGGGTATCACCAGCCTCGAGGAAATCGACCGCGTGACGAGGGACTGACAGGGTGGCGAAGCAGGAAACCGCATTGTTCGTCTGGGAAGGCTTGGACAGGAACGGCAGCCGGACCAAGGGCGAAGTCAGCGCCCGGTCGGAGATCACCGCCCGCGCGGAGCTGAGGCGGCAGGGTATCCGCGTCGTCAAGATCAAGAAGAAGCCCAAGCCCCTGTTCGGCGGTCCGCGCAAGAAGATCACGCCGAAGCACATCGCTGTGTTCAGCCGCCAGTTGGCGACCATGCTGTCGGCCGGGGTGCCGCTGGTGCAAGCATTCGACATCGTGGGCCGCGGCCACGACAACCCGGCCATGCAGGATCTCCTCTTGGGCGTCAAGGCCGACGTGGAGAGCGGCACGACCCTGGCGGATGCGCTGTCGAAGCACCCGGTTCATTTCGACGAGCTGTTCTGCAACCTCGTGCGGGCCGGCGAGCAGGCCGGTGTGCTGGAGACCCTGCTGCACAAGGTGGCCGATTACAAGGAAAAAACCGAGTCCCTCAAGGGCAAGATCAGGAAGGCTTTGACTTACCCCGCCGCGGTCGTCGTCGTTGCGGTGATCGTGACTTCGATCCTGCTGATTTTCGTGGTGCCGACCTTCGAGGACCTGTTCAAGAGCTTCGGCGCCGATCTGCCCGCCTTCACGCAGCTGGTGATCGATCTTTCGCGCTGGCTGCGGGACTGGTGGTACGTGGCGTTCGGCTCGCTGGGCGCCGCGGCGGCCGCGTTCGTTAAGGCCCGGCAGCGTTCGCCGGCGTTCAATCATCTGCTGGACCGGCTGGTTCTGGGGGTCCCGGTCGTCGGCGCCATTCTGCACAAGGCCGCCGTCGCCCGCTTCGCCCGGACCTTGTCCACGATGTCCGCGGCAGGCGTCCCCCTGGTCGAGGCATTGCAGTCGGTGGCGGGCGCGACCGGAAACATCATTTACGGCGAGGCGGTCATGCGGATGCGCGAAGACGTATCCATCGGCCAGCAGCTCCAGATGTCGATGCGCCAGGCCAACCTGTTTCCCCACATGGTGATGCAGATGGTGGCGATCGGAGAGGAATCGGGGTCGCTCGACAGCATGCTGTCCAAAGTCGCCGATTTCTACGAAGAGGAAGTGGACAATTCCGTGGATTCGTTGAGCAGCCTTCTTGAGCCTTTGATCATGGTGGTTCTGGGCGTCTTGGTCGGGGGGCTCGTGATCGCCATGTATCTGCCGATTTTCAAACTGGGTTCCGTCGTCTGAAGGGGTAATCTTGACCGACTTTATTTTGTTTCCGGAGGGGCCGGCGCTGATCGGAGTCTGTGGCCTGTTCGGACTGATCATCGGCAGTTTTCTCAACGTGGTCATCCATCGCCTGCCGCTGATGATGCAGCGGGCCTGGCGCAGGGAATGCCGGGAACTTCTCGAACCCAGCGTCGAACCGCCTTCCGAGGAGCCCGAATACGATCTGTGGAGGCCGGGATCGCAATGCCCGCATTGCCGGGCGCCGGTCCGCTTCTGGCAGAACGTCCCGCTGCTCAGTTACCTCTGGCTTCGCGGCCGCTGCGCAGCCTGCGGCGCCGCGATCTCCTGGCGTTATCCGCTGGTCGAGATGCTCACGGGGGCGCTGTTCGCAACGGTGGCCTGGCATTTCGGCGCGTCCTGGCAAACCCTGGCCGCATCGACCCTGACGGCGGGCCTGATTGCCCTGGCTTTCATCGATCTCGACCATCTGGTGCTGCCGGACGACATCACGCTTCCCCTGCTTTGGCTCGGCCTGCTGCTGAACGCCCAGGGCCTCTTCTGCAGCCTGGAGACGGCGCTGTACGGCGCCGTCGCCGGCTACCTCATCCTGTGGACGGTGCACCGTGGTTTTCTGCTGCTGACCGGAAGGGAGGGCATGGGTTTCGGCGATTTCAAGCTGCTCGCGATGCTGGGAGCCTGGATGGGCTGGCCCATGCTGCCGGTGATCATCCTGTTCTCATCGATCTCAGGGGCGGTGATCGGTTCGGTTGCGCTGGCAGTGGGCGGAAAGGAGAGGAATACCCCGATACCATTCGGGCCGTTTCTGGCGGCTGGCGGCTGGATCGCGCTGCTATGGGGAAACGCGCTCACCGCCGCCTATTGGCGCTGGGCCGGCGTCGGAGGTTAGTGCAAAGATGCTCGTGGTCGGTTTGACGGGCGGCATCGGAGCCGGCAAATCCACAGTCGCCCGCCTGTTCGCCGTCCGCGGCGTCGAGGTATTCGACGCGGACGAAGTGGCGCATCGGCTTCTGGAGCCGGGGCAGCCGGCTCTCAAGGCCGTCGTCCGGGCATTCGGCAGCGGCATCCTCAGCGCGGATGGCGGCCTCGATCGAGCGGCGCTGAGGCGCCGGGTCTTCGCCGAGCCAAAATCCCGCAAGCGCCTGGAAGGGATCGTGCATCCCCTGGTCTATGCCGAGCTTGCGCGTCTGGTGCTGGGGGTGGCAGGCTGCTATTGCCTGCTGTGCATTCCCCTGTTGCTGGAGACCGGCCGGCGCCGGTTCGTCGACCGCCTTCTGGTCGTGGATTGCCCGGAGGCCTTGCAGATCGAACGGGTGGTTCGGCGGAGCGGCCTGCCGGCTGAGGAGGTGCGTGCCATCATGGCCGCCCAGGTATCCCGAAGCGAGCGGCTGGCGGCGGCCGACGACGTCATCGTCAACGCCGCAGACCCGGCCAACCTGGAGGCAGAGGTGGATGCCTTGCACCGGCGCTATCGCGCTCTCGCAGCGGCTTGACTAATCGAGGCCAAAGTTGACAATGACGCCGTCGACCGGTCGTCCGGTCCGACGACCTCGCGGGCTTACCCCATATCCCCAATCCGACCGGTTTCCCGAACTTGAAGAATCAAATCGTTTATGAGTTTCCGTTGAACGAACGGATGCGCTTGTTTCTGCGCCTGGAGCAACTGTTCCGCCAGGCAAGGCATTTTGCCCAGGGCGGTTCGGTCTGGGATTGCCGCGCGGTCGTCGCGACCTTGAATGAGATAGTCGCGCTGCTCAGCCGGAACGACATCAAGTCGGAGATTCTCAAGGAGCTCGACCGGCTCGGCGGGGCATTGGGCAAGATGCAAGGCAGCCAGCACATCAACCAGGAGGCGTTGACCTCGGTCCTGAGCCAGCTCGATTCCGCCGGCCAGCGCCTTTATGGCCACAGTGGACGGATCGGCTTCCAGGTGATGGAGAACGAGCTGTTCAAATCGGTTGCGCAGCGGACGGCGATTCCGGGCGGCACCTGTTCGTTCGACTTGCCAGGCTATCATTTCTGGCTGGAGCGGGACGCCGAGCGGCGGAGGAACGAGGTTACCGAGTGGCTGGACAGCTTTCGTCCCGTACAGGAAGGGATCGGGCTCATTCTCGGCCTGCTCCGTGACAGTGCTGCAGGCATCTGGGAAACCGCCCATGGCGGATTCTTCCAGAAGAATCTGGATCATGCCGCGGCGGTGCAACTGCTTCGCGTTGCCGTGCCGATCGAGCTGTCCTATTTCGCGGAAATCAGCGGCGGCAAGCACCGCTTCACGGTCCGCTTCTTGACCGGCCTTCCGAACGAGCGTCCCGTCCAGTGCAGCGAGGACGTGCCTTTCCAGTTGACCGCCTGTCTGCTCTGACGCTTGACGCCGATGTCGCGTGTTTACACCCTCGTACGCTGCCCCCAATGCGGCAAGCCCGTGCCCTGGACCGAGACCCAGAAGTTCAAGCCGTTTTGCAGCGAACGCTGCCGGCTGATCGATCTGGGCGGCTGGGCCAACGAGGACTACGCCATTCCAGGAGAACCGATCGACATCGGCGAATCGTCCGAAGATCGGAATGGCGGGGAAGACTCTCCAGCCGGCTGAGAGTCAGCGCCTGTCGGCCGTTTCTTCCTCTCCTGGCCGGCCGCGGTACCAAGCCAGTTTTTCCCGTAGTCGCACGACGTCACCGATGATGACGAGGGTAGGGGCCTTGACGTTCGAGTCCGCAACAGCGGCGGGCAGGGTGTCCAGCGTGGCGGCCACTACCTTCTGATCGCGGGTGGTGCCCTGTTGGATCAGGGCCGCCGGGCGTGAAGGCGGAGCGCCGTGGCGGATCAGCTCGGAACAGATCTGCGGCAGTCCCTGCAGGCCCATGTAAACCACTACGGTCTGGCGGGGCCGGGCGAGCTGGGGCCAGTCGAGGCCCTGCAGGGTTCCATTCTGCAGGTGGCCGGCGACGAACACGCAGGCGTGAGCGTGGTCGCGGTGGGTGAGGGGGATGCCGGCATAGGCGGCGCATCCTGCCGCCGCCGTGATCCCGGGGACTACCTGGAATGGGATACCGCGCGCCATCAGGATCTCGATCTCTTCGCCGCCCCGTCCGAAAATGAACGGATCGCCGCCTTTGAGGCGGACCACGCGGTGGCCTTCGGCGGCCAGATTCGCCAGCAACTCGTTGATGCTGTCCTGGGGAATGCTATGGCGGCTGCGTTCTTTGCCCGCATAGATGCGCCGCGCGTCCCGACGGACCAGCGCCAGTATCTCGGGCGAGACCAGGCGGTCGTAGACGACGACGTCGGCCTCCTGGACCAGGCGGAGGGCGCGCAACGTCAAGAGATCCGGATCACCGGGTCCCGCGCCGACCAGAGCGACCGATCCCCGTTCCGGTTCGTCTTGCCGGCCGGCGGCTTCTGCTTCCTCGAGCAGCAGGTTCCAAGCTTCCTCATCGCGCCCCTGCAACGCCAGCTCCGCGGCTGGTCCTTGCAGTGTCCGCTCCCAGAAATGCCGGCGAGTGCGCGGTTCGGGAATCGCCCGCCTGATCCGCTCCCGCAAGCCAGCGGCGATCCGGGCCAGAGTCCCGAAACGGGATGGAATACAAGCTTCGATGCGGGTACGAAGCTGCCGGGCCAGGACGGGCGAAGCGCCCCCGGTGGATACCGCGATCACCACCGGCGAGCGGTCGATGATGGCCGGGAAGATGAAGTCGCATAGCTCCGGGCAGTCGACCACGTTGACCGGGATGCCAAGCCGGTTGGCGGCGGCTGCGACTCCTGCGTTGACCTCGCGATCGTCGGTTGCCGCGATGACCAGCCGAAAGCCCTCGCTGTCGGCCGCCTCGAAGGCTTTCGCGCGCAGCCGGATGAGGCTGCGGCCGGCGAGTTCGGCGATGGCTTCTTCGGCGGCAGAGGCGATCACGGTGACCTCTGCGCCAGCGTCGAGCAGCAGGCCGAGTTTGCGGACGGCGACTTCCCCACCTCCCACGATCAGGCATGGGGTACCGCGAAGCTTCAGGAAAATCGGCAGGTAATCCATGGGGCTTGGCTTTTGTTAGAATGCAGAACAGGCACAACGAAAGTCAAAGTATGATCTTCATAGACCAGGAGCTGGATACCAGTGGGCTGATGTGTCCGCTGCCGCTGCTGCGCCTGAAAAAAGCCCTGGCCGCCATGGGCAGGGGCCAGACCGTGCGGGTGCGGGCGACCGATCCCGCGTCGGTCCTCGATTTCGGAGTCTATCTCGAACAGGCGGGCCATGAGCTCGTCGAATATGCCGAAGAGGCCGGAGCCCACCTCTTCCTGATCCGGAAAGGCTGAAGGGGCCTTCAGGCCGCTCGCAGGCTGATGACCGGCCAGCCACGCTCCTCGGCCGCGCGGCGCAGCGTAGGGTCGGGATCCACCGCCACCGGATGGGCGACGCGCGAGAGCAAGGGAATGTCGTTGTGCGAATCGCTGTAAAACCAGGTGTTGCCCAGATCGTAGCCATCGTTGTCCGCGAGCCAGGCCGACAGCCGGTGGACTTTGCCTTCGTGAAAGGAGGGAATGCCCTCGACCCGCCCCGTATAGCGGCCTTCGCGGAACTCGGGCTCGGTGGCGATGAGATTATCGATGCCGTACAGCCGCACGATGGGTTCGGTCACGAAACGGTTGGTGGCGGTGATGACCAGCAGCGTGTGGCCGGCGGCACGGTGCCGTTCGACCAGTTCACGGGCCGCTGTCTGCACGATCGGCAGGATTTTTTCTTCGACGAACGATTCACGCCAGCGAAACAGTTGCTCGGGTTCGTTTTCCGCCAGCGGGCGCAAGGCGAACGCCAGGAATTCGCCGATATCCAGCGTGCCGTTCCTGTAGGCTTCGTAGAACCTGGTATTGGCTGCTTCATAGGCATGGGGATCGACGATGCCTTTGTCCACCAGGAAGCGGCCCCAGAGATAGTCGCTGTCGCCTGCCAGCAACGTATTGTCGAGGTCGAATATTGCCAGAGTCACGGGATTCCTTTACATTCCAGGCAGATTAACGGGATTTCGCATCGGTGTACTGCTTCGTTCGCCTTCGAGGCTTTCCCGCAGGGCTCCTTGGGCCGGTGCAGGGGTTGGTCTATGGCGGGCGAAACGACGCTAAGTCATGCGACCGGGAACAGTATACCAGTTGGAGACAATGGGCGGATTAGCGGGAGATATGATCGATGCCGAGGGCTATCGCCTGAATGTCGGCATCATCCTCAGCAACGACGAGGGCCGGGTGTTCTGGGCGCGCCGGGCGGGCATGCGTTCATGGCAGTTCCCCCAGGGAGGCATCAAGGTCGATGAAGACCCGGATGCCGCGATGTTCCGCGAGCTCTACGAAGAGGTGGGGCTGGAGCGCCAGTACGTAGAGATCATCGCCCGCACCAAGGGCTGGCTGCGCTACCAGCTTCCGGAGCGCTTCATCCGCCGCCGCTCCTATCCTCTTTGCATCGGCCAGAAGCAGATCTGGTACATCCTGCGTCTTACCGGTGCCGAAGCCAATATTCGATTGGACTGTTCCGAGCGTCCGGAGTTCGACCGCTGGTGCTGGGTCGATTACTGGCATCCACTGAGCGACGTCGTCTACTTCAAACGGGAAGTCTACCGCCAGGCCTTGAGCGAACTGCAGCGGGCGTTGCAGGCAGGCAGGCCGGCGGGAGCTCAGGCGTTGTCCGACACCGGAGGCACTGCGACCCGGCAGATCCCTGTTTCCACCGAGCCTTCCGGTCCCAGCTCGAGCCAACGGTAGCCCGGCCACTCCTCGTCCAGTGCGAAGGCCCGGCTGGCGGGTCTGAACTGGACGCAGGTCGACGGCGTGCCGAGCACGCGCTTTCCTTCGATTTCCACGTCCGAAACCTGGTGGGTGTGGCCGTGCAGGATGGTCCTCACCTGCGGGTGCCGCCCCAGCACGGCGAAAAACGCATCGGCATTGTCCAGGATCATCGTGTCCATCCAGGCGCTCCCGCAGGGGACGGGATGATGGTGCAGGGCGATCAGCGCGTGGAATGCCGGATGACCGCTCAGCGTCCGTTCCAGCAGGCCGAGCTGTTCTCCCGACAAGGAGCCGCCGGCCGAGCCGGGCACAGTGCTGTCCAGGCAGACGATCAGCCAGCTTCCCTTCCGGATCACGGCCTGGTGCAGCAGCGGCGTTCGGCCCAGAACGCGGCGGGCGAGCGCGGGTTCGTCGTGATTCCCCGGCAGCCAGTAGCAAGGCGCCGCCAGTCCGGCACAAAGATCGGCCAGGCGCCGGTAGCTTTGCGGCGCCGGCTCCTGCGCCAGGTCGCCGGTGAAGAGGACCAGGTCGAAGTGGTCACGGTTGGCATGGTCGATGACGGTACGCAGGCTGGCCGCGCTGTCGACGCCGTAGAACCTGGCTTCCGGATCGGGCAGGATGTGCGAATCGGTGATTTGGAGGAGGCGCAGCGTTTCTGAGTCCGGCATGGTATTTCAGCTCTATGGGATATCCATTTGACTCCGGTTACCCCAATGGCTGGTGTCGACGGATAGGGAAGACTACCCGCGGACACTGGCTGAGCCTGATGCGTGGTTTTCTGCGGAGGAGGCGTGTCGGGAGTACTTGCACCGATTGCGCTAGCCAGGCGGGTTTTGCTGTCCCCGTTGTCAGAACGGGAAAGCTTGGCCTAGCTGTTCCATCGCTTACTCCAGAGCGCCGCGGCTAGCGAGCCAGTCTCCTACCGACAGATCGTTAAACAGGTCAGAGGTCCCGCTCGAAAACTACACCACAACCAGTAGTGGTTACCGGACTAGATATGGATACCCCGTTTAGGATAAGCCTCTGTCTTATGCGTATGCCCTCGGGCACGGGCCACCCGTCCGTGCCCGACAGCTACAATCACTCCAGGGAACCGGTTCCACGTTCAGCAGGGGCGGGGGAATCGGTGCGGTCGTCCCGCGGTTCATGATCGGGTTTGGGTGCCTCCCATGCTCTAGGCGGCAGGCCGGGCGCACGATATTCAGGTTCCGGATGGGATTCAGGAAGCACATCCCCTTCCGCATGGGCGGAAAACGTTTCGACGGCGGATGGCTCAATGCGGCGATCGGCCGTTTCCCGCGGTGCGGCCGGCTCGGAACCCGATTCCGCGACCTTGCTTTCTGGCGCGTCGTTTTCCCAATCGAGGCTGATCGCTTCGAAAGCTTCGCCCCCCTCATGCTCGCCGGGCGCTGCCGGTCGGCGATCGCGTCTGCCGCGGCCGCGTCGCCTCACGCCACCTCTGCGCGACCGTGAGGACCGCGGGCGGAATTCCCCTTCCCCGGCGTCTCCTTCGGCCATTTCTACGCTGACGGCATCGCCTTCTTCGGGAGTTTCTCCGAAATCTGCGGAGGCGGTCGGTACCAAGTCATTCAAATCTGCTGTGCCAGCAGAAACTTCCGCTGCTGCCGTCTCATCCGCAACAACTTCCGTCGGTGATTCGACTGCTGGCTGAGCCGCGTCCCGGCGGCGCGGGCCCCGGCCATCCCGTCGGCGGCTGCGGCTCTCCTGGGTCTTCGTCCGGCTCTCTTGCCCGGCCGCGGTCTGAGGCGGTTCCTCCGTCCCCAGGTCTTGGACAGCCACGGTTTCCGCCGACATTCCGCTGCGCCGTTTGTCGGCAGTTTCGTCCCGCTGTGCGGGATGCTTCCGGCGATTGCCGCCGCTGCGTCTGCCGCCGTCGCGGTCGCGGCGGCGCTGGCCGCCGGGGCGTTCACTTTCTTCTGCTGAAACGGCGCCTGTTCCCGCCTGTTCACCGGGCCTCCTGACCGGCTGCACGAAAGGCGCCGGCAGAGGCAGTCCCGCGGACGGCTGCGCCGCGTCGGAGGATGTAGGCTGGTCGTCGATGCGCTGGCCAGTCAGGATGTTGAGGAACCGCTTGATCAGCCCGCCGCCGGGCTGGCCCGGTTGCGTCTGGACGCGCTGATCGCCGCCCCCGGCCTGAGGCGCGGCGGGAATGAATTCCCGCACCGCGGGGGCCTCTGCGGCAGCACCGGTCGGCCGGGCGGGTTTAGGGGATTCGGAGGACTTTTCGGAGATGAGCTGGTAACTGCTCCTGCGTGTCTCTTCCTCTCCACCCGCTCCGCCGCTCCGGATCCGCTGGATGTCGTAGTTGGGTGTATCGAGGTGAGGATTGGGGACGATGGTGATGGCGACGTTGTGCCGCGTCTCGATCTGCTGGATCGACGCGCGTTTCTCGTTCAGCAGATAGGTGGCCGATTCGATCGGCAACTGCGCGATGAGCCGGTCGGTGTTCTTTTTCATCGTTTCCTCCTCCAGGACGCGGAGGATGGACAGGGCCAGCGATTCGACGCTGCGTACCGTCCCCTGACCCTTGCAGCGCGGGCAGGTCAGGAGTACCGTTTCGGTGAGCGAGGGCCGCAGGCGCTGGCGTGACATTTCCATCAGGCCGAAGCGGGAGATCCGGCCGAGCTGGATGCGCGCCCGGTCGACGCGCACCGCCTCGCGCAGACGGTTCTCGACGGCGCGCTGATTGCGTGCGGCCATCATGTCGATGAAATCGATCACGAACAATCCACCCAGGTCGCGCAGGCGCAATTGCCGGGCGATCTCGTCGGCGGCCTCGAGGTTAGTGTTCAGCGCGGTCTCTTCGATGTCGCCGCCCTTGGTGGCCCGCGCCGAATTGATGTCGATGGTCGTCAGGGCCTCGGTGTGGTCGATGACGATGGCGCCGCCGGAGGGGAGGGGCACTTCGCGGGAGTAGGCCGTTTCGATCTGGCTCTCGATCTGGTAGCGGCTGAACAGGGGCACGTTGTCCTGGTACAGACGCGCCTTGTTGATGAACTGCGGCATGACCTGCTGCAGGAAGCTGTGCACCAGCCTGAAGGTCGAAGGGTTATCGACCAGGATTTCGTCCACGTCGCTGCGCAGATGATCGCGCAGGGCGCGGATGATGACGTTGCTTTCCTGGAAAATCAGAAACGGCGCCGGCTTTTCCCGGGTCGAGCGTTCGATCGCTTCCCAGAGCTGCAGCAGATAGTTGAGGTCCCACTGCAATTCCTCCACCGTCTTGCCGCCGCCCGCGGTGCGGATGATCACCCCCATGTCTTCGGGGATATGAAGTTGGCTCAGCGTCTCCTTCATGTCGGACCGGACGTCGCCCTCGATGCGGCGGGAGATGCCGCCTGCCTTGGGGTTGTTCGGCATCAGCACGAGATAGCTGCCGGCCAGGCTGATGTAGGTGGTCAGGGCCGCGCCCTTGGTGCCGCGTTCCTCTTTTTCGACCTGTACGACGACTTCCTGGCCTTCCTTGAGGACATCCTTGATTTCCCGCCGGGAGACGGACTCCTCGCCGCTGGCGCTGAGATACTTCGGCAGGATTTCCTTGAACGGCAGAAAACCGTGCCGCTCCGCGCCGAAATTCACGAACGCCGCCTCGAGGCTCGGCTCGACGCGGGTAATCAGTCCCTTGTAGATATTGGCTTTTTTCTGTTCCCTCGAAGGGATTTCTATGTCGAAGTCATAAAGCTTCTGTCCATCGACCAGCGCGACCCGCAATTCCTCGGGCTGCGTGGCGTTGATCAACATTCTTTTCATCAATGGATTCCTTGGGCGTTCTTGCTGGAGAACCGCCTGAACCGGTGGTGCCGCAGGATTCCGCCAACATCTCTTTCTGTTCTGTTTCTTCTGTCATGCGAATGCTCTTTTCAGGTTCGCGATATCGAAGCGATCGATCGGATGATGGGTATCCCGATGCCCTGTGTGTTAAGGATGGGCTGCCGGGGAACCGGGGGGTTCCTGCGCCGGTCCCATTCGGCGAACGGTATGCTGCGCGATGCCGGCCGTGAACCCGCGTTCCGCGAGGTTTTTCGGGGTGGCCCGTTCACTTTCATACCGTGCGAAAACACGGCCAGTCCGCTCGGCCCGAAGGCCGGTCCGGCGGATAACAATAGTGTTTGAAAACGTATCTCTTGAGCTCGTCAAGGGTCGAGCATCCAAACCCGCGTTTTGACTTGTATGTTGGATTCTTAGCAGGCGCCGCTACCTTCCGAGGCTTCTGCCCGCGCGAAAACCGCGTCGGGCGCGCCAGCGTATTCAGGCGATGCACCGGTGCATTCGTTCAACAATTCTTTTGGGGCTTTCACCGAAGGCGAGTTGCGCCGTCAAGCGCGCAGCCGGTGAAATGCCATACAGACTATAGCAACCTTCAGCAAAAGCATCAATTTAAGGGGTAAAGCTGATATGATTTTTGCGATGAAATCTCTCCCCCAGGACCCGACCCAGCCTCGCCTGATCGAAGTCGACGCCGAGGCTGCGGGCCAACGTATCGACAATTTCCTGTTCTCGCGTCTGAAGGGCGTCCCCAAGAGTCATGTGTACCGCATCCTGCGGACCGGCCAAGTGCGGATCAACGGCGGCCGGAGCAAGGCGCAGCACCGCCTCCGCGCTGGCGATGTGGTTCGCGTCCCGCCCGTACGCGTCGCGCCGGCGCAGGATGCGCAGGTGCCGGCGCCCTGGCTGAGGGACCGGCTGGAAAGCCGGGTGTTGTACGAGGACGAGGACGTTCTGGTGGTCAACAAACCTCCCGGCATGGCGGTGCATGGCGGCAGCGGCCTCAGTTTCGGGGTGATCGAAGGTTTGCGTGCGGCGCGTGAAGAAGCGCGGTTTCTCGAACTGGTGCACCGGCTGGACCGCGACACCTCGGGTTGTCTGCTGATCGCCAAGCGGCGCTCCGCGCTGCGCCAGTTGCACGAGCAGTTCCGAGGTGAGGGTGTGGAAAAAACCTATCTGGCCTTGTTCAGCGGCGTCTGGACGCGCCGGCGGCAAGTGGTGGACGCCCCTTTGCTCAAGAACGTGCTGCAGAGCGGCGAGCGGATGGTGAAGATCTCGGCCGAGGGAAAAGCGGCGGTCACGGAGTTCCGCCGGTTGGAGGTGCTTTCCGGCGCGACGCTGGTGGAAGCCCGGCCGCTTACCGGCCGTACTCATCAGATCCGCGTGCATGCCAGGTCGCTGGGCCATCCGCTGGCGGGTGATGAGCGTTATGGCGATCCCGCGCTCAATCAGGCTTTCCGCCAGCACGGCTTAAAGCGTCTGTTTCTGCACGCCGCGACGCTGGCATTCGCGCACCCCCGTCATGGAAGGGAGGTCCGCGTCGAGGCGCCGCTGGAATCGGACCTCGCAGACTTTCTGGCGGCCGTCGGCCTTAAGCCCTTTCCCGGCGCGAATTCTTAGGCATCCTTACCTCCCGTCTCCAAATTCCACAAGGTTCAAGATTTATGAATGTTGATCCAACACCCCGGTCATCGACCGAATCGGCTCGCCCGGTCTCCGGCTGGGAGCGGGAACTGCTGGAAAAGCTGCTGCTCGAAGCGCTGGTGGAGCAGCGGAAGGCGCGGCGGTGGAACCTGTTGTTCAGGGCCTTTCTGATAGCCGTGATAGGGCTTGGTTTTCTGCTGACGCTCGAGCCGCTGTCACAGGATGGCCTGGCCGGGGCCGGTAAGGTGCACACGGCGGTGGTCGACGTGATCGGCACCATCGCCGAAGGCAGCGAGATCGACGCCGACACCATCATCGAGGGACTCCGTGAGGCAGCCGAGGCCAAGGGCGTAAAAGGCATCGTGCTAAGGATGAATACGCCGGGCGGGAGTCCGGTGCAGTCGGCCTATGTGTACGATGAGATTCGCAAGATCAAGAAGGAGCATCCGGCATTGCCGGTCTACGCCGTGGTGTCGGACGTCTGTGCCTCGGGCGGCTATTACATCGCATCGGCGACCGACAAAATATTCGTGAATCCGGCCAGCATCGTCGGCTCGATCGGCGTCATCATGAATGGCTTCGGTTTCGTCGGAACAATGGAGAAACTGGGGGTGGAGCGCAGAGTAATGACTGCTGGCGACCACAAAGCGATCCTCGATCCGTTCGGCCCCGTAGACCCGGCCGAAAAACAGCATGTGCAGCAATTGCTGAACGCCGTCCACCAGCAGTTCATCGCGGCGGTGAAGGCTGGCCGTGGCGATCGTCTCAAGGACAAACCGGAAATCTTCTCGGGCTTGGTGTGGACCGGTGCCGAAGGGATCGAGCTGGGTCTCGCGGACGCCGTCGGCGAGTTGCACCAGGTGGCCGAGACGGTCATCGGAGCGAAAGAGATCGTGAATTATTCGCAGAAGGAGACCTTGCTGGACCGCATCGCCCAGCAATTGGGCGCCAGCCTGGGAGCGGCTTTCAGGAATCTCTCCGCCTCGTCGCCGCGCTTGTACTGATGGCCCGCGACTTCGAGATTCTGCGGGAGGAGCGGCTCCACGGCGGTTTCTTCACCCTGTTGCGGATGCATCTGCGCCATACCTTGCACGGCGGCGGCTGGAGCGAGGTGCTGACGCGGGAGCTGTACCATCGGAGCAGTTGCGTGGCGGTCGTCCCTTATGACCCGGTGGCCGACCGGGTAGTGCTGATCGAACAGTTCCGGGTAGGCCCCCTCAAGTCGGGGGAAGATCCCTGGCTGCTGGAAATCGTCGCCGGCGCGGTCGAGCCGGGCGAATATCCGGATGCCGTAGCGCACCGCGAGATGATGGAGGAGGCCGGGAGCCGAATCCGCGAGCTCATCCCGGTGTCCGAGTTCTTCACCACGCCGGGCGGCTGTTCCGAAAGCATCGCCTTGTATTGCGGCATCGTCGATTCCACCGGTCTCGGCGGCGTCCATGGCCTGGCCGATGAGCATGAGGACATTCTGGTCAGCGTGGTCGATTTTGCGGAAGCGATGGTCCTGCTCGACGAGGGGCGCATCCGCTCCGCCATTCCCATCATCGGCTTGCAGTGGCTGGCGCTGAACCGGGAGCGGATCAAGGCGCGTTACAGCGCTGCCTGATCCGCCGCGGCCGGATCAGGCAGCGCGGCGGGGGTCGGAGGCAGAGCGGCCGGCATTCAGTTCGGCCAGAGCCTCCCGGTAGAGTTCGACATACCGGGATGCGCTCCTGCGCCAGGAAAAGTCCTTGCTCATGCCGCACTTGCAGAGGCTCAGCCAGACTTCAGGTTCGCGGTACAGCGCCAGAGCCCGGTAGACGGCTTCCAGCAAAAAAGCGGGCTTCGCCGGCTCGAACACGATTCCGCTGGCCTGTCCGGCTGCAAGGCGCTCGGGCGTGGCGTCCTCGACGGTGTCCGCCAGTCCGCCCACCCTGCGCACGATCGGCACGGTGCCGTAGCGCTGGCTGTAGAGCTGGTTCAGTCCACAAGGTTCGAAGCGCGAGGGCATCAGGAACATGTCGGCGCCAGCTTCGATGAGATGGGCCAGCGGTTCGTCGTAGCCGATGGTGACGGCGATGCGTTCCGGGCAGGCCGCGGCCGCCCGTTCGAAGCTGCGTTCGAATTCCTTGTTGCCGCTGCCCAGGACGACAAGCTGGATCGGCAGCTGGAGCAGATCGTCCAGGATGTCGATCAAGAGATCGATACCCTTCTGTTCGACCATCCTCCCCACTAGCCCCATGACGGCGATGTCCGGGTCGTCCGGGAGGCCGAACCGTTGTCTGAGCGCCGTCCGGTTGAGCCTTTTCCGCTCCAGGGTATCCGGGCCGTAAGCCGCGGGGAGGTAGGGATCGGTCGCCGGATTCCAGGCCACGTCGTCGATGCCGTTGAGAATCCCGCTCAAGGCTGAGCGCCGGCTTCTCAGCAGGCCGTCCAGGCCGCAGCCGAACTCCGGCGTCTGGATTTCTTCGGCATAGCTCGGACTCACTGTATTGATGCGGTCGGCGAATACCAGACCGCCCTTGATGAAGGACAGTTGGCCGTAGAACTCCAGCGCTTCCATCTTCCACAGGCGTGGCGGCAGCGCCAGGCGCTGGAAGGTATCATGGGGAAACAGGCCCTGGTAGGCGAGGTTGTGGACGGTGAACACTACGGCCGGCCGGTTCGGTTCGTCGCTCAAAAGCGGCGGAATCAGGCCGGTCTGCCAGTCGTTGCAATGGACGACGTCGGGTTTCCAGCCGAGGCCGAGCCGGTCCTGGGTCAGATCGACGGCGACGCGCGCGAGCAGGGCGAAGCGTTCGGCATTGTCGGGCCAGGGCGCGCCGTCGGGAGCCAGGTAAGGGTTCCCGAAGCGGCCGAACGAGGCCGGGGCATCCAGCAGCAATAGCGGAACCGCGGTGCCGGGCAGCCGGGTGGACAAGAGGGTAAGCTGGCTGCCGGCTTGGCGCAGGCTCAGCTCCGCCGGCGATCGCGCTGCGGCGACGGCTTCCGGATAGGCGGGCATGAGTATGCGCACGTCATGGCCTAACGCGGACAAGGCTGCTGGCAGGCTGCCGGACACGTCCGCGAGGCCGCCGGTCTTCATCAGGGGGAAGACCTCGCTGGAGACGAACAGGACTTTCATTCGCCGGTCAGCGTCCCGGTTTCAGGTTCGGCGGACGGTGCGACCGGGGCCAGCACGATACCTGCCAACGGCGGGAGGGTCAGCACCACGGATTGGGCACGCCCCATCCATTCCACGGTTTCGGTTTCAATTCTCCAGTTGCCGAGATTGGCGCCGCCGTAGTATTCGGCGTCGGAATTGAAGATTTCCCGGTATTGCACCGGTTCCGGCACGCCGATGCGGTAATTGTGACGCGGCACCGGGGTGAAGTTCATGACGACGATCACATGGCTGTCCTCGTCCCGGCGGACGTAGCTGATGACCGATTGCGCGGCATCGTGGCTGTCTATCCACTCGAAGCCCTGGCTCTCGAAATCGTAGGCATAAAGCGCGGAGGCGCCGTGGTACAGACGGTTGAGGTCGCTTACCAGGCGCAGCATACCCCTGTGCAGGGGAGATTCGAGCAGGGGCCAGTCCAGCGCCGTCGTATGGTTCCATTCACCGGTCTGGGCGAATTCGCAGCCCATGAACAGCAGCTTCTTGCCGGGGTAGGTGAACATCATGGTGTACAGGGCGCGCAGGTTGGCGAAGCGCCGCCATTGGTCGCCCGGCATTCTCGCCAGCATGGAACCCTTGCCGTGGACGACCTCGTCGTGGGAGAAGGGCAGGACGAAGTTTTCGGTGAAAGCGTACAGCAGGCCGAAGGTGAGCTGGTCGTGATGGTAGTGCCGGTGCACCGGGTCCTTGCTCATATAGACCAGGATGTCGTGCATCCAGCCCATGTTCCATTTCATGGAGAAGCCCAACCCCCCGGTCCAGGTCGGCCGGGTGACCTGGGGCCAGGCGGTCGATTCTTCCGCTACGACCAGCACGCCCGGAAACTGCTGATGCACGACGGTGTTGAGGTCGCGCAGGAAGGCGATGGCTTCGAGATTTTCGTTGCCGCCGTACTTGTTGGGGATCCAGTCGCCGGGATGGCGCGAATAGTCGAGATAGAGCATCGAGGCGACGGCATCGACGCGCAGGCCGTCGAGGTGGAATTCCTCCAGCCAGAACAGCGCGCTGCCCAAGAGGAAGTTCTTGACCTCGTTGCGGCCGTAGTTGTAGATCAACGTGCCCCAGTCACGGTGTTCGCCTAAGCGAGGGTCTTCGTGTTCGTACAGCGCGGTGCCGTCGAAGCGCGCCAGGCCATGGGCATCCTTGGGAAAATGCGCGGGCACCCAATCCAGGATCACGCCGATGCCGTTTTGATGGCAGTGATCGACGAAATAACGGAAATCGTCGGGAGTGCCGAACCGGGTGGTGGGCGCGAAATAGCCGGTGGTCTGGTAGCCCCAGGAGGCGTCCAGCGGGTGCTCCGTGATGGGCATCAGCTCGATATGGCTGAAACCCGCCGATTTGACGTAGTCGACCAACTCATGCGCGAGATCGCGGTAGTTCAGATAGCCGCCTTCGAGATCGCGCCTCCAGGAGCCGGCATGCACCTCGTACACCGACAGCGGCCGGTGCAGCCAGAGCCAGTCCTTGCGCTGTTTCAGCCATGCGGCATCGTGCCAGGCATATTCGCTCTCGCGGGTGATGATCGAGGCGGTGTTCGGCCGAAGCTCGAACTGGCGTCCGTAGGGGTCGGTCTTGAGATGGATGGTGCCGTGCGGCCGGTTGCGTATCTCGAACTTGTACAAAAGGCCCGGTTGCAGTTCGGGAATGAACAGCTCCCACACGCCGCTGCCGCCGCGCACCCGCATGGGATGCCGCCGGCCGTCCCAGCCGTTGAACTCGCCGACCACGCTGATGCGTTCGGCATTGGGCGCCCAGGTCGCGAACAGAATGCCGTCGATGCCGTCCACGCTGTGTGGATGGGCTCCCAGAGTGCGGTAGATGTTCCAGTGCCGGCCTTCGCCGAAGAGATAGAGATCGAAGTCGGAAAGCCGGGGAGGGAAGGTGTACGGATCGATGAAGCTATGTGTCTGCCCCGTCTGGTCGGTCCAATACAGCCGGTAGTGCGGGTCGGTGACCCCTGCCTCGACCTCGCATTCGAAAATGGCGGTGCCGGCGATGCGCCCCATCACCGGTCCGTCGGGCCCGATGCGCACTTCTTCGGCGCGGGGCAGGAAAGCGCGGACGACATCCCGGCCCTGCCGCCGGTGATGGCCCAGCACCGAAAACGGATCGTGGTGGCGGGCCTCGATGAGCTGCTGGATTTCCTGAGAGAGTTCTGCCAAAGTCGAGCTGTCCGTCAAACCGCATCCCTCCCGTTCGGATTCACTTTGTTGGATTTCTGATAGTACAATGCCGGCACGCCGGTGCCGGAATATGCGATGTCTGTGGCAGGATGTTACCAGATTTCCCACCGCGTATGCCCGAGCCAGGAAGAAGAGGAGCCCCATATGCCCGAGTCGATGCACGCATCAACCCGTTTCGTAAGTCGGCTGACCCGGCAAACCCTGGCTCTCATCCTGGCGGGCGGGCGCGGGAGCAGGCTGCAGAAACTGACGGAATGGCGTGCCAAGCCTGCCGTGCCGTTCGGCGGAAAATTCCGGATCATCGATTTCCCCCTCTCCAACTGCGTCAACTCGGGGATACGCCAGGTCGGCGTCCTGACCCAATACAAGGCGGACTCGCTGATCCGTCACATCCAGCAGGGCTGGGGCTTCCTGCGCGGCGAACTCGGCGAGTTCGTGGATATCATGCCGGCCCAGCAGCGTCTGCAGGAAAGCTGGTACGCGGGGACGGCGGACGCGGTGTACCAGAACCTGGACATCATCCGCCAGCGCGATCCCGAGTTCATCATGATCCTGGCCGGCGACCACGTGTACAAGATGGACTACGGGCTCATGTTGGCCTATCACGTGGAAAAGAAGGCCGATCTCACCATCGGCTGCATGGAGGTGCCGCTCGCCGACGCCCGGGCGTTCGGCGTCATGCAGATGGATGGCGAGCAGCGTATCCAGAAATTCGTCGAGAAACCGTCCGATCCGCCCGCCATGCCGAACCGCCCCGATCACGCCGCGGCTTCCATGGGAATCTACATCTTCAATACGGCATTCCTGTTCGAGCAGCTCATCAAGGATGCCGATACCCCCGGTTCGAACCACGATTTCGGGATGGATATCATTCCCCAGGTCATCCAGAAATACCGCGTCTTCGCCTACCGCTTTCGCAACGCTCAGAGCGGCGTGCAGTCTTACTGGCGCGATGTGGGGACGGTGGACTCGTACTGGGCAGCCAACATGGAGCTGATCGGTGTCGATCCTGAACTCAATCTGTACGACCAGGAATGGCCGATCTGGACCTATCAGGCCCAGACGCCGCCGGCCAAGTTCGTGTTCGACGACGACGACCGGCGCGGCATGGCGGTGGATTCGATGGTTTCTGGGGGCTGCGTCATTTCCGGCGCCGAAGTCCGCCACTCCCTGCTGTTTTCGAATGTGCGGGTGAATTCGTTCTCGCGCGTGCACGACTCCGTGATCCTGCCCGATGTGAACGTCGGGCGCCATTGCAGGATCAGCCGGGCGGTGATCGACAAGGGATGCAGCATCCCACCCAATACCGTCATCGGCGAAAATCTCGAGGACGATCGCAAGCGCTTTTACGTCAGCCCGGAAGGCATCGTGCTGGTCACACCGGACTGCCTCGGACAAAGGCTGCATTTCCACCGCTGAATAAGATGACCTGATTAGCAAGAATGTTCAGCCGTCATTCCGGCGGGGAAGCCGGACCAATCCGCCGGGAGCGGATTGGCGCCTGCCCGCAGGGTGCCGGGCAGGACAGCCCGGTATGAATCCAGGCCAGGGACGGTAGCTCGCCACCCAAGACGCGCTTCGTCGAAGTTCGCGAGATTACCGGCCTAACATCCTTTCGCTGGATTCTTAGCTTCCCTGCCGGAATGACGGAGTTTTTCGACGTTGGCTGAAGGTTCTTGCTAATCAGGTAGCTACATGGATGCTCAGGGAATTTTCGATCGGCGTCGCGCGGGCATCCTGCTCCATATCACTTCCTTGCCCGGCGAGCCGGGAAACGGGGATCTGGGGGCGGATGCCTTCCGTTTCGTGGACTTTCTCGCCGCGGCGGGCGTTTCCGTATGGCAGACGCTGCCGATCAATCCGACCCACGAGGACGGTTCACCCTATCAGTGCACGTCCGTGCATGCCGGAAATCCCCTCCTGATAGGACTGGACTGGCTGGTCGAGCGCGGACTGCTGGAAGCCGATGCCAGCCCCGCCGCCGCCGAGGGCGCGAAAGCGGTTCGGCAACAGGCGCTGCAGCGGGCCTTCGAATCCTTTCGCCGGCGCGGAACCTCCGATGCCTTGTGTTCCGCGTTCGGCGACTTCGTCAGCGCCAACGATTGGTGGCTGGCCGATTACGCCATGTATGGGGCGCTGAAGGAGGTCAACGGCGGTCTGCCGTGGCAGGCCTGGCCCAGGCCCCTGCGGGACCGCAAACCCGATGCCCTGGCTTCGGCCGGCACCTTGTATGCCGACGTCATAGCCAGAATCCGCTTCGAGCAGTTCGTGTTCTTCGAGCAGTGGCACGGTCTGCATGAGTATGCCAGGAGGCTTGGAGTGCTGTTGTTCGGCGATATGCCGATCTTCGTCGCTTCGGACAGCGCGGAAGTCTGGGCCGGACGGGACTATTTCGAGCTGAGCGAAGACGGCGAGCCGCGCGTCGTCGCCGGCGTGCCGCCGGATTATTTCTCCGCCACTGGTCAGCGCTGGGGAAATCCCCACTACAACTGGGAAAACATGGCGCGTTCCGGTTTCTCCTGGTGGCTGGATCGGCTGCGTACCCAGCTCGGCCTCTACGACCTGATCCGCATCGACCACTTCCGGGGGTTCGAAGCCTACTGGGAAATTCCCGCCTATTCCGAAACGGCGATGGAGGGGCGCTGGGTCAAGGCCCCCGGCGAGGCGCTGCTGGCGCGCTGCGCCGAGACCTTCGGCGAAACCCTGCCCCTGGTCGCCGAGGACTTAGGTATCATCACCGCCGAGGTCGAGGCATTGCGGCGGCGTTTCCGCATTCCCGGCATGCGGATACTCCAGTTCGCTTTCGAAGGCGGTCCCCGAAATCCCTATCTGCCCCACAACCATGCCATCGACAGCGTGGTTTACACTGGCACGCATGACAACGACACGACCTTGTCCTGGTTCGAAGGACTGTCGGCGGATCAGCAGGGTTACGTCTACGACTATCTCGGGCGGTCGGGGCTCCCCATGCCGGCGGCGCTGGTCCAGGCCGCCATGGCTTCGGTGGCGCGGCTGGCGATCGTTCCCATGCAGGATGTGTTGGGACTGGGCCGGGGACACCGCATGAATACGCCGGGCACGCTGGGCGACAACTGGAACTGGCGTTTCGGCTGGACTCAACTGTGTGACGAGCACGTCGACCTCTTGGCTCATCAGGTCCGCATGTACGGCCGGGCAGCCTAGACCCTGGAATTCAAGGCGTGAGCACGGTATTTTGCGGCGGGCTGCTGTCGTCCCGCTCCGGGTAATCGAGCGTGAAGTGCAGTCCGCGGCTTTCCTTCCTTTGCAGGGCCGAACGGATGATGAGTTCGGCGACGATGACCAGATTACGCAGTTCCAGCAGATCGCTGGTGACGCGAAAGTTGCCATAGTACTCGGCGATTTCCTGCTTGAGCAGTTCCGCCCGGCGCAGCGCGCGTTGCAGCCGTTTGTCGGTCCGCACGATCCCGACATAGTCCCACATGAAGCGCCGGATTTCGTCCCAGTTATGGGACACGACGACCTCTTCGTCGGAATCCGTCACCTGCGATTCGTCCCAGTCCGGCAGCGGCGGGGGGGGAGGGATTTCGGGCAGACGCTTAAGGATGTCCTGGCTGGCCTCTTTGGCGAAGACCAGGCATTCCAGGAGCGAGTTGCTGGCCATGCGGTTGGCGCCGTGCAGACCGGTGCAGGCTACCTCGCCGACGGCATAAAGCCCCTCGATATCCGTCCGCGCCAGCCGGTCGGTTACCACGCCTCCGCAGGTGTAATGGGCGGCCGGCACCACCGGAATGGGCTCCCGGGTCATGTCCATCCCCAGTTCCAGGCAGCGCGCATGAATCGTTGGGAAATGGCTCAGGATGAAGCCGGTTGGCCGGTGGCTGATGTCGAGATAGACACAGTCGATGCCCAGCCGTTTCATTTCATGGTCGATGGCGCGCGCCACGATGTCGCGCGGTGCCAGTTCGCCGCGCGGATCGAACCGTTGCATGAACCGACTGCCGTCGGGCAGCAGCAGCCGGCCACCTTCGCCGCGCACGGCCTCGGAGATCAGAAAGGAGCGGGCGTGGGGGTGATAGAGGCAAGTGGGATGGAACTGGATGAATTCCATGTTCGCCACCCGCGCGCCGGCTCGCCAGGCCAGCGCGATGCCGTCGCCGGTGGAGACATCGGGATTGCTGGTGTAGAGATAGACCTTGCTGGCGCCGCCGGTCGCAAGCGCAATGACTCGGGCACGGAAGGTACGGGTCCGATGGCTCCTGGCATCCAGCGCATAGGCGCCCAGCACCCGCTGGCGGCCGGCGAGGCCGAGCTTATGCGAGGTGATGAGGTCGATGACATTGTGGTGCTCGAACAGATCGATATTGGGGTGGGCGCGGGCGTGTTGCTCGAGCGAGGATTCCACGGCCCGGCCGGTGGCATCGGCGGCGTGCACCACCCGGCGGTGGGTGTGGCCGCCTTCCCGGGTCAGGTGCAGATGGTGGGCGCCGTCGGTGCTTTCGATTTCGGTGAAGGCGACGCCGTGTTCGAGCAGCCAGTCGATGCATTCCTTGCCTTGGGATACCACCAGGCGCACGATCTCCGGATCACACAGGCCGGTGCCCGCCGCCAGCGTATCTTCGATATGCGATTCGAGCGAGTCCTGGGCGTCGAGTACCGCCGAAATGCCGCCTTGGGCATAACGCGTGTTGCCTTCGCTCAAAGCGACCTTCGACACGACGGCGACCCGCGCGCGGTCGGCGAGCCGCAGGGCCAGGCTGAGGCCGGAAGCGCCGCTGCCGATGATGAGCGCGTCGTAGGTGATGTCCTTGTCCATGGGGATCGTCGTATTAAGAATATGTTACAGTAAATTGGGTTTACGTTGAAGCGCACCTCCGAACATAAGATAATCAAAATCCTGCTTCCGCCTATCCGTTCCAGCAGTGGATCGTGTGAACGCCCGCGATCCCGAGGATTTCCCGGAAGGAAATAGTGTGATGTCCAAGGCGATGCGTGGAATGGAGATGAGTGAACAACTGGATGAGGAACTCGTCAGGCGGGTGCAGCGCGGCGACAAAAAGGCCTTCGACTTACTCGTCAGAAAGTACCAATACAAGATCACCCAGCTCATTTCCCGCTATATCAAGGATCCCTACGAATCCCTGGACGTGGCGCAGGAGGCCTTTATCAAGGCTTATCGGGCATTGCCGGGGTTTCGCGGGGACAGCCAGTTCTATACTTGGCTTTACCGCATCGCAATCAATACGGCAAAGAACTACCTCGTCACCCGGTCGCGCCGGCCCAGCGAAGACGAATTTGACGTCGAATCCGCGGAACAATTCGAGAATGGCTCTCGTCTAAAGGATGTCGATACGCCCGAAGCCGCCGTTTTGAGCGACGAATTGGCGGCAACGATTCAATTGGCTCTGAATGAGTTGCCGGAGGAACTCAGGCTGGCCATAACTCTGAGAGAGCTGGACGGCCTGAGTTACGACGAGATTGCGGAAGTCATGAGCTGCCCGGTTGGCACCGTGCGCAGCCGCATCTTCAGGGCAAGAGAAGCCATAGACAAACGGCTCCGGCCGTTACTCGATTGATAGAGGATTAGGAACCTAAGCGATGTTGGACGAGCATATGGCACAAAAGGCCTCTGCTTTCGTGGATAACGAAATGGGCCTTGCCGAAGCGCAGGAATACTTTCGTGTGATCGAGAACCGGGAAGATGTCCGTTCCATCGTCAGCCGCTATTACCTGATCGGTGAAGTGCTGCGGACTGGCCAAACGCCCCGGGGCAAACTGGCGGAGCGCGTGGCGCATCAGATCAAGGTCGAGCCGGCGATTCTGGCTCCTGTAAGCGTGAAACCCTCCTATACTTTGCGAAGGCACATCGTGACCGGCGCGCTCGCGGCTTCCATGGCGGCGATGGCGGTTTTCGTCTGGCGAGGACTGAACGGTTTCGCCGCGTTCGAAGACGGATTTTCCATGGCCCCTGGCGCGATCTTGGCCGAGGCGCAAATTGACCCGGAAATGCAGGTCTACCTGCTGGCGCATAGCGGCACTTCCCATGTGGCCGGAGCCGGGACCCTGATGCCGTACATGAGGCTGGTCAGCCATGAGCAATAACACCTTTCGATGCCGGCCATGTTCAGAAACGGAGTAATCGGGGCGGCCCTGGGGGCCGTCGTCGCATTCGGGTTTCCGCCGGCATCCCGGGCGGAGGACGCGCCGCACTTCGGTGCCAGAGCGGGTGTGGAATGGCTGTCTGACATGCGCAATGCCATGGTCAGCCTCAATTACCGAGGCCTCATCGCCTATTTGAAGGATGGCAAGGTCAACACCATGGAATTCGTCCACAGCGTGGCGAACGGCGTCGAGCACGAGCGGCTTACCTCCCTGAACAGCCCGATGCGGGAAATCGTCAGGGATGGTGATCTGGTCCGGTTCTTTTTTCCGGAAACGAAGTCGGTCATGACGGAACGCGTGCCCACAAACCGCTCCTTCCTGGTCGATCTTCCCGAGTCGTTCGTCGGCTTGTGCGACTATTACGCGTTCCTGGTCGGCGGCCAGGAGTACGTGGCGCAAAGGCATGCGCAGACCATCGAAATCGTGCCGGTCGATGACTACCGCTACGGACGCAAGATCTGGATCGACACGGCGTCCCGCCTGCCGCTTCGCTTCGAATTGCTCGACGAGAACAACAGGCTCATCGAGCAGATGGTGTTCACCTCCCTGGAAGTATCCGGTGAAGCGCCCGGCCGGGGCGTGGCGCCAGCGGCGGCATCCAGCACTTATTCGGAACAATCGTCGAAACGGGAGATCATACCCATCGAGGCGATGGACTGGAGCCTGGACAGCGTTCCTGTAGGTTTCCGGATCAGCGGCTACAGCCGCATCCAACATCCTCCGCTGAAACACCCCATCGAACATATCTTGTTGAGCGACGGGCTCTCATCTGTTTCAATCTACGTGGACGAACTGAAGGAAGAGCCCTTCCTGGAAAAACTGAAGAAAATCGGCGCCGTGAATGCCTATACCCGAAAGATCGACGGCTTCGTCGTGACAGTGATGGGGGAGGTTCCGCCCAAGACCGTTCATATGATCGCCAATGGGATCCGGTACCAGAAATCCAATGAATGACCGTGACGTGAATGATTGAGGAAGAGGCAATAGTCACCGAGGTCGAAGGACGCTCGATCTGGGTGGAGAAGTTTCAGAAATCGGCATGCGGAAGCTGCGCTCAGGGCTGCAGCACTTCCCTTGTGGCCAGGCTGCTGGGCGGCAAACCCATGCGCCTTAAGGTCGATGCGGAGGCCTCCGTGTCACCAGGGGACCGCGTCATCATCGGGGTGGAAGAAGGCGCTCTGCTCGCCGGTTCTTTCCGGATGTACCTGTTGCCCCTGTTTTCCCTGCTCGGAGGCGCCTTGCTGGGCAAGCTGCTGGCCGATCAGGGGCTGTTCGCTTCGGCCGATGCCGGGGCGATCGCCGGAGGACTGCTCGGTCTGGGGCTGACGTTCATATTGCTCAAGTATTATCCCGGCCTACATCGGCAGGGTCTTCATCCGGTATTCATTCGCCGCATTTCCCGCTAAGGTGCCCGGAGTTTTCCGGGTCCGCTACCGGCCGCCGCCTTTGCATTCAGGAGTCACCATGTTTAATAGATACCGCTTCGCCGGCGCGATTTGTGCGGTCCTGGTTCTGGCTGCCTCCCCGGCCGTCCGGGCTCAGCTTCCCGATTTCACCAATCTGGTCGAACAGAACAACGCCGCCGTCGTGAACATCAGCACCACGCAGAAAGTGGCGGCCAACGAGCAACAGATGCCGGAGGGGCTGGAAATCCCGGAAGGCACGCCGTTCGATGAGTTCTTCCGGCACTACTTCGGCGAAGGCGGCGGCAGCGACGGCCAGCCTAGCGAGGCGAAGTCCCTGGGCTCGGGTTTCATCATGTCGGCGGACGGCTACATCATCACCAATCACCACGTCGTCAAAGGGGCCGATGAGATCGTCGTGCGCCTGCAGGACCGGCGGGAGCTGGTGGCCAAGATCGTCGGCTCCGACAAGCGCAGCGACGTGGCCCTGCTCAAGATAGAGGCCACCCAGTTGCCCACGGTAAAACTGGGCTCATCCGAAAAGCTCAAGGTCGGCGAATGGGTGCTCGCCATCGGCTCGCCTTTCGGCTTCGACCATTCCGCCACCGCCGGCATCGTCAGCGCCAAGGGCCGCAGCCTTCCCAGCGACAACTATGTGCCGTTCATTCAGACCGACGTGGCCATCAACCCCGGCAACTCCGGTGGGCCGCTGTTCAATCTGAACGGCGAGGTGGTTGGCGTGAATTCCCAGATTTACAGCCGCACCGGCGGCTTCATGGGGCTGTCCTTCGCCATTCCCATCGAAGTCGCCATGCAGGTGGTGGACCAGCTCAAAGCCAGCGGGCGGGTTTCCCGCGGCTGGCTCGGCGTCCAGATTCAGGACGTGACGCGGGAGCTGGCCGAGTCCTTCGGCATGAAGAAGCCCCAGGGCGCTTTGGTGTCCAAGGTTTTGCCGAAGAGCCCAGCCGAGGCGGCCGGTATCCAGGCGGGCGATATCGTGCTCGAATTCAACGGCCAGGCGGTGGACACGTCGGCCGCGCTGCCGCCCATGGTGGGCATGACCAAGGTCGGCGAAGTCGCCAAGATCAAGCTGTTGCGCAACGGCGCGACCAAGGAGCTGAGCCTTAGGATCGGATCGCTTCCCGATGAGGAAGAGCCGGCCATGGGCGCCGCCGAGCCCGATACCGTCCCCCTGAAGCGCATGGGCGCCAGCGTGGCGGACCTCACCCCTGAACTGCGTGAGCAGTTCGAGGTACCGCGTGGCGGGGTGCTCGTCTACGGCGTCAATCCCGGCCCCGCCTACGATGCGGGACTTAGGCGGGGCGATGTGATCCTCAGGATCCAGGACAAGGAAATCAACAGCGTGAAACAACTGGTGGAATTGGAGAAGACCCTGGCGGCGGGAAAATCCCTGGCGGTTCTGGTACAGCGGCGCGATAGCTCCCTCTTCCTGGCGATGAAATTGAAAGACGAAAAGCAGTGACCGACCTGACGCACATACGCAACTTCTCCATCATCGCGCATATCGACCATGGAAAATCGACGCTTGCAGACCGTTTCATCCAGATTTGCGGGGGACTGAGCGACCGCGAAATGGCCGAGCAGGTGCTCGACTCCATGGACATCGAGCGCGAGCGCGGCATCACCATCAAGGCCCAGAGCGTCACCCTGGACTACGAGTCCAGGGACGGCGGCACTTACCAGCTCAACTTCATCGACACACCGGGGCACGTCGATTTTTCCTATGAAGTGTCCCGCTCGCTGGCGGCCTGCGAAGGCGCGTTGCTGGTGGTCGATGCCGCTCAGGGCGTGGAAGCGCAGAGCGTGGCGAACTGCTACACGGCCATCGAGCAGGGGCTGGAAGTCCTCCCCGTGCTGAACAAGATCGATCTGCCCTCGGCCGATCCGGCGCGCGTGAAGAGCGAGATCGAGGAGATCATCGGCATTCCGGCCGAAGACGCGGTGGAAATCAGCGCCAAGACCGGCTTCGGCGTCGATGCCCTGCTCGAAGAACTGGTGAAGAAAATCCCGCCGCCCAAGGGCGAGGTCGAGGGGCCGCTGCAGGCGCTGATCATCGATTCCTGGTTCGACAACTACCTCGGCGTGGTGTCCCTGGTCCGGGTGGTGAACGGCTCGATTTCACGCAAGCAGAAGATCACCATCATGTCGACCGGCAAGAGCCATCTGGTCGAGAAGCTGGGCGTGTTCACCCCCAAGCCGCTGGATAAGACGGCCCTGAACACCGGCGAGGTGGGCTTCGTGGTGGCGGGCATCAAGGACATCTTCGGCGCGCCGGTGGGCGACACCATCACCGCCACCGACCGCCCGACGACGGATGCCCTGCCCGGCTTCCAGAAAGTCCAGCCACGGGTGTTCGCCGGTCTCTATCCTGTCGAGTCGGATGACTACGAGAATCTCCGGGAGGCGCTCAACAAGCTGCATCTGAACGACGCCGCCCTGCATTACGAGCCGGAAGTCTCGCAGGCCTTGGGTTTCGGCTTCCGCTGCGGTTTCCTGGGCATGCTGCACATGGAGATCATCCAGGAGCGGCTGGAGCGGGAATACGACCTGGATCTCATCACCACCGCGCCGACCGTGGTGTACGAGGTGGCCAAGTCCGACGGCGCGGTGATCCCCGTCGACAATCCGGCCGACCTGCCGTCGCCGAACGAGATCGAGGAAATCCGCGAACCGATCATCGAGGCCAACATTCTGGTGCCGCAGGACTACCTGGGCGCGGTGATCAGCCTGTGCATCGAAAAGCGCGGTGTGCAGAAGAAGCTGCAATACATGGGTGGGCAGGTGGCCCTGAGCTTCGAGCTGCCCCTGAGCGAGGTGGTGCTCGATTTCTTCGACCGCCTAAAGTCGTGCAGCCGCGGCTTCGCCTCTTTCGATTACGAATTCCTGCGGTTCCAGGCAGCGCCCTTGGTCAAGCTCGACATCCTGATCAACGGTGAAAAGGTGGATGCGCTGTCGCTGATCGTGCATCGCGACATCAGCATGAACCGCGGCCGCGACCTGGTCGAGAGGATGAAGGACCTGATCCCGAGGCAAATGTTCGAAGTGGCGATCCAGGCCGCCATCGGCTCCAAGATCATCGCCCGTTCCACGGTCAAAGCCATGCGCAAGAACGTTTTGGCCAAATGCTACGGCGGCGACATCACCCGCAAGCGCAAGCTCCTGGAAAAACAGAAAGCCGGCAAGAAGCGGATGAAGCAAGTGGGCAAGATCGACATTCCCCAGGAGGCGTTCCTCGCCGTCCTGCGCGTCAACAAGGATTCCTGATAACGGTCACTTCCGATGGACTACGATTTCTCGTTTTTTCTCGTCGCCGCCACGTTCGTCACCGGTGCGGTATGGGGTGGTTACGTGCTCTGGCGGAAGCGGCACCCCGTCCCGGAAGGCGCGACGCACAAGGAGCCGCTGCTGGTGGAATATGCCCGGTCGTTCTTTCCGATCGTGCTCATCGTCATGCTGCTGCGCTCGTTCCTGGTGGAGCCGTTCCGTATTCCCTCCGGCTCCATGATGCCGACGCTTTTGATCGGCGATTTCATCCTGGTCAACAAGTTCACCTATGGCATCCGCCTGCCGGTGCTGAACACCAAGATCGCCGAGATGGGCGAGCCCGAACGGGGCGACATCGTGGTGTTCCGCTTTCCGAAGGACCCCACCGTCGATTACATCAAGCGCGTGATCGGACTGCCGGGCGACAAGATCGGCTATTACAACAAGCAGCTTTATGTGAACGGCAAGTCCATCGCCCAGACCTCGCTGGGTACCTACGAAGGGGTGGGGCAGGGCGCCAGCATGAGCGGGGCCGAGCTGCTTTCGGAGGACCTGGAAGGCGTCAAGCACGACATTTTGATCCGCCATGGACAGCCGACCGTGCAGGGCGAATTCACGGTGCCCGAAGGCAGCTACTTCGTGATGGGCGACAACCGCGACAACAGCAACGACAGCCGCTACTGGGGCGTGGTGCCGGAAGCCAATCTGGTAGGGAAGGCCTTCTTCATCTGGATGAGCTGGGATTTCGAGAACGGCGGCATCGGCTTCTCGCGTCTCGGCACAGTGTTGAATTCCGGACGCTAAAAGCATGGGCGGCAGTCCTTGGCGCCAGCGCGGCCTGACCTTGGTCAGCTCCGCCCTGCTGATGGCGGTGGCGGGCTTCTTCCTGCTGCTGCTGTTCCGCATCGGGCCGGTCTATCTCAATCATTACAAGGTCCGCAGTTCGCTGGAATCGCTGAAGTCCGACCGGGAACTGCTGGAGAAAACCCGCGAGGACATCCTCAAGACGCTGGAGAAGCGCTGGGATATCAACATGGTGGATACCGTCACCGCGAAAGACGTTCGGATCACCCGCAGCGACGGCGTCCTGCGCGTCCAGCTCGCCTACGAAGTGGTGCGGCCCATCGTGGGCAACGTCGACGCGCTGATCCACTTCGACGAGCAGATCGAGGTCGAACGGCGTTGATCCGCAGCCACGAGCACTTGGCGCGTAAACTCGGCATCCCTTTTCGGGATCCGAACCTGCTCAAGAACGCCTTGACCCACAGAAGCGCCGAAGGTGCGAACAATGAGCGCCTGGAATTCCTGGGCGATTCGGTGCTCGGGTTCGTGGTCGCCGAGTATCTCTATCAGCGGTTTCCTTCGGCGGACGAAGGGGTGCTGAGCCGGCTACGGGCGACCCTGGTGAACGAAACCGCCTTGGCGAAGATCGCGCGGGAGCTGGAGTTGGGAGAATACCTCATCCTGGGTTCGGGCGAACTCAAGAGCGGCGGCCACCGGCGCGACTCGATCCTTTCCGATGCCCTGGAGGCCATCCTCGGCGCCGTGCTGCGGGACCAGGGTATCGACGTCTGCCGGGCACTGATCCTGAAGTTCTTCGACGGCCCGCTGTCCGCTTTGTCGCTGGACGATTGGAAAAAGGACCCGAAGACGCGTTTGCAGGAACTGATGCAGGGACGCGGCTTGCCTCTCCCGGTTTACACCCTGATCGACCAGTCGGGGCTGCCGCACGACCAGCATTTCCGGGTGCGCTGCGAGATTCCGCTGGCGGTCGAGCCCTGCCTCGGCGAGGGCAGCTCCCGCAAGAAGGCCGAACAACAGGCGGCGGAAAACATGCTCAACCGCCTGTCGGAACAATCGAGGTTCAGAGTTTGAAATCAGGCTACGTGGCCCTGGTGGGCCGCCCCAATGTCGGCAAATCGACCCTGCTCAACCATCTGCTGGGGCAGAAGCTCAGCATCGTCTCGCGCCGGCCGCAGACCACCCGCCACCGCATCCTGGGGATCAAGACCGGCGAGCGCGGCCAAGCCATTTACGTCGACACGCCCGGCATCCATGGCGGCGGGCAGCGGGCCATGAACCGCTATCTCAACCGCACCGCGATCTCTTCGCTGCTCGGTGTCGACCTCATCGTCTGGCTGGTGGACCGGGCCGGCTGGTTGCCGGACGATGAACTGGTCATGGCGAGGATCAAGGAGGCTAAACTCCCAGTGATCCTCGCCATCAACAAGGTCGACCGCCTCGATGACAAGGATGTGCTGCTGCCGTTCCTCGCCGAGGCGAACGCAATGGGGATGTTCTCCGACATCGTGCCGATTTCGGCGCTCAAGGGCGTCAACCTGGCCGTGCTGGAAGAGCGCATCCTGGCCCTCCTGCCCGAGGGCGAGCCGATCTATCCGGAAGACCAGATTTCGGACCGGCCGGAGCGCTTCTTCGTCGCGGAGATCATCCGGGAGAAGCTGTTCAATCGCCTGGCGCAGGAAGTGCCGCACGCGCTCACGGTCCAGATCGAGCAATACAAGGAATCGCCGCCCCTGGTCCGCATCCATGCCGTCATCTGGGTGGAGCGCGAAGGCCAGAAGGCCATCGTCATCGGCAAGGGCGGGGAGGTGCTGAAACGGGTGGGCGAGGCGGCGCGCAAGGATTTGGAGCGCATGCTCGAGCGGCGCGTCTATCTGGAACTCTGGGTCAAGGTCAAGCGCGGCTGGTCGGACAACGAACGGGCCCTGCAAGGACTGGGCTATGCCGAATGAGCTTGGCCGTAGGGAGAGCACTTTTCCGGTTGCCTTCTTCCGAAGGTTGAAGGTCTGCAGCTCCCATGCCCGGTGAGGCCCCGCGCCATGGCGATCCGAGCCGGGTCCTGCTCGACAGCGCCTATGTTCTGCATCGGCGCGATTACCGCGAAACCAGCCTCATCCTCGAATTGTTCACGCTCAGGCATGGCCGCATCGGCGTGATTGTCAAAGGCGCGCGTCGCGGCCGGCAGGGATTCGCCGGGGTATTGCAGCCATTCGCGCCCCTGTTCGTATCCTGGTGCGGCCGCGGTGAGCTTGCCACCCTGAGCCACGCCGAGGCGGCCGGCTCCGGCATCCGGTTGCGGCATGCCGCGCTGTTCTGCGGCTTTTACCTGAACGAACTCCTGGTGAAGCTGCTGCCCACGCACGATCCGTATCCGGAACTCTTCATCGCTTACCAAGGAGGGCTGGAAGCACTTGCCGCGGGCGAGGACGCCGAATCTGCACTGCGCGGTTTCGAGCTGTCGCTGCTGGAAGGCATCGGCTATGGTCTCCAGCTTCTGGTCGAGGCTGAGAGCGGAGAAGCCATTCGGCCTGACCGCCTTTATACTTATCGGATCGACGCCGGTCCCGTTCCCGCCGGCGACGAGGCCGGTGCGGTGCGCGGAACGACCCTGTTGGCGTTGCGCGACCGCCGCTTCGATACTCCGGAAACCCGCACTGAAGCAAAGCGCCTGATGCGGCGAATCATCGCCCACCATCTGGACGACCGGACTCTCAAGAGCCGCGAACTATTCCGCAATTCACCCTGACCTCGCGCGTGCCCGCCTCGGCCGGTCCGATCCTGCCCGAAATCGCCGGCCAGGCAGGTTTTCCATCCGCTCTTGGACAGGACGATTGACAGCGGCAAGCAAAAGTACTAAGAGTCCCCCTAGCCCGGCGATGTAGACCATTTGCCGGGGGTATTCGTACCGTAACCCGTGTAAGGAGGTGCGTCATGAAACGACTGTATTACCTTACGGATAATCTCGAGAGCGTGGAGCGGATATCCGACGCCTTGCACAAGGATGGCGTGACCGACTGGAATTTTCATGTCATCAGCAAGGACCAAGCGGGGCTTTACCGCCGCCACATCCATTCGGCAAACTTCATCCAGAAGTCCGACGCGGTGCGCTATGGAGAGCGCGGGGCCATGGTGGGATTGGTCTTTTCCATCCTTGGAAGCGTTTATGTGGCCAGCGAGCAGCCTTTCGGTCCGGACATGAGCGGCATGGTTTATTTCGCGATTTTCGGCTTCGTCACACTCTTCGGCGTCTGGGTGGGCGGACTGATGGGAATGGCCACCGAGAACCAGAAGATCGCCGCTTATCACGACGAGATCGAGGCCGGGAGGCATCTCATCCTCATCGATGCCAAGGCCGAGGAGGAGGAACGGGTTCGCGAGCTGATGGCGCGCACCCATCCGGAGGCGCATTTGCTGCGGGTAGGGTCGACGCTGATCAATCCCTTCAAATTTGCGCATCCCGCCGTTTGATTCTTCAACAATAGCCGGTCCCGGCCCTTCTTTCCGTGAAGGGAGGGGCCGGCTTTTTTAATCGGGGCGGGCAAGTCTGCTAGAATAACCTTATTCCCTGACGCTGATCCCCGACGGTTTCCCAACCCGAACCCATGCCGCAAAAGCTCTATATCGAGACCTTCGGCTGCCAGATGAACGAATACGATTCCGCGAAGATGCGGGATCTGCTCGGAACTTCCGACGGTTTCGTACTCTCCCGTACGCCCGAAGAGGCGGACGTCCTTCTGCTCAATACCTGCTCGATCCGGGAAAAGGCCCAGGAAAAAGTATTCTCGCAGCTGGGGCGTTGGCGCCCGCTCAAGCTCCGCCGTCCGGAAGTCATCATCGGCGTGGGCGGCTGCGTTGCCAGCCAGGAAGGCGAGGCCTTGCAGAAGCGGGCGCCCTATGTCGACATCGTGTTCGGTCCCCAGACGCTGCACCGGCTGCCCGTCATGCTCGAACAGGTCAGGCTTGAACGGCGGCCGGTGGTGGACGTGTCGTTCCCGGCGATCGAGAAATTCGACGCACTGCCGGAACCGCGTGCCGAAGGGCCCAAGGCTTTCGTCTCGGTGATGGAGGGCTGCGGCAAGTATTGTACTTTCTGCGTCGTGCCCTATACCCGTGGCGAGGAAATCAGCCGTCCGGTCGACGATGTGGTCGCCGAGATCGTCGCGTTGGCGGAGCAGGGCGTTCGCGAGATCAATCTGCTGGGTCAGAACGTGAACGCTTACCGCGGCGCGCTGGCCGACGGCGGTTTGGCCGACTTGGCCTTGCTGCTGCATTACGTGGCGGCGGTGGATGGCATAGACCGTATCCGCTTCACTACCTCGCATCCGGTGGAATTTTCCGACAGCCTGATCGAGGCGTTCCGCGACATTCCTCAATTGGTCAGCCATCTGCACCTGCCGGTCCAAAGCGGCAGCGACCGGATCCTCGGGCTGATGAAGCGTGGCCATACCCGCGCCGAATACATGGCCAAGATCGCCAGGCTGCGCGAGGTTCGGCCCGATCTGAGCCTGTCGTCGGATTTCATCGTGGGGTTTCCAGGCGAAACCGACGAGGATTTCGAGGACACCCTGGCGCTGATCGAGCAGCTCGGTTTCGACCAGTCCTTCAGCTTCATCTTCAGCGCCCGGCCGGGTACCCCGGCGGCGGAGATGGCCGATGACGTAGCACTGGAAACCAAGCGCGCCCGCTTGGCCCGATTGCAGGCCCGAATCGCCGAAAATGCCGCGCAAATCGCGTCGAGGATGGTGGGCAGCGTGCAATCGGTGCTGGTCGAGGGCACGTCGCGCAAGGATTTCAATGAGCTCAGCGGCCGCACCGAAAACAACCGGGTGGTGAATTTTGAAGGCCATCCCCGGCTCATCGGCCAGTTCGTCGACGTCGTCATCACCGACTCCCTGCCCAATTCGTTGCGAGGCCGGCTCGTCGGCGAAACCCGTTTCGCCCTAAACGCTACCGCTCAAGTTGCCTAATCATCCCAGCTCAATGCAGTTGCTCCTGGAGCCGCCGGACAACGCCAGGCTCGCGAACCTTTGTGGCCAGTTCGACGAACACCTGCGCCAGATCGAGCGGCGGCTCGGGGTTGAAATCCAGAACCGCGGCAACCAGTTCCAGATCATCGGCGCCGGCAAGGCGGCGCGGGCGGCCTACGAGGTGATCCGCAGCCTGTTCGATGCGGCCCAGCACGAGATCATCACGCCGGAGCGGGTGCATCTGTCGCTGCAGACTGCGAACGTCGACACGCTCGTGAGCGAAGCCGGCGCGCCGGAAGAAGAAGCGCTGATCCGCACCAAACGCTCGGTGATCCAGGCGCGCGGAGCCAACCAGCGGAAGTACCTGCAGAACATCGAGCGGCACGACATCAATTTCGGCATCGGCCCCGCCGGCACCGGCAAAACTTATCTGGCGGTCGCCTGCGCGGTGGCCGCGTTGGAACAGGAGCAGGTCCGCCGCCTGGTGCTGGCGCGGCCGGCGGTCGAGGCGGGCGAGAAGCTGGGCTTCCTGCCGGGTGACATGGCGCAGAAGATCGATCCCTACCTGCGACCGCTGTACGACGCGCTGTACGAGATGTTGGGCTTCGAGCGGGTCGCCAAGCTGATCGAGCGCAACGTGATCGAAGTGGCGCCCTTGGCCTTCATGCGCGGCCGTACCTTGAACGATTCCTTCATCATCCTCGACGAGGCCCAGAACACTACGATCGAGCAGATCAAGATGTTCCTGACCCGGGTCGGCTTCGGCTCCCGGGCGGTCATCACCGGCGACATCACCCAGATCGATCTGCCGCGCAACAAGGAATCCGGATTGCGCCACGTGCTGCAGGTGCTGCGAGATGTGGAAGGCATCAGCTTCACCTTCTTCAGTACCCGCGATGTGGTACGCCATCCGCTGGTGCAGCGTATCGTCGCCGCCTACGAGGCGCACGAAAAGGCGCAGCAGGAGGGCGGCGAGTGATGATCGATCTGACCCTGCAGCAAGCGTGCGCGTCGGCGGTGCCGGAAGAATCGGCGCTCCGGGTTTGGGCTGAGGCGGCGCTGGAAGAACAGCATGCGGAGGTCGTCATCCGCATCGTCGATGCGGAGGAAAGCGCGGCTCTGAATTCGGCTTACCGCGGCAAGACCGGACCGACGAACGTGCTCAGCTTTCCCTTCGTGGTGCCGGCAGGCGTACCCAACGATCTTCTGGGCGATCTGGTGATCTGCGCGCCGATGGTCGAACGCGAAGCGGCGGAGCAGGGCAAGCCTGTCAGAGACCACTGGGCCCACATGGTCGTGCACGGCATGCTGCATCTGCAGGGCTACGACCACATCGAAGATGCGGAGGCGGTAGTCATGGAAAACCGCGAGATCGAGATACTGCGTAGCTTGGGCATCGAAAACCCTTATCTGGAGACTTAAGTCGGAATGAGCGAGGAAAACTCGGGCGAACATCGAAGTTGGCTGGAGCGGCTCGTGCACTTCCTGTCCGGGGAACCGGAAAGCAGGGAAGAGTTGCTCGAGGCGCTCCGGCATGCCCAGAAGCGTCAACTGATCGAAACCGAAGCCCTCAAAATGATCGAAGGCGTGCTCCAGGTCTCCGAGCTGCGCGTCCGGGACATCATGATTCCCCGGGCGCAGATGGCGGTGGTTCCCCAGGACGCCGAACTGGAACGGGTTTTCCCGCTGGTCGTCGAATCCGGCCATTCCCGCTACCCGGTCATCGCCGACGACCGCGCCGAGGTGGTGGGCATCCTCCTGGTGAAGGACCTCCTGGCGCAAAGCCTCCGCAACCGCCGGCTCAAAGTCTCCGAAATCATGCGCCCGGCCCTGTTCGTGCCGGAAAGCAAGCGCCTCAACGTGCTGTTGAAAGAGTTCAAGACCTCCCGCAGCCACATGGCCATCGTCGTCGACGAGTACGGCGCGGCCGCGGGACTCGTGACCATCGAGGACGTGCTGGAGCAGATCGTCGGCGAAATCGAGGACGAGCACGACCTCGGCGAGGAAGAATACATCTTCCGGAAGAACGACCAGGAATACACCCTGAAGGCCATTACTCCCATCGAGGAATTCAACGAATATTTCGGCACCGTTTTCGAAGACGACGAGTACGACACCGTGGGCGGAATGATCGTGCACCGCCTGGGGCACGTCCCCGAGCGGGGAGAGCGGATCGAGATCGGCCCGTTCCGCTTCACCGTGATTCGCGCCGACAGCCGGCGCGTCCATCTCTTGAGGCTTTTGCGCCTCTCTCCGGAAGCCCTCGGGCCGGCGGCGGGCTGAAAGATGAAATCCATGCTGCTCGCGTTGGGGGGCGGGGCCCTGCTGCCATTGGCCTTCGCGCCGTTCGGTTACGCGCTGGTGGCGCTGCTGTCGCTGGCACTCATGTTCCGGGTCTGGCTGAACGCATCCCCCCTGAAAGCCGTCCTGTATGGCTATCTGTTCGGGCTGGGCCAGTTCGGGGTCGGCGTGTCCTGGGTTTTCGTGAGCATGCACGAATACGGCGGCAGCGACGTGTTTTCGGCCGCCGGCCTGACCGCGCTGTTCGTGGCTTATCTGGCTTTGTTTCCGGCGCTGGCGGGCTGGCTCGGCGTCAAGGCCGGCGGCGGTTCGGTGCTCGTTCGGGTGTTGCTGGTATTCCCCGCCGCCTGGGTCGTCACCGAATGGCTCCGGGGCTGGCTGTTCAGCGGTTTCCCCTGGCTGCAGATCGGCTACAGCCAGACCGATACTGGCCTGCGCAGCGTCGCGCCGGTGTTCGGCGTGTTCGGGGTGGGCTGGCTGCTCGCGATCCTGGCGGGCCTGGTACTGAGCGCGTGGCTGCTGGACCGGCGGGGACGCCGTTTCGCGCTGCTCGGTGCCGCCGCGGTGCTGGTCGGCAGCACCCAGTTCGCGAAGCTGCGGTGGACTCATTCCGCCGGCGATCCGATCCGGGTCACGCTGCTGCAGGGCAATGTGCCGCAGGACCAGAAATGGCGGCCGGAAGCGAAAAGCGCGACCGTCGAAATGTACATCGACATGACCCGCCAGCACTGGGATTCCCGCCTGATCGTCTGGCCCGAAACGGCGGTGCCGGCGTTCTATCAGCAGGTGGCGGAGAGCTTCATGACGCCACTGGAGGCGGAGGCTCGGCAGCACGGCGCCGACATCCTGGTCGGCGTGCCGTATTACGAGGCTCAGGGCGACCGCTACTACAACGCGGTGGTGGCGCTGGGCGCCAAGCCGGGCCGTTATTTCAAGCGCCATCTGGTGCCGTTCGGTGAGTTCCTGCCGCTGCGGCCCGTGCTGGGCTTCGTGCTGGATATCCTGCAGATTCCGCTGGCCGATTTCACCGCCGGGGCACCCCGCCAGACACTGCTTCAGGCGGCGGGTTATCCGCTGATCGCCTCGATCTGCTACGAGGACATCTTCGGCCAGGAATCGCTGGCCGGGCTGCCGGAAGGGGCGTACCTCGTCAACGTCACCAACGACGCCTGGTTCGGGGATTCGTTCGCACCCTACCAGCACTGGCAGAAGGCGAGGATGCGGGCCTTGGAGACGGGACGCTACATGCTGCGCGCCACCAACACCGGCATCACCGGCATCATCGACGCCGGCGGCAGACCGGTCGCGGTCGCGCCCATGTTTGAACGCCAGGCGCTGACCGGCATGCTGCAGCCCATGGCGGGCGCGACGCCTTACGCCTTATGGGGCGACTGGCCGGCGGTCGGGCTGTGCGCGGGGATCGTCGGCGTCTGTTTCATCAGGCGCCGGTTCAAAAAAAGCTTGAGTGAGGGAGAACTTTAAAGCAGTTCCAGGCGAGCTTCGATCCGGGCGATCCGTTCGGCCAGCTTATCGATGCTTGGCTTGCTGCTGTGCGAGCGCTTGCTCGTCCAAGGCTGTACCTCGCTTCATGAGCGCCAGCCCTTCCTCGATGGTCGAGAGCCGAAGTTTTACCGTGGTCATATCGTCCGCAATCTGATCCACATGTCCACGGATGTGGTGGAGGTGTTGAAGCGCCAAGTTGTCCAGGCTTTCGGTCATACCGGCTTATTGAACAATGCGGGAAACATTCTAGTCCAGGGCGTCGCCGGCCACCATGGCTTGCTAGGTTTCCAATTCGTCGAACAGCGCCTGGAATTCATTGGACAGCTTGTGGTCCGGCGCATAGTGAAGCAGGGGCTTGGACTCGCTGTGCGATTCCCTGACCTTCACCGAGGGTGAAATCCGGGTGTCCAGCACCGGATGGCCTTCGGCGAGCAGCTCCTCGACCAGCCTCTGCGGCAGGCTGGCGCGGCTCTGGTACTGGTTGACGATGATGCCTTCCAGCATCAGGCCGTCGTTGTGATCCGCCTTGATTTCGGCGATCACGGCCAAGAGGTTGTACAGGGCCTCGCGCGAGAAGGCGTCGCAGTCGAAGGGGATCAGGCAGCGGCGGGCCGCGATCAGGGCCGAGCGGCTGTAGAAATTCAGCACGGGCGGCGTGTCGATGAACACGCGGTCGAAGCCGGACAGGGCTTCCAGGGCCTCGCGCAGCTTGTAGATCTTGTAGCGGGATTCGAGCCGTCCCTGCAGCGGTTCCAATTCGGGATGAGAGGGGGCGATGTACAGGTTGGAGTAAGGCGTCTCGTGGATGACCGCGTTCAGGCCCTCGTCCTGGCCTTTGCCGAACAGGTTGAGGCCCAGCGTGTCCTTGAAGAAGCGGGCGATGGTGCGATCCTGGTCCGCCACCTTCTGCCCCAAGAGGTAATGGGTGGAATTGCCCTGGACATCCAGGTCGATGACCAGTGTCTTTTTGCCCTTGGCGGCGCTGATGGCGGCGAGATTGCAGGCGATGGTGGATTTGCCGACGCCGCCCTTCTGGTTGAATATGACCCTATGCATGATCGTCTCCCCCGAACGCTGCCGCCCCATAGCGTTCACTGCCGTTTTCGGCTTCAGATTAGACGCGGCGTCCGGTATTCTAGCCACTTTTGCTTGATTGATCGAATCGGTTCGAATGGAAGAAATTTACAGTCCGAAGGCCATCGAGGAAGCCGCGCAGCGGGCCTGGGAGGAGGGCGGGGTTTTCCGCGCCAGGGAAGACTCAAGCCGCGAGAAATTCTACTGCCTCTCGATGTTTCCCTACCCCAGCGGGCGGTTGCACATGGGGCATGTGCGCAATTACACCATCGGCGACGTGATCGCCCGCTACCAGCGCATGCGCGGCAGGAACGTGCTGCAACCCATGGGCTGGGACGCCTTCGGCCTGCCGGCGGAGAACGCGGCGATGCAGAACCAGGTCGCGCCGGCGGCCTGGACCTACGCCAACGCCGATTACATGAGGAGGCAGCTCAAATCCTTAGGCCTTGCCATCGACTGGGACCGGGAGCTCGCGACCTGCAAGCCGGAATATTACCGCTGGGAGCAGTGGCTGTTCACCCGGCTGTTCGAAAAGGGTCTGATCTACAAGAAAACAGCACCGGTCAACTGGGACCCGGTGGATCACACAGTGCTGGCCAACGAGCAGGTGATCGAGGGCCGCGGCTGGCGCTCCGGCGCCCTGGTGGAGAAGCGCGACATCCCCATGTATTTCATGCGGATCACCGCCTATGCCGAGGAACTGCTGGCCGAACTGGACAATCTCGCCGGCTGGCCGGAACAGGTCAAGACCATGCAGCGCAACTGGATCGGCAAGAGCCACGGCTGCGAGGTGCATTTCCCGATCGAACTTCAAGAATCCATGGCCGAAGGCCAATCGTTACATCCTTCTCCCCTTGGGACAAATCCGCCAGGAGCGGTTTTGGTCGAGCGAAGCTCGCCCGAAGGGTTTCGGGCAGGACTGCCCGAAAACAAAAGGTGGCCCGCAGGGTCGGATGAGGGACGGGGTGAGGGCTCGGTGCTGAAGGTCTACACCACCCGCCCCGACACCTTGATGGGTGCGACTTACGTCGCCGTGGCGGCGGAGCATCCGCTGGCGCTCGAAGCCGCCGAGGGCAATCCGGCGCTGGCCGCGTTCATCGAAGAATGCCGGCACGGCGGCACCGCCGAGGCCGATCTCGCCACCATGGAAAAGAAGGGCATGGCCACCGGGCGTTTCGTGGTCCATCCGCTGAACGGCGAACTACTGCCGGTCTGGGTTGCCAACTACGTGCTGTGGGGCTACGGCGAAGGCGCGGTGATGGCGGTTCCGGCGCATGACGAGCGCGATTTCGAGTTTGCGAACAAATACGGCCTGCCGATCAAGATGGTCATCGCCTCGACTGCCGGCGCCTATGAAACCGTGGATGCCACGGGCGACTGGATCGACGCCTATGCCGAGCACGGCGTCTGTGTGAACTCAGGAAAATACGATGGCCTAGCTTTCCAACGAGCTTTCGACGCCATCGCCGCGGATCTGGAAGCCAAGGGCCTGGGCCAGAAGCGCACCCAGTTCCGCCTGCGCGACTGGGGCATTTCCCGCCAGCGCTACTGGGGCTGCCCCATCCCCATCATCCATTGCCCGGCCTGCGGCGACGTGCCGGTGCCGGCGGATCAATTGCCGGTGGTGCTGCCGGAGAACGTCACTCTCGACGTCGGCTCGCCGCTCAAGAAGATGCCGGAGTGGTACACCACGACCTGTCCCAAGTGCGGCGGCGCGGCGGAACGCGAGACCGACACCATGGACACTTTCGTCGAGTCGTCCTGGTACTACGCCCGCTACGCCTGCCCGGACAACTCCGAGGCCATGCTGGATCAGCGCGCGGATTACTGGCTGCCGGTCGACCAGTACATCGGCGGCATCGAACACGCCATCCTCCACCTGCTCTATGCCCGCTTCTTCCACAAGCTGATGCGCGATGCCGGCCTGGTGCACTGCGACGAGCCGTTCGCCAACCTGCTGACCCAGGGCATGGTGGTCGCTCCCACCTTCTACCGGGAAGAGGGCGGCAAGAAACATTATTTCGGGCCCGCCGAGGTGGAGCTGAGCACCGATGACAAGGGCCGCCCGCTGAGTGCGACCCTGAAGTCCGACGGCGCGCCGGTCAGCGTGGGCCACATCGAGAAGATGTCCAAGTCGAAGAACAACGGCGTCGACCCGGAGGCTCTGATAGACCAGTACGGCGCGGACACCGTGCGGCTGTTCACCATGTTCGCGGCGCCCCCGGACCAGTCGCTGGAATGGTCCGACAGCGGGGTGGAAGGGGCGTTCAGGTTTCTCAAGCGTTTGTGGACGCGGGCCGCGTTCAACGTCAACACCGCGTTTTCTCGGTACGGGCGGGACGAATTGCGGGTCGCCGACTGGGCCGGTTTTCCGCTGGAGCCGAACCATAAGGAAGCCCGCCGCCTGATCCACGCGACCCTGAAACAGGCGAATTTCGACTTCGCCCGCCATCAGTTCAACACCGTGGTCTCCGCGGCGATGAAGATCCTCAACGCCCTGGCGGACGACAAGGGGTTCTGGAATTGCGATCATCTCCCGGAAGGTGACGAAAAGGACGCATTCCGCCGAAGCGCCGCCGTGGTAGCCTTCGAGGGCTATTCGCTGCTGACCCGGTTGCTGTACCCGATCGCGCCCCACATCTGTGACGCCCTCTGGCGGCAACTCATGCCAGGCACGGATATCCTCGAGGCCGGCTGGCCGGATGAGGACGCCTCCGCCCTGGTGCAGGACGAAATCGACCTCGTCGTCCAGGTCAACGGTAAGCTGCGGGGCAAGATCACCGTCGCGGCGGATGCTAGCCGAGAGGCGTGCACTGAAATTGCCCTGGCCAACACGAACATTCAGCGCTTCGTCGAAGGCAAGCCACCGAAGAAAGTCGTCGTCGTACCGGGCAAATTGGTCAACATCGTGGTGTAAGTGTGAACAAGACCTACCGGCATCTTTCCCTGCTTATCGGGACGGCCTTGCTGGCCGGCTGCGGTTTCCATCTGCGCGGCAGCCAGACTTCGGATGGAACAGGCCAGCAACTCTTTGTGGAGAGGCCGGGGGCCACTCGCGTCGGCACGCGGATTCCCGAGATAGTCCGCCTGACCGGGGCCGAGCTCTCGCGCAATATGGTCGACGCCAAGGGCGTGATCCGCATTCTCAAGGAAACCGACGAGCGCCGCACCATGTCGTTGAACCTGGGAGGCCGCGGCAATCTGTTCGATCTCTATACCCGGGTCAGGTATGAAGTCACGACGCCGCAGGGCGAGATCATCATTCCGCCCCAGGAGGTCGAGGTGAAGCGCGAATATTTCAACAATCAGCTCTCGCCGATCGGCCAGGGGGAGGAGGAATCGCTGCTCAGGTCCGAAATGGAACGGGAGGTTGCGGAAACCCTCGTTCGCCGCGTGCTCATCGAGATGAGCCGGAATCCGGGCGGCAAGTCTTGAGGCTGAAGCCTGACCAGCTGGCCGGGGCGTTGGAGCGCGGCCTGACCCCGGTCTATGTCCTGTCCGGCGACGAACCTCTGCAACTGGGGGAAGCCGCGGACGCCGTCCGTACAGCGGCCCGTGAACGGGGTTATGCCCTGCGTGAACTGTTTCAGGTCGAGCCCGGTTTCAGTTGGAGCGCTTTTCTGGAGGCCGGCGACTCCATTCCCCTGTTCGGCGACCTGCGCATATTGGACCTGCGCCTGAATGCCAAGCCGGATAAGGAAGGCGCCGCCGCGCTGCTGCGTTATCTCGAAAAACCGCCGTCGGATGCGATCCTCGTCCTCACCCTGCCGCGTTTGACCAGGGAAGAGCTGAACGCCGGTTGGGCGCGGGCCGCCGAGTCGGCCGGCGTAGTGGTGCAGGTCTGGCCGCTGGAAGGACGCGAACTGATTGGCTGGCTGGACCGGCGCATGAACCGCTTAGGTCTGCTGGCGGACCAGTCCGGCTTACGGCTCCTGGCCGCCCGGGTGGAGGGCAATCTGCTGGCCGCGGCCCAGGAAATCGAAAAGCTTCGTATCCTGTACGGCGCCGGCCGGATCGAGGACGAGCAGATCATATCGGCGGTCTGCGATTGCGCACGCTACGACGTGTTCGATGTCGCGGCGGCCATGCTCGATGGCCATGCCGGCCGGACCTTGCGGGTCCTGCGCGGCTTGGAAGGGGAAGGCGTGGCGCCGCTGGTGGTGTTGTGGGCCATCACCCGTGAATTGCGCTCGCTGGCTGCGGTCCAACGGGAGAGCGCGCGGGGTCAGCCGATGGACGGCGTCCTCTCCAGGCTGCGGATATTCGACAAGCGCAAGGAGGCGTTCGCTAGGGCCGCGAGACGGCTAGGCCGGGACGGCGTGCTGGATGCGATCCGGCTGTGCGCCCGGGTCGACCGGATAGCCAAGGGGCTGGACCCGGGCGACCCCTGGCTTGGCCTGTCCGAGGTGTGCCTCCGCGTGGCCGCTCCCCATTGATTTTATGAAATTGGAAGGTAGAGGACATGAGAATCGACGAACACGGCAACATGGAGCTGACGGAAGAGGAAGACGCGGACCTGCTCGAACGGCTCGAGATTCCGGAGAGCGAGCACGACGATCCCCCGGTGGAAATCGAATGCGTCGGCATGGAGAACGACGTCGCGACCTTCAAGGCCACCAACACCAAGACCGGCAAGCATGTCCTGATGGTGTTCGATCTGATGAGCCCGGATTGAGAAAACCACAGAATGCACATCCCCCTTGTCCCCTTGGGACGGATCTGCCAGGAGCAGATATGCATTTACCCGAGGGACGTTGAACAGGGGTTTTGCGCGAAGGCGCCGGGAATAAGGGCTTGCCACGTTTCCGGCGTCTCAGACACGCGGGTCAAAAGAAATATTTCCGAACCTAAGCCGATGCTATCAACCACCGCCAAAATCCGCCAACGACGTAACCAGTTCGCTCTGACCCGATACCCCGTTATCCTTGCAAACGCTTTTGACATGACAACGGCTCGTGTTGGCGGTCAACCCAGCGCGGGTAGCATCAAAACGATCGGGCTATCGCCTTTTGTTGATAAACTTCACAGCGAATGGCGGCTTGTAGACCGAGTAAAGGTCGAACGCTGGAGCAAACGGCATCATGTAACCGCTCTGCAATTGGGATGGATCAACGTCGTTGGAACAGTACACCAGATTGGAGTCTGCCGCAGAATTCGTTCCCAACTGAACCGACCGTACAACGATATCCTTCGCGGCTACCGAGTCCCCCCTTAACAAAAACACAGTTGCATTCCGGCCAGATACTATTGCCATGTCAAACAAATAACGGGATTTGGGGTCGTCAAAAACCGCATTGTAGTAATACGCATGACCGGCACAGCCAGGCTCGGTGAAGTATAGATTTCGCCAATTGGCGATACCATAATAATTCATTCGGACAGCAATGGTTTTTCCCTTGACCTGCATCACGACAGTCGCGGGAGGGGCGCTGATATCTGCCGTCGGGCTATCCGCCTCGATGACCTGTCCAATCACCCTTCCTTTCGAATCAACAGCGACCAATACGCCACCCTGTGCCGACTTTCTGGCGGCATGCGCGTAATCTGAAACGAACACCGTGCTCAGTACGGCCAAAAGAATCGCTGAATTTGCTCTCAACATGGATTACTCCCGATTACGACAGTTCTATGTTCCCGGCTTGCTACCTATGGCATGCCCGATCCGAATGTAGATGTATTCTATATTAGCGACAGATGAAAGACCATCGAAAGTAGTCTACTTAAGTTAGTGGTTGGCGGCCGGCGCTCCTTCGTACACCGTTTCCTCGAAAAACCTAATAATGGCCTGTATGCGAGTGCCTTTATTCAAATGAGTAATACAAGCCACCAAATATTCGATTAAATAGCGTTTCTCCGATTAAGAATATTTGGCAATATGCTGAAAACAATAGGGACGATACCATATAATATCAGTGTCACTTTTGTGCTGATTAGCGAAAAACCGATGGCGAAGGCATAAATTCCGATGGGAACGCCAATTAGCTTTGCTACGACGTTAACTCGGAATGCGTCAAATCGCGGTGAAACCAGTCGATGGTTCTTAGTGGCATATCTCCAAATCATGAGCAGCAGCAGCCTTGCCACAACAACATTTATTCCGTAGATTACAACAGCCAGTTCCTGATCGCTATACTTACCGATTAGTGATGTTGGGAACGGTATAAACGTAACTGATGACAGAAATAAAATATTCAGCCACAGCAACGTTCTATCCGAGCGCTCAACATGGTGAAATACATGATGATGCGCAACCCAATATACTCCAACAATAATAAAACTTAGCGCAAAGCTAAATAGTCGTGGCGTAAGTTCGATCAGGCGTGGTGCTAACTGGTTCGCTACGAGGTCGTCAGCAATTTCAGGCACCTTAAGTTCAAGAATCAGCAAGGTGATGACAATGGCGAATACCCCATCGCTAAATGCTTCGATCCGCCCCGTGGCGAGCCCGCGTAGGGAATATTCGGCTATCTCATGTGGTTGCTTTTGATAATGCATCTTTGGACATCTCGCTCTGATACAAATTTTACGCTACGCATTCTGAACATTTCGACAAGCCCTGTCTTGATTGCGCGCCGAGAAAATGCATGGAAACGCTTAGTAAACTAATGCTCGTTTCGCTGGCCTATTCAATGCAATGTTTTTTTATAACCATGACTACAGGTTGGCTCAGGCACAACTTCTGGAATTCGTGTCGTCCGTTGCGGTGTACGCTCAGTGTCCTCGGCGTTGAAAAAGAGATGCCCGACGAATTAACCAACACGCTGCCAAATCTCATAAACCTGGCCGTCGGCTGCAGTAAATTCCGTAGGTCGGGGGTTGCCAGGAAAGGCAAAATTAGCCTTCAAGATATCGTGATCCAGCTCAAATATGCCAAGTAGCGCATTTCCAGAAAACGGTCCCTCGTCAGGAATAAAGTCGATTTGGTGCGGCGATACACTGACATTTATAATGACTCTTCCCGACTTGCTCTTGGGAAATCCGCCTAGGAACTGAGGATATGTGAGCTCCGACCAGTCCAACAAAAAACTATCCTCAGGAGTGAACCTATAACGAAATTCCCTAAATATTGAATCCGGCAGCCACCTGGTATTGAGCTGGCATCCGATTACTTTCCAACTACCCACTAATTCATTCAGCATAAGCATTCCTATTTGGTGGTCAGAGGCTTTGAAATCGCGGCGGCAACGATGGCTATCAAGCTAGCAGCCATTTTCGAGATCACCGCTTCGTGCTGCCGGATTCCGAATTCATTAGTAAAACCTTCGAGCTTGTGATGTGCTACTTTAGTGCAAGATTCATCGCTCCAGGCCAGGACTTTCAATGGGAGTTCTATGCCGATTGCTGGATTTTCCAGCATCAAATTGGTTCCGATTTCCGGATTTCCGAATATCAGTAGTTCTTCATCCTGCATGTCAAGCCCAGCTTGTCTCGCTCCCAGGCAATGATCTATCCGGGCGAATACGGTCACTCCTCTTTCGCGCAGGATATTTTCTATCCTGTCGATGGTTTCTTTGACACTAAAAGGTGAGTCATAGATAGTGATGGGTGGTGTCATATCCAGCATTTTTCCAATGAAAACGATCGTGAAGGACGTGGTTATCAACCAATGGTTTTGGCAGTCCATACGGGGCCGAATGAGCGTTTACGGCGCACGCCACGCAATCAATACGTCTTTTATGACGAAGGGTGGGTGGCGGAACGGATTTCTGCATTTCAAAGTGCTCCGAGAAAAGCCACCAAATCGCTCTTGTCCTGCTCATTGAGCTTCAATTCCAGAATCAGGTTGAAAAATTCTAATGCATCATCCAGCGTCAGCAGTCGACCATCATGCAGGCAAGGTGGGGATTCCTTGATCGCCCGCAAGGGAAACGTTTTAACAGGTCCGTTTGCTGAAGCCATCAATCCATTGATCATTCTTGGTCTGTAGAAGCGTTCCACCTGAAGGTTATGCATCAGATTGTCCGTATAATACGGTGGAATATGGCAGACAGCACATTGCGCCTTGCCAAAAAAACCTCTTGCCCGCGCAGCTCGGATTCGCTTCCCTTACGGGGATCAAGTTTTCCGAATACGTTCGTTTTCGGTGCCGGCGGGAAGTCTAAGAGTTCCTGGAACTCCGCCATGAAATGGACTTGGCTTCCCCGCTCCAGCACGTTAACCCCTTTTTTCTGGGCGATGACCGGATCGTCATCGAACTATGCCGCGCGCTGCTCAAATTCGGTGAAGTCCTCGGCGCTCTTACGCGCTCTCTGGGACCCGAACAGCCGCTGCACATACATGCCGCGCAGCGAAGGCGTGTCAATGCGATGACGGTATTCCTGCGGCCGGATGTCGCCGACCAGGTGCGCCGCGGAATTGGTGAGGCCGTTGGCGTGGCAGTCAAAACAAGCGACACCCGAGGAAGGTTTTTCGGAGCGCCGATCCTCGTTTGTGTTGAACTGCTGTTGGGGAAAAGGCGTTACCAATAACCGCAGACCTTCGAGCTGTTTCGGATTCAGCACACCGTTAAACAACTCGTAGTAATTCGAAAGCGTGATAAGTTGGCCTTGAGAGACATCGCCGAGATCTGGCCGGGTTGTGAGGAATAGCGGCGGTGGAAATTCCGGCTGGAAGTGCGCCATCACGTCCAGATCAAGGTCGAATCGAATTAGATCACGACCCTCGTGTGCCTTGATGGCCTCTAACCAGGTTGTGGGAAACACCGCCCCACCCTCTGCGTGATGGGGGTGGGGTAACTGCAGGAATCCCTGCGGAAAAACGTCGGCCGCCTCAATTTCCTCGGGAGTCATCGGGGCCAGCTTTCCCCAGGTGACCATACTAGTCAACTTGACACGCACGCCCTCCTGGACAGGTTTGCCATGGAACATGGTTACGCCTTTCGCCGCTTTATCGCTTAAATCGTAGCGTTCATTCAGCAAAGCCAAATGGCGCTTCATCACCGCCGGCTTCTCGGACTTCATCCGCTTCATGATGCTTTCGAAATCATCCCTGATATCCACCGGCGCATAACTTGAAGGCCTTTCGCCAGCCCCTGCCGATGTTTCGGCACATAGCACAAACAAGGACAAGCTCAATCCGATGAATCCGACAATCGGTATCCGCTTCGGTGTCATTCCAGTGCTCCTCTTGTGCGAGCTTAGCGTTGAACAATCGATCCTGGGCATGCTCCAGGTCGAAGTTTTTTTAAGATCTAAAGACTGCGAGAAGACCTTATCCTTAGGATCACGGCAAGATCACAGTGGAACTCCAAGGAGCATGCATTTCAAAGGCAGCCTAATCTGCTATTCGGAAAATCCCTCGCGCAGCCATCCGGTTGCAAGGGTCATCGCACCGCGAGCAGCTGCAGTATCAGTAAGAGCGTTCAACATCACGAAATCGTGAATAATGCCCTGGAAGCGTACCGCCGTGACCTGGACCCCGGCCTCCCTTAGCTTATTAGCATAAGCTTCTCCCTCGTCGCGCAGAACATCGGCCTGGCCGGTAATTACCAACGCTGGCGGCAAACCGCGTAACTGATCGGTAGTTGCCCTGAGAGGAGATGCAGTAATTTCGTTTCGTTCGTCCTCGTTGGCAGTATACTGATCCCAGAACCACTTCATGGCATCCCGAGTGAGGAAATACCCTGAAGCAAATTGCTGATAAGATTCGGTATCAAAGGACGCGTTGGTCACCGGATAAAAGAGCAGTTGCAGTTTGATAGAAGGCCCCCCGCGTGCTTTGGACATCAGCGTCATCGCCGCGGCCATATTGCCGCCTACGCTATCTCCGGCAACCGCCAAACGCTCCGGGTCCAAACCGCGTTCCTGGCCATTTTCGGCGACCCACTTTAATGCAGCATAGCATTCCTCGATCGCCGTCGGATATTTTGCTTCTGGAGACAAACTATAGTTCGGAAAGACAACCGCCGCGCCGGTACGGACGGCGAGTTCGCGAATCAGGCGATCATGGGTATGGGCGTTGCCGAAAACCCAACCCGCGCCATGGAGGTAAAAGATCACCGGCAGCGCGCCCGACGCTGCCTCTGGGCGAACGATTCTCACGGAGATTTGTCCAGTCGGGCCTCCAGAGATCAGCAAGTCTTCTACTGCAGCGGGCGGCTTGATAATAGGTGTCGCCTGAACCGCATCAACGACCTCCCGCCCCTTTTCGGGACCAAGATCATAAAGGAATGGGGGGGTTGCGGTTGCCGTGGCGAAGTCGATGGCTTGAGGCTCAAGTTGAATATTTGTCGACATTATTTCGTTCCTTTTTTCTTCGGTAGTTATCAAAGGCGATTAGGGATGGTAGCAGGCTCATTTCAACCGTGACCACTCATTGAACGCCGGATGGGCGGCGGAGTCTCACTAACGTTATCCTCCCTCTTTGATGTGGTGTGCGATTGGATTTTCGGTGAACAAGTAGTCTTTGAGTTCTTTGGAAAATCTCGTGTCGTTTCGCCGAATCCATTCAAGCACCATGGACGCGTGTTCTTTTTCCTCGTCCCGATTGTGCTCAAGGATCGCTTTAAGTTCAGGATCCTTGCATGCGTCAGCGCGCTGGTTGTACCAATCAACGGCTTCAAGCTCTTCCATCAATGACACGATTGCTCGATGCATATCGCGCGTTTCATCTGACATTTCCTCGACGGGTTCGTGATAACCGACACTTGACATACTATTCTCCTGCTGAATGCGGACTTTTCGCTGTCAATACCTCATGCAAAAACCAAACTCTCAAATATCTATTTCAAGCCATTAGTAATAATGCGTGTGGCAGGTTGCTTTTTGAGGTAACCCATAATTCGGACAGTCTGCCAGGAATCAACTCCAAACGCTTGGCAAGTTCCGATTAGTTAATGATATCAATCGTAACATTGGTATTTGATATACCCTCTTGTGTATTAACCACCACACTTTGGCTTGGTCCTATCGGCTGACTTCCTGGAATTATTAGTTTGATCTTAGTGTCGCTCTCGACCACTTCATAGTTTGCCGTATTCACAGGCGTCCCACCAAGTAGCACCCCGTTGATCTGGTAAAAGTTACTACCGGTAATAGTAATCGCTGAACCGGGTTTGGCTTGGGATCTATCGACACCTTCAACCGTTGGCGGCCCAAGCTGGGTATGATTGAAAGGCTGCGGTACGCTACTCGATAGTGACAACACTATTTCAGGGTCAATTTTGCACACGCACTCCGTCGCCCCTATAGCCCTTGTTGAAAATGTAACGGGGTCGTTGGAGCTATAAACATTTAGCGGTATCGCCCAAATCCAGTTCTGGGTATATGCATAGGTTGTCTCCTTCTTAGATTTTTGAGATAAGTATTCCCATTCGTTTGTTCCATATTGTGGATTCCCGGTATATTTTATATTGGTCTGAGGAACGGTGGTGCTGGTTGAATTCGATATTGTGACGCCCCCATTGACAGTGGCTATCGCACCTTTATTGTACCCTGCCACTCCTCCGATGTTGAAGTTTACCCCACTGGAATAGGTGGTTGCATTTTCGGTCGTACCCGGACCGAATTCTACCGTAATAGGAGTGCCACTTGGAGATACCCAGCTATTCGTCGTTTTCTCCCCTTGGAGCAAATAGGTAAACTTGGGAGTCCGAAAAGTCAACCATTGTTGCACATAGTAATAGTCGACTTGCGATTGGAATGATCGCGCTGCCCATGTCGTATTGACAATCTGTAAGACCCTACCCCGTTGATCACTCACTATCTTGTCAGTTAAGGTTGAATTTGCCAGATCTACCAGGTCGTCAGAAGGACTCTCTGCGATCGGACGTACCGCTTCAGGCCATTTATTGAATACCGCCTTGAGCCATTGGGCCGCGCGCCGCTCCGCCCTCTGTGAAGTCAGCTCGCCCAAGATGTGTGTTCTATGCAATCGGCGGTTACTGCAACAGTTTCCGGCCACGTCTTCACGAATGGCAACCATAGCAACGGTTAGGGAATTGGTCCTGTCATCGGACAAGAAAATGGGAAGATCCCGCCCCACCAACACCCGTAAACGTTCGGCGTCTTCGTCGTTCGCATCAACTAGAGCAACCGTAAGGCCCGCGGCATAGGCTTTTTGAACGAATTTCGCTATCGCCGGATTAGCCAGCTCTTTTTCGGTCAGCACGACTCCTCTTGTGTTGGAAGGAAAATCCGTAATCGGGGTAGAATTATGGATATCCCTCAACTTGAAGCGCCGACGCAGCAATTTCACGGCATGGTTCGGATAACCAGAGTCTAGAGCTCCTGGCGCAACGTAAACACTACCACGCGGATCGCCGGCACCTAGTACCATTTCGGAGCTCAGCCAGAGGGAAAGTGAAATGACGCAAAGTATGAGATTGGGGCGCCGAGGCTGACTATTATGCCATTTAATCATCTCTAGTTCCTCCCATGGGGAAAGTATAGTATGGAGAATGGCTTCGTCGACCTAATCGCTATTGCGTTTCGTCGGCGAAAAACCGTCCGTTAGCGTTCTCAAAAATGCAACGATCGCATCTTCTTCTTCACCCGACAGTTTCAGATCTCCCAACTCCGTCCGGTTGACGTTATCCACCATCTCGGGAGCTGGCCAGCAGTTGATGCCCGCCTTTGGCTTTGGAACATCACCGCAAACCGGCAAGATATCCCGCGTATTATAGAAATGGACAACTTCCTTCAGATTCTTGAAAGCACCGTTATGCATGTATGCCTTTAAATGGGCCAACGATGGACGCTTATCCACATTGCGAAGCGTCGGAACTTTATGCTTACCCATATTTGCGTCCGCATACTTAGCAAAATCAGATCTAGTCGCCAGGAAGCCGCCTAACCCCATATCCACCCAATCTGCAGCCAGCGGATTAAATTCAGTTGGCATGTGGTAGAATGGGTTTTCCATGTTTTTTGGAACACCAATGTTATCGTAAGTAAAATCTGTCAACAGCGGCAACTGGTGTCCATGATTCGTTTTTTTCGTGGCGTGACAATTCGAGCACTTGGCCTTTCCTTTGAACAACTCAAGGCCTTTTTTCTCCTGCCTCGTCAATTTTGCTCTCCCTGTCAGATATGCGTCGTATTTCGAACTGAACGGGCTGACTTCCTCGGAGGCCTCGAACGCTGCAATCACTAGCGCGAAGCGGTTGTAGGTCTCGGGCCAATTGTTGCAGTCCAAGGAGCCAGGACCGAAGGACTGAGTGAACAAGTCTGAATAACTCAAGCCGGTGAGCTGCTCGGCGAAGTCGGAACCGAGAACTTTTTGGCAAACCTCCAAAGGGCTGGAATTATTTTGTTCCAAAGGGTGAAGAAATGGGCCCAGGGCCTGATCGGCCGCGGGATTTCCGAGTTGTTCCCCAGTCGCGCGACCGTCCCAGAAATTGCCACCCACAAAACTCCCCGTTTGGTCCCGGTGAAACACCGGACTGAACGATGCATATGCTATGGTCGGCAGCTTGCGGTTGCCGAACCGCTTCTGCATCGCTCCTTCGTGAACTCCACCGTGAAGGTTGCTATCCTGATCCAGACTGGTCCACCCAGCTTCAGCGCTGTGGCAACCCGAGCACGATTGTCCAGGGGGTGTCGACAGATGGGCATCGAAAAACAGCGCCTTACCAAGCAGTTCCTCAGACGTCAGAACCCGCTCCGCGCGGACGTGGCAGGTGGCACTTCCGGCGGCAAGCAAACACGCTATGGCAGCGCTCGGATTACCTGCAAATCTCATATCGCTGGCTCTCTATACGGATGTAGCCAAGAAACAATCAGGGTTCCAGTGCTCTCTGGCAAAGATATTGGTTTGGTTAGCCGGTAGGGCGATGGGCGCCGCCCAAACGGGTTGAAAAACACCGACGAACAAAGCCGCTGCAACGGCCTGAGCAGGTTTGAGGCATATGCCCTCCTTTTTTATCAGGGGACACGTTATCGAACGCGAACCTACAGATAGCCTACAGATCCGGGATGTCGCCGAGAAAAGTGCCGTAAGGCTTGGTTAGTGTGGTGCGAGGGCGTCGTAGACTGCTACGGTGGCGGCGCCCGGCGCCACGCCAAGATGGGTGGTGAGCATTCGTTGGCAGCGCAGGAAGACTTCAACTGCTTCGGCCGAACGTCCGCTGTCGCGGTAACAGAGCATGAGGCCGCGGTACAGCGCTTCGGCAAGGTGGTCGAGCTCGATGCCACGGCGGTAGAGAGAGATGGCCTGTTCCAGATCGCCGGCCTGCTGCCGGTGGGCGGCCACCATGGCGATGATCCGCTCCAACCTGCCTCGTAGGCGCTGCCGGGTCGCCAATATCCAGGCCTGATCTTCTTCGCACGCCAGGAAGTGCCCTTGGTAGGTTCGCAGCAGCTTATCCGACGCTCGCAGCAATGGAGCGGGATTCGACGCGCCGGGCCGGAGCAGCAATTCGATGTCGGTGATCAGACGCTCCATCTGCCAGACATCCAGCCACACATGGCGGGTCTCCAGGCTCAGCTTGCCGGCACTCAAGGTGATGGCCTTACCGCTGACCAGCAATTTGCGCAGCCGGTGCAGGGTAACTTCGAAGAGCTTTTGGGTATCGCCTTCGGCGTCCGGCCACAGGGCGTCGATCAAGGCATTGGCGTGGACGTCCCGTCCACCCAGGGCGATCAGCGCCTTGAGCAGTTCCATCGGTTTGTTTTGCGCCTTGGCCTGAAAGCGCATTTCCGCGCCGTTCCTAACCACGGCGAAGCGGCCCAGCGTGTAAATCCTTATCTCCCAAGGCCAGTGCTCGATTTCCAGTGGCGGCTGATCGGGCATCATGCGGTGCCGGCGGATCACTGATTGTACGTAGTCAACCTCGATACTGGCCTCCAGAGCTCGCAGGAACAAGGGCAATACCAGCGGCGGCAGGCAATGGGGCCAACTGACGAATTCCCGTTGCCTACCTTGGGCCAAGGCTCTGCGCAGGTGCTCCAGACCCGATGTTTCCTCGCCCTGCGCCAGGACTAGATAGCTTTCGGCCAGTTGACATTGGAAATCGAACAAGGGACTGCCGAGATACTGGACGCCGAGTCGGCGTGCTTCGGCGAGTTCGGCTGTGGCTTCGTCATGAGACCCCTGTCCGCAGGCGATATAGGCAAGCGATAGCCGCAAGTAAGGTTTAATAAAATAGGTTGTTGTTTCTTTCGCGATCCGCAACGCCGTGCGGCCGTGTTCCTGGGCTACAGCGTAGTCTTTTCGGCACAGGGCATCGCCGACGGACTGGCAATGGTAAGTCAGGCTGCCGTTGCCGCGGCCGCCGGAGGCGGAGACGGCAATAGCGAGGCGCTCCAACAGGTCACGGGACCGAGCCAGATCGCCGAACTTCTGGGCGATCATGGCTCCCTGGCAAAGGAACGCTATATCCGAGCGATGAATTCCCAGGGCATGGCATTTTTCCAGGCCTTCCTCCATCGCCCGCAGGCAATCGTCGTAGGCGCTCGTCATCTGGAAGTACTGAGCCCGGGCCGCCCAAGCGGCTACTTGCATGGTGGGCGTCATCGCCTGCCAGGCAGGGTCACGGCAAAGCCGGTCGAACACCAAGCGTGCTTTGGCGAAATCGCCGGACCACAGGTGCTGGTGCAGCACCGTGCCGGCGAGGCCGTTTTTTGTGTCGGAGTCGATGCCGTCCAGCGCCAGCAGCCGTTCGGCGCGCATGGCCCAATAGGCGGTACGCTGCGGCTGGCCGTAAAAGAGCAGCAACGACCACAACAGTGCCAGGGTGGTGCGTGCTTCGACCATGAGGGAAGGGAACTCTGGATGGCGCGTCCGTAGCGCATCGAAGTCTTCCCAACAGGTACTGTCGATGACCTGTACGTCCAAGTCGCCAAACAGGGATTCAAGCATTCCGCTCCAGGCAAGGTATTGACCGTTGGGATCCCGTAAGGCCTGAAACCGACTAAAAGCCAAGCCGAAATGGCGACGCGCATCTGGGGGATCGAACGCCATGGCGGCGACGCCCTGCCAGTAGGACAGCCAGGGTTGCGCTGCCACGACGTCCGCAGGCACGGCGCGCAGCCAACCCGCCAGTGTTTTCGATCGCCCTTCGGACGTGAGGATCGTAGCCTGCCGCAGCAGCAGGGGGACGAGTTCGTCCCAGGCCTGCGCATCCCGCAGCAGTTCCACCGCCGCTTCCGGCTCATTTGCCTGTTCAAGCAGCGCGCCGGCCCGCCGGCGCAGTTCCTTGAGACGCTGGGGAGAAAAAACCGACTGGGCGCGGGCTAGCAGGAATTCGCGGAATAAGGCGTGATAGCGATAGGCGACACCGTCGGCGTGAGGGCGCCGCTCGATGAAGTAATGCCGCCGGTACAAGTCCGCCAGGATGGCGGGGGCCTCCGGACGGCCGGTGAGTGCCATGGCCATCGCCTCGCTCATGCCCGGCAGGATGGCGGTCTGCAGCAGGAAATCCCGAACTACCGGTTCGGTTCTGGAGAACAGTTCGCCGGCAAAGTAGTCGAACACGATTTCGCGCGCTTGGGGGTGGTCTTCCATCCGCGGTTGATCCGGCTTCCGCGCCCATTCCGCCAACAGGACCAGGCCTGCTACCCATCCCTCGGAACGAGCATAGAGCCGCTCCAGCAACTCCGGTGAGGGAACCCACTGCCCGTGGGACTGGCAATATACGATGGCTTCGGCTTCGTCCGGCGTCAGACGCAATGCCTCCCAATCAAGCAGGGCGAGAGACTGATTGAGGCGCAATCGGGCCAATGCCGGCGGCGGCTGATCGCGGCTGATCAGAATCATGCGGAATCCGGCGGGAAGCTCGGCCAAGCCGTCGCGGATTACGTCGTGTAACAAGGCTTCTGCACCCACCTCGTGGCAATCCTCCAGCACAATTACGAAAGGCGGTTCAAAACGGCCATACAGCTCCCGGAAATAGCGGTGGCTAAACACCGGCAAATTCGGCAGAAACTCGGGAGAGAAACGGGGCATGGGGACGGTTGCCGGCGCCGTTTGCCGCACCGCTTGGTTCATGTAGTGGAAGAAGCCTGCGACGTCGACGTCGTCCCGCTGGACTTGATACCAAAGGCAAGGCAGCTTGCGCGCCTCCAGATAACTCGCCACCAAGGTGGTCTTGCCTGCACCGCCAGGAGCCGTGACATGGATCACCGGGCGGTTTTGCTCCTGATCCAGCAGCTGAAATAGCCGCTCTCGCCAATAGACCTCCCCTAAGCGCGGACGATTGATCTTTGCAAGATTTCGCTCGCCGACGGATGAAATCGGCGCGGGAGAGGACGGAAGCTCGGTTTCTTGTTGTTTTTTGCTCATGGCTGCCGGGGTGTACCGCTCCCCAAAAGGGACCAGTAGAAAAATCGTATTTCGAAAGACGAACTCTTGGAGTGATCTTGCACCTCCCTTGTGACACCCATTCTGAACAAGCGGCCATTCGCCCGTCAAAGTCAGATGGTGACAGGTAATTGAGCACGGAATTCCCTCCCTGCTGCCGGTCGCAGCAAGGCTCCATGTATATGAACAGACCGGCTAGAGGCTCATATTTTCTTCTCGGGATTGCGCGAGGTCAGGATAAGCTCGATGCACTGAACCCGACACCTGTGGAGAGCAGGATCCGGCTGCCGTGATCCCAATCCTGTACCGGCTACCGTAGCCGCATGAGCAAAGCCGGTCACCGTCAAAAATAGGTCAGCCCGTTAAAACGTGGGAGTTTCTCGCATTGCGGAAGACGAGTGGTTTGTCTGCAGCAGGCTGCTGCGCCGAGGCGATGGCTTCCGCCACCCGATGGCGGTGCGGGGACTTGCTGCAGACCGGATCGGCGTCGGTCATGTCGCCGGTCATGAGATAGGCCTGGCAGCGGCAGCCGCCGAAGTCCTTTTCCTTTTCCGGGCAACTGCGGCAGGGCTCCTTCATCCAGCCGTAGCCGCGGAAGCGGTTGAAGGCTTCCGATTCGTACCAGATTTCCCTTACGCTTAAGCTGCGCACGCTGGGGCAGTCTAGCCCTGGCAGTTCGCGGGCGGCGTGGCAGGGGAGGGCCATGCCGTCCGGCGCGATGGTGAGGAAGGTCGTGCCCCAGCCGTTCATGCAGGCTTTGGGCCGGTCTTCGTAGTAGTCCGGGACGACGTAGTAGATCTTCATCCGTCCCTTGACTTTATCCTTGTAGCTTTGCGCGATCGCTTCGGCTTCGGCGAATTGTTCGCGGGTCGGCAGCAGATGGTTCCGGTTGAGCAGTGCCCAGCCGTAATACTGGGTGTTGGCCAGTTCCAGGTAATCCGCTCCGAGTTCCTCGGCCATCTCCAGAATCTGCCGCATCTGGTGGATGTTCTGGCGGTGGATCACCACGCACAGCACCATGGGATAGCCGTGCTGCTTCACCCAGCGGGCGACGTCGAGTTTGTGCTCGAACGACTCGGTGCCTGCGAGCTTATCGTTCAGCAGCTTTTCCGGCGACTGGATGCTGACCTGGATGTGGTCGAGGCCGGCCGATTTCAGCTCGGCGATGCGGGCTTCGTCCAGGCCGTAGCCGGAGGTGATGAGGTTGGTGTAATAGCCGAGCTGGCGGGCATGGGCGACGATCTCGGCCAGGTCGCGGCGGGTCAGCGGTTCGCCGCCGGAAAGTCCGAGCTGCACGGCGCCGAGCGTGCGGGCCTCGCTCAGCACCCGCTTCCATTCCTCGGTGCTAAGTTCATTCCCTAAGCGGGCGTAATCCAGCGGGTTGGAGCAATAGGGGCATTGCAGCGGGCAGGCGTAGGTCAGCTCCGCCAGCAGCCAGCGCGGTTTACTGAGCGATGATTTCTCTGATCCAGCCATTGTTCAGGGCGCTTTCGAGCATTTCGCGCACATCCGGTTCGATTCCGGAAGCCTCGTATTTCTGTTCGAGTTTTTCCACGATGCTGGTGAGATTGTGCTGTCCGTCGCAAAGTTCCAGGATCGCCGCGGCGGTTTCGTTCAGTTCGATCATGCCCTCGGGGTAGAGCATGACGTGGCGCTGCTGGGCTTCTTCCCATTGCAGGCGCATGAGGGGCGAGATTTCCAGCAGGGTATCGGCTTGCAGGCTCATGCGGGTCAGGCGATGTTGAAATAGGGCGGCTTGTTGTCGACGTAGGCCAGGTACATGGCATCCAGCATCGACCACAGGATGTCGAGCTTGAACTGGAGGATTTCCAGCGCCCGTTCCTGTTGTTCGCGGGTCTTGAAATGATCCAGCGTGATTTCGATGCCGTGCTCGACGTCGCGGCTAGCCTGGGTGACCCGCTTGCGGAAATAAGCCAGGCCGTCGGCAGCGATCCAGGGGTACAGGTCCGGCCAGCCGGCCAGCCGCTGCTTATGGATGGTCGGCGCGAACAGCTCGGTCAGCGAGGAGCAGGCGGCTTCCTGCCAGGTCGCGGTCCGGGCGAAGTTGACGTAGGCGTCGACCGCGAATCGCACGCCGGGCAGCACGTGCTTGAGCGATACCAAGTCGTCCCGATCCAGGCCGCAGGCGATGCCGAGCTGAATCCAGGCTTCGATCCCGCCGGGGTCGTCGCCGTAGCCGTCGTGATCCATCACGCGCTGCATCCATTTGCGGCGGGTTTCGCGGTCCGGGCAGTTGGCCATGATGGCCGAATCCTTGCGCGGAATGGCGATCTGGTAATAGAAGCGGTTCGCCACCCAGCCCTGAATCTGTTCGTGGTTCAATTCGCCGTTGGCCATCATCACGTGGTAGGGATGATGGATGTGGTAGAACTTGTCCTTCGCCCGCAGCCGGGCTTCGAATTCGTCGCGGGTCCAGGGGGTCGTGTCTTGGCTCATGGGATTCCTCACAAAACGATTTCCAAACCGTCGTAGGCGACTTCGACCCCGGCTTCAGTCAGGGCCTGACGCTCTGGCGAATCTTCGTCCAGAATCGGGTTGGTGTTGTTGATGTGGATCAAGACCTTGCGGGGCTCGGCCAAGGCGTTCAGGAGCTCCAGCATGCCGCCGTCGCCGGACTGCGGCAAATGGCCCATCTCCCGCGCCAGCTTGTCGCAGATGCCGGCATGGCGCATCTCGTCCTCGCGCCAGAAGGTGCCGTCGACCAGCAGGCAGTCCGCCGCCTCCATGGCCGCGCGGACGTGCGGTTCGATCTCGCCCAAGCCCGGCGCGTAGTAGAGCTTGCGGCCGTTTCCTAAGTTTTCGACGATCACCCCGATGTTGTCGCCCTCGTGCGGATCGTGGCGGTGGGGCGAATAGGGCGGCGCCTTGCTTTTCAGCGAGTGGGTCGAGAATTTCAGGCCTTCGATGCCGGGGATCGTGAAGCTGCCGCCGTCCAGCGGAACGGGATGGTGCTCCACGCCGCAATAGTGTTCCAGCATCCGGAACAGCGGAAAGCCGGTGGAGAGGTCCTGCTTCACCATCTCGCTGCAATAGACTTGCAGGGGGCTGGTGGATTCGCGCAGCATCAAGAGCCCCGTGGTGTGGTCGATCTGGCTGTCGATCAGCACGATGGCATGGATGCCGGTGTCGCGGACGCCCTCGCGTGGATGGCTGGCCGGAAAGGCTTCGAGCTGGCTGCGGATGTCCGGCGAGGCATTGAACAGCACCCAGCGCCTGCCGTCGGCGCTGACCGCGATCGAGGATTGGGTGCGGCCTCGGGCGTTGAGCTTGTTTTCCCGGAAGCGCCGGCAATTGTCGCATCGGCAGTTCCACTGCGGGAATCCGCCGCCGGCGCCGGCGCCTAGCACACGAATGATCATAAGGAAGCTTTGAGAGGTCTATGCTGCCGCGCAAACGAAAACGGGGCTCGAATGATCGAACCCCGCTTTCGCACAACCGTTTGGGATTAACGGTTGTAGATGTACATGGTGACTTCGAAGCCGAAGCGCATGTCGTTGTAGCTCGGTTTTTCCCAACGCATCTTAATGTCCTCCAGATAATGTTATACGTCTGGTCTTCAAGAGAAAGAGCAGGTTACAGCTCGGCGGCCAGTATACGTACGGCCCCCGCCCAAGGCAACAGAGTTTTTCCCGAATTGACACATCTTGCCGCAGCCCTCTCGATTCGATAAGGGGAAGGGCGATCATCCCTGGCCGGGGATCAGGCCGACAGTGCCGGGTTTGATCCGCTTGCATTGTACGACCACGTCTTCCATGTGGCAGTGGAACCGGTCCTTGTCACCGCCTTCGCCGCATTCCTCGCAAACCAGCTTGCCCGGGCTCTTGCGCTGTTCGACGTGCCAACCATAGCCCTGGGATTCGCAGAATATCCTGGCGTGCTTTTTCAGATTGTAGTCCTCGGATGCGGCCGCTTCGGCTTCGGCCCTCGCCGCGCATTTCTGCGGCGGGAGCGTGTTGCCGATCAGGTCGCGGTAGATGTATTCCGTGGCGAAGACGCCTCCCGGCAGCGCCGAGACCAGGGCCAGGAGAAGAAGGGAAGAGAGTTTCAAGCTTGTATCGATCATGGGATGTCCTTCCGGCTGAGCGGGTGATGGAATTTCTGGATGTTAGTTGAGAACGCGTATGTTCATGCGCGCCACTTCTTCGTTTTGCTGGGCCCGGATGGGATCGTACTTGTCGTTTTCACTCAGCTTCGCCATGACGACGACGCCCACCAGAGCGGCCGTCGCCAGCGCGACGTAGATCCAGAAATAGTCTTTCCCAGCCTGAGTCTCTTCGTTCATCTTGTTGTTCTCCTCTCGTTCGATCGTGTGCTCGTCTGCGTGAAAGCGGAGGCCATTTGCATCGTAGCTTCCGTTTTCCTTCAGGTCATGATAGTTTCGTTGCGAAACGAAACCGTTTGGAAGAGTAGGCGCCATAAGATTTATTGTCAATATATGATTGAGTCGATACGTGTTGTCACTTGGCCAGGCGGCTTGGGATGGGCGCCTTGGTTCTTGGTAGTTGAGAAGGATGGAGTGGTTGTTATAAACCATATAGTTGAAATCAACCTTATAGCCGTGGTGTAATTCAGCCACACTCGAACGAGTTTCAGTGTCGTCCGCCTGGACGGATGAACTGGGCCAGGCTCCGCGGCGAACCCGCCGGTACGCCAGGGCCGCTTGTGCCACACCAGTGGAAGCATCGGACATGGTCAGAAAGCACTTTGCGTATTACCTCGCGCATCTCGCGCAGGACATCCCGGCCGGCATCGTCGTGTTTCTGGTGGCCATCCCCCTCTGTCTGGGTATTGCCCTGGCTTCCGGTGCGCCTCTGCTTTCGGGCGTGGTTGCCGGCGTCGTCGGCGGGCTGGTCGTCGCCTGGGCCAGCGGCTCGCAGTTGAGCGTATCGGGCCCCGCGGCCGGCCTTACGGTCATCGTTCTCCATGGCATCGAAAAGCTCGGCGGCTTCGAGCACTTTCTCGTCGCGGTAATCCTGGCCGGCCTGATGCAACTCGGGCTCGGCTTCTTCAGGGCGGGAACCATCGGCGCCTACTTTCCGTCGTCCGTCATCAAGGGCATGCTTTCGGCCATCGGGCTGATCCTGATCACCAAGCAGCTCCCGCATGCCGTCGGCTACGGGCAGGACATCATGGGAGAGGAAACCTATCTGCCACAGGATGCCGAGGGGACATTCTCGGATTTGCTGCGCGCCATGGATGTGATTTCGCCGGGTTCGACAGTAGTGAGCGCGGTCGCCATAGCCATCATGGTGCTGTGGGAGTCCCGGTTCATTCGCGCCGTGCCGTTGCTGGCGCGGATTCCGGGGCCGCTGGCGGCGATATTCTGGGCGGTGACGTTCAATCTCTCGATGGCGGGATCGTCCATGGAGATCGCGCCGGAGCACATGGTGCAACTTCCGGACATCCGGGGTTTCGAGGATCTGGCCGGCCGGCTCGTCTTCCCGGATTTCAGCCGCATCAGCGATCCGGCGGTGTACACGGTCGCGCTCACCATCGCCGTCGTCGCCAGCCTCGAAACCCTGCTCAGCCTGGAGGCGGTCGACAAGCTCGATCCGCTGAAGCGGGTCGCGCCGACCAACCGGGAGCTGAAGGCGCAGGGTCTCGGCAACCTGCTGGCCGGCCTGTTGGGCGGCTTGCCGATCACGGCGGTCATCGTCCGCTCCTCGGCCAACATCGATGCCGGCGGACGGACCAAAGTGGCGTGTTTCATCCACGGCGTCCTGCTGCTTCTGAGCGTCGGGTTCCTTGCCCGCTTCCTCAATCACATCCCCCTGGCCGCGCTGGCGGCGATCCTGCTGATGACGGGCTACAAACTGGCCAAGCCGGCAATGGTGCTTCAGGTGTACCGCAAAGGATCAGCCCAGTTCATTCCGTTCGCCATCACGGTCATGGCGATATTGGCAACGGACTTGCTCAAGGGGATCGCCGTCGGTGTCGTCTGCGGCTTGTATTACGTCATTCGGGCGAATTTCCATGCCGCCACTTCCCTGACCCGCCACGGCAACTATTATTTGCTGCGGCTTCGGAAAGACGTCTCGTTCCTGAACAAGGCTCTGTTGCGAGAGCAGTTGGGTCAGATCGAACCCGACAGCGAGTTGATCATCGACGGGACCGATGCCGAATTCGTAGACCAGGACATCCTGGAAACCATCGAGGACTTCGTCAAAGCCGCGGCCGATGATCGGATTCTGGTTCATCTGAAGAATCTCAGGTCCGCGCGGGGACAAACCGCAAGGGAGTCGGCGGCCCGACAAGAGGATGCCGGCGCGGACCCCTTGTACAAGATTTCCGGCTGATCCCCTTGCTGGCAGAGCCGTTGACCATTCCCCTTAAAGATCAAAGAGCGAACTCATGGAAGCTTTCGAGAGGATGCTGTTGGAAAACAAGGCCTGGGCCAAGGACCAGGTTCTGAAAGAGCCCGATTATTTCGAGCGTCTGGCGGCCGATCAGAGTCCCGCCGTGCTCTGGATCGGCTGCTCGGACAGCCGGGTGCCGGCGGAAATCATCGTCCATGCCCAGCCGGGCGAAATCTTCGTCCACCGAAACATCGCCAACCAATTGATCACGACCGATTTTAACGGATTGAGCGTCTTGCAATACGCGGTCGACGCGCTCAAGGTGCGCGATGTCATCGTCTGTGGACACTATAATTGCAGCGGCATCAGGACGGCGCTGCAGAAACAGAGCGCGAAGCTTCTGATCCTGAATAAATGGCTGAAACACGTCAAGGACGTCTACCGGCTGCATGCCGCCGAGATAGAGGCCCTGGGCAGCGAGGAGGAGCGCATCGACCGCCTGGTCGAGCTGAACGTGATCGAACAGGTCCACAACCTGGCCCACACCTCGATCATCCAGCAGAGCTGGAAACACGAACACCGTCCGACCCTGCACGGCTGGGTTTACGGGTTGAAAGACGGTCTCATCAAGCAGTTGATTAATTTGCCTCCCGGCAGCGGCGTCAGCCCGATCTACCAGTACGTCGATTTTTCGGACTAGCGCAACTGTCCTGATCCGCAGCTTGGCCGGGGCGCTGAATCTTAGGGGCTGGACATGAGCGAGTCCTCTGACACCACCGAAACCGTCCGCAATCGTTACGACCGCATCGCGCCTTGCTTCGATTTCATCGAAGGCCTCATGGAGGCGATGTGGTTCAAGCCCTGGCGCCGCCGGGTCTGGAGCCTGGCCGAAGGCGAATATATTCTCGAAGTCGGGGTAGGGACGGGCAAGAACCTCGCATTCCACCCGGCAGGACGAACCGTCACCGCGGTGGATTTCAGCGAACAGATGCTGCGCCGGGCCCGCGCCCGCGCGAGCCGGCTCGGTGTCCAAGCCGACCTGGAACTCATGGACGTCCAGACGCTGGCATTCGCCGACGGCAAGTTCGATACGGTCATCGGCACCTTCGTGTTCTGTTCGGTGCCCGATCCGCTCCGCGGCCTGGGCGAGCTGCGGCGAGTCTTGAAGCCGGGAGGCAAGCTCGTCCTGCTGGAACACGTGCGTTCGGAACGGGAAGCGGCCGGACGGGTGATGGACCTGCTCGATCCCCTGGTGTCCCGCCTGGTCGGCGCTCATATCAATCGCCGCACGGTGGAGAATGTGAAAGCCTCCGGATTCAACCTGGAACGGGCCAAACGTTTGAACGCCCTGGTACGGCTTATAGAGGCGCGCAATCCTTCGCCGGTTTGATCTGCGGTTCAGGCTGTATTGACCCCTAGCACTTTTACCAGAATCAAGGTGTTCCTGGAGGCTTCCACCCGGTAGTCGACGCTGTCGAAACAGGCGGCAATCAAGGGCCAGCCACGACCCGATTCTTCGAAAGGCTCAGGAAACTCGTTGCGCGGCGGCCAGCGGGAGAGAGGCTGGCCGCTGTCCTCGATCTCGATCGAAATGCTGTGCGGGGCGCGGTTCCACGACACGGTGACCGGCTTGCCGCCGCCGCCGTGTAAAACGATGTTGTTCAGCGCTTCGACGACGCCGAGTTCGATACGGGCGGCATCCACCGGCGATATCTCGGCGGCGAAACACAGGGCGCGAATGGTTACGCCGACGAGGTTGATGTCGTTCGCTTCGCTCTTGATGGTGAGCTGGATGGCCTGATACACGAAGACTCACTTCCTTTCTACCGCGACCAGCGAAATATCGTCCGTATAGCCGCCCCGGCCACGCCAGTCCGACAGCGACTGCTCGATCCGGCCGATCACTTCCGCCAGCGGCAGATGTGCGGTTTCCTCGAGCAAACGCCGGAATCGACCGCTACCGAAGGTTTCCCCTGCCGGGCTCATGCATTCGGTAACCCCGTCGGAATAAGCGAAGAACCGGTCCCCGGCGGCCAGCCGGTGCGATTCCGAGGCATAGCGCCGTTCGGCGACCACCCCCAGCGGCAGTCCGCGGACTTCGCTTTCCACGATCGTGGCCGTCTCGCCCTTCCACAGAAGCGGCGGGGGATGCCCGGCCGCGCTGAGCTCGATCCGGCCGGTTTCCCGGTCCAGTACGGCATAGATCAGGGTGGCGAAATAGCTATTCGATTCAGGCTGGACGGCGAAGAAACGGTTCAATTCTTCCAGCATACGGCTGGGCGGCAGGCCACCGCAGCGAGGGGATGGGCAAGCTTCCGCCGTGACGTCGAGCGATCGGCTTTGCAGCAGGCATTTGCTCAAGGCGACGGAAATCAGCGCCGAGGATACGCCGTGTCCGGAAACGTCGAGCTGGAACAGGCCGACATGGCGGTCGTTCAGCGGGAAGTAGCCGAACATATCGCCGGCGAGGAAATCGCTGGCGATGAACAAGGAGCGGACTTCCAGGTCGTGCAGCATCCATGGCTCGGGCAAGAGCGACTTCTGAATGGCGGCGGCGGTGGCGAGATCATTGCGGATGGTCTGGTAAGCCTGGTTGAGTTCGCGGTTCATGTTCTCCAGCAGGCGGCCGCGTTCTTCCAGCTGCTGTTCCAGGCGGACTATGCGTTCTCCGGCCCTGATCCTGACCCGAAGTTCCTCGCGGTCGACCGGCTTGACCAGAAAGTCGTCGGCGCCGGCCTCCATGCCCTGCAGCAGCGAATCCTTGTCGTCGCGTCCGGTCAGCAGGATGAAATAGACGTAGTGGGACAGCTTCAGCGAGCGTATCCGCCGGCACAGCTCCTCGCCGCTCAGGTGAGGCATGTTCCAGTCGCTGATGACGAACTCGAAACGCTGGGACTGGAACTGCTCAAGGGCTTCACGGCCGTCCCGCGCCGAAGTCACCTCGTAGCCGAGCTTGCGGAGGTAGACGGCGACCGCGAGTACCGAGATGGCGTCGTCGTCCACGAGAAGGATCCGCACTCAATCCTCCGGCCGCCAGGCCCGCCGGCTGAACAGGGCGCGCAGACCGCGCAGGATGACGCGAAATTCCTTGCCTGGGTTAGCCTGGGCGGCAAAGAAGGCATCGCTCATCAGGCGTTCCTCGGCCGGGGCGGATTCCGGCAGATCCAACTGGGTCGGACCGATCAGGCCGGCCGGGGCCTGGTCCGCCATTCTTTCCCATTCGGCGGTGCGGCCGGCAGCCTCCTCGGGTGTGACGGCTTCCACTCCGACTAATCGCAGGTCTCCCCTCGCCACGTTCAAGAGCCAGGGCAGCTTTGCCAGCACGGGAACGTCGGTGGCCCATTCGGCGGCCTTGAAGCCCGCCCGGACCGGCGTGCCGCTGCCGTCCCGAGCCGGCCGGTTGCCGCGCAGGCGCCGGAACCTCAGGGGCCGGGTCGGGTGCCGCGCCAAAGCGGCCAGCGCGGCCAGGGGCCACAGCGGCGCCGACGCCGCCAGCAGCAAAACGCCGGCCAGCTGGTTCAACAGACTGGAAAAGTCGTGGGTAATCGAGACCTGAGCCAGGTCGGCCAGCAGGAAAGCATCGACGATCCTGAGTTGGGCTCCGGTGTCGATGCGAAGCAGGTCGTTCCCCCGCACGATGCCGTTCTCGACGGACACCAGCTCGCCGACGTAGGAATGGGGCAGCACGACGGTGTTGGACAGCCGGGCGCCGTGATCGACGATCACCCGGTCGGAGATCACGACTTGGCTCCGAAGCTGCGCGCTCGGATGGATTCGGCAATGGCTGCCGACCAGAGCGGTGCCATTCAGAAGGCTTTCGGCCGATACGGAAGAATTGCGACCCACGGTGAGGCCGGGCTGGAGCTGCCGGCCGGGGATGGCGAGCCCCGGGATGCGTCTGCCCGCCGCGTCGAGGTTTGCTCCATGGTAGGCCGGGAGGGAGTCCAGTACGTATGCGGTGCCGGTTTCCAGCAGCAGCTTGCCGGACTCCGGAACGGGCGTGCCGGCGACGATGTCTTGCCAGTCCATGCCCCGAGTGTCGTCCGCGCCGCCGCGCAGCAGCCACAGTCCGGCCGGCTTACCTTCGCACCAGCCGTGAAGAACGGATGCCTTGCGGGAGCCGGCCGCCTCGAGAAACTCGCCCAGGATCGGCGAGCGCAGCATGTCGCCGCGGACGAGCAGGGTCGATCTGTCCGGGTATTTGGGCAACTGGCTCAGCAGCAAGGCGAGGTCCGCCTCGCCGGGGGAGGGCCAGTAGTCCAGACTCAGGCCGAAATGCCGCCCGCCACCGAGATGCGCTCTGAGTTGATCGCCGAACGGACCGGTGACGATGAGCGCTTCGCCGAGACCGCAGGCTCCCAGCATCTCCAGTGTGTACTCGATGAGCGGCTTTGCCGCCACCGGCAGCAGGGCGACGCAGCCGCGGTCGGTCAAGGGCAGGAGTTCACGGCCGATGCGGTCGGCCAGGACGATCACGCGCATGAAGCTTTCCTCTGTGTTCGCCATCCGCTCCATGCCAGCAGCGACCATAGCAGCAGGTTGGCCGCCGAGACGGCGAGCAGGGTCGGGTCGAAACGGGGGATGTACCAAGTCTCGCGTATGCTCAAGTACAGCACCTGCGCCAGGCTGATGAACAGCGTCGCGCTGAAGCCCAGGAACAGCCATAACGCTCGCCGGTCCCGGCTGAGGATGTGATAGGCCAGCAACATGGCGAGCGCGGGAAAAAGATAACGCTCGTGCATCTTGATCGACCACAGATAGACGGAAACCGGCAGAAAGGCCGCCAGGTAGACGTAACCCGAGGCAGCCAGGCCGCGCCAAGCCAGCCATGCCGACCAGGCGACGATGACGATAAGAAAGGCCGTTCCCCAGGTCTTGAAGCTCAGGAACAGCATCGTCTGCGCCGCATCCGCGCCGTTGCCGCCGACGAGGGCGAAGACGTTGGCGGCATTCAGGCTGGCGTAGGGGTAGGAGGCCAGGGTGGAGGCATATTTGTCCACGACCCAAGCGGGCCCGTGTACCGCGGCAAATGGCAGGACTCCCAGGGTGAACACCAGGATCGCGGCCGGGAAGAAAAGGCTCAGTTCGGTTGCAGTGCGCCGGCGAAACAGCCGCTCGGCGAACCACAGCAAGGGGATGGGAGCGAAGATCAAGGCCTGCGGCTTCACCAGCAGCGCCGCCGCGAAAGCCGCGCCCGATGCGGCGGGGCGGCGTTCCAGCCATAGCACGCCGAGCAGGACGAACAGCGTCAGCACGGAATCGACCTGCCCCCAAACCGCCGAGTCGGCGATGACGGCGGGATTGAAGGCATAAAGTGCTGCGAGAGTGAGCGCCATGGCGCGGCTATAGCCTTGTTCGGTGGCCAGGCGATGGATCACCCAGCTCGTCGAAAGGTCCGCCGCGATAGCCGGGAACTTGAGCATCACCAGAAATTCCGGGGTATCGAAGCCTGTCTGCAACACCGCCCGTAGTTCGCCGATCAGCCACAGGACGTAGATGTAGCCCGGCGGGTAGTCCGCGAAATAGCCCGGACTGTAGAACGAAAGCAACCCTTCCGCCGCGTGGCCGGCCCAGGCGCTGAAGGTGCCGACGTCGATGGGGTGGCCTTCGAAGGAGGCCGCCAGCACGACGCGCAGCAGCAGGGCGCCGCCCAGAACCGCCGCCAGCCCGAACTTCGTTTCAGATGGCGAGCTTTCCAATTTTCTGCCGCCACACGCGATAAAGAAAAAGGGGATTGCCGATGATGTAGCGCCGCCACATCCGTCCCGGCTCCTGCAGCAGCCGCCAGCTCCATTCCAGGCCGATTTCCCGCAGCCAAAGCGGAGCCCTCGGGATCCGGCCGGAATAAAAATCGAACAGCCCGCCCACGCCCATGGCGACGCGCGGCTTGAGCCGGGAGCGGTGTTTCCACAGCCAGAGTTCCTGCTTGGGAACCCCGAAGGCGGCCAAGAGGATGTCGGCCCCGGACCGGTTGATGGCTTCGATGACGTCGGCTTCGGCTTCCGGCGCGAAATAGCCGTCGCGGGTGCCGGCGATCTTCAGGCCCGGATAGCGCCGACGCATGTTCTCGGCCGCCTGCTCGGCCACGCCTGGCTGGGCGCCCAGCAGGAACAGCGACAGGTCTTCGTCCGCGCAGCGTTCGCACAAGCGGGGAAACATGTCGGTGCCGTTGACGTTGGCGTGTAGCGAGATGCCGAGTATGCGGCAGCCGAAGCGGATGCCGATGCCATCCGGCAGGACTCGTTCGACCCTGCCCAGGACCGCGCGGTACTCGGGATTTCCGTAGGCGATATTCAGGCAATCGGGGTTGACGAAGGCAACCGTCGCCGGACGGTCTTCGCGGACGCGGCGGACGATCCAGTCGATCGCCTCGCCCATCGTGGTATTGGCGATGGCGACACCGAAGAAGTCCAGGTGGTCGGGCACCGGCCGCGCGGCATCGCCGGCGAGCAATCCCCCGACGCCAGTGCGCAGAACCAGGCCGAGATTGCCCGCCGCCGTTTCGGTGTAATAGAACTCGCGGTCCAGATCCGCTTCGCCTTCATAGGCGATCCCGATCTTGGAACGCAACGCATAGGGCGAAAAAACGCCGGGCCGGAGGCTGAAGCGGATGCTCTGGTCCGCCGGTACCGCCGCGGCCTCCTCGAGACTCAAGGGGCGCGGTCCGGCGAAAGCCATCTCCCCCCAGAATACGTTGAGCAGCACCGCGAGATTGCGGCCGGGGGCATCGTCGGCGAAGGCGAGCTGCCGGAACGGCGTCTGGAAACGGCCCGCCCGTAGGGTCACGGCGAAGACGCGACCCGCGCGCAGTTTGGCGATGAGAGCGCGGAACAGCAGCAGCGGGGCGAGCAGAATCAGCAACGCCCCCGCAACGCTGAAATCGACGATCCGTGGCAGCAGGCTGGCCGCCAGGGTCAGCAGGGGGAGCAGCCACAGCCGCCAATGCCAGCGGGAGCGTTTTCCCAGGGGGCCGGGAATCGCCGTAGGACGGCCCATGTCAGCGCCCGGCGCCCGGGCCCGTCCGCGGCTTGATGCGCGCGGGAACCCCGACGGCGAGGCTGTTCGGCGGCACATCGGTGATGACCACGGCATTGGCGCCGATGACGACGTCGTCGCCGATCCGGATCGGTCCCAGCACCTTGGCGCCCGCGCCGATGTCCACCCGGTCGCCGATCACGGGGGAACCCGGCTCATTGGTGCGTTTCAGGCCGATGGTGACGCCGTTGCGGATCGTCACGTCGTCGCCGATGACGGTGTCGCCGCTGATGATCACGTCGCCGAAGTGCTCGATGGTGAAGCGCCGCCCAACCTGCGCTTCGCAGGGAAGATCGATGCCGGTGAGTATCTGAGACATCAGCTTCAGCCCCTTGTAGAAAAACGAAAACGGCAGCCTGAGCCAGCGCGGTTTTATACGGTAGCGCCAGCGTCCGAACCGGTAAACCAGCATGACCCACAGCCCTTGCCGGGTCAGGTCGCCGTCGTAATTTTTCCAGTCTTCCCGAATATGCTCGAACATGCGGATCACCACGGTTGCGGCGGCGACACCGTGCCGCCTTCGGTTTCTTTCCAGGCCTGGTTCCACAGCCGGATCAGTCCCTCGGATTCGCGCGCCTTGGCCGGGACGGTTCCACGGTTGCGGAAGGCTCGCACCCGGTGCCAGGCCTGCTCCAGGGCCTTGGCGCTCCAGGCGCCGGCGAAGCCGTGCCATTTGCGGTAATACAGCGCCTGGCTCCGCATCCGCCACAGCGTGAGCTGTGAGGCATGAGAAGAAAAGTCCATGTCGCTCAGGGTCTTGGCGGACTCGCCGCCGAGATGGGTGATGACAAGCTCCGGCCAGTACATGATCCTGCAGCCGGCAGCCCTGATCCGCCGGCACAGGTCGACCTCCTCGTAGTAAAGGAAGAAACGCGGATCGAAGAAGCCGATGCGGTCGACCAGGTCGCGCCGCAGAATCGCGAAAGCCCCCGGCACCCAGTCCACTTCGGCTTCCTCGGCCGGGTCGGCCCAGGTCCGGTCGAAACGGCCGAACAGCCGGGATTTCGGATAACGGTGCGCCAGGCCGCTCAGAATGATGAGCTCGTTCAGCAATGAGGGGAACATGCGGGCGGAGGGCTGCCAGCCGCCGTCCGTGCCGACCAGACGCCCTCCCGCCATGCCGACGTCCAGCGAGGAGTCCATACGCTGCAACGCGGCGTCGAGAACGCCGGGCGCGAGATAGGCATCGGAATTCAGCAAGACCAGGTAGCGTCCGCTGGCTTCTTCGAACGCCCGGTTATTGGCGTTGCCGAAGCCGAGATTGACGGGGCTGCGGATCAGCCGCACTTCCGGAAACTCTGCGGCAACCATATCGGCCGATCCATCCCTGGACGCGTTGTCCACCACTAGGGTCTGGATCGTGGCCAGCCCCTTTTGTTCGCGCAGACTGGCCAGACACTGGCGCAGCAGATCGCGGGTGTTGAACGATACGATCAGAACCGAAATATCAGGCGGATTCATCGGATTTGGTCCTTTCGGTGCGCACCCAGGCGGCTTCCCGGCTCGCGGACGAGAGCAGCCGCTTGCCCAGCGTGAGTTTCCAGACGATGTAGAAAGGCGCAGTGGCCAAGGCCGCCCAGTCGCGCCAGCCGGCGCGCCCTGCGGCCAGGGCGGCGGCGACGTGCAAGCCGACGATGGCGAGGCCGGACGCGGCCAGTATCCTCCCCGGTGCCCAGGGCCAGGCCAGCAGCAGCGCCAGCAGAATCAGGTGAAAGGCCAAGGGCAGCAGCAAGAGGTCCAGCAGAGGTTCCAGCAGCGGCCAGCGGCCTCCCGCCACCTGCCGAATGAGGGTAGGGACCTGTTCCCGCATCATCCGGAACCGTCCCCCCTCCCAGCGGGCACGCTGGCTCGAAGCCACCACGCCGGTGGCCGGCACCGGCGACCACACCGTCGTGCCGTCGCAGAAGCGGACGCGCTTGCCCGCTTGCACCAGGCGAATGTGGTATTCCAGGTCTTCGGCGATGGAGCCGGCGTCGAAGGGGACGCATTCCAGGGTCCTGCGGTGCAGGCCGAAGCCGCTGCCGAGAATGCCGGCCGACCAGCCCCAATAGTCCCGGCCGCGCGGACGCAGCACGTTGAACGCCAGCCAGGCCACATGCATCAGGCGGGCGCGGGTGGACTGCTCCGGGTTGGATACCCGGTAGCGCGTCTGCGCCGCGTCCGCGCCGGCCTGGAACAGCGCGGCGAGCTCCGTGACGAAGTTCGCCTCCACTCGGGTATCGGCATCCACCACGACGAAAACGTCGTGGTCCTCCTTCAGCAGGACCGAGAAGGCATGGTCCAGCGCATAGCCCTTGCCGCGCCGCCCGGGGTCGTCACGGACCAGCACGCGGGCTCCCGCGGCCTCGGCGCGGGCGGCGGTGTCGTCGCCGCAGTTGTCGGCGATGACGACGAGCGTCACGGTGTGAACGCCCGCATCGGCCTGCTGGACGCCGCGCAGGCAGGCTTCGATGCCTTCGGCCTCGTCGTGCGCCGGAATCACGATGCAGAAGCGGATCGGAGCGGGGCCGCTGCCCGCCACGGTTTTCCGGGGTGGCAAAACACCGCCGAGCGTCAACATGGCGAGCTCGAAGCTGCCGGGCAGGACGGCGGCGCTCAACAAGGCGCCGGGTACCATCATGAGGGTTTCGGTCAGCATGCCGGAGCCTCGGAGCGGTCAGGAAGGGGAAAGCCTGCGCATGAAGACATCCGCCAGCCGCGCGATGCTTCCGTTCAGTTCGTATTCGGCCAGCACCTTGGCCCGCCCGGCTTCCGTCAGCCGATTGCGGAGCTCCGGATCGCCGATCAGCCGCTCGATGGCGCCGGCCAGTCCTTCGGCGTCGGAAGGCGCGACCAGCAAGCCCTCGACGCCATCCCTGATCAGTTCCGGCACGCCGGTGATGTGGGTGGTGACGCAGGGAACGCCGAGCGCCATGGCCTCCATCAGCACCACCGGCAGCCCCTCGGCGAAGCTGGGCAGCACGAAGGCATCGGCCGAAGCGTAGTAGCCGAGAATGTCGTCCTGGTTGACGGCCCCGGCGAAGCCGACGGCGCTTCCCAGCCCCAGCCGGCCGGCCTGGGCTTCCAGCGACGGGCGGTCCGGCCCCTGGCCGACCAGGGTGAGGCGCACCCGGCGGCCGCGGGCGAGCAGCAGGGCCAGCGCATCGAGCAGGATGTGATGGCCCTTGGCGGGCACCAGGCGGCCCACGCAAAGCAGCTCGAACACGGAGCCGGCGGATTTGCTCTCGCGCAGGGCGAAACGGGACGGGTCTACGCCGAGCCGGCAGACCTCGAACTTATCCCAGTGCGCCACCGGCGAGAGCTTCATCAACTGGCTGCGGGCATAGTGGCTGATGCAGACGATGAAGTCGGCGCCCGCGATCTTCTCCGCCAGGCGGTAGCCGGGGGCGTCGTAGAATTCGTCGGGACCGTGCACGGTGAAGGAAAAGCCGATGGGAGACATTTTCCCGGCGATCAGGCCGACCATCGAGGCGGGCGTCGCGAAATGGACGTGCAGATGGGAAAGCCGCTCCCGCCGCATCCAGTCGCCGAGCATGACGGCTTCCACCCAATAGGCGAATTGGTAGCCCAGTTTTTTGACGTCGGTGCCGCCGAGGCGCAGCGCGAACCACAGACCTCCGGCGAGAGCGAACGGGCGGCGCAGGGCGGTCCGAAACAAAGCCTTCAGCGCGCCCATCACGCCTTGGGACTTGAGGCACCAGGTCACGTCCGCCTCCCGCCGCTCATCCGCCGTCAGCTTTTCGGGCGGACGATCCGGCGGATTGATCGAAGCAACCCGTATGTCGAAGCCGCGAGGTCTGAGGCCGAGGACTTCGCGCAGGATGAAGGTATGGGAAACGGCCGGGTATTGGCTGACCAGATAAGCCAGTCCGAATGGGGCGCTCATCGGCTCTCCAGGCATTCGCGGTAGAGCGACAGCGCCGCGTCGATCTTCGCGGGCCAGGAATACCGCCGTTCGACCCGCTGGCGGCCGGCCTGGCCGCGGCGGCGCCAGCCTTCCGGATCGCGGAAGATGTCTTCGAAGATTCCGGCCAGCCCTTCCACGACGGGTTTCCAGCCGGTGGCGGGCACCAGGGCGCCGACCTCGCCGTCGACGATTTCCGAAGGCCCGCCGTAATCCAGCGCGACGACCGGCCTTGCGGCGGCCATCGCCTCCAGCAGCACCGCTCCGCCCGATTCGCGGATGGAAGGCAGGCAGAACACATGGGATTCGGTCAACCGGCGGGCCACTTCGGCGTGGGGCAGGGGGCCCAGAAATTCCACGTGACCGGCGATCCCGAGTTCGCCGGCCTTTTGCCGCAGCGCGTTTTGTTCCGGGCCGGTGCCCGCGATGGCGAGCTGGACGGGCGACCCGGCGCGGATGCTCGCCATCGCTTCGAGCAGCATGGCCACGCCCTTGAAGGGGAGCAGACGGCCGACGAAAAGGACGCGCAAAGGCCGTCCGCTGCCGGGGGGCTCGGGCCAGGGCGCGGCGCGGAAGACTTCCAGGTCTACGCCGTTCTCCAGCATGTCCCGGCACTTCGCCCGGTAGCGTTGCGGGATGTCGGCGCGGGTAGCGGCGGTTGCGGTCAAAAGACAGCGCGCATTCCGGCTGGAGCCGAGCAGCCAGTCACCCAGCCGGCCCAGCCGCCGCACCGGGTAAAGCCAGCCGGATTCGGCGGCCATGATTTCGGGGAAATTGGCCGGCGACTTCAGCCCGCCGTTCCAGGGCCCCAGGATCAAAGGCAACCCCAACCGGTGCAAGCTGGTCGCCGCCAAGGGAGACACCGGCGTCGGCTGATGGATCAGGTCCCAGTTTTTCCCTTCCTTGCGCAGTTTGATGAGCGTGCGCAGCGCCAGCCGGTCGTAAACGAAGAAATCCAGCGAGGAAATCAGGAATACCGGATGCTCGCTGCGGGGAAACAGACGGGACGCCAGGCGATAGAGGGGGCCGGCGAACCATTCGGTGTCGACGTAGACGATTTCGGTGCCAGGTAGCGGCGCTCCGGCCTGTTCGAGCGGCGCGCGGTTGCGGACATGGGTCACCAGGGTGAGCGGCAGGCGCCCGGCCAATCGGGAATACCATTCCCAGCCGATCTGGGAGACCGATCCCATGCCCGGTGCGCACTGATAGGCCGAAAGAAGCAATCTGCCGATGTTTTCCATACTTTCTCCGGTCGGTGGCGATCAAGCCGACGCCTGCTGCCGCATGAGTGCAGTGAATTGTAGCACTCGCCCTGCCGTGGGCGGATAGCGTGACACTCAATCTCATCGACTTTGTGAAACCGTTCTAACTACAATAATCAAGCATAGCCAATTCACGATGACTGCCAGGAGTAGGGGGATGCTTCTCAAGCACAGGATGCAGGACAATGTGGACATCGCCGAGCTCGGCGGTCGCCTGGTGATGGCCGATGCCGCCAAGGCCAGGGCAGAGCTCCTCGCCATCGTGGGGAAAGGGACCGGCCGGCTGGTGGTGGATCTCCGCGACGTGAGCTTCGTCGATTCCAGCGGCCTGTCGGTGCTCATCGCCGCCTTCAAGGGCATCGAAGGCCGTTCGGGAAAGATGGTCCTGGCGGGACTGTCCCCGGAAATCCAGGCCTTGATAGATCTGACCCGGCTCAATGAGATTTTCTTAGTCTTCGCCGACGCCGAGGGCGCGGTCGGCTATCTCGCATCGGCCGAATGATTTCCGGCCGAAGGGATTCGACGCGGCCATCGACAGCCATCGCCGGCCGGGACGCTGAGAGATGAAACCGTTCCGTCTGGCAGGGAATGTCGCGAGTCTCGCGCTGGTCCTGGCGCTGGCCGGCTGCGGCTCCTGGGAATCGGTGCCGGATGCCACGCCCGGCGCCCGCGAGGCGTTCAGCGCGCCGCACAAAGCCGAGACGATGTCACCCGCGGACGTCCTCAGGGCGTTTCAGGAGGATGCCGTCACCGATTACCGGATCGGCGACGGGGATCAGATCCATATCGACGTGGTCGGCCGGGCCGAGCTTACGGGCCCTCAGGTAGTAGGCCCGGACGGCAACATCACCTTGCCGGTCGTGGGCAACATTTCCGTCCGCAACCTGACGCGCGAGCAATCGGCCAGCGCCATCAGCAAGGCATTGGGAAAGTACTACCGGGACCCCTTTACCACGGTCCGAGTGCTCCAGTACGCCTCCAACCGTGTCACCGTGCTGGGCCGGGTCGAGCATCCCGGCCCAGTGCCGTTCGACACTCCCCCCACCCTGTTGGAAATCCTGTCCAAGGCCGGCGTGTTTCCTTTGATCCGGCCGGAGCAGGTGCTCACGAGTTGCGCTGTGATCCGGCGCGACCGCATTCTTTGGGTCGACATCGGCAGGCTGTTGGGGGGCGATTTGCAGCTCAACGTGCAGCTGCACCGGGACGATGTCGTATATATCCCCGACGCTTCGGACCGTCAGGTCTTCGTGCTCGGCGCGGTCAACAAGCCGGGCGCCTACCGGCTCACTTCGCGGATGTCGTTCATGGACGCCCTGGGCCAGGCCGGCGGCACCACGCCGGAAGCGCACAGGAACGAGCTACATCTGATCCGCCCCGAGAAGGGCGTCAACCTGGAGGTCAGCTTCGACGAGGTCATGAGACCCGACCCGAATCTGTCCCTGGCCCTGGAGCATGGCGACATCATCTACGTGCCCATGAACACCGCCGCGAAGGTCGGCTACCTGCTGCAGAAGGTCAATCCCTTCATGCAGGCCTGGATGATCAGGCAGATGGGCACCATGTAGCGGAAGCGATCATGAACGCAACCGGTTCCGAGACCGCCCAGAATCCGCCACCGCCAGGCGGCACGATCATGCCGCTGGTGAGCCTCCGCAGGCACCGCCGCGTCGCCCTGATCGTCATAGCCGTGGTCGCGGTGCTGGGCGCGGGATTCGCCTGGGTCAAGGGCAAGGCCGTCTACTCGGCCACCGCGGTGCTGTACGTGGCGCCGCGTTTCGTGAACATCCTCAAGGAATCCAAGGAGCTGGACATCCCGGCCTATGACCAGTTCATCGAACATCAGGCGCTGACGGTGCCGCGTTACGACATCCTGTTGGAGTCGCTGGCCAAGCTCGGCGACGATCGCTACGTCTGGCAAAGGAGAACGGAATCCGACCGGCGGGCCGCGGAGCGGCTGCAGGCCGCGCTCGAGGTCAAGCCGGTCAAGGACAGCTACCTCATCACGGTCACCCTGGAATCGACGACGCCGGATCACCTCGATGAATTGGTCAACACCATCGTCGACACCTATCTCGAAAAAAGCCGGGAGTCGGACTCCTTTTTCGCCCGCAACGTACGCCTGGCCAGCCTGCAGGAAAGGCGCCGGCAGATCCAGGATGAAATCAACGCGAGGCTGGCCCGCCGCACCGAGGTCGCCCAGGATCTGAGCGTGACGACGTTCAGCGAACAGATCGCAAGCCCTTACGACAAGCTGCTGGCCGAAAGCCAGAACGCCCTTGCCACGGCGCAGCGTAACCGGCTGGCGAGCGAGGCGGCCCTGGCGCTGTTCGAGGACAGAAGCAGCAGGCAGGGGCAGGACGCCATCGCCGCGGCGGCCTTCGACACCATCCAGAAAGACCCGGGGCTGATCAGCTTGAAAGGCAGCCTCTACAAGCGCCGCAGCGATCTGCTGCAGCAGGCCAGCGGTCTCGATCCGAGGCATCCGCTGAAGGTCCAGATCGACCGTGAACTCAAGGAAATCGACGAGGAACTCAACCGCACGGTCGACAAGCTCACCGAGCAGGTGGCGAAAAGCCTCATCGATCAGCGCAGGTCCGACGTGAAGCGCGACCGCCAGATCGAGCAGGAACTCTCCCAGCAGATCGAATCGTTCCGCCACAAGGCTTCCTGGTTCGCGGCACTGTACAACGAGGCCCTGAGCCTCAACGACGAAATCGAACGCAGCCGGAAACAGCTCGACGTGATCGACGGGCGTATCGAATTCTTCGAGCTGGAGTCGCGCGCTCCCGGTTTCGTCCGCATCGAAACCTACGCGAGACCTCCGGAACTTCCGGTCAAAGGCGGCCGGAAAAAGCTTTTCGCCGTGGTATTGGCATTGGCGATGATCCTGGGTGTCGCCGCGCCGGTAGGGCTCGACATGCTGGATCAGGGCATCCGGACGACCGCGCAGGTCGCCAAGATCATCGGGCACAGGCCTGTCGCCTGGTTCGTCGAACATCGCGGCAGTACCGATCTGAAACGTATGAGCGCAGACCAGTTGCGCCGGCTGGCCATCGCCGTGAACCGGGAGCGGGAGTGGCACGGCAACCGGCTGGTGTTGCTGACATCGGTCAAGCCGGAGGCCGGCGTGACCGGCCTCGCCCTGGACCTGGCGTCCGAGCTGGCCCTGATCGGCGTGCGTACCGTGGTCGTGGAAGCCAATCCGCGCAAGCCGGACCCTCGCTACCGGGCCGAGCCGGCGAAGCCGGGGCTGGCCGAGCTGCTGACCGGCTCCGGCGACCTCGCGGGGGCAGTTCTGACAGCGGCAAACGGATTGCCGGATCGCTTAGGGATGGGAATCGCGCCGGGTCCGCAGTTGTTCGCTTATCCCGCGCTGCGCCGTTGCCTCGACGAGCTGAAGGCGGCCTATGACATGGTGCTGGTCGATGCGCCGCCCATTCTATTGTCCGCCGATGCCGAATACCTGGTGCAAATCTCGGATGTGACCCTGCTGCTGGTCGGGGCCGGCCAGGTCAAGCCGGGCGAACTGCGGAGAGCGGCGGCCATCCTGCAGAAAATCGACCCGAAGGCGGTGGGCTTCGTGGTCACCCGCCTGGAGGTCTACCAGGGCGGCGGCTATTACGCCAAACTGGCCGAGGAATTCGCGGTGGCGGACGCCACGCCCGAAAACGGACAGAATCACACATCGAGGAGGCTGGAGGGATGAAACCTGCGTTTCTTTACGTGCTGCACAGCGGCAATCTCTACGGCACCGAGCGCATGGCGCTGGCGACCTTGGACGGCCTGCGCGACCGCCTGGAACCTGTCCTGTTCGCCCCGCCCGGTCCCGCCCTGGGCGAAGCCGGACGGCTGGACATCCAGGCGGTGGAATTCCGCGGCGCGCGCGACCTGGCACTCAAGCTGCGGCCTTGGCTCGCCCGTCACCGCCGGATCGCCCTCGCCGCCACGGCGGTCAGCCATTCCTTGATATTTCTGGCCTGGAATCTGCCGTACCGGCGCCGCAACGTGCACGTCCACCTCGTGCACGGCGGCACGGACGAGCGAGAAAGCTATGGACGCAAGCGGCTGTTGAACGGCAAAGGCATACGCTTCGTCGCGGTGTCCGAATTCGTCCGGGAACGCCTGGTCGCTCACGGCGTCGCCGAAGCCGACATCGAAGTCTGCGAGAATTTCCTGCCGGACCGGCAGATCGCCGAGGCCCCTCGCCGGCCAGCGTTCCGCGACGGGGTCCGCAGCGTCGCCGTGGTTTCGCGCGTCGATCCGATCAAGCGGATCGACTTGCTGCTCGACTGCCTGGACCGGCATCCGGCACTGAAAGGTCTGAATTTCCGCATCTGCGGGACCGGCTGGGACCTGGAGGCACTGCGGGCGCGGGCGGAAAAAGACCATCCGAACGTGGTGTTCGAGGGCTTCAGCGACCGGGTTCCGCAAGTCCTCGCCGCGAGCGACCTGTTGCTGCACCTGTGCCCCAGCGAGCCGTTCGGCCTCGCGATTCTGGAGGCCATGGCCGCCGGCGTCCCGGTGCTGGTGCCGGACTCCGGCGGCGCTGCGTCCTTGATCGAACCCGGTATTTCAGGATTCCAGTTCCGTGCCGGCGACGCCGGCGATCTGGGGACGGTGCTGGAAGAAGTGGCTGGCCTCCCGCCGGCAAGCCTGGACCGCATCGCCGCGGCGGCCGACGCGAGGCTGCGCGAGCGCTATTCCAGCGATGCCGGCTTGGCGCGCTATGCCAGGCTGTTCCAGGAGCTTGCCGATGACTGAACCGATGCCCTCCACCCGGCCTTTGCTTTCGGTCGTCGTCATAGGGCGGAACGAGGGGGAGCGCCTGAGCCGCTGTCTGGCGTCGGTGCGCGGCATGCGCGACCCCGGTGGTCCGGTCGAGATCCTCTATGTCGATTCGGCCTCGCGGGACGACAGCGTGGCGCGCGCGCGCGCGTTCGGCGCGAAAATCATCGAGGTGAAGCCCGAACGGCCTTCCGCCGCCCTCGGACGCAACGCCGGCTGGCGGGAAGCCAAAGCGCCGTACCTGTTGTTCCTCGACGGTGACACCGTGCTGCATCCGGATTTCGTGGCCGGCTCGCTGCCCGACTTCGGCGATCCGAAGGTCGCCGTGGTATGGGGGCACCGGCGCGAGCTCCACCCAGAACATTCGCTGTTCAACCGCGCGCTGGACCTCGACTGGGTCTATCCCCCGGGCCGTTCCGATTTCTGCGGGGGCGACGCGCTGATGCGCGCCGACGTCGTCCGCTCCGTCGGCGGCTTCGATGCCAGCCTGATCGCCGGGGAAGAGCCGGAAATGTGCCAGCGCATCCGCGCGCAGGGGTTCACCATCCTGCACGTCGACCGCCCCATGACCGGGCACGATCTGGCGATGAAAACCTGGGCCAGCTACTGGAAGCGGGCGTTCCGGGCGGGCTATGCCTATGCCGAAGTATCCGAAAGGCTCCGGCACACCGAATTTCCGCTCTGGGTAGAGGATTCACGGCGGAACCTGGTGCGCGGCGGTTTCCTGAGCCTCCTGGTCGGCGCCGGAACCGCGGTGTCGGCGATCGCCAGGACCTTGCTGCCCTTGGGTCTGGCGCTTGCGGTTTTCCTGGCGCTGGCCCTGCGCTCGGCCTGGAAGGCCCGCTGGAAAGGGGGAGGATTCTGGACGCTCCTGCTCTACGGCATCCACTCGCATCTCCAGCAGATCCCCATTCTGGCCGGCCAGATCTCCTGCCGGATCGACCGCCGCCGCAAACGCCGCCGCTTCCTCATCGAATACAAGTGATGCCATGTCCAGAACAGCCAAACGCCTTTTGCTGAGCCTGTTGAAACCCGCCGCGGCTATCGCGAACCGCCTGGAATCCTGGAACCGCCTGTGGGCCCACGCGCGGCTCAAGGCGGCCCTGGATTCGGCCCTGGACCCTTCGGTGGTGGTGCTGGAGACGCCCGAACTGCACGGCAGCAGGAACATCCATCTGGGGCGGGATCTGTTCCTGTATCCCGGCTTGTACCTGGAAACCCAGGAACGAGGCCGCATCGAGATCGGCGACGGCGTCGTGCTGTCGCGCGGGGTGCACATCGTGTCCTACGCCTCGATCGTCCTCGAAGACGGCGTGATGGTGGGCGAATACACCAGCATCCGGGACGCCAATCACCGCCTCGCCGAAGGCCGCTCCGTGCGGGACACCGGCCATGACGCCAGGCCGGTGCGGATCGGGCGCAACGCCTGGATCGGGCGGGGCGCGGCCATCCTGCGGGGTGTGACGGTCGGCGAATCGGCGGTGATCGGCGCCAACGCCGTCGTGACGCGCGACGTGCCCGCCGGCGCGGTCGTGGCAGGGGTTCCCGCCCGCCCGATCGAGCGCGCGCGCGGCGGCTGATGCTGTCCTACATCGCGCTGCTGCCCGGCATCGCGGCCTTCCTGATCGCCACCCGGCACGACACCCAGTACGCCTTTCTCCGCGTCTATTTGCCGGTGCTGCTGCTCCTGCCGGATTATTACCGCTGCATCTTTCCGGGCCTGCCGGACCCGACCTTCAACCAGGCGGCCTGCGTCGCGGTGGCGGCTAGCTTCGCGATGGCCGGCTTTCCCGGCTACCGTTTCGGCCTGAACGATCTTTGGGTGTTCGGCTACGCGCTGTGCGTGTCGATTTCCGAATACCGCGCTTCCGGCTATTCCGACGCCCAGAATCTGATGTTCGCGATGCTGTTCAGCGGCGTCGTTCCTTATGCGCTGGCGAAGAGTCTGATCGAGCCGTTCGGCAACCGCCTACTGTTCGCCAAGATCTGCGTGCTGTCGATGGCCGCCGTCTCGATCCTGAACCTGGTCGAACTCCGGCTGGGATTGAACCCGTGGCGCTTCGTGTTCGACCGGTTCTTTCCCGGCCAGGGGCTGGAATGGGTCACGACTTTCCGCTTCGGCTTGGCGCGGGCGGCGGGTCCCTACGCCCATGCCCTGCTGGCCGGGATCATGATGATCGTCGCCTTCCGCTTGCAGCGCTGGCTGCAATGGTCCGGGGCCTGGCCGGACAAGTTCAGGCTGCTGCCCTGGCTGCCTTACAAACCGGCGCTGTGGCTGAGCCTCATCACCGCCGGCGGCCTGCTCATTACTTTGGCCAAAGGTTCCTGGCTCGCGGCTTTCATCGGCGCCGGGCTGGTCGCCGTGGGCAGGAGCAAGTACCGGCGGGTGGCGATGGCGGCAATCCTGACCGCGATGGTCGTCGTCGGAATTCCGGCCATCATCGCTTTTCTCGACTACGCCTCGGTCGGCCGGGAGAACGCCAAGGACCCGAACCAGGAAACCGCCGCCTACCGGTACGAACTGGTCGAGCACTACATGGACATCGCCAATCAGGAGCCGCTGTGGGGCTGGGGCCTGACCAAATGGCCGAAAGTGCCGGGCGCGGAGTCCATCGACAATCATTTCCTGCTGCTATTGCTGATGCACGGCTACCTGGCCTCGGCGTTCTTCCTGCTGTTACTGCTCGGCACCATGGCCCGGCTATTGATCTACGGACTGCGCCAGCCGCCCGCCGGACCGCCGGGGAGTTCGCTGTCCTTCACGCTAGCCGGCATCTATCTCGCCTATTTCGTCGCCATCGCCACGGTGTTCATGGGCCAGCAGACGGTACCCATGTTCTTCATGCTCACCGGCTGGGCGGAGAGCTACATGCAGCGGAGAAGCCGGGAATGGGGCGGAGCCGGCGAGGCTGCGCGCCGGTTCGAAGCGGGGGCGCCGTTCCAGTTCAGGCGGGTCTTATGACTTGTCCGCCCCTTCGGCCTGGCTGATCAGCAGATTGCAGAGAAAGCCGATCAGCAGCAGGCCTGACGCCATCCATAACATGGCGAACCGGGCGTGGGCCTCGGCGAGGCCGAGGCCGGTCAGCCAGGTTTCCAGCCGGGAAACCAGCAGCGGAACGGCTGCCGCCGCGACCGCCCAGGCCGTCAACAGGCTGCCGTAGACCTGCCCTATCTTGACGGTTCCGAATGAATCCGCCGCATAAGCGGGCAAGGCCGCGAGCCCGCCGCCGAAAAGGCTCACCGCGGCAGCGCAGCAAGCCACGAAAGCAAGAACGTTGCCGGCCAGACCGGCGAAAGGAAGAGCCAAGCAGAGCGCCGCGCCTCCCAGGAAGACCAGCGTAAAGGCGGACTTGCGGCCGAGGCGGTCGGACGCCCAGCCCCAGACCAGTCGGCCTCCGAGGTCGGCCAGCCCCAGGATCCCGGCGAGTGCCGCCGCCGTGCCGGCCCCGCCGGGGAAGTTTCGCAGCATCGGCACGGCCAGGCCCGAAAGGCCGATGCCGGCGGCGGCGCTCAGAGCGAGCATCAGCCAAAGCAGGTAAAACCGCGGCGACCGCCATTCCCGCACCGTGGCGGGTTTGCCATCCGATGGCGGCACGCGGATGGCAAAACAACCGGCCAGCAGCAAAGCCAAACCCAGTAATCCAAGGGCAAACGCGGTTTCCGCCCTTTCCAAGGGTTCGGGATTTCCGATGACCCGCGGCATAGCGTCCGCCAAAGGCCCCGCCAGCAGCACACCACCGCCGAAGCCTGCGAGCGCCAGGCCGGCCATCAGTCCACGGCGGGCGGGAAAGGCTCGCATCAGTGCGGCCATCGCGGCCGCATACCCGAGCCCCAAGCCAATGCCGCCCGCAACGCCATAGCCGGGAAAACTCAGGACGGCAGCTGGGAGATGCGCCCCGGGCAGAACCGAGAGGAGACCCGCAAAGATGCAAAGGGAGGCGGCGAGAAGCGGCGGGCGGGGTCCGGTCCGGTCAGCCCAGCGGCCGCCGATGCCCGCCGACAGCCCCATGAGCAGCACGGCCAAACCGGACATCCACTCCGGTGCCGGCATGACGGCGGGCGCCGCGAGGCCGGCCAGGAGCCCGCCGGGCAGGGCAAGCGAATACAACAGGCCGGTGCCCACGAATACGCCGAATGCGGCGACCGGGACCGGCCCTCGGCTGAAGCCCGACTGGGCCCTGGCCGCCCGCGCGGGATAACGGCTAGGCTGTTTTTCACCGCGCGGCTTCCAGCCCAGCCTGGCCAGGGCATCGTAGACGATCCGCCGCTCGTCGGGCCGGGACAGGAAGGCGAACACGAGGCCGAGGGTGACGGCGGAATAAGCGACGCCGAGTACGGCCAATACGCCGAGAGCCTCCCAACGGGTGAGTTCGGCCAGCCCGGCCCAGCCGGAAATGGCCTGGTAAGCCAAGTAGCCGACCAGATAGGGCAGGGCGCCGATGGGGGCGACCTCCTTGAAAAACCGGAACTGGCCGATACCCAATTGGGCATTGGCGTAAACGATGACGCCCAGGCTGCTGCCGATCCGGGTCAGCATGATCATCCCGGCCAGGGAGAGCAGGCTGGTTTCACCCCGCCATAGCACCCAGGCCAGCCCAAGCGCCAGCAGGACGATCTGCGGCACGATGAAAGCCCAGAAGGTGCGGGCGGGCGAATTGATCGCCTGGAAATAGCTGGTGACCGGAGCCGTCAGCGCATGGACATGGAAACCGACCGCGGCGTAGAGCAGCAGCGTGCCGGCATCGGCGACCGGGACGCTCTGCCCCATCCAGGCCGTGATCAGGACCGCCGCGAACGGCGCCATGAACCCCAGCGCCAACCCGTTCAGCGCGTTCAGATAACGCGAGGAGCGCAGGTAGATGCCGATCATCTGCTCCCGCTCTCCCAGCGCGTGGAGGTGCGTGATGGCCGACAGCAGGCTGTTGGTCGCGGAGTTGAAGAGCTGGGTGGCCATCATCGGGAACTTCTGGCTGATGTCCAGCAGGCCGACGGCGCCCGGATTGTGGGTGACGTAGCCGGCCAGGACGCGCTCGCTGGTATTCAGGAACACGCTGAGCAGGCCGTTCACCTGCATGACGCCGCCGTATTCCAGGAACGGCCGCCACTGGGCCTTTCCCAGCCCCCAAAGATGGATGCGGAATCCCGGCAGCAGCCGGTGAAACCAGGTCAGGGTGAACGTCAAGGCGAATACCGCGCGCAGCACATAGGCCGCCATCATCCCTACCAGGCCCCAGCCCCGGAGAAGGAACACGACGATCAGCACGGCTTCCAGGGTCGAGCAGATCAGCGAGATCACCGCGTTTTCCGCGTTGCGGTGAATGCCGCCCATGACGTAGCCGTAAGGGATCAGCAATTCCAGCAGCATCGCCCCGACCACGCCCAGCACCAACAGGCGCATCGTCTCCTGCATGCCCGGTGCCACATGGAACCAGGCGTAGAGCCAGGGCATGGCGAACCATAAGGCGCCCAGGATGAGTCCCCCGAGCGCCAGCGTCAGCCAGATCCCCGCGCCCATCATCCGGCCTATCTCGTCGAGCCGCCCGTGGGCGTAGTATTCCGCGGAATAGCGCAGGTAAACGCCCGCGATGCCGAAGGTGCTCATGCCGATGTAGCCCAGCACCAGGAAGCAGGTGGCCCAGATGCTGTAGTCCTGCAGCGAAACGTGCAGGAGAATGAAAGGGGGCAGGCCGACGCGGGTGACGAGGTAGATCATCTGCCCGACGACGCTGGCGATGGCATTCCTGGACAGGCGGGTGTGGGCGTTGCGGTGATCGTCGGCCATGGACTGCGGTTCCGGTGAGTCGAGGGGCGCGTCATTTTGCCACGTACACCGGCGTCCGGCTGCTTTGAATCTCTTTGTCGAGGTTCGTGAGAAACAGGCGATCGGTCGGTCGTTCCGGCGCAAGCTTTTCGGCGGATCGCCTGCCGGCATCCGCCCTATCGGCTCTATCTTTCCGTTAGTGCCCACAACGATGTGGGATTCCCCCAACTGTAATACGCCGAGGGTAGTGTATTGATCTCCGAAAATCAGCCGGCAGGAGGAGACGAGATGTTGACGCTGCACCGTAAACCGTTTGCCTGAGGCTAGGCGTTGTTGGCGCTGGCGGTGTTGTGGAGACTGGCGGGGCCGGCGCGGGCCGCCCTGGTGGACGGGCCGGACGGCAAGGAGCGGCCTTCGGCCGCAGGTTCATGGAAAGGCGGCAGCGCCGCCGCCGGGCGCGAATGGTACGTCCGCCTCAAAGCCGAGCGGCCCGACACCGGCGCCAAGGACACCAACACCGTGCTCGGCCAGATGTAGCGGGCCAAGACCGGTTACGACCCGGACGACCTGATCGACATGCGCTGGGAATTCGAACTCAAAGCCGAGCCGCCGCAAGGCAGGGTGATCTTGAGCTGGGAGGCGATCCCGCCATCCTCAAGCGCTCGGCCCTCACCGACCGCCTCGCAAGCAAGACGATCAGCCCGGCCAGCGCACGTTACGCTCAAGGCCTGGAAGTCACCCTCAACGGCTCCGTCCGCCGCTTTACCCGGCGTTATCTGGGTAGCGGAGCGCGGTAGTCTCCTTCGTAGTGAAACGACACATAAGGAAACCCACTATGTGCCTCTCTGACCAAGAATCTCCGGACAACCGTACCGAAGCGTCCGTTCGGCTCCGCTCACGGCAAGCCGAGGCCGAAGCGGCCCCGGTGCGTCCGGACCGCCGCGCCATATTGGAGAAGCTGGGTGAGCTCGCGGCCTGGACGCCGCCCGTCATGCTCACTCTCTTGTTGAACCCGCGCGCCTCCGCCGCATCGGCAGGCGGTGGTGGTCTCGGGGCGGAGGGCGAACAGTCGGCTCCCACCGGCGGTGGTTACCTCGGGCCGGAGGGCGAACAGTCGGCTCCCGATGTCGGGCCGGACAGATAGCGGCCGAAGGCGCGCAGGGCGAGCACTTCGTCGGCTGGGCGGACCCAGGCGACGAACGATGGCTGCGGTATGATGGGCGGCATCGACCGCACAAGGGGGAAACCATGCGCCTGATGGATTGTTTCGACCGCTGCTACATCATCAATCTGCCCGAACGCAAGGACCGCCGGCGCGAGATGGAAAAGGCGCTGGAACGGGCCGGGATATCGCCTGAGCCCGGACGGGTGGAGTTCTTCCCGGCGATCCGGCCCGAATCCGCCGGGCCTTTCCCCAGCGTCGGCGCGCACGGCTGCTTCCTGAGCCATCTGAGCATTTTGCGTGAAGCCAGGGCACTGGGGCTCCGCAATGTCCTGATACTCGAGGATGACCTCACCATCGATGCGCATTTCCCGGCGGTCGAAGAAAAGCTGCTCGGCAAGTTGAGCGAAACCCCCTGGGATTTCGCGTTCTTCGGCCATGTGCTGGAGCTTCCCGAAGCCGGGCTGGACAACGCGCATCTGGCGCCCTATGCCGGTCCCATCGTCACTGCGCACTTCTATGCGGTCAACGGCCCCGTCATCGAACGCCTCCTGGCTTTTCTCGACGCCCTGTTACAGCGCCCGCCCGGTCATCCGGACGGGGGACCCATGCATGTGGACGGAGCGTACTCGACGTTTCGGCAGCAGAATCCCGATGTCGTCACGCTGGTGGCGGTGCCCAGCCTCGGATGGCAGCGCAGTTCGCGCAGCGATATCTACCCCAACCGCTGGTACGACCGCTGGCCTGTGGTGCGGAATCTGGCCGCCCTGGCGCGCCGCGGCAAGGTATGGTTGCGACGCAATCGCCGGGTTTGAGACTTCGCCGGACGGCGGACGGGAGATCCAGGCCGATGCGCGACAGGCGGACCAGCGGCCTCTACGCGGCAACCCTGGCTCTCGGGCTGACGGCCTGCGGTGAAGCGGTTCCCCCGGGCCCGGCGCCGGACTTCGGCATCGGCGTGAACCTCGCGGGCCTGGCCTACTACGGTACGGAAATTCCTTTCGTCGATCTGTTCAAGCTCTCGGGGCCGTGGCTGACGCAATGCCGGGCCGGCGGCGATGCGGGCTGTGGCGATGAAGGCTGGCCTCCCGGCGCGAGCGCCTGGAACACGCTCGAGCAGGACAAGCTGACGCTGGATGCGGCGGGCTATCCGAAGTCTTTGCCGGATCCGGGGCGAAAAGCCGCTTCCGGGAGCCGTTTCACCACTGTCGCAACACTGGTGCCGACCGGCCTGGCTCCGGCACGACCAGCCGGGCGCTTCTTGGTTCTCTACCAAGGCCAGGGCGCTCTCGGCTATGGGCGGGGAGCCGTCCGCAACGCCGCCTTGTCGAGACCTGGCAGGGACGTCGTCGACGTTACCGGCGTCGGCGATGAATCCTGGTTCGAACTCGATATTCTGGCGACGGACCCTGCGGGCAGCGGCGATTACATCCGGAATATCAGCGTGGTGCCCGAGGGCGGTGCGTGCGAAGGGCCGGCCCCCGCCTACTGCATGGATTCCCGGGCTTGCGGTGAGCGGAGCACCTGCCTGGCGTTCGAGGAGGCGGGTCAGCCCCAGGACTTCGATCCGCGTTTCCTGCGCAACTTGGCCAAGTTGCGTGCCATCCGCTTCATGGCCTACCAGAACACCAACGATTCCGCCGCGGTGAATTGGACCGACCGTACCGTCCCGGAGAGCCGAACCTGGGCGCTCGAAAAGGGGGACGGCGGACCGGCCGAGATGATCCCGGCATTGGGCAACCGGTTGCAGGCGGACATCTGGGTGAACATGCCGGCCCGCGCCGACGACGGCTACGTCCGCCAGTTCGCCGCCCTGGTGCGGCAGGGGCTCGACAAAGGCCGCAAGGTCTACGTCGAGTACGGCAACGAAGCCTGGAACGGCGCCTTCTCCGCCGGCCGCTGGATGGAAGCGCAGGCGCAGGCGAAATGGCCGGACGCGGGAGATACCCCGTATGGTAAACGGCTGCAATGGTACGGAATGCGTTCGGCGCAGGTCTGCGACATCTGGACGGAGGTCTGGGCGGAAGAGGGGGGGCGGGTCGTCTGCGTCATGGGAAGCCAGGCGGCCAATCCCTGGACCGCGCGGCAGGCGCTGGACTGTCCGTTGTGGCGGGCCGAAAGCGGCGGCGCGCCATGCCACCGGCATCATATCCGGGCTTTGGCCATCGCCCCCTATTTCGGCCACTACCTCGGCCTGCCCGAACATGCGGCCGCGGTGAAAGGATGGTGCGCCGATGCCGATGGGGGGGCGACCCGTCTTTTCGCCGAAATCTTCCACGGCGGCGAACTTCCCGGTGGCCCGGCCGGGGGAGCCCTGGAAGAAGCCAGGCGGCAGATGCGGGAAAACCAGCGTCTTGCCGATGAATACGGGCTGGATCTGGTGGCCTACGAAGGGGGCCAGCATCTGGTGGGGGTGGGCGAGGCAGGCGACGATCCGGCGATCACCGCCCTGTTCGTGGCGGCCAACCGGGACGAGCGCATGGGCGAGGCCTACCTTCGCCATTTGGAGGACTGGCGGGCGGCGGGCGGCGGGCTCTATAACCTGTGGAACAGCGTGGGTCCCTATACCCGCTGGGGCAGTTGGGGCCTGCTCGAATACCGGGAGCAGCCGGGCGCGCCGAAATACGACGCGGTCAGGGCCGTGATGCCTTAAGGAATGAGCGCGGGGCAAGGCATGACGCTTTTGTTATAATGCCGCGATTCCATCCTGGGCAGGCGTCCCCGCCGCGCCCATTCCATACCGCTCGGGTCCGATGACAGCCTTCGCCAAAGAAATCATTCCGGTCAATCTCGAAGACGAGATGAAGCAGTCCTACCTCGATTACGCCATGAGCGTGATCGTGGGGCGCGCCCTGCCGGATGCCCGCGATGGCCTAAAGCCTGTGCACCGGCGCGTGCTGTACGCCATGCACGAACTCGGCAACGACTGGAACAAGCCCTACAAGAAGTCGGCCCGCGTGGTCGGCGACGTGATCGGTAAATACCATCCGCACGGCGACACGGCGGTTTACGACACCATCGTACGCATGGCCCAGCCGTTCTCGCTGCGCTACATGCTGATCGACGGCCAGGGCAACTTCGGCTCGGTGGACGGCGACCCGCCGGCGGCCATGCGTTACACCGAGGTGCGCATGGCCCGCATCGCCCACGATATGTTGGCGGACCTGGACAAGGAAACCGTCGACTTCGTCCCCAACTACGACGATTCCGAACACGAGCCTTCGGTCCTGCCGACCCGGGTGCCCAACCTGCTGGTCAACGGTTCGGCCGGCATCGCGGTAGGCATGGCCACCAATATCCCGCCGCACAATCTCCGGGAAGTCATCGACGCTTGCCTCGCGCTGATCGAGAATCCTGAAGTCAGCGTGCACGAACTGATGGCCCACGTGCCCGGCCCGGATTTTCCCACCGCCGGCATCATCAACGGCGCCGGCGGCATCCGCGAGGCCTATCTCACCGGGCGCGGCCGCATCTACCTCCGCGCCCGCTGCCAGTTCGAAGGCGAGGAGGGCGGCCGCCAGAGCATCATCGTCAACGAGCTGCCGTACCAGGTGAACAAGGCGCGGCTGCTGGAAAAAATCGCCGAACTGGTCAAGGAAGGAAAGCTGGAGGGCATCTCCGGACTGCGCGACGAGTCGGACAAGGACGGCATGCGCATGGTGATCGAGCTGCGCCGGGGCGAAATGCCGGAAGTGGTGCTGAACAACCTGTACCAGCAGACCCAGATGCAGAGCGTGTTCGGCATCAACATGGTGGCGCTGCTGAACGGCCGGCCTCGGCTGATGAACCTGCGCGACCTGATCGCGGCCTTCATCGACCATCGCCGTGAGGTGGTGACCCGGCGCACCCTGTACGAACTGCGCAAGGCCCGCGAACGGGCGCATGTGCTGGAGGGCTTGGCGGTGGCGCTGGCCAACATCGACGAGGTCATCGAGCTGATCAAGGCCTCGCCGACTCCCGCCGAAGCCAAGGAGCGCCTGGTTTCGCGCGCCTGGCGGCCGGGGGCGGTGACCGAGCTGCTGGAGCGGGCCGAAACCGCTGAAAACTCCAGGCCGCGCGATCTCGACCCCGTCTACGGCCTGCGCGAGGGGGCCTATTACCTCTCCCCGACCCAGGCCCAGGCGATTCTGGACCTGCGTCTGCACCGCCTCACCGGCCTGGAGCAGGACAAGATCATCGCCGAGTACCGGACGATTTTGGATCAGATCGCCGATCTGCTCGACATCCTGGCCAAGGATACCCGATTGATGCAGGTGATCCGCGACGAACTGGCCGCCATCCGCGAGCAGTTCGGCGACGCCCGCCGTACCGAGATCATCGCCGACCGCCTCGATCTCTCGGCCGAGGATCTCATCACCGAGGAAGACATGGTGGTGACGGTCTCCCACGAGGGCTACGTCAAGGCCCAGCCGCTGTCGGACTACCGGGCCCAGCGCCGCGGCGGCCGCGGCAAGCAGGCGGCGGCCACCAAGGAAGAGGACTACATCGAAAAGCTGGTCGTGGCCAACACCCACGACGCCATCCTGTGCTTCAGCAGCGCCGGCAAGGTCTACTGGCTCAAGGTCTACGAACTTCCGGTCGCCAGCCGCACCGCGCGCGGCCGTCCCTTCGTCAACCTGCTGCCGTTGGAGGAAGGCGAGCGCATCAACGCCATCCTGCCGATCCGCGAGTTCGACGAAGCCCATTTCATCTTCATGGCGACCGCCTCCGGCACGGTCAAGAAAGTCGCGCTCAGCGAATTCGAACGGCCGCGGCCCAGCGGCAAGATCGCCATCGAGCTGCGCGAGGACGATCGTCTGGTCAACGTGGCGATCACCAACGGCGAACAGGACGTGATGCTGTTCAGCAGCGACGGCAAGGTGGTGTGCTTCAAGGAGACCGACGTGCGCGCCATGGGCCGCACCGCCGCCGGGGTGCGCGGCATGACCCTGCAGGACGGCCAGAAAGTCATCGCTTTGATCATCGCCGCCGAGGGCACGGTGCTCAACATCACCGAAAACGGCTACGGCAAGCGCACGCGGCTGGAGGATTTCCCCCGCCACCGCCGCGGCGGGCAGGGCGTGATCGCCATCCAGACCAGCGCCCGCAACGGGGCGGTGGTCGGCGCGGCCCTGGTCGAGGACGAGGACGAAATCATGCTGATCACCGACGCCGGCACCCTGGTGCGGACGCGGGTGGGGGAAATCTCGGTGCTGAGCCGCAACACCCAGGGCGTCACCGTCATCCGGTTGAGTGAGGGCGAAAAGGTGGTGGGTGTGGATAGGATTGCGAATTTGGAAAGCGGGCCGGATGAAGAAGGCCCGGACATGATGGATGATCAGGATTGACGCACCGCCATGGGTGTCGAATTGCTACCAGAATTTGTGCGCGAGCACTATGAGGTCCATGAATGGAAGCACGCTTGTGCGATCCTTGCCAACGATTTCCCGAGCGAATGGCAGGATTTGGTTGATTTGCTTCGGCAGTTCAGATTGCACAAAATTTGGATTACCGAGCCAGGCGGACGGAAGTCGAAGGTATCCAAGGCTATAGATGATTTTCTGGGAACGCGTGGATGGGTCGAAAAGGAGTTTTCCACGGCGGTTACCGTCGATGATCGAGTCATGAATTCACCGACTCATAAGGTGGATTGCTATAAGAATCGGGTGGCTTTGGAAATCGAATAGAACAACAAGGACCCATTTTTCGATCGAGATTTGAACAACTTTCGCCTATTGTTTGATCTCAGGGCGATTAGCGTAGGCATCATCATCACCCGTTGCGATGATTTGCAGGAAATCTTTAACGAATTACAGCGAGGGTCATCGTATGGCGCATCGACCACGCATATGTCGAAACTTTTACCACGTATAGAGGGTGGCGGTGGCGCAGGCTGCCCGCTTCTCGTCTTAGGAATCACGCGAAAATTATTCGTGGAGGATAGGTGAAATGTCCGATACCTCCGTCAGGACTGCCGCAGAGGATTTCGTCGAAAGCACGCGGAATAAAAGCTATGGAGCCATTTTGGCCGATCCGCCTTGGCAATTCGTCAACCGGACCGGGAAGATGGCACCCGAGCACAAGCGACTTAATCGATATGGAACCCTGACATTGCGGGAAATTATGGAAATCCCTGTTGCACAAGTCGCCGCGGAGAACAGTCATTTGTATCTATGGGTGCCCAACGCTTTGCTGCCGGAAGGTTTGCAAGTCATGGACGCATGGGGATTCAAATACAAAACCAACCTCATCTGGCACAAAATCAGACAGGATGGTGGACCTGACGGGCGTGGCGTGGGTTTTTATTTCAGGAATACGACTGAAATAGTGTTGTTCGGGGTAAAAGGACATTTGCGAACGGCATCTCCCGGAAGAACCCAAGTCAATATAATCAAATCTCGAAAGCGGGAGCATTCCCGCAAGCCGGACGAGATGTATTCCATTATTGAATCGTGCAGCCCAGGGCCTTATCTCGAATTATTCGCGCGAGGCAGCTTACAGGGTTGGGATCAGTGGGGTAATCAAGTCGATGATTACGAGCCGACCTGGGCCACCTATGCCAATCACAGTCAGAGTGATGTTGTTCCAGGACAGGCCGAGTTGTTCGCTTGTAAGCCGGATATGCCAGGTCAATCGCAATAAACCGCTTTTCAAACCCCCCACGAGCCTATTGTCATGTCGAGAATCTACAACTTCAGCGCGGGCCCTTCGATGCTGCCGGAGGCGGTACTGCGCCGCGCCGGAGAGGAAATCCTCGATTGGGGCGGAAGCGGCATGTCGGTGATGGAAATGAGCCATCGCGGCAAGCATTTCGGGGCCATCGCGGAAAAAGCGGAGGCCGATCTGCGCGAGCTGCTTGCCATTCCACCGGAATACAAGGTGCTGTTCCTGCAGGGCGGCGCCACCGCTCAGTTCGCCATGGTGCCGATGAATCTGCTGCATGACAGGGCCGCGGCCTGCTACCTCGATACCGGCATCTGGTCCGGAAAAGCCATGGAGGAGGCCTGCCGTTATTGCGAGGTCGGCGTTGCGGCCACCGCCAAGGCGGGCGGTTTCACGACCGTCCCTCCGCGCGGCGAATGGCGGATCGATCCAGAAGCGGCTTATCTCCATTACACCAGCAACGAAACGATCAACGGCGTGGAATTCCAGGACGTCCCGGACTCCGCCGGCCTGCCCCTGGTGTGCGACATGTCCTCCAACATCCTGTCCCGGCCGGTCGACGTGAGCCGGTTCGGACTGATCTACGCCGGAGCCCAGAAGAACATGGGACCGGCGGGCATCACCGTGGTCATCGTCCGGGAAGATCTGATCGGCAAGACGATCCCCGGCACGCCCACGGTGTTCGACTACAAAAAGCACGCGGACAACGGCTCCCTGCTGAACACGCCGCCGACCTATAACTGGTACCTGCTCGGCCTGGTGCTGGAATGGCTCAAGCAGGAAGGCGGGGTCGCGGCCATGGAGGCCCGCAACATCCGCAAGGCGGAAAAGCTTTACGCCGCTATCGACGCCTCGGCGTTCTACTCCAATCCGATCGACACCGCCTTCCGCTCGCGCATGAACGTCCCGTTCCGCCTCGCCGACGCCGGGCTAGAGCAGACCTTCGCCGCCGAAGCCGCGGCACATGGCCTGGTGACGCTCGAAGGCCACCGCTCGGTCGGCGGCTTGCGCGCCAGCATTTACAACGCCATGCCCGAGGCCGGGGTGGATGCGCTGATCGCCTTCATGGCGGAGTTCGAACGCCGGCGCGGCTAGGGGGAGATATGTACAAAGTGCTGACCTACAACAATATCTCCGTCGCCGGCCTGGAACGCTTGCCGCGCGACCGCTACGAGGTCGCATCGGAGATCCGGCATCCGGACGCCATCCTGCTACGCTCCTTCGACCTGCACGGGGTCGAGATTCCCCAATCGGTCCGCTGCATCGGGCGTGCCGGCGCCGGCGTCAACAACATTCCGGTGGACGATTGCAGCCGGCGCGGCATCCCGGTGTTCAACACCCCAGGCGCCAACGCCAATGCCGTCAAGGAACTCGTCATCGCCGGAATGCTGCTGGCCGCGCGGCATATCTGCGAGGCCTGGAATTTCACCCGTTCGCTCGCAGGCGACGACGCGGCCATTGCTCAGGCGGTCGAGCAGGGCAAGAAGAATTTCGCCGGCACCGAGCTGGCCGGCAAGACGCTGGGCGTGCTCGGCCTGGGCGCGGTCGGCGTCGGCGTCGCCAATGCCGCGGTGTCACTGGGGATGAACGTGGCCGGTTTCGATCCGGCGCTCACGGTGGAGCGCGCCTGGCAGCTTTCCGCCGCCGTCTCCCGCGCCGCCGGCATCGACGATCTGATCGCCCGCGCCGACTTCATCAGCCTGCACGTGCCGCTCAACGGCGAAACCCGGCACTTGATCGGCGCCGCGCGGCTGGAATCCGTGAAAAAAGGGGCCGTGCTGCTCAATTTCTCGCGTGCCGGCATCGTCGACGAGCCTTCCGTACGCGCGGCGCTGGAAGACGGCCGGCTTTCCGCTTACGTCAGCGATTTCCCGACCGCCGGCCTCATGGGACTTAAAGGCGCCATTCTGCTGCCGCATCTGGGCGCGTCGACGGCCGAGGCCGAGGACAACTGTGCGGTCATGGTGGCGGACCAGATCCGCGATTTCCTCGAAAACGGCAACATCCGCAATTCGGTCAACTATCCGACGGTCGAGATGCCCCGGTGCGACGCCCATCGCATCGGCGTCGCCAACGAAAACGTCCCCAACATGGTGAGCCAGATCTCGGCGGCCCTGGGGGAGGCGAACCTGAACATTCTCGAGCTGTTGAACAAGTCGCGCGGCGAATATGCCTATACGCTCATCGACCTCAACGCCGAAGTTCCGCCGGCGGTTCTGGACAGAATCGGGAAAATCCGCGGGGTCTTGGCCGTCCACTCCATATCCGCCCACGAACCCTAGGCCTGAGCCTTTTTCAAGATCAAACATGGCGAACGATCTTTCTCTCGCGGAACTGCGCAAGCGCATCGACGAACTCGACGACCGGGTGCTGGAACTTCTCAACCAGCGGGCGCGGTGCGCACAGCAGGTGGCGGAGATCAAGGTCGCGGCGGGCGAGACCGACTGCTTCTACCGTCCCGAACGGGAGGCGGAAGTGCTGCAGCGGCTGGCGGCGAACAATCCCGGCCCGCTCGGCAGGGAGGCCGTGATCCGCTTTTTCCGCGAAGTGATGTCGGAATGCCTGGCGCTGGAAAAGCCGCTGAGCGTCGCCTTCCTTGGTCCGGAGGGGACGTTCACCCAGCAGGCGGCGTACAGACATTTCGGCCATGCCATCCAGGCCATCCCGCTGCCGGCCATCGACGAAATCTTCCGGGCGGTGGAGAGCGGCACCTGCCATTACGGCGTGGTGCCGGTCGAGAATTCGACGGAAGGCGTCATCACCCATACCCTGGACAGCTTCGTGCGCTCCAGCCTGATCATCGCCGGCGAGGTGCAGCTGCGCATCCACCACAACCTGCTGTGCAAGACGCCGAGCGCGCTGGATACGCTGACCGAGGTGTTCTCCCATCCGCAATCGCTGGCGCAATGCAGGGGATGGCTGGACCGCTTCCTGCCCGGCGCGCGGCGCACTCCGCTCGGCAGCAACGCCGAAGCCGCCCGGCGCGCGGCCGAAACCGCCGGCACCGCGGCGATCGCGGGCGAAGTGGCGGCGGGGCTCTACGGCCTGGAAATCCTGGAGCGCAATATCGAGGACGAACCCGACAACACCACGCGGTTCCTCGTCATCGGCGGCCAGCCCGTGGGACCGACCGGTCACGACAAGACCTCCCTGCTGCTGTCCACCCGCAACGACCCCGGTGCGCTCTTCCGGGTCATCGAGCCGTTCGCGCGCCGAGGCGTCAGCATGACCAAGGTCGAATCGCGGCCTTCGCGGCGCGGCATGTGGGACTACTTTTTCTTCATCGACGTGGAAGGGCACCAGGCCGATCCCACCTTGGCGCAGGCACTAGCCGAGGTGCGGGCGCAGGCCAGCACGATGCACATCCTGGGTTCCTATCCGCGCGCACTGAGCTAAAGATTTTCGACATGAGCATCGCTTCACTCGCCGTCCCTGGCATTCGCGGACTCACCCCTTACCAGCCCGGCAAGCCCGTCGGCGAACTGGAACGGGAGTTCGGGCTGGAACGCATCGTCAAGCTGGCCTCCAACGAGAACCCGCTGGGGGCGAGTCCCAAGGCGCTGGAAGTCGTGCGGCGGATACTCGGCGGCACCCACCTCTATCCCGACGGCAGCGGTTTCGAACTGAAGGCCGCGCTGGCGGAAAATCTGGGCGTCGACCCGGCGCAGATCGTCCTGGGCAACGGCTCCAACGACGTGCTCGATCTGGTGGCGCGGGTCTTCCTCGCGCCCGGACTCAACGCGGTGTATTCCGAACACGCCTTCGCGGTCTATCCGATCGCGACTCAGATGGCCGGAGCGGCGGGAAAGACCGCCCCGGCCCACGACGGCAGCAGGGGGCCGCGCTTCGGCCACGACCTGGAGGCCATGCTGGAGCGGGTCGATACCGATACCCGCGTGGTCTTCGTCGCCAATCCGAACAATCCTACGGGGACACTGCTCGGCCGGAGCGAGTTGCATTCGTTTCTGTCGGCACTGCCCCGGCGTGTCATCGCGGTCGTGGACGAGGCTTATTTCGAGTACGCGCACGCCCCCGATTACCCCAATGCCCTGGACTGGCTGGGGGAGTTTCCCGGCCTGGTCGTCACCCGCACCTTCTCGAAGGCCTACGGGCTGGCGGGCCTGCGGGTAGGTTATGCGGTTGCCGGCGTGGAGATCGCCGATCTGCTGAACCGGGCCAGGCAGCCGTTCAACGTCAACGCCTTGGGGCTGGCCGCCGCGGCCGCCGCTTTGGGAGATGCCGAGTTCCTGGCGGCCGCGGTGCAGGCGAACGACGCCGGCCTCGCCCGGCTGGAAGCCGGGTTCCATGCACGGAGCCTTGATTTCATCCCTTCCGCCGGCAATTTCCTCAGCTTCGACCTGGGCCGGCCGGCAGCCCCGGTCTTCGATGCTCTGCTGCGTGAAGGCGTCATCGTGCGTCCGGTGGGAAATTACGGCCTGCCGAACCATCTTCGGGTCTCGGTCGGCACTGCGGAGGAAATCGATATCTTCTTCGCCGCCCTGGACCGTGTGCTGGCCCCATGATCCGGCGGCTCTGCGTCATCGGCGTCGGTCTGATCGGGGGTTCGGCCGCCCGGCGCGCCCGAGGATTTTGCGGGGAAATCGTCGGCGTCGACGCCGATCCGGACAACCTGAGCCGGGCGGAAACCCTGGGCGTCATCGACCGCGGCTGCGCGAGTCTGGAAGAGGGCGTCGAAACGGCCGATCTCGTGCTCATCGCGGCGCCCGTCGGCGCCATCGAGCCGTTGTTCCGAGGGCTGCAGCCGGTCTGGCGGCCGGATTGCGTCTACACCGATGCCGGCAGCACCAAGGGCAACGTGGTGGAAGCCGCCCGGCGCGTGTTCGGCAAGGTGCCGCCCAATTTGATCCCCGGTCACCCGATCGCCGGTGCCGAACGCAGCGGGGTGGAGGCAGCCGACTCCGGCCTGTTCGAGGGCAAGCGTGTCATCCTGACGCCCTTGCCGGACAGCTCGCCGGAGGCGCTGGCTGGAGTGGAAGGGTTCTGGAGGCATCTGGGCGCGAAGGTGGAACGGATGGAGGTCGGACATCACGACGATGTGCTGGCGGCGACCAGCCACCTGCCCCATGTGCTGGCCTTCACCCTGGCGCGGATGCTGGGCCGCAAGGACGAGCAGGCGGAAATCTTCCGCTATGCCGCCGGCGGTTTTCGCGACTTCACCCGCATCGCCTCGAGCGACCCCAGGATGTGGCTGGACATCTGCCGGGCCAACCGGGAGCCGCTGCTGGAGCTTTTGGACGAATTCGAAGCAGCGTTGCGCGAGGTGGCGGGCCTGATCCGGGATGACGACGCCGAGCGCCTCTACGCCTCTTTCAGCGAAGCCAAGGCCGCCCGCGAGAAATTTCTACGGTTGACGGAAAACCATCATGCATGACAAAGACGTGGTATTCACCGCCAGGCCCGGCGGGCGGATGCGGGGCGAGGTCAGGGCGCCGGGCGATAAGTCCGTCTCCCACCGGTCGGTGATGCTGGGTTCGCTCGCCGAGGGTGTGACCGAAGTGACGGGCTTCCTCGAGGCCGAGGATTGCCTCGCGACGATGGCGGCGTTCAGGGCGATGGGCGTCGAGATCGAAGGCCCGGAGGACGGCCGGCTGCGGATCCACGGCGTGGGCCTTGATGGCCTGAAGCCGCCCGCCGCGCCACTGGATCTCGGGAATTCCGGCACGTCGATGCGCCTCTTGAGCGGGCTGCTGGCCGGGCAGGCGTTCGATGTGACGCTGACCGGGGATGCGTCGCTGGTGCGCCGGCCGATGCGCCGAGTGACCGAACCGTTGCGGGCCATGGGGGCGCGGATCGATACCACCGAAGCCGGCACTGCACCGCTGCGCATCACCGGCGGCGCCCGGCTGAAGGGCATCGATTACGAGATGCCGGTCGCCAGCGCCCAGGTGAAATCCTGTCTGCTGCTGGCCGGCCTCTATGCCGAAGGCAGGACCTGTGTCACCGAGCCCGCGCCGACCCGCGACCACACCGAACGCATGCTGGCCGGCTTCGGCTATGCGGTGGCGCGGGACGGCAACCGCGTCTGCATCGAATCCGGCGGCAGACTGTCCGCCACCCGCATCGACGTTCCGGCCGACATCTCCTCGGCGGCGTTCTTCATGGTCGGCGCGGCGATCAGCCCCGGCTCCGATGTGCTCCTGCGGCATGTCGGGATCAATCCGACGCGCACCGGCGTCATCGAGATCCTGCGGGAAATGGGCGCCGGCATCGAGATTCTCGACCCGCGCGAGGTCGGCGGCGAACCGGTGGCGGACATCCGGGTCCGGCACCGCGAACTGCGCGGCATCCGCATCCCCGAACACACCGTGCCGCTGGCCATCGACGAATTCCCGGCCCTGTTCGTCGCCGCAGCCTGCGCTTCGGGCGAGACCGTGCTGACCGGCGCCGAGGAACTGCGGGTCAAGGAAAGCGACCGCATCCAGGTCATGGCCGACGGGCTGACCGCACTGGGCATCGAGGCCCGGCCGACCCCTGACGGCATGGTCATCCAGGGCGGCAGCCTCCGCGGCGGCGTGGTCGATTCACGCGGCGACCACCGCATCGCCATGGCGTTTTCGATCGCGGCACTGCGCGCGTCCGGTCCCGTCGAGATCCGCGACTGCGCCAATGTGGCGACTTCATTCCCCAACTTCGTTGAACTGGCGCGGACCCTGGGTCTGGACATCGAGGTCAACTGAGCCGACATGCAGGACACCATCCCCGTACTCACCATCGACGGCCCCAGCGGCGCCGGCAAGGGCACTGCGGCCCGCGCGGTCGCCGCCAGGCTAGGCTGGCACTTTCTGGACAGCGGCGTGATCTACAGGGCACTGGCAGTCGCCGCTATGGACGGGGGCGTCTCCTGGGAGAACGAAGCCGCGCTGACGGCACTCGCCCATTCGCTCGATCTGGTTTTCGAAGCGGAGCCCGCGCCACGCGTCCTGCTGTGGAACGCCGACATCGGCGGGCGGATCGTCACGGAGGAATGCGGCAATCTGGCGTCGAAACTGGCGGCGTTTCCGGCGGTACGTCGGGCACTGCTGGACAAACAGCGCGGCTTCCGCCGCCTTCCGGGGCTGGTGGCGGACGGCCGCGACATGGGGACGGTGGTTTTTCCGGAGGCGCCTTATAAGATCTTCCTCACCGCAAGCGCGGAGGTTCGTGCCCGCCGGCGCTATAACCAGTTGAAAGAGAAAGGCATGGATGTTAGTCTAGCCTGCTTGACCAAAGAGATAGAGGAGCGCGACCGGCGCGATCGGGAGCGGAAAACCGCTCCGCTCAAAGCAGCGGAGGATGCCGTCGTGATCGATTCGTCGGCGTTATCCGTCGAGGAAGTGATCCAGGCCTGCCTTTCCGTGGTGGGATCGCAATGAAATCTTAAGGCCAATACAGTATAAGGTGTGTCCCGCCGCATGGCGATGGGGCACGATCGTCAACCAACTCAACTAACGTTCGTCCGATTTCATACCTCGGACGCTGGAATCATCGATCATGGGCGAAAGCTTTGCAGAACTGTTTGAAGAAAGTCTGGCGAAGGCCGAGATGCGCGCGGGCAGCATCATCACCGGCACCGTCGTCGACATCGGCACCGACGCGGTCGTCGTCAACGCCGGACTGAAATCCGAAGGCGTCATCCCGAAGTGGCAATTCCTCAATGCCGACGGCCAACTGGAAGTCCAGGTGGGCGATCAGGTCGAGGTCGCCCTGGACATGGTGGAGGACGGCCTGGGCGCGACCCTGCTGTCCCGCGACAAGGCGAAGAAGCTCAAGGCCTGGGATGACCTGGAAAAAGCTTTCGAAGGCAGCGAGACCGTCGTCGGCCGCATCGTCGGCAAGGTCCGCGGCGGCTTTACCGTGGCGATCGGCGCCCTGCGGGCTTTCCTGCCCGGTTCCCTGGTCGACGTGCGCCCCGTGCGCGACACCACCTTCCTGGAAGGGCGGGATCTGGAATTCAAGGTCATCAAGATCGACCAGAAGCGCAACAACGTTGTGCTGTCACGCCGCGCGGTGGTCGAATCCGAATTCAGCGCCGAGAAGGAAGCACTGATGGAAAGCCTCAAGGAAGGCGCCATCGTCACCGGCGTGGTCAAGAATCTCACCGATTACGGCGCGTTCATCGACCTGGGCGGCATCGACGGCCTGCTCCACATCACCGACATGGCCTGGAAGCGCGTGCGCCATCCGTCCGAAGCCGTCCAGATCGGCCAGGAACTGCAGGTCAAGGTGCTCAAGTACGATCAGGAGAAGAACCGCGTGTCGCTGGGCCTCAAGCAGCTCGGCGAGGATCCGTGGGTCAATATCGCCCGCCGCTATCCCTCCGGTACCCGCTTGTTCGGCAAGGTCAGCAACCTCACCGATTACGGCTGCTTCGTCGAGCTGGAGGAAGGCGTCGAGGGTCTGGTCCACGTTTCGGAGATGGACTGGACCAACAAGAACGTCAACCCGTCCAAGGTGGTTCAGCTTGGCGAGGAAGTCGAGGTCATGGTCCTGGACATCGACGAGGAGCGCCGCCGCATTTCCTTAGGGATGAAGCAGTGCAAGATGAATCCCTGGGACGAGTTCGCGTCTACCCATAAGAAGGGCGAGAAAATCAGCGGCACGATCAAGTCGATCACCGACTTCGGCATCTTCATCGGCCTCGACGGCAATATCGATGGGCTGGTCCATCTCTCCGACATTTCCTGGTCCGCACCCGGTGAAGAAGCCATTCGCCAGTTCAAGAAAGGCGACGAACTGGAAACCGTCATCCTGGCGATCGATCCCGAACGCGAGCGCATCTCACTGGGCATCAAACAGCTCGAACAAGATCCGTTCCAGAACTTCCTGGCGGCTCACGACAAGGGTTCGATCGTGCGCGGCGTGGTGAAGGAAGTGGATGCCAAAGGCGCGGTCATCACGCTGGCGGACAACGTGGAAGGCTATCTGCGCGCTTCCGAGATCCAGCGCGATCGCGTCGAAGACGCGCGGGCGCTACTGAGCGTGGGTGACAAAATCGAAGCCAAGTTCATCGGCGTCGACAAGAAGACCAAGTCGATCTCTCTGTCGATCAAGTCCAAGGATCAGGATGAGGAAGCGGCCGCGATCAAAGACTATTCGCAGCAGGCATCCGGCACGCCAACCCTCGGCGACATCTTCAAGGAACAGATGGAGAACCGCTGATCGTTCCGGTCTTCCCCGGAGGAAGGGGCCTTGAGTGCCCCTTCCGTTTCACTTTTGGGAACCTGGAAATCGACATGACTAAATCAGAATTGATCGAATCCCTGGCCGGAAAGTATCCGCATTTGTCTCCCCGGGATATCGAACATGCCATCAAGGAGATGATTGGCTACATGAGCGAGGCGCTGGCAGGGGGCGAGCGCATAGAAATCCGGGGGTTCGGCAGTTTCTCTTTGCATTACCGTCCTCCCCGCGTCGGCAGGAATCCTAAGACTGGCGCATCCGTTCACCTTCCTTCCAGGCGCGTTCCGCATTTCAAGCCTGGAAAAGAGTTGCGCGACCGGGTCAATTCGATTAAGGAATAAGGCCTGTATCGGCGAGATCGATCTCGCCGCTTCCCTCCCAAGGCGAATCGCGGGGTACCGGAATGCCGGACGGCGCCATGCTCGAACTGCTGACTCTGCTGCTTCCGGTCGCTGCGGCTTCCGGCTGGTATGCCGCGGCCAGGCACCATGGGCGGAACCTGTCGGGCGAGTTGAAAGAGACTGTCCGACGAGCCTATCAGGCACCCGCAGATACTGCCATCGGCACCAAGGCCGACGAGGCTTTTCATCTGCTCAGGCAGATCGCTGATTCCAGCACCAAGACCTTAGAATTGCAATTGGCGCTCGGCAGCCTGTTCCGCAGAAGCGGCGAACTTTCCAAGGCCATCGAGCTGCACGAACGCCTCCATTCCCAGCCTCAATTGACGGACGAACAGCAACACGCCATTCGTTTCGAACTGGGGATGGATTATCTGAGCGCGGGATTGCTGGACCGGGCCGAAAACGTTTTTTCCGACCTGACGGCGAGCGCTTCGCACGGCAAAGCCTCACTCCAGCAAATGTTGGCAATCTACCAGAGTGAAAAGGACTGGGTGAGGGCAGCCGAATGCGCGCAGTCGCTCAAGAAGCTCGATGCAGGCCAGCGAAACACCACCTTGGCCCATCTCCTGTGCGAGCAGGCCGAATCGGCGATCGCCCGGGGAGAAACCGGCACGGCACAGTCACATCTGCAACATGCGCTTGCCGAAGATCCCCGCTGTGTCCGGGCGACCCTCTTGAAATCGCAGCTCGCCCTGCAACGGCAGCATTGGGCGGAAGCGGGCGTCCTGCTGCGATCGGTGGAATTCCAAAATCCCGCTTTCCTTCCGGAAATCGTCGGGCAGCTGCGCCTCTGCCACGCCAATCTCCGGGATATGGACGGGTACTTGACCTATCTTGACTACGTCTACCAGCGCTATCGCACGGACGCCGCCGCCTTGGCGATGGCCGACGAACTGGCGCAACGGGAAGGAGCGTCCGCCGCGGCAAGCTACCTGACAGGGCTACTGTCCGAGCGATCGAGCCTCAACCTGATCCGCCGCACTCTGCATTATGCCGGGTCGGACCCTTGCAGCGATGGCGGTTGCGTGTTGATCCTGCGGCGCTGCCTGACCGCTCTCGACAGCCTTGCCACCCAGCATGCCGGTTACGGCTGCACTCAGTGCGGCTATGAATGCCGTGAGCTGCATTGGCACTGTCCGACCTGTCGCGCCTGGGGTACGATCCAGCCGGCCGGTTCAGCTGTCGGCTTCATCGGCAGGAACCCAGCGACATCCCCATCTTGACCGAAGCGCCGGCCTGGAACTCAGGGTTCCAGCATGCGCGGCCGGCGCCGAAAAGGACGATCACCGTCGAGCCCATGTTGAAGCGGCCGATTTCGGCGCCGCGTTCGAAGCTCAAGTGTCGCGCGGAATAATCCCACTGCCGGATCGTTTTGGCGCGGGGTGGAGTGACCTCGCCGTGCCATACGGTCTCGATGCTCGATACGAAAATCGCTCCGATCAGAATGACCGCCATCGGTCCCACGGCGGTGTCGAAATGACAGATCACCCTTTCGTTGCGGGCGAAAAGCTTCGGAACGTTTTCTACGGTTGCCACGTTGACGCTGAACAGCTCGCCCGGCACATGGGTCATGGCCGTCAGGGTGCCGGCCACCGGCAGGTGGACGCGATGGTAGTCGCGGGGCGAAAGATAGACGGTGATGAAGCTGCCGTTCTCGAATTTCGCCGCCTGGTTTTCATCGCCGAGCAGCTCGGCCAGTTCGAAGCCGTGTCCTTTGGCCTGGAACAGCAGTCTGCCTTCGATGGCGCCAAGCTGGCTGATCGCGCCATCCGCCGGGCAAGCGATGGCATCCGGCTCGTTGCAGATCGGCCGGGCGCCGGGTTTCAGCGCGCGTGTGAAGAACGCGTTGAAGCAGTCGAAAGACTCCGGCGAATTGCATGCCGCTTCCGCAAGATTTACCCGGTAGAGCTTGCACACCGCCCGGATCATGGCGTTTTTGATCCAAGGCTGGCGAATGCGGACGAACCGATGCATGAGCCGTGAAAGGCCGTGCTGGGGCAGCAGATACTGGAGGCCGGCGAACAGCTTGGAAGATTTGGAAGACGAGGCAGCCATGGTCATTCGTTGGTGTGAACTCGGGCGAAACGGTGATTTTCGTCGAGAAACAGCGTGACATCCGCCCGCGCGGGCATTTCCGCCAGCATATGCCGCGTCAGGCGTTCGTAATGCATGATGAAGCGCCGCAGCGCCGCCTCGCCCATCAGACGGTGGCCTGGGGAGCCGTTCTCCCGGCTCGCTGCCGCGAGCTTTCGCTCCTGCAAACTGCGCCACCGGTGCACGCATTCCATGCCGGGAACCTTCAGCATGATCAGCCGGTCGAGCCGCCCGAACAGTTCCGCATAAGACCCGCGGAGCTGTTCATTGACGTAGGTCCGCCAGCGGCCGTCCTCATCCTCTGCGGCCTCCAAGGCATTGATCGGGCAGGCCAGTTCCTCCCGAGACTGGGGAAGGCAGCCGACGCACCAGCCTTCGAAGATGACGATGTCGACCGGCGCTTGCACGCGGGGCCAGGCCGACAACGGACGCCGGTCGTCGACCGACTTGTCGAACGCCGGCAAGGTTACGCAAGTTTCCAAGCCGGCTTTCGTCAGACGATCGAGCGTTTCCAGTCCCAGGCCGACATCATGGGTGCCGGGGACTCCCCGCGTCACCAGCAAGGGGTGAACTTCCCGCGCCAGCCGCTCCCGCTCCGCCCTCGTCTGGTAGATATCGTCGATGGAAAAGCCGGCCACCTTGTAACCATAACCCTGGCGCAGAATCAGAGCCAGAAATTCGCATAGCGTCGACTTGCCGGAACCTTGCGCGCCGTTGACGCCGAGCACGAACGGCTCCTCGTTCTTATGCGCCGCGACCCAGGCAGCCAGCGGCAAGTAGACGCTCGCCAAGGGTTCGGCGAGCGCGGAGGGTATGCGCTGCTTGGCCATAGCCGCCAGGAAAGCCGGCTGTACCCGCCCCCAGATCCGCCGGTATTCGTCGTCCGGCAATATCCGGGCGGGCCACAAGGGGGACGAACCGATCGGCATTTCTGGCAATCAGGCCACCTTGTCTCCAGGGGTGCGCCCTTCAAAAAATGCGGTGATATTGGCGATCACGCGCATGCCCATGGCGATCCTGGTTTCCTCGGTGGCGCTGCCCAGATGGGGAAATAACACGACATTATCCAGCTCGAGAAAGCCCGGGTTGAGCCGGGGCTCCCCTTCGTAAACATCAAGACCCGCGCCCCGGATGCGCCGGTTCCGCAGGGCGTCGATCAGGGCTTCGCTGTCGACCACATCGCCGCGGGCGGTATTGATGAGATAGGCTTGCGGTTTCATCCGGGCCAGACGCTCTGCACCGATCAAATGCCGGTTTTCCTTGCTGCCGGGACAGTGCAGGGCAACGAAATCGGCGCGTTCCAGCACCTCTTCCAGCGTGCCGTATTGCTCGGCGCCAAGGGCATCGATCACGTCCTGCGGCGGTGGAAAGGGATCGTAGAAGATGACGGGCATGTCGAAGCCGAAATGGGCCTTTTTCGCCATGGCGCGGGCGATCCGGCCGAAACCGACCAGTCCCAAGGTCTTGCCGGTCACCTTGGTGCCGAGCATATGGGTGGGGCGCCAACCCGTCCATCGGCCGCAACGGACTTCCCGCTCGCCTTCTCCGCCCCGGCGGGCGACTTCGAGCATGAGCAGCATCGCGATATCGGCGGTGCAGTCGGTCAGCACATCCGGCGTGTTGGTGACGGTGATGCCGCGCTGCCTGGCGGCTTCGAGGTCGATATGGTTGAAACCTACCCCGAAGTTGCCGAGGATCTTGCAGCGCAGTGGTTCCACGCCCAGCACCTCGGCATCGATGGCGTCGGTGACGGTGGGCAGAACCGCATCGTAATCGCGCAGGGCGGCCTTCAGCTCTTCCCTACTCAGCGGATGGTCGTCGACGTTGAAGACGACGTCGAACGATTCCCGGAGTCTCGTTTCACAAGATTCCGGCCAGCGTCGCGTCACCAGGACTTTGGGTTTGCTCATGACTTAAGGCTCCACAGATAAGGGGAGGGCGCCCCGGATCGCTGCGAGACTCGATGAATCAAGCCCGGGGCTTGATTGCCGGAGCGGTCTCCCGCCAGTAGGTGCTGGCCGCCGCGATGCCGCTGCCGGGCGTCACCGGGATACCCACGTCCAGCATCGCCATTTCGGAACCCACGATGGCGCTGGACAGGCTCAATTCATTAAGGTCACCCAAGTGACCGATGCGGAATACCTTGCCGGAAACCTCGGTCAGACCCGCACCCAGCGATAGGTTATAGCGGTAATAAGCCGTATGGATCACGTCGCGCGCGTCGAATTCGGGCGGCACGACCACAGCCGAAACCGTGTTCGAATACCACTTCGGTTCCTGGGCACATAGCTTGAGGCCCCAGGCGGCTACCGCGCGGCGAACGCCCTCGGCCAGACGCGCGTGTCGCGCATAGACGTTTTCCAAACCCTCATCGAGCAGCAGGTCCAGCGACCTGCCCAGGCCGTAGAGCAATGGGATCGACGGCGTGTAAGGGAAAAAGCCGCCGGCGTTGTGAACGACGTGATCGTTGATGTCCAGGAACGCGCGCTTGCACTTGGCGGACTCGCGTGCCTTCAGCGCCTTCTGGCTGAAGCTCAGCAGCGCCAGCCCAGCCGGCAGCATGAAGCCTTTCTGGGAGCCCGCAACGCCGATGTCGATGCCCCATTCATCCATGCGGAAATCCAAGGAACCGATAGAGCTCACTCCATCCACATAAAACAGGGCAGGGTGACCGGATGCATCGATGGCCCTGCGCACGGCCGGAAGGTCACTGGTCACGCCGGTCGCGGTTTCATTGTGGCAGACCAGCACTGCCTTGATTTCGTGCCCAGTGTCGGCCTTCAGCCGCGCTTCCAGTCTGTCCAGCGGCACGCCCTGGCCCCACGGCACTTCCTCGTACTCCACTTCGAGCCCCAAACGACCGGCCAGGTCGATCCAGAGATGGCTGAATTGCCCAAAGCGGTAGGACAACACCTTGTCACCGGGAGAAAGCGTGTTCGAGAGAGCAATTTCCCAACCCGCGGTTCCCGTGGCCGGAAATATGAAGCATTGCCCTGTTTCCGTCCGGAACACCTTCTTCAGATTCTCCAACAGCGGGGTCACAAGATCGGGGAAATCCGGCCGCCGATGGTCCTCCATCGGTACGTGCATCGCGTTAAGAACGGCATCCGGGATATTCGTTGGACCGGGAACGTAAAGATGGTTGCGACCAGGCATCAAATTCACCTTGAGTTTTGCTTTGAATGTTGCTCTTGTTGATGGAGGTACCGGCGGGAACAGGATGAGCTTCGACTCGTCTGAACATTGAACTTCACGACAACGCCGGTCCATCCCCTCAGGAAGGGAGGCAATCATGCCACAGCAGCCGGACATTCTTCAATATTAAATGCGTGTGCTATTGACACGATCATCCACACCAAAGAAAATGCGCGCTTCGTTCCGGGTGCATGCTTCCCATCACACCCTCCCATACACAAGCAAGCGCGTCATGAGGTGGCGTAGCTCAGTTGGTCAGAGCGAGGGATTCATAACCCCTAGGTCGGCGGTTCAATTCCGCCCGCCACCACCAATTTCCAGCTTTACACAGTCTCACCAAGATCCAAAAACCCGCAAGTTTCAAGGCTTCGCGGGTTTTTTGTGTTGTCAACAAATAGATCTGTCCGGATTCATAGCAAATGAATTGTCCGGATCAAATCCGAGGTGTGGAGACTCTATGACAGCACCGCCACCGGAAGTTTCTCGGACACTATCGCGGATCTTTCACTACTGGCGAGTCCTCGCATTTTATTGCTGGTAGGTAGGAGCTCTGGCCGCGTGCGGGGACTGGTTTTTCTCGAATGACCGTCCCGCTGTGCTGGGAGGTCAAGTCAAGCCCACCGTTCCTGGTTTATCTCCTTCAGAGCCTGGAAGCGGCAATGGTCCATATACTGCGAACGGGGCGGAAGCTCCTGCTATGGCTGGCGCTGCGGCTCCTGTTGCGCCTGGTGCTGATGGGGCTGGTGGGCGCGGGTTTAGCGGCTGTTCACCTCGCTGACCCTTTAGACGGCCGAAAGCTCTATATCGCCGGCCGTTACTGCCTGATCGAGGACCTGCGCTATCTGTTGGTGGCCGAGTCGGACCAGGACCCGGACGTCATCCACATCACTGACCGCGAGCTGGTCCAGATCAGCGCCAAGGTCGACCTCCTCACTACCTGTTTCGCCAAGGTGTCCTTCGGAACGCTGGTCCGCACCGCCTCGTGCGTGCCGCACAGTAAACCCAAGGCCAAGCTCACGGCCCTGACGACCGGTAGCGCCGTAATTGTTGATTTGTGGAGTATAGGTGAAGGGCAGGGCAGGCCGAGCGATCACTCTGGCCAGAAATCCGGATTCATGATCTCGGATTCTTCCCACTCGCAAGAAGCCGGATAGGTGTCGTCCAGCATCCCGGTTACGTCGGCTGCAAGCTTTACCGCATCGGGATAGGCATCTTTGATGGCTTGGCGAACCGTCTGCCGGAGGCTTGGGTTATCCTTCAGAACGTCCGCGATATCGATGCGTTGAACTCGTATCGTCCCTCTCCAGCTCGATGACCGCTGATCCGGCTGGTATTTCCACTTCAGTAAGTGGGCAATGAGTACGCGCAGGCGGCGTTTGATTTCTCTTCGATAGTTGCCCACTTCCGCCTCCAGTTCCTCGAGTAAATGTGTCTGGTCGACCAACGCCAGCCGGCCCGATCGGATCAGTTCGGCTTGCTGCGCCAGCCAAGCCGCATGATCGGTTTCATATAGATTTGCGCTCATTGTTTCCGCCTCATTTAATGGTTACGTTAATTGATGTTTGTTGTCTTTATAGTCCGTCACTGTCTTGCCCTGAGTTCCCTGGATCCGGTGAAATGTTAGTCATTCAACGAGGATCAGACCATGGGAAAGAAGAGCGAGTTGCCCGTCGACAAGGGGGTTGAGGTTGTCTTGGCGTTGCTGCGCAAGGAGGAGCCGGCGGCGCAGATTGCAAGGCGTAACGGAATCAGCGAGAGGTCTATATCTCGCGCAAGGTCATCGTACTGCCGAAGTGCAAGGCTGGGCGAGAGCGGCGAAAAAAAGCCGGACGAAGCCATGGCGCAGGATGCAGAGTTAAACCAGGCCGCCTGACCCGGAGCGGTCTCGCACAAATCCGGGGAGAGTGGGTCCAGGGGATGTGGTAGGCAAGACAGTCGAGCCCGTCATTGACGTAACGGGTTACGAAAAAAAAGGCCAGCCAGGAAGCGCCGATCGGCCCACCAAGCGCCACGAATGGCACTCAGGTCCGTTCGTAATCCGACAGTGGTCTGAATTCAATCCGGATCGGTCGAACGTACCGGCGGATCGGCGCAGCCAAAGCTTGAGGATGGCGCAACCATCCGAAAGCCAATACCGGACCGGATGCCGTGCCCGGAGGTTCCTTTCAATCTCCATCTGCCTCAGTCGTTCCGTTCGCTCCCGGTCGCCGATCAGGTAATCCGGCGTGAACCGCTCCCGGCCCCGGTACAGCAACACGTCCCGCGAAAAGCAAAAACCCTCCCAGCCCCGGAACGGCACGTGGTATCGGTCCCAGAATGGCAAAAGGCGTATCGCTGAAAGCGGTGCGCCTTTCTCGTCCCAATTCTGGATTGTTCGCCGGGTGACGCCGCAAATGTCCGCGGCGTCCTCCACGGACATGAACAGCCTACGTCGCAGCTTGTAGAAATCCGAAGTCTGGCGTTTCCGGGTACGCTTCGCGTTTTTCATAGAACCTCCGTTTCGTTGGTCGAATCATTGAGCGTAGCCGATGAGTCACACTGCGGCGGATCGCCCGCAAACAATACCGAGTTGCGCATAATGTATATTATGTCAAAAGATGGATGCGCAGGATTACGCGGCTCCTGAGGAGAATGGCCCCCCCTGTTTAACCGAAGAACGGGGGCTAGCAGCCACGCAAAGCATCAGCGAATGGGCAAATAGACAGATAGAAAAAGCAGAGGAAACCATCAATTGGCTAAAGGACCGGGAGCAGAAGGCGAACGATGAAGCCCGGAAGGCCATCGAGGCCGCAGCAGAACTCCGTGGTAAGCTGGAATTATTGATGACACTACCCTCCCCCACCAAAACCCGAAAATCACCGGAGAAACGCAATGAGCGCAAATCTGTATGACACCGACCATGCAGCTTGGCTGTCACAGCAAGCCGAACTGATCCGATCGGGCCGGCTGGCGCTGGTTGACCAAGCGCACTTACTCGAAGAATTGGAAGCCGAAATGGGGAACTACCGACACCAAATCAGAAGCAGGCTGAGGATACTGATTGCACACCTTCTGAAATGGAAGTATCAACCCGAACAACGGTCGTCAAGCTGGAAAGGCTCAATTGTGAACCAACGACAAGCCATCGAGGATAATGGGATGGACTCCTCCCCTCCGTAACGGCATCGCGATGTGCCAAAGTGGAGGTGAAGCCAACCACTTGATGAAGAGGAGGAATCCGAGATGAATGCTACGACGATCGGTTTGGACATTGCAAAGCACGTGTTCCAGGTCCATGGCGTGGACCGGACAGGCAAGACGGCGCTGCGCAAGCAGCTGAAGCGGAAGGAGGTCTTGGCGTTCTTCGCGAATCTGCCGGCTGCGCTGATTGGGCTCGAAGCCTGTGCCGGGGCGCATTATTGGGCGCGAGAGTTGATCAAGCTGGGTCACGCTGCGCGCTTGATCAGTCCGCAGTTCGTCAAGCCCTATGTGAAGGGGAACAAGAACGACGCCAACGATGCGGAAGCGATCTGCGAAGCGGTGGGGCGGCCGACCATGC
>JBFMDC010000061.1:0-10230 GCA_040753975.1 Pseudomonadota bacterium
CCGATTTGTCTCCTCGCCCACCCCAAATGCGATTTGGGGTGGGCTAACATTTTCAAGCGCTTAGGCGCTTGAAAATGGCGGGACATCCCTGTCCCGCAAGGGAACCTCGTGTTTTAGAGGTTCCCTTAAGACGATCAGCTTGACGCCCGACAGGCCGTGCCGCGCCAAGCTGTAGAGAAAGTGGCGCCAACGTACAATCAACCCCAGATGACTGAGGTCGGCACCCACCTGACGTCGTGGGCCACCGAAAAGCACTTTACCGCTTGGATGGGGCTGGCCGTCAAAGCAGCAAGCGCAAGGGCTCGGCCAGGCGCAGCCGCAATCGGGCCGGGCGGCTGTTCTGCGTCGTCGCACGATCCTTGAACCCAGGCCGTGAGGCATGTCCGGATGGCTGTCGCTTCGCAGGATGCAATTGATGGTATTTCAACGGAACTGAATGCACGTATCCGCGGTCTAATTTATGTAAATGCGTCCCTAACGGGGACGGTTTCGTCTTTTCCCGCAATCGCGTTACCAAGAGGCCGTGCCGTCTCCCCCCGTCGAATCGGCGAACGGGGCACATAAGAGCCGGGCAACCGGCTTGCAGATCCTTCGAGGTCACCCGGCATGTTTCAAAATTTCTTCGCTCAGTTCAACGCTTATCTCCTGGGTCATCCCGCGTTCTTTGCCAAACTGAAGTTCCTGTTTTGGTTGAAGTATTGGATTCTGACTGTGCTGATGGCGATTTTCATCTATCTCATTTACAAGGAACGGGGCGCCGCCGGCAGCTCGCCTAGCCGGAAGCCCGATGCCATGCATGGCTATAAATCCTTCGAAGCCTGACAGCAAAGTCGGCCGGAATCACAAGTAGCGGTCCGATTCTGTCGGCGCCCAATTGACCCCTGGGCAAGTTCGTGATGGTTGACGTATTATCCGTCTTGCAAGGCGAGCCTCCGCTTCGTCCGGCAAACGCTCCCGAAGCGGGTCCTGTTTTTAAGTGTAAAGGCGAGGAGGACCGACCATGTTTGCGAAATCTCTTCTGATGTTGGCCGCCCTGGTGGGCGCGTCTCAAGCCGCTTTGGCCACCCCTAACATGTACTGGGATCACATGCAGTCCGCTCTGAGCCAGGGCGAATGCGTCAGCCGGGGCGAGTCGCTCATGAAGGCGCAGACGACAGGCAGGATCAGTAAGGATGCCGATTCCGTCCGTTCCTGGACCGAAAAGACCCTGGCAGTGATTGAATGCATTCAAATGGGCAATCACATGACCGTGATGGTGCTGGTGGGCAGCGACGACGCGGCCGCCGGCAGCAAATTGCTCGATGCCTTGAAGAAAGGCATGCAATAGCCCTTCTCATCGGCGGGGCGGTTACCACCGCCCCGGCCCCAAATTCGTCGCCGGTTTGCCCGCGAGAGACGGGCTCCGATGCCGGCAGCTCACTGGCTGAAGCCCTGAATCCACCGCCTGCCTTCGGGTACGGCGCAGCCGTTGCGCGGCTTAATCCCCCTGGAGTTTGCCCGGAATTGGGCGCGTATGCCGCTACAGTGGGAGGTGCTTCGGTGCGATGGCGCTTGACGTGGCCCTTTCGACCTCATAGCTTTTCTTTGCGCAAGTGCCGGCAGAGGTTCTTTGCCGGCATCGAAAACAGAGGATATGTGGCGGCGTCTCGGACATCTGGGCCGCACTCATCAAGAACTAGAACGCTTTGGCTGAGGCTGAAAATGAAAAAGTGCGAAACTTGTGGTCCGTCGGGGGTGGACGGGAGCTGCGTCGTAATCGGGAAAAATCATAAGAATATCTCGCATGCGAGGCGCGTCTTTGGAGTGTTCCTGATTTATTTGCCTATCCTGACGCTGCCTTTTGTGATCATCAGCGCCTATATCAGTTATCTCCATCTGAAGCTGATGGGGGCTGAAAATATAAAGACTTTGAAAGACTTTCTTCCGGATCGGGCCAGCTTCCGGTATAAGCTGTCAAACCAGATCGTCATGCAGCCTGGTTACAGGCTTAGCCCCACCCAGTCAAGGTTATTTTGGATACTTAATTGTACGTGGTATTGTCCGTTCAGCGTGGGGTTGTTCGAATGGCACGCGTATCTCGTCAAGCTGGTGGAAAACTGGTGGTGCCCCTTCTACCACGGAAGGAAAGAGGCGCATTATCAGGAAGGCGCGATCGATCGCTCGTTCTGGCATATTTTCCCTCAAGATGCGGTGAAACTCGATCCGGAAGACCGGGAGAATCCCATCTGGAACGAAGACACGAGGGCTGCGCGGGAGCCCTGACGCCGGGCGGCTGAAGGGTCTAGCCTCGGAGCCAAGCGGCGGCCGCCAGCCGGTTTCCATGACATGAAACGTGGGGTTTCATATGGCCTGGGAACCACTGGCGGTTGACATTATGCGTTGGTTCCGCGGCTGTTCTTTGATCGTCCGAGTCCGGCGCTAATCCGCTTGCTGCGGCGGGAAGTGTGGCGAACCAGGCGTCGGCTGATCGGCCTTGCCGCGACCGGCCCGCCTTCGGGTTGCATCGTTAAGGCGCAGACATAGCAGGATCGCCAGGATCGCGGCGTAGAAGGCCGGTCCCGATGTGTCCCGTTTTACCAGCCAGAAATAATGGAATACGCCCGCCGCAGCGGCGACATATACCCATTGGTGCAGCAGGCGCCAGTTTCTGCGGCCGAGACGGTGGGCCATGGCCCGGCTGGACGTGGCGGCCAAAGGAACCATTATCAGAAAGCTCGTCATCCCGGCGGCAATATGGGGGCGCCGGGCAATGTCCCGCCAGATTTCGCTCGCGTCGAAAAACTGATCGAATATCAGGTAGTTCGAGACGTGAAGGCAGGCGTAGAAGAAAGCCAGCAGGGCGGCCGTGCGGCGCAGGCAAGTGAGCCAGTGTCCGCCGGGGAGTTTGCTCAAAGGAGTGATGGCAAGGGCGCCTAGCAACAGCCTCAGTGTCCAAAGGCCGCTGCTGTGGGAAATGGTCTCCACGGGATTGGCGCCCAGGCCGTGGGTAAACGTTCCCAGCGCAAGGTAGAAAAAAGGCACTATCCCGGCGACGATGAGTCCCCGGTTCAGCAACCGGATCGCGGGTTCGGACGGGTTCTTCATCTGGGCGAAAAGGTACGGGAAGGGAGCTCCTTATGCATTTGGTAAGTTCGACCGCAGCGGAAGATGACCTCCCATGGCTGAGTGTGCCGCTCGGTTATTTTCTGTCCGCCTTCTTCATTTTGCAAAACGGCGATCTCTTGCCGTTCGAACCGTAGGCATTGCTCCAACCGGATAGGTTTTCCCGGGGCGTCTGGCTACAATGCCGAGCGCGCGCCGCCAACGGAAGGGCCGGCTCGGGTCGGAACTTGCGGGCATGGGGGTGCGCGATCCCTCACATTACCCATCAATAAGGAACATCTCATGTACAGTGCACGATATCTGTTCGCCGGGCTGCTTTTGACGGCGTTCATGACGCAGCCCGCTTGCGCGGCGAAGAAGGCCGAGACCAAAGCCCCGGCGCCCGTGGGTGAGGTCCAGGCCGATGACCCGGTCTCGACTTTCAAGACCGGCTGCAAGGCGGAGCTGGACAAATTCTGCAAGGACGTGATGCCCGGCGAAGGACGCCAACTGGCTTGTCTTTATGCCTACCAGGACAAGCTTTCGACGCGCTGCGAGTACGCCATTTATGATGCGGCCGCCCAGCTTCAGCGCGAAGTCAACGCCTTGAGCTATGTGGCCGCGGAATGCGACGACGATCTGGAGAAGTATTGTGCGAACGTCGAACCCGGTGAGGGTCGGCTGTTGGCTTGCCTGGAAAAGAACGAAGCCAAGGTAAGCTCTCGTTGCGAGCAGGCGATCCAGGATACGGGGTTGAACAAAGTCAAATAACGGCTCGATTCCGCCTGTATCGGCGCAGCTGCATTCGTCCCGCCGATACAGGCTTCCCCGAAAATTCCCCGCAGGCGGTGTCTCGATTTCGTCAGATTCGGCTGGGCCTTTTCGAATCAATGTGTTGCGCGGATAGTCGGCAGGGGGCTCACAGAATTATCCACAGAATCTGTGGATAAGCCGGCCGGGGGCGTTTCTGGTACGATAGCGCGCCTCGAACCGGGCCTAAGAACATGAGGATCGCCTTAGGCATAGAATATGACGGCAGCGGCTTCGCCGGCTGGCAATGGCAGAAGGGCAAGCGTACCGTTCAGGCCGTGGTCGAGCGGGCCTTGAGCCGGGTCGCCGATGCTCCGGTGCGGGTCGTATGCGCGGGGCGCACCGATGCGGGCGTGCATGCCATCGAACAGGTGGCGCATTTCGATACCGAAAGCCGGCGCAGCGATCGTTCCTGGCTGCTGGGAGCCAATACTGCGCTGCCGGACGATGTGCGGATTCTGTGGGTGCGGGAAACCGAGCCCCATTTCCACGCCCGGTTGAGCGCGATCGCCCGCTATTACCGCTACGAGATACTGAACCGCCCCATGCGCTCCGCTTTGCGGCCCCGCCAGCTTACTTGGTGCCACGTGCCGCTGGACGTCGAGCGGATGCGGGAAGGCGCGGCCCATCTGATCGGCGAACATGATTTCTCATCCTTTCGCGCCCAGCAGTGCCAGTCCCGCAGCCCTTTCCGCCGCGTGCATTTCCTCAACCTGCGCCGCGAAGGCGAAAGGGTCGTCATGGAAATCGCCGCCAACGCCTTCGTGCATCATATGGTGCGCAACATCGCCGGGGTGCTGATGGCGGTGGGTGCGGGCAAGCACGATCCGTCCTGGGTCGGCGAGCTGTTGGCGATGCGGGACCGCGCCCAGGGCGGCGTCACGGCGCCGCCGGATGGGCTTTACCTGGGAGGCGTGTGTTATCCGGAAGAATACGGATTGGCGCGCGATCCCATATTCGACTGTCTCCCGGCGGACGCCCGCCGCTACCAGCCGGATGCCGAATCATGATGTCAACATACCCTTCAGGGCGAACTCGGGTTAAAATTTGCGGTTTCACGCGGGCCGAGGACGCGGCTCGTGCGGTGGCTCTCGGCGCCGATGCGCTGGGTCTGGTGTTCCACGGTCCCAGCCCGCGCAACGTGAGCGTCGGTCAGGCGCAGGCCATCGCCTCGGCCGTCCCGGCATTCGTCACGGTGGTGGGCCTGTTCGTGGATGCCCAGCCGGATCGGGTCCGGGAAATCTGCGGTTCCGTACGGGTCGACCTGCTGCAATTCCATGGCGAAGAATCCCCCGCGTACTGCGCGGCTTTCGGCCGGCCCTATCTCAAGGTCCTGCGGATGAAGCCCGGCGCCGATGTCGGGGCCGCGGCCCGCCGGTATGCCGGCGCCGCCGGCCTCTTGCTGGATGCGTACCATCCGGAAGAGCAGGGTGGCACCGGCATGAGCTTCGACTGGCGCCGGGCCGAAGCCGGGTGTCCGCTGCCGCTGATCCTGGCGGGCGGGCTCACGCCGGCCAACGTGAAAGAGGCTCTGGCGACGGCGAGGCCTTATGCGGTCGATGTTTCGAGCGGGGTGGAGGGCGAGCGGAAGGGAATCAAGGACCACGACAAAATGGCGGCGTTTTTACGTGAGGTGTACGAATTTGACCATACAAGACGAGATTCAGCCCTATGACCTGCCGGATGACCGCGGTCATTTCGGACCCTACGGCGGCATTTTCGTCGCCGAGACCCTGATGGAGCCGCTGGAAGAGCTGAGAGCCGCCTACCATCGCTACCTGAAGGACCCGGAGTTCCTCGCCGAGCTGGATCACGATCTGAATCATTACGTCGGCCGCCCCTCGCCGATCTACCACGCCGCACGCTTGAGCCGGGAGCTCGGCGGCGCGCAGATTTATTTCAAGCGCGAAGACCTCAATCACACCGGGGCACACAAGGTCAACAACACCGTCGGCCAGGCCCTCTTGGCCAAGCGCATGGGCAAGCGGCGGGTGATCGCCGAGACCGGCGCCGGCCAGCACGGCGTGGCCACCGCCACCGTGGCCGCCCGCCTGGGGATGGAATGCGTGGTCTACATGGGGGCGGTCGACGTCCAGCGCCAGGCGCTCAACGTCTTCCGCATGAAGCTGCTCGGCGCCACCGTGGTGGCGGTCGAGTCCGGCTCCAGAACGCTCAAGGACGCCCTCAACGAAGCGATGCGCGACTGGGTGACCAACGTCGACGACACCTTCTACATCATCGGCACGGTGGCCGGCCCCCATCCCTATCCCGCCATGGTGCGCGACTTCCAGGCCGTGATCGGCCGCGAGGCCCGGCGCCAGATGCTGGAGATGGCCGGGCGTCTGCCCGACGCCCTGGTCGCCTGCGTCGGCGGCGGCTCCAACGCCATCGGCCTGTTCCATCCCTTCATCGACGACCGCGATATCGCCATGTACGGGGTCGAGGCGGCCGGCGATGGCATCGCCACCGGCCGCCATTCCGCGCCCCTGAGCGCGGGCCGTCCCGGCGTGCTGCACGGCAACCGCACCTATCTGATGGAAGACGAGGACGGCGAGATCATCGAGACCCACTCCATTTCCGCCGGCCTGGATTACCCCGGCGTCGGCCCGGAGCACGCCTGGCTCAAGGACTTGGGCCGCGCGACCTATGTCAGCGCCACCGACGACGAGGCGCTGGAGGCCTTCCACACTCTGACCCGGCTGGAAGGCATCATCCCGGCGCTGGAGTCCAGCCACGCCGTGGCCTACACGCTCAGGCTGGCGCCGACTCTGAGTTCCGACCAGATCGTCCTGGTCAACCTGTCCGGCCGCGGCGACAAGGACATCAACACCATCGCCACCCGGGAGGGCATCGTTCTGTGAGCCGTCTGACCTCGACCTTCAATGCGCTGCGCCAGGCCGGGCGCAAGGCGCTGATTCCGTTCATCACCGCGGGCGATCCCGAACCCGGCTTCACCGTCCCGGCCATGCATGCCATGGTCGAGGCCGGGGCCGACATCATCGAGCTGGGCGTGCCGTTCTCAGACCCCATGGCCGATGGGCCGGTGATCCAGAAGGCCAGCGAGCGGGCACTGGTGCACCACATGAGCCTGCGCAGGACGCTGGATCTGGTGGCCGAGTTCCGCCGCACGGACGAGGTGACGCCCATCGTGCTGATGGGCTATCTCAACCCGGTCGAGTGCATGGGGTACCAGACCTTCGCCGACCGCGCCAAGGCGGCCGGGGTGGACGGCGTGCTGACCGTGGACATGCCGCCGGAAGAGGCGGGCGAATTCGTGCCGATGCTGCACCAGGCGGGAATCGACCCGATCTTCCTGCTGGCGCCCAACAGTTCCGACGCGCGAGTTCAGCGGATGGCCTCGCTGGGCCGCGGCTATCTGTACTACGTATCCCTCAAGGGGGTGACCGGGGCATCGCACCTCGACCTCGGCGAAGTCGAGCGCAGAATCGCTCATATCAAGGCGCTCACCGAACTGCCCGTCGGCGTCGGGTTCGGCGTGAAGAACGCCGAAACCGCGGCGGCCATAGGACGGTTCGCCGACGCCGTGGTGGTGGGCAGCGCCCTGGTGGAAAAGATCGCGGCGGAAGAGGACCGGCCCGACCAGGCGCGCAAGGACATCGTCGACCTGCTCGCCGCCATGCGGCGGGCGCTGGATGCCTGATCCGAGGAAAATCATGACTTTGAGCTGGTTCCATAAACTCATTCCTTCCACGATCCGCACCGAGGCCTCGACCAAGAGCACCGTGCCCGAAGGCTTGTGGTGCAAGTGCCCGAACTGCAACGCCATCCTGTACCGGTCGGAAGTCGAGCGCAATCTCGAGGTGTGCCCGAAGTGCTCGCATCACATGCGCATTTCGGCCCGCAAGCGCCTGCACCTGTTTCTCGATCCGGGCAACCGGCTGGAAATCGGCGAGGGTCTGGCGCCGCAGGACCCGCTGAAATTCAAGGACAGCAAGAAGTACAAGGACCGTCTGCTGCAAGCGCAGAAAGCCACCGGCGAAAAGGATGCGCTGATCGTGGTGGCCGGCCAGTTGCTGGGTCTGCCGATCGTGGCGGGAGCCTTCAATTTCGAGTTCATGGGCGGCTCCATGGGCTCGGTGGTCGGCGAGCGCTTCGTGCGCGGCGTCAACCACAGCCTGGAGCATGGCGCGCCGTTCGTGGTTTTCAGCGCCAGCGGCGGTGCCCGCATGCAGGAATCGCTGTTGTCGCTGTTCCAGATGGCCAAGACCAGCGCCGCCCTGGGGCGTCTGTCCAAGGCGAGGATTCCGTTCGTTTCCGTCCTGACCGATCCGACCATGGGCGGGGTCTCGGCCAGCTTCGCCATGCTGGGCGACATCAACATCGCCGAACCGGGCGCGCTGATCGGTTTCGCCGGCCCCCGCGTGATCGAGCAGACGGTGCGGGAGAAGCTTCCGGAAGGGTTTCAGCGCAGCGAGTTTCTACTCGAACACGGCGCCGTCGACATGATCGTCGACCGCCGCGACCTGCGCGAGCGCATCGCCGCGCTGCTGGGCCTCATGGTCCGCGACGGCCGGGCAATCGCTCCCCCCGTACAGAAGGCGGCGCCTCCGGCGATCGGGGAGGCAGGCGGCGAGGCCGATCTGGGCCGTTATCTTTCCGCGTTGCCGGTGGACGACCCGGAAGCCGAATAGCCGATGCGCTTCTCGACTCTCGGGGAGTGGCTGTCCTGGCAGGAAACCCTGCACCCGCAGGCCATCGATCTCGGCTTGGCGCGGGTGCGCCGGGTTTACCGCGCGCTCAACCCGGCCCAGGAACGGCCTTTTACCATCACCGTCGGAGGCACCAACGGCAAGGGCTCCTGCGCCGCGGCGCTGGATACCATCCTGCGCCGGGCCGGCTACCGCGTCGGCGCCTACACCTCGCCCCACATCCTGCGCTACAACGAACGCATCCGCATCGGCGGGATTCCGGCCGACGACGCCGCCATCTGCGCCTCGTTCGAACGGATCGAAGCGGCGCGCGGCGATACCACCCTCAGTTTCTTCGAGTTCGGCACCTTGGCGGCTCTGGACATCTTCCGCCACGCCGGGCTCGATGTGCAGATCCTCGAAGTCGGCCTCGGCGGCCGGCTCGACGCCGTCAACATCGTCGACGCCGATGCCGCGCTGGTCGCCAGCATCGGCATCGACCACGAGGAATGGCTGGGGTCGACCCGCGAGTCCATCGGCCGGGAGAAGGCCGGCATCTTCCGGCCGGGCCGGCCGTGCGTCCTGGGCGATCCCGATGCCCCGGTCACGGTGCTGCGGTATGCGGAGGAGATCGGTGCCGATCTGCTGATGCAGGGGCGCGATTTTTCCTTCCGGCGTGAAGACAACGGCTGGACCTGGTCCGGACGCGGTGAAACCCACATGGCGCTGCCCAAGCCCTGCCTGCTGGGGGACCATCAGTATTTCAACATGTCCGCGGTGCTGCAGGTGCTCGAGGCGGTCCGGCCGCGTCTCCCGGTGCCGGAAGCGGCTGTCCGTGAGGGGCTGGCGAGCGTCCACCTGCCGGGCCGGTTCCAGATACAGGAGGGCGAGCCCACGGTGTTGCTCGACGTCGCGCACAATCCCCATGCGGTGCGCGTGCTCGCGGAGTTCCTGCGGCAGTTCAAGCGCGGGCGCCCGGTGCACGCGGTGTTCGCCATGATGCGCGACAAGGATATCCGCGGCGTGGTCGAATGCATCCGCGATCTGGTGGACGACTGGTATCTCGCGCCGCTGCAACTGCCGCGGGCCGCGACGCCGGATATCCTGATGCCGGTATTCGCGGGGCTCGGCGTGCAAGATGTGCGTCAGGGGTTTGCCGATGCCGCCGAGGCGTTTGCATGGGTGCGTCGAAATGCCGAGAATGAATCCATCATTCTGGTGTTCGGCTCTTTTTTCCTGGTCGCCGAGTATCTGGCCCGAATCGAAGCCAATCCGTCCAAGGCTTGAGGAAACGTATGGATGAACAGTTGAAACAGCGGCTGATCGGCGCAACGGTCATCGTCGCCCTTGCCGTGATTTTCGTGCCCATGCTGTTCGACCCGAAGCCGGAGGAGCCGTCCCGCCCGGAACTGGCCGAGATTCCGCCGATGCCGAAGGACATGGAGGAGCAGCCGGTAGAGCTGCCGCGCTCGGTGGACGAGGTCGCGACGGCCGGACCGGTGGAGGCCGAAGGAGCGGACCGCATCATTCCGATCACGGGCGGCGAAAACGTTGGCGGGGGAGAGGGCGCGGCCCAGCCTGGCCCGCCCGCGAAACGCGGAGCGGCCCCGCGGAAGGAGAAACCCGGCCAGATCGCCGAAGAGAGGGAGGCGCCGGCCGACGGCTTCGTCGAGGAGGACTCGCCGCCGCC
>JBFMDC010000062.1:0-62471 GCA_040753975.1 Pseudomonadota bacterium
TTTATTATCATAAAAGGGCGGGCCCGCCGCGCACCGGGGGGGGCCCGCCTTCCGCTATCGGAGATAAGCAATCATCATGACCACACGGGAAATTTTCCACCGCCTCCGCGTGGGGCTGGCCCTCCTCGTCGGTTTCGTGGTGGGCAAATTTCTGGGGGAGCATTTCCGGCACCACGCTTCCGAGTTCTTCATTGGCGGCTTCCTGCTGGGCTTCCTCCTGACCCATGCGCTCTACTGGGTCATAGAAACGCTGTCCGGCGACAGGACGTCGACTTAGGGGGACCTCTAAAAATTGCCTTCCTGGCGATTCCTGGATCGAGTCCAGGACATGTTTTAGATCCGCCAAGCCCAAACGCGGTTTGGGCTTGGCTCACACAACAAGCGCTTGGGCGCTTGAAAATGGCGGGACATCCCTGTCCCGCGCGGGAACCTCTAATTGTTAGAGGTTCCCTTAGGACGCAGCCTTCGCAGCCGGATGCAGGGAGGCGAGCTCCGCCGGGCCCAGGTTTTCCCGCCTGGATTTGCCGAGATCGGTGGTGACGATCGCGGCCCATAACGCCGCGCCTTTCCACTCCGTCCCGGGGTGCCCGTAAAGCGCCCGGCTGAGCGTCTGAACGGCGGTTTTGAGCTCGCCTTCGGAGCGTCCGGCGATCCCTTCCAAGGATGTTTCGCAGTCCGGCCAGCGCAGCGAAGCCCATTCGAGCAGGGCGCGGCGGGCCCGTTCCGGATCGTTGGCGGCGCAGGCTTCCTTCAGTTCGCGCATGCGCTGTTTGTCGGAAGGCTTGCGGGATTCGGGCGGACTTCTTGCGGGTTCCTCCCGGCTCCGCTGGGCCGTTCGCCACCACAGGCCCCCCGTGATCAGCCATCCTCCCGCCAGGATGAGGCTGAGCCAGAACCAGACCGGAGAGGCTGCCATGTCGGCTTCCGCCGGTTCGGCGCTGGCGGATGCGGGCGCGGTGCTTTCCGCTTCCGTCGCGAGGGGTGGGGCGGAAGCCGGGACCGGCTGGACCGGCGCCGCGGCCCCGGCGCCGACTTCGATCCCGCGCTCGGGCAGGCGCGCCACTTCCATTTTTTCGGCCGCGATGTTCCACCATGGCACCTCGATGGCGGGAAGAGTGTAGCGGCCCGGTTTGTCGGGGATCAGCGCGGTCTTTTCCTGGCGGGTGCTGATGAGTCCGGTGCCCTGCCGCTCTTCGCCCATGGCCGGCTGGTCGGGGTAGCGGCGGATTTCCGCCGGAACCCCTGCCAAGCCCAGTTCCGGCAGCACCCCCACGGTAGCCCCTCGCGCCTTGAGCGTGAGGGTGCGGGTGAGCGGCTGGCCGGCCTCGATCCTGGCGGTGTCGGGCGATAGGGTTTCCTCGATCGACACGCTTTCCGCGGGCAGCCAGTGTTTGCCCGAAAATGCAGCGGGCGCCGGCCGCACCTCTAGCTCGACGGGCTCGGATTGCAGGCTGACGGTTTTCATCGGGCGTCCGAAGAACGGGTTGATGCCGGCCCGTCCCCCGGCCTGCACTTCGGCGTCCAGGGTCAGCGGCGGGATATGCAGGGAGCCGCTCTTCTGCGGAAAGATCGCATAACGGATTTCGGTCGCCGCATAGGTGTCGCCGTTGCGTTCCGTCGAGAAATTGCGCTTATCCCCCAGCTGCTGGACCAGCGCATCGGGAACCTCCAAGGGGCTCAACTGGGCGCGCCCCAGATTGGTCCGGTAGAGCACACGCACGGTGTAGATCGTCTGCGCCTGGACGTAAGGGTTTCTCGGCACGGCATCCACTTCGATCAGCAGGACGTCGTCGCCCGCGCTGCGTGCCCGCCCCTGCGCCGGCCGGTCCGTGACCGTCACCGTCAAGGCGCTGGAGCGGTCGGCGCCGAAAGCGATGGGCGGCACGGTCAGTCTGCCGGGATGCCTGGCGATGACCGAGACGGTCCATTCGGCGGTCCGGCTGAGCTTGCCGTTGACTATCGAGATCCGGCTGTTCTGGCTCTTGCCCAGCACCCGGAAATCCTGATTCAGCGGCGCGAAGTCCGGCTCATCGTCGGGCGCTTCGTCGGCGCTGAAAGTGAGGTTGAAGGATTCGCTGATTGGCACCGGGTCGCGGTCGGCGCTGACGGTGATCTCCGCGGCCAGGCCGGCGCCGCTCAGGCCCAGCCACAGCAGCAACCCTAAGAGAGTCGGGTGCAATGCCCGCAGGCGTTGTTGCGCCATGTTCACTGTCCTCCAGCGCGTTGCTGGCGTTGTCGGTACTGGTAGAGGAACTTACGCCGCAGCAGGCCACCGGGGTCGTCCGGGATGCGTTTGAGCCATTGCTCGGTGGCCTGCTCCTTTTCGTCTTCGGATCTGGATTCGGCTTGCTGCATCTGCTGCTCCTCGGCTTCTTTGTCTTCCCCTGCTTGCCGTTCGGGCTGCGGACGGGGCGAAGGGGACGCGGGCTGCTGCTGGGCCTCTTCGGCATGCTGTTCTAAGGTTTCCTCGCCGGGCTGTGGCTCGGGAGGCTTTGGGTCCTGTTCGGGTGATTCCTGGGACTGGGCCTGATCCGGCTTTTGCTCCTGCGGATTCTGCGGGTCCTGGCTGCCGTTCTGGTCCTGCTGCGGGTCGTCCTTCGGTTTCTGACTCTGGTCCTTGGAATCGGATGGCTGTTTCTGCTGCTCCTGTTGCTTCAAAGCCTGCTCGACCGCTTCGCGGTTGTGGCGCGCGTCTTCGTCGTTGGGGTCAAGCCGCTCGGCATGTTTGTAAGCCTCGAGCGCCTCCTGCAGCCTGCCCGACTTCGCCAGGGCGTTGCCCCGGTTGTAGGCGGCGTCGGCGCTGTCCAAGCCTTCCAGCGACTTGGCCGCCTCCTCGTACTTGCCGGCGCGGTACTCGGCCGCGCTTTTCCAGGCCGGATCGCGGAAGCCGCCGGCGGCCTGATCGAATTGCCCGGCTTCGAAGGCTTCCGCCGCCCTCTGGTCCGGGGTCTTCCAGAGCCCCTGCCAGTCCAGCGCCTGGGCGGGGCGCGGCAAAGGCAGGGCGAACACCAGCACCGCCAGCCAGCCGCGGCGGAAGCCCAGCGCCGCCAAGGGCAGGACCAGCAGCAGCAGCCAGGGGCCGCGGTCCTCCCACAGCGCCAGCTTCATGGCGGCCTCCATGCCCTCATTGCGGCGGGCGCTTTGCTCGAAGAAGGAGGCCAGGGCGTCGGTGGCCGCGGCGCCGGTGCTCAATTCGAGGTAGCGCCCGCCGCCCTGCCCGGCCAGCTCGCGCAGCGCGGGTGCGTCCAGGCGCGACAGTTCGATCTCGCCGTTGGCGCCCTTGCGGAAGCCGCCATTGCGCAAGGGGATAGGCGCGCCCGCTTCGGTGCCGATGGCCAGTACCGAGACCCGGAAGCCTTCGCCGCGCAGTTCCGCCGCCAAAGCCCCGGCCCCAGGGTCCGCCTGCACCGCGGCCAGCAGAATGTCGCCGCGGCCGAAGCCGCCGTCGCGCAGGAGCTGCGCCGCCAGTGCCAGCGCCCGCCCGGCATCGTGGCCGGTGGCCGGCACCAAGTCGGAACTCAGGGCCGGGAGCTGGGCGTCGATGGTGTCGACGTCGTCGGTCAGCGGCGTGACCGTGAAGGCGTCGCCGCCATAGACGATGAGCGCCGTCTGGCCGTCCTTGCGCTGCTTCAGCAGGTCGGTGACGGCGTAGCGCAGCCGGGTCAGGCGCGAGGGCTGGAGGTCCGCCGCGTCCATGGCCGGGGACAGCTCCAGCGCGATCACCAGCGCCGACTGGTTGCGGAAGGCCGGCATCTGCTGGCGTTCCCAGGCGGGGCCGGCCGCGGCCAGGATCGCCAGCGTGCCGGCGATCCCGCCGATCCACCAGGACAAGTTGCCGGTCCGCCCCGGCGTGCCGATCAACAGATGCGGCAGCAGGCCGTCGTCGCAGACCCGCGACCAGTCGCCCTCGCCTTCCGTGCGGCGCCGCCAGTACCAGAGCGCCAGCATCAGCGGAACCCAGGCCGCCAGAGCGAGCGGGCGGAGAAAATGGAATTCCATCATGTGGCGCTCCTCCCGCGCAGCCACAGCGCGCCCGTGCCGGCCAGCAGCGCGAGTCCCAGCGGCCAGGGATAGAGTTCGTCGCGGGGCCGGAAATACTGGGCATCGCGCGAGGCGGGTTCGAGCCGGTCCAGCAGCGCATAGATCTGATCCAGCTCCTCGGTGTTGCGGGCGCGGAAATAGCGGCCGCCCGTCTTTTCCGCGATGGCCGTCATCGTGGCCTCGTCCAGGTCCTCGGAAGGATTGACCCGGCGGGTCCCGAAGAAATCGCGCACGATCATTTCGTCCGCGCCCACGCCGATGGTGTAGATCCTGAGCCCTTCCCGCGCCGCCAGTTCAGCGGCCTGCAGCGGCTGCACCTGGCCGGCGGTGTTGGCGCCGTCGCTGAGCAGGATCAGCACCCGCTGATCGGCGGGATTGTCGCGCAGGCGCTTGATCGCGAGGCCGATGGCGTCGCCGATCGCGGTCTTGTCGCCGGCCAGGCCGATCGCGGCCTCGTTGAGCAGGCTCTCGACGGTCTTGCGGTCGAAGGTGAGCGGCACCTGGAGATAGGCCTGTTCGCCGAACAGGATCAGACCGATGCGGTCGCCGTTGCGCCGCTGGATGAAGGCGCTCGCCACCCGCTTGACCGCTTCGAGCCGGTTGGAAACCTCGCGGTCGACCACGAAGTCCTCGATGTCCATGCTGCCGGACAGGTCCACCGCCAGCATCAGGTCGCGTCCGCTCACGGTCTGCTCGATCGGCTCGCCCAGCCACTGCGGCCGGGCCGCGGCGGCGACCAGCAGCAGCCAGCCCAGCACGGCCAGGATCAGCGGCGCGCGGCTGCCCGGCATGGCGGGCCCCGCGGCGCCCAGATCGGCGAATTCGCCGGCGAAAGCGACCCGCAGCGCGGCTCCCCCCCCGCGCGGCGCGGGCCGCCAGAGCCAGCGGACGGCGAGCGGCAAAGGCAGGGCGAGAAATAGTAAGGGCCAGGCGAATTCGAACATGGGCAGTGAAACTCAGAGCGGACGGCGCTTGGGCCTGGGGAGTTTGCGGGCCCACTCCCGGCAGAGGGCGAACAGGGCGGTCGGGTCGGCTGCGCTGCCTGGGCTGTAGGGACCCTGAATCAGGCAGCGGCCGGGGCCGTCGCGGAACTGGCGGCCGCCCAGCACGGAATCCAGCCGTTCCAGCCAGTCCTGGCCGGTCAGCCCCGCCACTTCCTGGCGCGGATAGAGCGTGAGGCAGGCGCGCCGCAGCAGAACCGAGACCCGCCCGATTTTCTCCTGGAGCGCGAGATCGTCCGAGGCTTCGATCGCCGCCAGCTCGCGCCGCACTTCTTGCCTGAACGGGTTGCGGATCAGACGTCTCCACGCGATCCACAGGACCAGGATCAGCGCGATGGCCAGCAGCGGCGCCAGCCACCAGCCGGGCGCAAGAGGCCACCAGCCTACCGGCGGGGGGAGATGGATGTCGCGGAGATCGAGTTGCTGCTCCATGGTTTTCAGCGCATTTTCGACGAGGCGCGCAGCGCCCCTTGCAGGAAAGCCAGCGGATCGTCCGCGGTCGAACATTCGAGCCAGCGCATGCCGTGGCCGCGGGCGAAACGCTCGAGCGCGCCGCGGCGGGATTCGAATTTTTCGCGCCAGCGCTCGGCGCTGCGGTGGCCGGCGTCGAAAGCCAGTTCCCGGAGGGTGTCACTGACCCGGAAATGGCCGGATTTCGGCAATCCCGCCTCCAGCGGATCGTACACGAATACCAGCACCACCGAGGAATGCCGAGCCAAGCCGCCCAGGGCGGTCTGTGCGGCGGCGTCGAAGCCGCGGAAATCGCTGAGCACGAACACCAGGGTCCCCGGCCTTACATGCTGCTGCAAGCGTTTCATGGCCGTGGCCGGCACGGCCTCGGACGCTGCGGCCGGCAGCGCCGGAGCCTGCGCGTCCGCCAGTTGCCGGATGAGGCGCAGCACTCCGCGCTGGCCGTGCTCGGGCTTGAATTCATTGCAGCCTTGCTCGGAGAAGACCTGGCCGCCCACCCGGTCGCCGTGGTGGCTGGCGCTCCAGGCCAGGAGCGCGGCGAGCTGGGCCACGCGCACCGATTTGAACGCCCCGCGGGTGGCGAACCACATCGCAGCGCGGTAGTCCACCGAAAGCATCACCGGCCGCTCGCGCTCTTCGCGGAACAGCTTGGTGTGGGTCCGGCCGGTCCGCGCCGTGACCCGCCAGTCCAGGTTGCGCACGTCATCGCCCGGGGTATAGGGCCGGGATTCCGCGAACTCCATGCCCCGAGCCTTGAAACGCGACAGGTAGCCGCCGCTCTCCACCGCCTTCACCGCGATCCGGTACAGGCCGATGCCCGAGGCCGGATGGTTCAGGCGGATCAGCCCGGGCAGCGAGGGGCGGATCAGGTCGGCGGAGAGATTCGCCGTATGGGGGGCACTACTCATTGGAAATCAACGGCGAAGCGGGGAGTTGATCGGGAGCGAACGGGGTGTGCTACGAAACGCTTAACCGGAAGCGGCATTTCCATGCGTTTGGAACGACGATTAAAGCGTTACGCGGCGGCGCGGTCAAATCTTGCGGTTTCAGAGGGGTTAGCATGGGGTCTGCGCCCATGGCGCTTACCACACCAGGCGCGCTAAACTGAACCGGTTTTGATCCGATTCGTCGAACGGAGGCATCGCGTGGTTGAATTTCTCGTGCATCTCTTTTTCACCGCGGCCCTCCTGCTGGTGGTGGCCCACCTGGTGCGGGGCGTCGAGGTGGAGGGTTGGGGCGCGGCGATTCTGGGCGCGATCATGCTCGGCCTGGTGAACGCCTTCGTGCGGCCGGTCATGGTGCTGCTCACCTTGCCGTTCACGGTCCTGAGCTTCGGGCTGTTTCTCCTGGTGGTCAACGCCTTCATGCTGTGGCTGGTGTCCGCGCTGGTGCCGGGCATCCGCATCCGGGGTTTCGCTTCGGCCCTTTTGGGGAGCCTCTTGCTCACGCTGTTGAACATGGGCGTCGCCTCGCTCATGGGGCCGGTGTAAGGAAGCGCTGCAACACATCGTCCAGGAAATTCCAGCCGGTATCCGTACAACGGATGAGGCTTCCTGCGCGTTCCAGCAGTCCTTCGCTCAGGCATTCCGACAGGGCGGGTTCCAGCGCGGAAGGCTCCAGACCGGTGGCTTCGGTGAAGTCGCCGAGTTCGAAGCCTTCCCGCAGCCGCAAGTGGTTCATCAGGAATTCGAAGGGCAGGTTTTCCGGACTCACGGCATGTTCGCCGCCGAGACTCAGGGTGTCCAGGTATTGCGCGGGGTGGCGGGTTTTCCACAGGCGCGTGATGCGTCCGGACGCCGGGTCGGTGATCTTGCCGTGGGCGCCGGCGCCCAGCCCTAAGTAGTCGCCGAACCGCCAGTAATTGACATTGTGGCGGCAGCGGAAGCCGTCGCGGGCATAGGCCGAGACCTCGTATTGGCGGTAGCCGGCTTCGGCCAAGAGGGCCTGGCCGGCCTGCTGGATGTCCCAGGCGGCGTCGGCATCCGGCAGCGCGGGCGGGAAGCGGTGGAACAAGGTGTTGGGTTCGAGCGTGAGCTGGTAATAGGAAATATGGGTCGGTCGCTGCGCGATGGCCGTTGCCATGTCCCGTTTCGCCTGGGCGGTGGTCTGTCCGGGCAGCCCGAACATCAGGTCTAGGTTGAAGTTGGCGAATCCCGCCTCGCGCGCCATCGCCGCCGCCTCGATGGCGGCGCGGCCGTCGTGCATGCGGCCCAGTGCGGTCAGCCTGGCGTCGTCGAAGCTTTGCACGCCGATCGACAGGCGGTTGACGCCGGCTGCGCGGAAGCCTTTGAATTTGGCGCTTTCCGCCGTGCCGGGATTGGCTTCGAGCGTGATTTCGGCGTCGGCGGCCAGGGCCGTGCGCGCCCTGACGCCATCCAGCAGCAGGCCGACGGCTTCGGGGCTCAAAAGGCTCGGGGTGCCGCCGCCGATGAAGACCGATTCGACGCACCGGCCCGCTACCCTTCTCACGTCGCGCGCCAGATCGTTCAACAAGGCCGCGATATAATCGCGCTCCGGCAGGGTTCCCTCGGCGCGGTGGGAGTTGAAATCGCAGTATGGACACTTGCGCACGCACCAGGGCACGTGGATGTAAAGCCCCAAGGGCGGTGGTTTCAGCATGGACGGGGCCGTGCGTCCCGGCGGACTTGCATTTTGTACAAACTTTCGTATCTTACGCGCAACATGACGAGCCTGATTCAAGTTCAAGAACTCTATAGGTATTACGGCGATCATTGCGCCGTGAACAACGTGAGCTTCACGCTGGAGAAAGGCGAGATTCTCGGATTTCTCGGCCCCAATGGCGCCGGCAAATCCTCGACCATGCAGATGATCTGCGGGAACCTCGCTCCGACCTCCGGCCAGATCCTGATCAACGGGATCGACATTCTCGACGAGCCGCGCGAGGCCAAGCGCGAGCTCGGCTACCTTCCGGAAATTCCGCCGGTTTATCGGGATTCGACCGTGGACGAATACCTGGAGTTCTGCGCCAGGCTCCATCGGATCAACCGGGATCGGATGCGGCGGGCGGTCGACACCGCCAAGGAGCGTTGCGGCCTGACCGAGGTGGGACCGCGCCTCATCAACAACCTGTCGAAGGGGTACCAGCAGCGCGTCGGCATCGCCCAGGCCATCGTGCACATGCCGGCGGTGATCGTGCTGGACGAGCCCACGGTGGGCCTGGACCCGATCCAGATCCGCGAGATCCGCGGGCTGATCCGTGAACTGGGCCGCGAGCACGGGGTGATCCTGTCGACTCACATTCTGCCGGAAGTGCAGGAATCCTGCACCCACGTCCAGATCATCCACAAGGGCAAGCTGGTGCTCAACGGCACCATCGCCAGCCTGGAGCAGCGGATGCGCGCCTCCAGCCTGCTGGTGGCCACCCGCGACCCGGTGGACCAGCGGCGGCTCTATGGACTGGAAGGCGTCCAGTCCATCGAAGACATGGGGCACAACCGCTACCGCATCTTCCATGACAAGGACAAGGACCCGGCGGTTCGGGTCGCCGAGGTCGTGGTCGGCGCCGGTTGGGGATTGGCCGAACTGATGCCGGAGCGGCGCAGCATGGAACAGATCTTCATCGACATCACTCAAACCCAGCCTCAGGGCGAGGAGCAAGCGGCATGATGGCGTTCACGATCGCAGCGCGCGAACTGCGCACCCTGTTCCTGTCGCCGCTGGCCTGGTCCGTCCTCGGCGTGATCCAGATCATCCTAGGCTACATGTTCCTGGCCCAGCTCGACTACTTCATGATGATGCAGCCGCGCATGGCCGGCATGGAGGACATGCCGGGCGTGACCGACCTGATCGTGGCGCCGCTGTTCGGCAATGCCGGCGTCATCCTGCTGCTGGTGACCCCGCTGCTGACCATGCGTCTGATCAGCGAGGAGCGCCGCAACCGGACCCTGAGCCTGCTGTTCACCGCGCCGGTGTCGATGACCGACATCATTCTCGGCAAATACCTGGGCGTGTTCTTCTTCCTGCTGATCATGGTCGGCATGCTGGCGCTCATGCCGCTGTCGCTCTTGATGGGCGGCGGGCTCGACCTCGGCAAGCTGGCTTCCTGCATCCTGGGCCTGGTGCTGCTCCTGGCCGGTTTCGCCGCGGTAGGGCTGTACATTTCGGCCTCGTCCAACCAGCCCACGGTGGCGGCGGTCGCGACCTTCGGCGCCCTGCTGCTGCTGTGGATCATCGACTGGACCGGCGGCGCGGAAGGCAATGCCAATGGCGTGCTGCAGTACCTGTCCCTGTTGCGGCATTACGAAGCCTTGCTGAAAGGCCTGGTTTCGACCACCGACCTGATCTATTTCCTCCTGTTCATCCTGACGTTCCTGGTTCTGAGCGTCCACCGTCTGGATAACGACCGGCTGCAAAAATGAAGATCAACCGCAAGACTCATATGGAGCTGCGGCTCCAGAACCTGTTGTTCACCCTGTTGTTCCTCGGCGTGGTGGCTCTGGCCGCCTGGCTGAGCACCCGCTATTCCGCCCAGTTCGACTGGACCGCCGCGCGCCGCCATACCCTGTCGGAAGCCAGCGTCAAGGTGCTGGACATGCTGAAGGAACCGGTCCGGGTGACGGCCTACGCCCGCGAGACCAAGAACCTACGCGACCAGATCAGCGACCAGGTCGGCCGCTACAGCCGGCACAAGGAAGACCTGAGCCTGAGCTTCGTCAATCCCGATACCCAGCCGGACAAGGTCCGCGAACTGGGCATTTCGGTCGACGGCGAGCTGGTCATCGAATACCAGGGCCGCAGCGAAAACGTGCAGGAGGCGAACGAGACCACCATCACCAATGCGCTGCAGCGCCTGGCCCGGGCCAAGGACCAGCGCATCGTGTTCCTGGAAGGTCATGGCGAGCGCTCGCCCAGCGAACGCGCCAACCACGACCTGGGCCAGTTCGGCGACGAACTGGGGCGCAAGGGTCTCACCGTGTCCACGGTGAACCTCGGCGTCACGCCGAAGATTCCCGACAACACCGACGTGCTGGTCATCGCCAGCCCGAACGCCAATCTGCTGCCGGGCGAGGTGAGCCTGATCGGCGACTGGGTGAGCCAAGGCGGCAACCTGCTGTGGATGATCGATTCCGACAACCTCAAGGGGCTCGGGCCGCTGGCGCAGCAGCTCGGCGTGCAGGTGTTGCCGGGCATGGTGGTGGACGCGTCGACCCAGCTTTTCGGCATCGACGATCCCACCTTCGCCCTGGTCGCGGAATATCCGCCGCATGCGATCACCTACGGCTTCCAGACCATGACCCTGTTCCCGTCCGCGCTGGCGCTGGACGCGGTGCAGGACAACCACGACTTCGAGCGCGAGGCGCTGCTGAACACCCTCGCCCGCTCCTGGACCGAGACCGGCCCCATCGAGGGCAAGATCAGCTTCGATGCCGACAAGGGCGAGCGCCAGGGCCCGCTGCACATCGCCTACGTCCTGACCCGCGAACTCAAGGCCGAGCCGAAGGAAGGGGAAAAGAAGGAAGGCGCCGAGGCGCCTAAGCCTCGGGAGCAGCGCCTCGTGGTGGTCGGTGACGGCGATTTCCTGTCCAACGCCTTTCTCGGCAACGGCGGCAATCTCAATCTCGGCCTCAACATGATCAACTGGTTGAGCCAGAACGACCAGTTCATCAACATTCCCGCCAAGACCTCGCCGGACCGCGACCTGCAGCTCACGCCGCTGGCCTCTGGCATCATCGGCTTCGGCTTCCTGATCGTGCTCCCGGTGGCGCTGATCGGCAGCGGCGTGCTGATCTGGTGGCGGCGGCGCCAGCGTTGAGACTCGAAGGCGTCTGTGGTCGGGACGGCTCTGATTCGGACGATTCCTGGATCAAGTCCAGGACAAGCCCAGGGCGCATCGTCCGCCTTGGCTTTTCGGTTATTTGGTGGAGGGACTATGAAATCTCGGATGCTGCTCAATCTTTCCCTGCTGGCCGCCCTGGCCTTGCTCGGCGCCATCGCCTATTTCGAGCCCGGCAAGAAGGAGCCCGCCGAGACGCCGCTGACCGGGGTCGACATCGACAGGGTCGATACCCTGAGCTTGCAGCAGGGCGACAAGACCATCGTCCTGGCGAAGAAGGAAGGGAATTGGTGGGTGTCGGCGCCGTTTTCTGCGCCGGCCAACGACTTCCGGGTCCGCCAGCTGCTGGAGATTGCGAAAATCACCAGCGACGCCAGCTATCCGCTGAAGGCCGAGGAGCTGGCCAAGTTCGAACTGGACAAGCCCATCGCCAGCCTGACCGTGGGCGAGGCGGTGCTGGTCTTCGGCGGAGCCGATCCCATCAACATGCGGCGCTACGTCCGTATCGGCGACACCCTGCACCTGGTGCGCGACGATTTCTCGCGTCACTTGACGGCGCAGGCGACGGACTACGTCGACAAGAAGCTGCTGCCCGAGGACGCGCGCATCCAGGAGATCGCCTTGCCGGAATGGAGAGCGCGGCTGGGGCAGGACGGCAAGTGGGTGTTCGAGCCGCCGCAGGAAGGCGGCGAGAGCCACATCGGCGATCTGCTGACCAACTGGCAGTCGGCGCGCGCGATCGACGTGAAGCATCTGGACAAGGCGGCCGAAGGGCAAAAGCTCCGCATCGGCCTGGCGAACGGGGAATCGGTGGAGTTCGTCATCGTCCAGCGCGAACCCGAGTTGCTGCTGGCCCGCCAGGATTACGGGCTCCAGTATGAAGTCGTGGGTGAGCCGGCCAGACGGCTGCTCAGCCTGAATCCCAAGCCTGTGGCAACCAAGGCCGAGGAAGCGCCTGAGCCGGCCCCCGAATCTCCGATGGAAGAGGGCGGGGCCGAGGAAATCGAGGCAGACTGAAGGCGAGATGGCTCTGCTTCCGGCCCGTGGGATCGGGGCCGGGGCGAGGCGCAGGCGGTAAGCTTTCCTCACCGGCAGCGCCGCCGCTGTTGTTCGGACCGGGCCCGGCTCCGGTCGCCCACCGCTAGCGCCGGTCCGATGCTGTTCAATTCCTACGAATTCCTGTTCTTCTACCTGCCGGCCGTGCTTGCCGGCTTCTACGGCCTGCTCCGCTATGGCCGCGATGCCGCGATCGCCTGGCTGGCGCTGGCTTCGCTGTTCTTTTACGGCTGGTGGAACCCGGCCTGCGTACTGCTGTTGCTGGCATCCGTCGGTTTCAATTTTCTCGCCGGGCGCCGGATCAGCCTGACGCCGGCAGGGTCGAGAGCGCGAAACTGGCTGCTGGCCGGTTCCATCGCCGCCGACCTTGCCCTGCTGGGCTACTACAAGTACGCCAATTTCTTCGTACGCGCCGTGAACGATCTGACCGGCACGCGCTTGGGGCTGGAGGAGATCGTGCTGCCCTTGGGCATCTCCTTCTTCACCTTCACCCAGATCGCCTTCCTGGTCGATGCCTACCGCGGCCGGGCGCGGGAATACCGTTTCGTGCCCTATCTTCTGTTCGTCACCTATTTTCCCCATCTGATCGCCGGTCCCATCCTGCATCACGGCGAGATGATGCCGCAGTTTTCCATGGATCAGGGTGGCCGGCGGAGCGCCGACGATTTCGCCGCGGGGTTCACCCTGTTCCTGTTCGGTCTGTTCAAGAAGACCGTGCTGGCGGACGGCGTCGCGCCCCACGCCCAGCAATTGTTCGCATCCGCCCAGAGCCAGCCGCCGATGTTTCTGGAAAGCTGGATCGGCGCCCTCGCCTATACCTTCCAGCTCTATTTCGACTTTTCCGGCTATTCCGACATGGCGATCGGCCTGTCGCTGCTGTTCGGCATCCGTTTACCCCTCAACTTCGACTCGCCCTACAAGGCGGCGGACATCGCCGATTTCTGGCGGCGCTGGCACATGACGCTGTCCCGCTTCCTGCGCGACTATCTTTACATCCCCCTGGGCGGCAACCGCTGCCCGCCCTGGCGGCACAACCTGAACCTGTTTCTCACCATGCTGCTGGGCGGGTTCTGGCACGGCGCCAACTGGACCTATCTGGCCTGGGGCGCGCTGCATGGGGCCTACCTCGTCATCCATCACGGCTGGCGTTCGCTGCGGCGGCGCGCCGGATGGGGCGCCGATCCCGTTTCCCCTCCAGCGCGCTGGGCGGGGAGGATGTTCACCTTCGCCGCGGTGGTGTTCGGCTGGGTGCTGTTCCGCGCCGACAGCCTGGCCACCGCCGGCGGCATCCTGCGCGGCATGTTGGGCCTGAATGGGCTGGCGCTTCCTGCCGGACTTAGAAACAGCGCGCCGGGCGTGCGTCTGGCGGCGGAAGGCTGGACGTTCAGCGAATCCCCGTTGCTGCACGGCGCCGGACCGGTGCTGTGGGTCGCCGCTTTGCTGCTGGTCTCCCTGGGCATGCCCAACACCAACGAAATCTTCGCCCGGTTCCGACCCAGCCTGAATATGGCGAGTGGCCTCCCGTCCGAAGCGCGGTTCTGGCAATGGCGGCCGGGTGTGGCTTGGGCGCTCCTGAGCATCGTCGTCGGCGTCGCCGGCGTGTGCTCGATTTCCGAGCTGAGCGAATTCATCTACTTCCAGTTCTGACGATGAGTAGCGGCGCCTACCTCAAGACCGTATTGATCGGGATCTTCGCCCTGCTGGCGACGCTGGCGGCGTTCTGTTATCTGGTCGATCCGTTCTGGTACTATCGCGAGCTGAGCATCCCCGGTTTCAATGCGGTCAAGCCGGAGTTCAAGCGTTACGAGCGCCACATCAAGCCGCGGATCGTCCGGCGCGAACGCCCCGCCGCGCTGGTGTTCGGCAATTCCTACGCGGAAATCGGCTTCGATCCCCTGCATCCTGCGCTGGCCCGGCCGGACCGGAACGGGCGGGGCTACAACTTCGGCCTGGCCGGCGCGGACTGGGAGCGGGTGTATTGCTCCGTGCTGTTCGCCCTCGAACATGCCGCGCCGAAACGGATCGTGCTCGGTTTCCAGCCCGGCCATCCGCTCCGGGCGGTCGACTGTGGGACGCTTTTTGCCGAGATGGAACATCTGCCGGCCGGGGCGTTGCTGTTGTCCGGCAAGGCCATCAAGGCCTCGATCCGCACCGTGAGGGGCCAGCGCAAGAAGCCGACCCACACCGCCGAAGGCATGTTCTATTACACCCGCTTCGAGGTCGACGAAGTGGAGCGCCGGTTCCGGGCCGATTTCGCCCGCTACCTCGGCAATTTGAAGCCGGACGCGCCCTGCCTGCTCAAGCCCTCGGCCGCGGCGGTCCCGCCGGATTTCGATCCGCCCAAGGCCAAGAGCGTCCCCGCCGACCTGGCGGGCCTGCATGACCTGGCGGGCCGCCTCGTCCGCGCCGGCGTCGAAGCCAGGCTGGTCGCCTATCCGGTGCACGCCTTGCGGGCGGAAGCCGACATCGCCTGCGGCTTCGCCAATCTGCGCTGGGACGCGCTGCTGTCGGTCGCGCACACCGTCCGCGAGGTCGATCCGGAGGGGCGCTGGGTGGAGGTCTGGGATTTCCAGGGCTACGATCCTGACTTATTCGAGCCCATACGCGACAACCAGACCCGGTTGTGGCAGGACGTCGGCCATTTCAACTACGAATTCGGCAACCGGCTGTTGGACCGGATGTTCGGCCTCGGCGGGGACGCTTTCGGGAGCCGGGTCGGGCCGGCGGAGGTTCCGGCGCTGCGCTCGGCGTTTTTCCGCGACCGCGCTGCTTTCCTGGCAAACCACCCCGGTTTCATGCGCGAATTCGCCGCCCTGGTCGAGTCTTTCCACAAAAGCCGTTAAAGACCCCATGCCCGAATTGCCCGAAGTCGAAACCACCCGCCGCGGCATCGCCCCGCACATCACCGGGCGGCGAATCTGCGGTGTGAACGTGAGGGAGCCGCGGCTACGCTGGCCGGTCCCCGCTGATCTGGCGGAGACGCTGGCCGGCCGGCGGGTAGAGGACGTTCGCCGCCGCGGCAAGTACTTGTTGCTCGATTTCGAAGGAGGCGCCCTGATCGCCCATCTCGGCATGTCGGGGAGTTTGCGTATCTGCGAACCCGGCCTTCCGCCGCGCAAACACGATCACGCCGATCTGGTGTTCGAAGGCGGCATCTGTCTGCGCTACCATGATCCGCGCCGCTTCGGCTGCCTGCTGTGGACGGCGGAGGCCCCGGAGCGGCATCCGCTGCTGGCCGAACTGGGGCCGGAGCCCTTGGAGGACGAGTTCGGCGGCGCGCACCTGCACCGCCTCGCCGGGGGACGGAGCACGGCGGTCAAGTCCTTCATCATGGACAGCCGCGTCGTGGCCGGCGTGGGCAATATCTACGCCAACGAAGCCTTATTCCTGGCCGGCATCCACCCCGGGCGCCCCGCCGGAAGAATCAGCCTGGCACGTTACCGGAACCTGGCGGGCCGCATCGCCGAGGTGCTGGCGGCGTCCATCGAGCAGGGCGGCACGACCTTGCGGGATTTCGTCAACGAATCCGGCGCGCCGGGCTATTTCAGCCGGGTCTTGCGGGTCTACGACCGCGCCGGTCAGCCTTGCCGGGTTTGCGGCGAGCCGATCCGCTGCGTCCGGCTCGGACAGCGCGCGACTTATTACTGTCCGCGTTGCCAGCGTTGAATAGGCACAGGTCGCGGCTGAGCCGCTCCTACACGCGTTGCCAGCGTTGAATAGGCATAGATCGCTGAGCCGCTCCTACAAACTTTTCGGCCTATCCCTGGCGCAGCCGCTCGATGATGGCTTCGGCCATCTGCGCGGTGCCGCAGGGCGAAACCTTGGCCAGGTCCGGCGTGACCGAGCGGCCGTCCTTGATGACTTCGCGCACGGCGCGTTCTATCCGGCGCGCGGCGTCCGGTTCGCCGAGGTGCTCCAGCATCATGGAGCCGGCCATGATCATGGCGGTCGGATTGGCGATGCCCTTGTCGGCGATGTCCGGCGCACTGCCGTGCACGGCTTCGAACAGCGCGGCGTCGGTCCCGATATTGGCGCCCGCGGTGAGCCCCAGGCCGCCGATCAGGCCGGCCGCCAGATCCGACAGGATGTCGCCGAACAGGTTGGTGGTGACCAGCACGTCGAAGCGCCGGGGCTGCATGACCATCTGCATGGCACAGGCGTCGACGATGCGGTCGTCGAACTCGATATCGGGATAGTCCTTGGCGATCTCGCGGCCGATTTCGAGAAATAAGCCGGAGGTGCACTTGAGGATGTTGGCCTTGTGTACCAGGGTGACCTTCTTGCGCTGGAGCCGGCGGGCGTAGTCGAAGGCGTAGCGGACTATGCGTTCGGAGCCCTTGCGGGTGATGACGGCGACGCTCTCCGCCGCGATCTTTTCGTCGTCGACCTTGATGAAATGTTCGATGCCGGCGTACAGCCCCTCGGTGTTTTCACGGACGGTGACCAGGTTGACGTCGCTGAAGGCGGTGTCGGTACCTTCGAAGGAGATCGCCGGACGCACGTTGGCGTAGAGGTTGAAGGCTTGGCGCAGGGTGACGTTGACGCTGCGATAGCCGCCGCCGACGGGGGTGGTGAGCGGTCCCTTGAAGCAGATGCGGTTGGCGCGAATGGAATCCAGGGTGGCTTCCGGCAGCGGATTGCCGAATTTCCCGACCGCCGCCATGCCGGCGGATTGTACGTCCCACTGGACTTGGACGCCGGTGGCCTCGATGACCTTGACGGCGGCGTCGACGATGGAGGGGCCGATGCCGTCGCCGGGGATGAGGGTGATCTTGTGCATGGAGACTTTCCTTGGAGTTTGAGGCAACCGAACGATTATCCGACAGACGCCGGCAAAAATTAAGCCGCTGGAACTCAAGGAGCGCCTTGCGATGTAAAGAAAACCGCTTAGACCGTCAAAGATGCCGGGATTGGGCGACCCTCACGGCCTTTGCGGCAGCGCATCCAAGCATCCGCACAAACACCTTGGGGATGGGGTTCGTGGTTTTCATCTTACTGGGGGTGAGAGTTACGGATGCACGCCGTCGGATAAGCGGCTCCGTTCGTCGGGCGTTCCCGACAGAATCATATCGATCTCTCCGGCAGGCATCGGGCGTCCGAGCAAGAATCCCTGCACTTCGTTGCAGTGGTGCAACTTGAGGAAATTGAGCTGTTCCTGGGTTTCCACGCCTTCGGCAATCACGCCGAGGCCTATGCTGTGCGCCATCGCGATGATGGCGGTCACGATAGCCGCGTCGCTGGGATCGTGTACGATACCGGCCACGAATGACTTGTCGATTTTCAGCTTGTCGACGGGAAAACGCTTCAGATAGCTGAGCGAGGAGAAACCGGTGCCGAAATCGTCAATGGACAGGTATATCCCCAAACCTTTCAGCCTTTGCAGCATGATCACAGCCGTCTCCGCGTGGTGCATGGCAATGGCCTCGGTCAATTCCAGTTCCAGACAGGCAGGGGAAAGCCCCGTCTCGGAAAGCACGTTGGCGACCAGATCGCAAAATTTCGACTTTCTGATCTGCAGGGCGGACAGGTTGACCGCGACGCGCAGGGGAACCGTTCCTGCCTCGTGCCACGCTTTGGCCTGGGCGCAGGCGGCGCGCAGCACCCATTCGCCCACGGGAATGATCAGGCCGGTCTCCTCCAGCAACGGGATGAAATGGCTCGGCAGGACCAGCCCGAGTTCCGGGCGTTGCCAGCGCAACAACGCCTCTACCCCCGTGACTTTGCCCGTCGCCAGATTGAACTGCGGCTGATAGAACAGCCTGAACTCACCTCTTTCCAGAGCCCTGTGAATATCCCGCTCCACGGTCACCCGTTCGGACAAATACCTTTCCATGTCCGGCTGGAAGAGCCTCACGCAGTCACGTCCATCCTGCTTGGCATGGTACATCGCGGCATCCGAATTTTTCAGCAGCGATTCCGGCGTCTCGCCGTCATCCGGGTAGATGCTCACCCCGACGCTGGCCTTGATGTAAACCTCGTGCTTGGCGATTTCGAACGGCGCCTTTAAGGACGAGACGATCCTATCGGCGATGAGTCTGATTTCTTCGCGCGAACCGACCTGCTGCAGCAGTAGCGTGAACTCGTCGCCGCCCATGCGGGACAGGGTGTCCTCCTTGCGCAGACATCCCCTGAGGCGCCGGGCCACCGCCTGCAGCAGTTCGTCGCCACTGGCATGGCCATAGGTGTCGTTGACGTGCTTGAAATGATCGAGATCGATGAACAGCAAGGCGATCTGGCGGCGGTAGCGCCTGGCCTGCGCGATGGCCATCCGCAGGCTGTCGTGGATGAAATCGCGATTGGGCAGGCCGGTCAGCTTGTCGTGATGCGCCAGATAATCCAGGCGCAGCTCGGCTTCCTTCTGTCTGGAGATGTCGATGAAGATGCCGATGTAGTGTTCGATTTCCCCATGCTCACCGCGGATGGCGGAGATGCTGAGCCATTCAGGGTAAATCTCGCCGTTCTTGCGCCGGTTCCAGATTTCACCCTGCCATCGGCCGCTGCATCGGAGGCTTTTCCACATCGCCTTGTAGAATTTTTTTCCCTGTCTGCCCGACTGTAACATGCGGGGGTTTTGACCCAGCAGTTCTTCGGCGGTGTAGCCGGTGGCGCGGGTCACAGCGGGATTTACTGCTTCTATCGCGCCCTCGGGGTCGGTGATGATGATGCCTTCCAGCGAGTTGTCGAACACGGCGGCTGTCAGTCGCAAATCCGCCAGCGCCGTGCTTTCGGCCACGAACGCCCGCAGCATGCCCAGCGCGATACCGGTGTGCCCGGCCGTGCTCAGGAGCAAGGCATGTTCGCCTCCTTCCCGAAGGCGTCCCCGCTGGTCGATGACGCCGATCAATCCCGCACTTTTTCCCCTCAGTTCCAGCGGATAAAGCGCTGCCGGAAGCCGCTGCAAGTCCGCCGGCAATCCGGGCGACAGCACGCCTCCCAGGCCATGATCCAGTCGTACCGGGGTCATGGATAGCATGCATTCTTCTACCGGGTCGCCCGTACCAACCTTGCCGAGCGCCGCGCCCGCTATGGCTTGCGCGCCATCACCCGCGGATGCGGCGACCCGCACCACGGCCAAATCCTCCCGAACCGCTACGAAAACAAGGGTATAAGAACGCGCGAAAAGCAGCTTCTCGCAAACCGCCTGCAATATCCGCCGCTCGTCCGTTTCCCCCGTCAGCAGGACTTCGAGAATCTCAAGTAAGGCCGTTCTGCATCCATCGCCCGACGCCGCGGATGTTTCCATAAATCCCAAGACCGCATAATTCCGTTGGTTATACAGTCATTATGCGGAACTTACCGTTGCCGAAGTATCAGCGGTCTGCTTGCTCTGACGAGAGTCGAGGAGGAATATTCTTGTAGGCAAATATCCGACAGAACGGAGATGGCAGCCACCGAAAAGACCGCCTCCCTGCCGGGGAAGCGAAGATTCGATGCGGGCCGGAGGAAACACGCGCCGCGGTCAGTCCAATAGGTCGTTCTCCAACGCGTAGCGAATGATTTCCGCGTTTTTGGACATTTCCATCTTGCGTAGAAGCCGCGTGCGGTAGGTGCCGACGGTCTTGACGCTGATGAACAGCTCGCGGGCGATTTCCATGCTGCTCTTGCCCATGGCGATGGCCCGGAAGACCTGGAATTCACGGTCAGATAGAGTCGTATGTAGCGGCTTTCTCCGGCTGGCGTCGAGTTCGTCTACCAGCCGTTCCGCCATTTCCGGGCTGACATATTTTCCGCCCCGCGCCGCCTTGCGAATCGCCTCCACCAACAGATCGGGCGCGCTTTCCTTGGTGAGATAGCCGGCCACGCCTGCCCGCAACATCCTGACAGCGTATTGGTCTTCCGGATACATGCTTAGAATCAGCACCGGCAAACGCGCGCCGGACTGCTTGACCCGATGGAGGACATCCAAGCCGCTTCTGTCCGGTAGGGCAATGTCGAGCACCATGACATCCCATTGCCCGGGAATTCTGGCCAATTCGATGGCCTCCTGCGCCGTGCCCGCCTCTCCCACCACTTCCAGATCGGCTTCCTCGGATATGACCTGCCTCAGACCGGTTCTGAAAATGGCGTGATCGTCGACAATCAGTACTCTGATCATGCTCGGGCTCCCCGGTGGTCTACCGCAGCGGCATCTGCAGCAGAAGGGTCGTTCCGGCTTTCGGTTTGCTCAAAATTTTGAGTTTTCCCCCAAAACTCTCCGCTCGCGCACGCATGCCGAGAATGCCGTGAGAATCCGGCGTGGCCAGTTTCTGCCTGGGGATGCCGCAGCCGTCGTCTTTGACGGTCAAGGTCAACTTTTGCTCATCGACCTCGACCGCGACATCCACCCGGGAGGCATGGGCATGCAGCGAGATGTTGGTCAGCGCTTCCTGCAGTATGCGGAAAACGGCGGTGGCTCGTTCGCTTTCCATGCCGATATTCTCATTGCTCGGGATGGTCAGGTTTCCCGTTATACCCGAATGCGCCAGGAACTGCTTGACCAGCCATTCGACGGCGGGCAGGAGCCCCAGATTATCCAGAATGCTAGGCCGTAGTTCGGTGGAAATTTTCCTCACCGACTGCATCGCCTCATCGATCAAGCGGCTCATTTCCGCAACTTTTTCCCGCTGCGTGGAGTCGGCTTCGCCGATGCGTCTGGAAAGCCAGCGTACATCCAGCTTGAGCGACGCCAGCAGACTGCCGAACTGATCGTGGATCTCGCGGGAAATGCGGGTGCGCTCCTCTTCTCGGGCGGTTTGCAGACGTATCGACAGTTCCCGCAAGGCATCCTCGGCCTGTTTGCGCTCGGTGACATTGTTCTGCACGCCCACGAAGTGGGTGATCCGGCCATTTTCGTCGGCGAGCGGCGAGACGTAGATTTCGTTCCAGAACATGCTGCCGTCTTTGCGGTAATTGCGCAGTACGGCATAGCCATCATGCCCGGCCAGCAATGCGCTCCGCAGATTCTCCAGATCGGCCTGGTCCCGGTCGTCCCCTTGCAGAATGCGGCAGTTGCGCCCCAGTAGTTCCTCCTGGGAATAGCCGGTCATCTTCTGAAACGCCGAATTGGCGTAGATGATGCCGAAATCCTCGCCCGCAGGGCCGGTGATGATGATGCCATTGTTACTCGACTCGATCGCGCGGAGCATGAGGCGCAGTTCGCTTTCCACCTTGCGGCGGGAAGTGATGTCCTGCGCCGCGCCATAGATGCGCAATACCTTGCCGGCGATCCAGTCGCGTACCGGGATGGCGCGGTCTTGCACCCAGTGCACTTGGCCGTCCCTGTCCAGAATGCGATATTCGCAGGTGTCCTGCGACCCTGCCCGCAGTTTGGCCAGCCAATGGGCGAATAAAGGCCGGTCATCCGGAAACACGGGAGCCAGCCAGTCCGTGCGCGAGCGGACGGACTCGAGGGAATATCCCATTATGCGGGTGAACGGTTCCGTCACCCATTCGCACGTCAGTCTGCCGTCCGGCTCGATGCGCATCGAATAAGCGTAGTCCGACGTCAAGCGGGAAATGGCGAGGTCCCATTTTTCGCAGAGCCGGACGTATTCGTCGGAAACCTTGCAGTAGGTGTCGCGCGACGCCAGCCATTCCCGCGCGACCTCGGCCAACCGTTGCCGCCGACGCTTGGGGAGGTAATCCGCCAACCCTGCCTTCATCCCCGCCGCTGCGATTTCCTCATCGCCATTCGCCGTCAGCATGATGACAGGGATGCAGTGGTACCTCGCTTTGAGCGCCTTGAGCAGCTGAAGCCCGTCAGTCCAACTCAGCTTGAACTCGGTGATCACCAGGTCGAAGTCGGCTTGTCCCGAATAGGTCTCGAAATCCTGACGGCCAGCCACTTCCAGAAATTCGGCATCGATCTCCCCTTCCCGCAGCACTTGCATGGTTTGCAGGCGGTCTTTCGGGTCATCGTCGATAAGCAGGATTCTGGCGTTCATGAAAGTCACCGGACGCTTGGACGGGCGTGCCGCCTGAACCGACACGGGCTCCCGACTGGCATGGGCACGAATGGGCGGCCTGGCCCTTGGCTGCGAGCGGCATCGTGATCAACGCGCCAAACGCCTGCGAGGTAGACGATGAGAAGGCGACCTCACTTCCAGGCCCATTGCGCTTGCCGCTCCCTTCAAGATTCCTTAAAGCGCGACCTCGGTGCGTTCTTTCAAGCTTTCTCCGCCGGGTCGCGGAATATTCTTTGATCGGTTTAGCTCGACCGGTCCATTCCGCATGAGTCCTGGTGGCGTGATTTTAGTAGAGTCCATCGAATTCGGCGACGACCGGCGCGTGGTCTGAGGGGCGCTCCAGCCTGCGCGGCGCCTTGTCGATGGTGCAGGCGGTGCAGCGCTCGGCGAGCCGCGGGGAGGCGAGGATGTGGTCGATCCGGAGCCCTAAGTTGCGGCGGAAGCCGGCGGCGCGATAGTCCCACCAGGAGAAGCTGCCCTCCGGCTGCTCGAAGCGGCGGAACAGATCGGACAGCCCCAGGCCGGCCAAGGCGCGGAAGGCGTCGCGTTCGGGCGTGCTGCACAGGATCCGTTCGCGCCAGGCTTCGGGGTCGTGCACGTCGCGGTCCTCCGGTGCGATGTTGAAGTCGCCCAGCACCACCGTTTGGGGGTGCGTCTCCATCTCGCCGGCGATGAAATCGCGGATCTTCGCCAGCCAGTCGAGCTTATAGGCGTATTTGTCCGAACTGACTTCGCCGCCGTTGGGAACGTACAGGTTGATGACGCGCAGCGGCCCGGCAGTCACCGCCAGGATGCGGCGCTGCGGGTCGTCCAGATTCGGGGGATCGGTCTGCGCGTTTTCGACCGGCGTCCTGCTGAATACCGCGACGCCGTTGTAGCTCTTCTGGCCGCTGTAGACGGCGTGGTAACCCGCGGCGCGCAGTTCCTCGACCGGAAACGCGTCGTCCGTCAGCTTGGTTTCCTGCACGCCCAGAAGGTCCGGCTGCGCCGATTCGAGCCAATCGAGCACCTGCGGCAGTCTGACCCGCAGGGAGTTCACGTTCCAGGTGGCTATTTTCATGGCGGGGAAGGCGGGATCGGCGGGCGGGAGCCGTGCCGGCATCGAGGCGCCCCTGCTCCGCCGGGAGCAAGGGCTCTCGGCATTATTCGGTGTTCAGCCGGAAAAACTCGTAGCGGCCGCGTTTTTCGGTGACGAGCTTGCCTTCGCGCGCCAGCCAGCCGATGGCGCGCTGCACCTCGTTCCTGTCCAGGCCCGTTTCATCGGCGAGCCGGCTGGCGCTGGCTTCGCCGTTCTGGTCGAGGAACTGCCATATCTGGCCGGCGGCGTTCCCAACGATGGTAGTGATGTCGTCGTGCATAGTGGATCTCCCGTATGCGTGGGCAGGTCGAAAAATGGGATGGTTCAGCCGCGCTTACGCTTCGGCCGAGGTTCGATGGTGTCCGGAAGGACGACGTTGAGTTCGAGTATTTCCCGCTTGTCGTCCTTTTCCATGGTGACCGTGATGGCGTCCTGGTCGACGTTGACATACTTGCGTATGACTTCGAGCAGTTCCTTCTGCAGCATGGGCAGGTAATCCGGCTTGTTCCGCTCGGCCCGTTCGTGGGCGACGAGGATCTGCAGCCGCTCCTTGGCGACCGCCGCGCTGTCGGTTCTAGAACCGCGAAAATAGTCCAGAAGTCCCATGGTCTTAACCTCTGAAAAGCCGGCTGATGAAGCCTTTCTTTTCCGCCGCGATGAACCGGTGCGGCACGTCCTCGCCCAGATAACGGCGTACGGCGTCATCATACGCCTGTCCCGCATCGCTTTTTTCGTCCAGGATCACCGGCGCGCCGGAGTTGGAGGCGTTGAGTACGGCCCGGGAATCCGGGATCACGCCGAGGAGGTGCAGCGACAGGATTTCCTGAACGTCGTCCACACTGAGCATTTCGCCGATCTTGGCGCGCTGCGGTGAATAGCGGGTGAGCAGCAGGTACTCCTTGATCGGTTCCTCGCCGGTTTCGGCGCGCCTCGACTTGGAGGCGAGGATGCCCAGCATGCGGTCCGAGTCGCGTACCGAGGAGACCTCGGGGTTGGTGACGACGATGGCGTCATCGGCGAAGTACATGGCCAGGGTGGCGCCGCGCTCGATGCCGGCGGGGGAGTCGCACACCACGTAGTCGAAGGTTTCCCCCAGTTCGTTGAGCACCCGTTCGACGCCTTCCTTGGTGAGGCTTTCCTTGTCCCTGGTCTGGGAGGCGGGCAGGATGAACAGGTTGTCGCAGCGCTTGTCGCGGATGAGGGCCTGGTTGAGGGTCGCTTCCTGGTTGATGACGTTGACGAAGTCGTAGACCACCCGGCGCTCGCAGCCCATGATGAGGTCCAGGTTGCGCAAGCCTACGTCGAAATCGATCACCGCGGTGCGGAAACCCTTGAGCGCAAGCCCCGTGGCGAAGGCCGCGCTGGTCGTGGTTTTGCCGACCCCGCCTTTTCCGGAGGTTACAACGATGATTCTGGCCAAATTTCGATCCTCCCAATATTCGTCGAAAACGTCATAAATCCTGGACGATCAGCGCATTGTCGCGCAGCATGATCTGTACCGGTTTGCCGCGCGCGGCGCCGTCGAGGTTCTCGCTGATCTTGTAGTGGCCGCCGATGGCGATCAGCTCGGCCTGGAGATCCATGCAGAAGATGCGGGCCTCGAGGTCACCTTTGACGCCGGCCATGGCGCGGCCGCGGAGCGAGCCGTAGACATGGATGTTGCCGTCGGCCATCAGCTCCGCCCCCGGGCTTACCGTGGCGATCACGACCAGATCGCCGTCGTTCGCGTAGACCCGCTGGCCCGACCGGATCGGCTGATCGATGATTTTCGTGCCCTGCCGGGGAGGGCGAACCGGCTCGTGAACAGGCCGGGGGTGTTCGGCCGCCGGCGCCGGGTGCGTTTCATGATGCTTGCCCTCGGACAACAGGGCCAGGCCTGCCGCGTCCGCGGCGGCGTTCTGCTCCGCATTGCCGCCGCGGACGCCCACCGGTGTCAGTCCGCTTCCGCGGAGGACTTGCAGCAGGGCGTCGAAGTCGGGGACGTGATCGCGTCCGGCCAGTTCGTGCAGATCGAGAATGACCGGCGCATGCCGGAAGAAGTCCGGCGCCTGCTGGACGCGGGCCGCAAGCAGATGGGCGATGGCATCCGCGCTGTCGCTGGTCAGCTTGAGCACGGGCAGGTTGAACGAGCCCGCGCGGATTTCGAAAGGGGTATCGTGGGCTTGCGATGAATCGAACATGTCGTCTGCGGCAGGGGAGGCGTGCTTGACCAGGTAAATTTATGAAATTCTAACATTGTGCTCTTCGACCGCCCACGCTTGAGTCACTGCGTTGCCGGAGGCGTCGGCTCCGAGGGATCCTTGCGGAGATGCAGCAGGGTGAACAGTCCCATCGGCGGCAGCGTCTGCCGGCGGACCTCATGCAGCGAGGTATGGGCCAGAATTTCGTCGATGGGCATGTCGGGACGCCAGCCGAGCTTGTGGGACAGGGGGGATAGCAGGGCCTCGAAATGCCGGCGGGCGCCCCCTTTGTCCGCCGCGAAGTGGTTGACGATGATGACGTCGCCGCCGGGTTTGCAGACCCGCTCGATTTCGCTCAGCACCCGCTCCGGTTCGGGGACGACCGACATCACGTAAGCGGCGACGACCGCGTCGAAGTAGTCGTCCGGGAAGGTCATTTCGCGCGCATCCATGATTTCGAGCCGGACCACGTGGTTCAGGCTGTTGCGGCGCACCCGCCGGCGGGCGCGCTCCAGCATGTGGGGAGAAATATCGATGCCGTGCACCTGGTGCTCCTTGCGGTAGAACGGCAGGCTGATGCCGGTGCCCACGCCCACTTCCAGTATGCGCCCGGGCCGGCGGTTGGCGACGTGCGCGGCAAGCGAGCGGCCGCGGAAGTTCAGGAGCCAGCCGAAGGTGTGATCGTAGACGGGCGCATAACGCGCATAGGACCTCAAGATGTGTTCCAGTTGCACGAGCTTCCTCTTGAATGGACTTGACGAAAACGTGGGAAATGCCGCCCTGGCTCCGGGTGGTTCTTTTGGGATACGGCCGGGAATTATACCCGCGCAAGGCGATCGTTGCCGGTCCGTCATCATCGCCAGTTGCGACTAATTCCGCTACCATACCGGGCGGTATCTTTCAGGCTCTCACAGGACCATGACCAAGATCATCGAGATCAAGATCGGCTCGGAACCCCAGTCGCTGGTCGCGAAGGCGGAGAAGGCGGCGCGCGAGAAAGGCATGGAGTTCTCCGGCGACGAAACCGCTGGCCGTTTCAGCGGCAATGGGGTGGATGGCGTTTACGAGTTCAGGGGCGATCTCCTGGCCATCACGATCACGAAGAAGCCTTTCGTGTTGCCCTGGGCAGTGATCGAAGCGAGCGTGAAGAGTTTTTTCGCCTGAGCGTTCGCTATTCTTGCTGAGTGCAAATGACTCGGAGCGGTGCCAAATACCGGGATCTGAGGGATTTCATCGGCCGGCTCGAGGAGGAGGGGGAGCTTAGGCGCATCGGCGCGGCGGTGGACCCGAATCTCGAGATCACCGAAATCTGCGATCGCACGCTGAAATCGGAAGGACCGGCCCTGCTGTTCGAGCATCCCAAAGGCTCGTCCATCCCCCTGCTCGGCAATCTGTTCGGCACGCCGCGGCGGGTGGCCCTGGGGATGGGGGAGACCTCGGTCGGCGCCCTGCGGGATGTGGGCATGCTGCTCGCCTCGCTGAAAGAGCCCGAACCTCCCAAAGGCATGCGCGATGCCTTCGAGAAGATGCCGCTTTACCGCCAGGTGTTGCACATGGCCCCCAGGGAGGTCCGCAACGCGCCCTGCCAGCAGGAGGTGCTGCGCGGCAGTGAAGTCGATCTCGGCCGTTATCCGATCCAGACCTGCTGGCCGGGTGACGCCGGTCCGCTGATCACCTGGCCGCTGGTCATCACCCGCGGGCCGCGCAAGCCGCGGCAGAACCTCGGGATTTACCGCCAGCAAGTCATCGGCCGCAACAAGACGATCATGCGCTGGCTGGCCCACCGGGGCGGTGCTCTGGATTTCCGGGACTGGCAGGAGGCCAGGCCCGGCGAGCCCTTTCCGGTGGCTGTGGCCCTGGGCGCCGATCCGGCCACGGTGCTGGGAGCGGTCACGCCGGTGCCCGATACGCTGTCCGAATACGGCTTCGCGGGCCTTTTGCGGGGCGCCAGGACGGAGGTCGCATCCTGCATCCTGAGCGATCTCCAGGCGCCGGCCAGCGCCGAAATCGTGCTGGAGGGTTTCCTCTACCCCGGCGAGACGGCGCCGGAAGGCCCGTTCGGTGACCACACCGGCTATTACAACGAGGTGGAATCGTTCCCGGTCTTCACCATCGAGTGCATCACCCAGCGGCATTCGCCGATCTACCACAGCACCTATACCGGCAGGCCTCCGGACGAGCCGGCGGTGCTGGGCGTGGCGCTCAACGAAGTGTTCGTGCCCATCCTGCAAAAGCAGTTTCCGGAGATCGTGGATTTCTACCTGCCGCCGGAAGGCTGTTCCTATCGCCTGGCCGTGGTGAGCATGAAAAAGCAGTATGCCGGCCATGCCAAGCGGGTGATGTTCGGTGTCTGGTCGTTCCTGCGGCAGTTCATGTACACCAAGTTCGTGATCGTGGTCGATGACGACGTCGACGCCAGGGACTGGAAAGACGTGGTCTGGGCGATGACGACGCGGATGGACCCGGCCCGGGATCTCACGCTGATCGAAAACACTCCGATCGACTACCTGGATTTCGCCTCGCCGGTCTCGGGCCTGGGTTCGAAGGTCGGGTTCGATGCCACCAACAAGTGGCCGGGCGAAACCACCCGGGAATGGGGACGGCCCATCGCCATGGACGCAGCGGTGCAGCGCCGGGTGGACGAAATCTGGGATTCGCTGGGGATTTTCGCCGGCAGCCGAGGCTGAGGGCGCGCCGTCAGTCCGGCGTTTCGGTTTCCAGTCCGGCGGGCTCGGACTCGCCGCTGGGATGCTGCTCGACTTGGGCGACGACTTCGCTGGAGGCGAGCAGCAGACCGCGGCGAAAACAGGCGCAGGCCGCCGCAGTGTCGTTTTGCCGCAAAAGCAGGTCGCCCATGACTTGGCAGGCTTCCACGCTCGGTTCCAATTCCAGGCTCTGTTCGAGATAGCGCAGGGCGGGTTCGGTCCGCCCGGCGCGCACGGCAAGCTTGCCTAACACTCGCAGCAGCACGGCGTCATTGCCGTGCCGGACCAGCCATTTCTCGGCCAGGGCGAGCCGCTGGCCGGCATCGGGCGCCGGGATGCAGCCGTAAAGCACCAGCACGGTCTCATTCCATTCGCGGTCCAGGCTCGCGCGCACGGCGGGCTCGATCTCCAACCCTGCTCCGGCGTCGATCATGGCCGCGAAATACAGCGTTTCGATGCCGGTTGCCTTGCGGATATGGCCGGGGATGTTTTCCCAAAGTTTTTGCAGGCGCGCGGCATCGCCGGCTTCCGCGTGCTGTTTCAGCAGGGCGCTGTAGGTTTCGGTCTCCAGCAGCTTGATTTCCGCCTCCATCATCACCTTGTTGGTATGGAGGCTGGGGATGAGATTGCGCAGGCCTTCCCAGTCTTCCACCTGGGCATAGGCCTGATGGAGCAGCCTCAGGACGGCGGCGTGGGTGGGCGCGATCCGGTTGAGCTGCGAGAGCGATTCCAGCGCCTGGTCGAACTGTTTGTCCGAGAGCTGCAATTCCGCGCGGGTGAGGCCGATGGCGATTTCCGCCTCGGGCATGGCTTCATGCGCCAGCTTGAGATATTCGTCGCGCTGCTCGGCCGCTCCACGCGAGTGCGCTGCCCGGGCCGCGGTCAGGTAATTGATCAGGGGAACGCCGCTGTCGGCGGCATGGCGGATGAGTGTCTTCTCGGCCTTTTCCCAGTTGCCCTCGGCGGATTCGATCAGGCCTGTGATGAGCGCCTCCTGTGACTGGCGGCTGCGCCTTTGGCCGCCGCGCTGCCGGAGTACCCGCGGCAGCCGCAAGGCATGGATGACCAAGCGGATGATGGCATAGAACAGGATGAAGGCTAGCGTGAGGGCGCCGGCGAGTATCACCAGCGACGACTCCAGCGTCCAGGGTCCGTAGCCGATGATCACGTAGCCGGGATCGCCCTGGGGCAGGAAATGGCCGTAGACGTAATACGCCGCCCCGGCGACGAGGACCAGGATCGCGGCCAGGATGGCGAGCCTTTTCACCGTTTGTCTCCCGGCGCTTCACTTCCCGGCGTGGCGGCAGGGACTGCCGTGCTTGCCGGGGAGACAGCGTCGGCTTCGAGCCGCAGCTTTTCGATGTTGCGGAGCAAAGCGAGCGATCTGCTGATGTCGGGGAAGGAGGCTTTGAGCTGGACGCCGGCCATGGCCTTGAGATCGCCTGCGATGTCCTTGAAGGCAGAGGAGTCGCGGTCGAAGTTTTCGTTCAGCCAGGCGTTTGCGGATTCCAGATTGCTGTGGAACAGTGCATCGTCGCCGCGCAAAAGGGAGGCGCGGGTCATTTCCAGTTTGAGCAGCAGAATTTCCCTGAGGCCGGCCGCTTCCTGCGGGGTCAGCACGGCATGCACGGGGCGGTCGACGCGACGCACCGTAACCAGTTCCTTGAGCTGTTCCAGGGGCGAGCTAGCGTCGTCGCCGGCTTCGGCCTCCGGCGATTTGGCCTTGGGCGTCTCCCGCGGCTCCTTCGACATGTCGGGATGCGGCAGGAAGAGCGGCAGTTCCCGCGTCTTGGCTTCGATGGCCAGCAGCCTGGCCGACAGCCCCACTACATCGGGGGCCTGGAAGGCTTCGAGCCGATCGATTTCTTCCGCCAGCGCCTCCCTCACCTTGAACACGCCCGGGTCGCCGCTGTCGTGCAGCCTTTGGTCCGCGGCCTGCATGGCTTCGAGCACGGATTTTACGTCGCCGCTCAGGTGCAGTTTTTGGTTGGCGATACTCAAGAGATATTCGGCATCGGCGATCAGGACGTCGCTATGGGTCCGGCTCAACTGGCGCTGGATGGCCTGGATGGATTGCGCCAGTTCTTTGCGCGTATCTTCGAGTTTCTGGCCGAAATCGGTGGATTGCTCGCCGAGCAGGCGCTCCAGCTTGCTGTCTTCGGTGCCAAGCTGCCCTTGCAGCGTGGCGAACTGTGAATGCAGGGTGGCGAGCTGGGTCTGCAGGCTGCTGATCTGACGGCTCAGTTCCAGCACGTGCAGATCGCCCTTGTTGAGTTCGCCGCCCAGGCCTTCCTGCTTGGAGCGCAGTTCCTGGATCAAGAAATAGCCTGCGGTGGCCAGCAGCAGTATGGCCGCCAGCATCGAGTAACCCAGCCAGGCGACTACCCGCGCTTTGCGCGGCGGCTGCGCGGGAGCGGAGGGCGCGGCTTTAGCCTTCGGGTGTTGTGGGTCTTCCCCGGCTGCCGGTCGTTGCGGCGCGTCGGTCATTTGTTTCTCTTCCTCGGCCAATGGCTTATCCCTTATCGTTTGGCTCGGGTCGCGAGGATGTCAGGTGGGCAGCGACATCCTTCAAGGCTTCCAGCACGGCCGGGTCCGACGTCGTGTCGGCCACGGCCACGTGCTGGAAACCCAGCGATCCGGCTTGATTTTTCAATCGTTCACTGATGACGACCAGCGGTGTTTCGATCAGGCGCGGCCGGTCCTCCGGCGGAACCAGGCGGTACAGGTGCTCGATGGCTTCGCCGCTGGTGGCGGTCAGAATGTCGAACCCGGCCGTCCGCAAGCCGTCGATCAGTGTTTCGGCGCCCGTGTACACCGGTACCCGCCGATACAGCTCGGCATACTGGACCAGCGCGCCGCGTTCGACAAGCTGGTTCTTGAGCTCTTCCCGCCCCCCTTCGCCGCGCACGATCAGTATCCGCCGGCCCGCGATTTCCCGCATGGCAGGCATATCCAGCAATCCTTCCGAATTCGATTGCGGCTCCGGAATGAGGTCCACGGTGATCCCGGCTTCAGCCAAAGCATCGGCCGTGGCTTTGCCGATGGCGGCGATGCGGGGCCTGGCGCCGCCCGGTTGAAGGGCGCCGAGTGCCCTGGCCTGGTTCACCGCGTTGGCGCTGACGAAGATCCACCAATCCCAATCCGACACTTGCTGAAGGAACGCGGCTCCTTCACCCGCCCGCGCGCTCGGCTGGATGTCGAGCAGGGGGAAACGGACCGCATTGCCACCCGCTCCTTCGACCAGCTTGCATAGCGGTTCGGCCTGATCCTTCGGTCGCGTGACGAGGACGCGCAATCCCGACAAGGAGGGAGGCATGCCCATCTTCGTCAGGGCGCGGCGTAAACGCAGCGGAGTATTTCATCCGCACCCTGGCCGAGCAGTTCCTCGGCGACCTGTTCTCCCAGCGCCTCGGCAGCGGAGATCTGACCGGTGGCTTCGGCGCGGATGATGCCCGAGCCGTCCGGATTGCCGACCAGCCCCCGCAAGCGCAGGCTGTCGCCTTCGAGCTGGGCGAAGCCGGCGATCGGTACCTGGCAGCCGCCATCGAGGCGCCGGTTCATGGCCCGCTCGGCCAGGACGCACCAGGCGGTGGGCGGGTGATGCAGCGGCTCCAGCAGCGCGTTGGTCCGGGCATCGCCCATCCGGCACTCCACCCCGATCGCGCCTTGGCCGATGGCAGGGAGGCTGTATTCCGGCGCCAGCGTTTCGGCGATGCGTTCATGGAGGCCGAGCCGTTTCAGGCCGGCGGCGGCCAGCACGATCGCGTCGAATTCGCCCGCGTCCAGTTTGGCGAGCCGGGTGTTGACGTTGCCGCGCAGATCGTGCAGCGCGCAGGCGGGAAGGTGCGATTTGATCTGGCACTGGCGCCGCAGGCTGGATGTGCCGATACGGGCCTCGGCCGGGAGTTCCGCGAGGCTCCGGTAGCGGTTGGAGACCAAGGCGTCGCGGGGGTCTTCGCGTTCCAGTATCGCGGCGAGATGGAGCCCTTCCGGGAATTCGACCGGCACGTCCTTCATGGAGTGGACGGCGATGTCGGCCTCGCCCGCGAGCATTCCCTGCTCCAGTTCCTTCACGAACAACCCCTTGCCGCCCACTTTCGCCAGGGGCGCGTCGAGTAGTTTGTCGCCCCGGGTGGTCATCCCGACCAGTTCGATCCGGAGCCCGGGGTGGGCGGCCTGAAGGCGGGATGCGACGTATTCCGCCTGCCACAAAGCCAGCGGGCTCTTGCGGGTCGCTATGCGTAGGAGGTGACTGGCCACGGTTGAAGGAAAACCCGGAAAGATGATCCGTGCATTTTAACAGATCGCAGTTGCAGGGCCGAGCATGATGCCGACCTTCCCCGTCGGTGGCTCGGTCAGCGCTCTGCGTTCCACCATTGCAGAAGACTGAAGGCGCCAAGGCCCAGGAAGCAGATCAGTACCCAGGCGGGCATGCTCAGGCCGAGGAAGGTCCAGTCCACCTTGGCGCAATCGCCGGTGCCGCTCAGCATGGCCTTGAGGGTGTCGCCGAGCGGGAAATTCCGGAACATGTAGCTCAGGCCGGGGCCGCATTCGGGGACCTCCTCCGGCGGGAGATGCAGCAGCCAGACATGGCGGGCGGAAACCGAGGCGCCGCCAAGCGCCGCAAGCGTACCCAGCACTGCATACGCCCGGATTCCGGCGACACCCGGGTGATGGAGCGCCGCGGCCAGAAACACCAGCGCTACGGCCAGCACCATGATGCGCTGGGAGATGCACAAGGGGCAGGGTTCGAGCCCGCCGGAGAACTGGAAGTAAAGCGCCACGGCCAATAGGATGGCGCAGAACAGGAAGCCGAGGAAGAAACAAGTGCGGGAGCTGGGAAGGGTCATGAGGTGCGGAGCAGTGACGGAAGCGGTTAATCTTCGAGCCGGAAACCCACTTTCAGCATGACCTGGAAATGGGCGACCTCGCCGTCGACGATATGACCGCGCGTTTCGATGACTTCGAACCAGTTCATGTGGCGCAGGGTTTTTCCGGCTTTGGCTATGGCCGTGCGGATCGCATCGTCGGTGCTCACGGTCGATGTGCCGACGATTTCGATGATCTTGTAGACGTGATCGGGCATGGCTGCTCTCCAAGGGACGGTGGCTGAAAGGGCGGCGCGGCGGCCGGAGCCCAGGTTTTCGCCGTTACTCTTATATCACACATCGGCGCGATGGGCCTTAAGTCGAATCGTCAGCATCCGGGTTCGCCATGAACCAGGAGTTCGCGTGCCCGTAGGCGGATGTTCACTGCGATCTCTTCGGTGGGAAGATCGTTCGCATCGTCGCCGAATGGGTTCTCGATTTCCTCGGCGATCAGTTCGAGGCTGGCCAGCACATAGAAAACCAGGGTCGTGATCAGGGCCGTCCAATAGTGGAAGTCCGGCACGAAGCAGAAAGGCATGGAAACGATGTAGAGGAAGATGAACTTCTTCAGAAACAGGCTGTAGGAATAGGGAATGGGCGTCTTTTGGATACGTTCGCAGCCGCCGCAGATCTCGGTGAACGCGCTCAAGTCGGGATTGAGGCAGAGCAGCTTGTCGCCGGAGAGCTCGCCTTTGCCGTTGAGCCGGACGGTCTCGGCGAACAGTTGCGCCGCAATCCGGTTGGGCCGGTGCTCCGCCGCGGCGGCAACCCGAAGGTGCCGGTTCAGGCTGTCCGCATACGCGCCGATGAGTTCGGCGAGCAGCGGCCGGGAGGGGTGGCCGTCCGGCAGACAGGCATCCAGCTTGAGCGCCAGATTGCGCGAAGCATTGGTCAAGCCTCCCCACAGCCGCCGGCCCTCCCACCAGCGTTCGTAGGCGGTGTTGGTGCGGAACACCAGCAGCATCGAGATGACGAAGCCCAGCAGGGCGTGCAGCGCCGTGGTGGCCTTGAGCTCATGCGGGATGAGGTGCTGGTCCGCGTAGGCGATGCCGGCGGAGAACAGGGCCACAGAGAGCATGGCCGGCAGCAGGCGCCGGAACGTGTCGCTCCGGTGGAACTTGAAAATCAGTCCCCACCAGGACTTGGGGTTGTAGCTGATCATCGCGGCGGCGAGGCCTTTACGGGAGATTGTTCGTCGAACTCATTCCGTACGGGATGGAATTTCCTGCACCAGAACCCAAGGGGCTACGACCACGGCCCAGAACAGCGGGCCGCGCTCATTCCAGTCACGAGCCTCGGTTTCGGTCGCCCGTCCTACCCGTCCTTCTCGAATCCAGCGGGACAAGGTTTCCGCCTCGTCGCTGGCCATGACCGCGCCGACCTCGATGAGATCCAGTTCGGGTGCTACCCGGACGACGGCTCCCCGCGCGAAGTGCGGCTGCATTTCCCGCCAGGTGAGCTTGCCGGAGTCCAGGTTCAGTTTCGCGTAAATCGAGGTTTCGTGTTCGGTCATCGGCGGAGCGAGGGTTATGGGCTAGGCGGGAAGGCGGGAGCGTAACCGCCGGTATTCGTTTCAACCCAGCGCTCGCCTTGTTCCAGGGTTTCCTTTTTCCAGAAAGGGGCACGGTGCTTGAGCGCTTCCAGAATATGGCGGCAGGCGTCGAAGGCGGTTCCGCGGTGGGATGACCAGACGGCGACCAGAACGATGGGGTCGGCGGGAAGCAGTTCACCGACGCGGTGAATCACGAGGGCGTCGTCGAACGGCCAGCGGCTCCGGGCTTCGTCGACGATGCTTCGCAGCTGACGTTCCGTCATGCCGGGATAGTGCTCCAGCGTCATCTTTCGCACCGATGAGCCCTCGTTGTAGTCGCGCATGGTGCCGACGAAGACCGCGAGTGCGCCTACGCGTTCTGCGGGGACGGATGTCTCCCGGTAGCGGGAAAGTTCGGCGAGCGGGTCGAAAGGGTCGCCGCGGACTTCGATCAGCATGTCAACCTCCCGTGACCGGCGGGAAAAAGGCCACTTCATCGCCGTCCCCGACCGGCGTATCGGCACGGGCGTATTCCATGTTCACCGCGCACAGGACATTTTCGGGCAAGGATTTGCCCTGGCAGACGGCTTTCCAGACGTCGGCTACGCAGGCCAGGTTTTCGAAGGCGAGCTGTTCTTCGGCACGACCCATCTGTTCCCTCAGGCCGGCAAAATATCGGACGCGGATTGTCATGGCGTGGGATCGAAGCTGGCAATGCGGAGTATCAGGAAGGCCCGGGAGTGCCGGCGTCGTCGTGCCGTTCAATCGGGCGCCCGAGGGTGTCGACCACTGCGTCCAGCGCCCGATCCAGCAACGGTTCGTTCGCTCCCGCGATCAGCCGGATAGTGTTGGCGGCGAGACCGGAAGCCAGTTCATACAGGCCGATCTCGCGAAGCTTCATGCCGCGCCGGTTGACGAACACAAAACGGGAAGTGAACTGGCTTTTGAGGAGAAGCTTAGCGCGGAAAGGCAATGCCGGACTATCGTAAAATTCGACCCAATCCCCCGCGCGCAAGTTCCTGGCCTGTTCGATGAAACTTTCATCCAGGGTTTGGGAGGCAGGAGGGTCGAGTTCCGTGCCTTCCACGGCGTGGATGAGAACTTCTTCGATGTCGCCCAGCTCCAGCGCTGCAATTCCGGCGCCCATTCCGGCCTGGCCGCCGGCTTGGTTTTTCGAGTCTGCGCCCGGAGAAGAGCCAGACTTCTGGCGGCTGACGTGCCAAAGTTCGACGTCCTTGAGGAATGCGTGCATTTGCACGGGGTCGAATGCGATGTTTTCCAACCGATCGCGTACGGACCGAATGATTTCCGCATCGCCCGCCCCGGCGTCCGATTGCGGGAGCATGGCGTCATGGGAGGTTCCCCAAGCGATGAGCCGATCCATGATGGAGATGGCCTCGTTCCAGTCTGCGGGTTCTTTTTCTCTCCGCAGATAGGCGATGACCAGTACGTCCTTCCAGGCATTGAGCAGCAGGGAAACCAGTGAAGGCGGAAGCGGCTGCTTTTCGACGCGGGCCGTGATTTCGACCGCGGCGGCGCGCTTGGCCAGGGCCAGGCGCTCGTGGGTGACCGCTGCCTGCCGCGTGCGTTCTTCCCTGGCCGTGATGCCCTTGCGCTCGCGTTCGACAAAAGCGGAAAAGTCCTCGAGCAGAGCGGCGAACAGGCCGGTATCTTTGTCGAATTCCGTAAGTATCCGGTAGACGACTTCCTCGATCTTCTTCAGTACGGCCTGGTCCTTCCTGTCTCCCGAATCCAGGCCCACGCCGGCCTGGGCCAGAGCGTTCAAGAGTTGCCGCAAGGGATGCGTCTTCTTCGCCAGGAATGAGCGCTCGATGATCGCGACCTTGATGACGGGAATCTGTAGACGGGCGATGAGCGCCTTGACCGGATCGGGAAGATTGCAGTCTTCCAAGATGAAATCGAACATCATCGATACCATCTCGATGACGTTTTCCTCGAACTGACCCAGGCGCCTATGCTCTCCTTCGGGCAGAAGTCTGGCCAGCTGGTCGATGAGGGATTGCTTCAGGAGCGGCACGGGGACGCGATGATGGTGTTCGTCGGATGTCAACGCATCGGCGTTTTGTTGCAGCAGACTCAGGGCATTGACGACTTCGCTGGCGTCGAATCGCTTTCTTCCAGGCTCGGCGCTCGGCTGGGTTGCCGCGGTGCCGGTTTGGCGTTTCCAAAGATCGAATAAATGCAGAAGCTTGTGTAGCTGATCCGCGTCGTTATCCGCGTCCATGGGTCGAGGGGCAGGGGGCGGCGAATCGTGACTGGATTCCGTGGAGGTCTTGGCTTTCAGTGGGTGGCTAGCGTTTGGCTGCACGCCGTAGTCCGCCAGGAGATCATTCATGCGCTGATAGGTCGCTCCCATCTTGCACAGAACGTGGCGATCGAAAAGCTTCAACATCAACAGGGTTACCTTGATGTCGACCGGCAGCGCGGCAATTGATCCGGCGAAGGCACGGCACAGGACTTCGGGTGCAACAGGATTGGCCACCGCGGTGACGGCCCCAGCGTCCCGCAAGGCTTTGAAACGGAGCTCGATTTCTCCCAAAGCCTCTTGAAACAGGAGGTTTGCCTTTTGTACGGCACTGCTTATGGCCAGTTCGATTTCCAGGACATCGTTTTCCAGGAGGGTCAAACCGTCCCCGGCCGAATGTCCCGGCGCAACGGTTTGCGGATGAGCGGACAAGCCTGGGGCCAGGTTCCAGAAGTGGTCGTATGTATCGAGCACCTCACGCAGGCTGCATGCCAGGATCGTATTTTTTTTCAGACGGATGAGACGCATCGCATCGAAATACAAAGCTTGCAAGGTGCTGCTATCGGCCTTGTCGGAGAGATTGAACAATTCGTCGTCTATCTGGGTGAACAAATCTTGCAGTAATCGCGCGAATTCTGGCTCAATGGCGGCCCGAATTTGCGCCACCGCCGGATGGGCGTCGGAAAGATCGGCGGTCGGGTGCGGATCGGGTGGATTTGCGGGAGATCCTGATCGCATGGGTTGGGTTCGGGAAGGCGAAGGGGATTCGACTGCCGATAGTTTAGTTTACCAGCCGGCGCCTGGCCGCTGTAGCGTGGCGGGGATGGGCGATACTGTTAAAATTCAGGATTTGGATCGGGACAGGCGGTTGGCACGAGAGGTATGGGAAAGATATGAGGGATAATCCGACGGGGTGCCGGGGCGGAGGATACATTTCATCGCCCAATCAGGATGAGAGGCCGGAGGGCGAGACGATCTCCCTGATCGTGATTCATGCGATCACGCTTCCGCCGGGCGAGTTTGGCGGGCCTTGGATCCGGCAGTTGTTCACCAATGAGCTCGACAGTACGGAGCACCCCTACTTCGAATCCCTCCTGAACCTGCGGGTGTCGGCGCATGCGCTGATCCGGCGGGATGGCGAAGTCGAACATTACGTTCCCGCGCATCGTCGGGCGTGGCATGCCGGGGTATCCGAATTCCGGGGGCGGAGCGCCTGCAATGATTTTTCGATCGGCATCGAGCTCGAGGGAGCCGATGACCTTCCGTACATGCCGGCACAATACCTAAGCTTGGCCAGCCTCGTGGCGGAATTGATGGCCCGTTATCCGGCAATAACGGAGGATCGCATCGTTGGGCACAGCGCGATAGCGCCGCAACGAAAAACGGACCCAGGACCTGCGTTCGACTGGGGGCGTTTCTATCGTGAACTGGCGAGGCTGCAAACCGGTCCCTCGCACCTGGGCATTGACGGAAGTTCAAACCGCGAGGACAGCCTCACGCCTTCCGGCGTTCCGCCATCATACGTTCAAGGATTGGCCGGAAAATGATCTCCATCGCGAGCCCCATTTTCCCACCGGGAATCACTATGGAGTTGTGCCTAGACATGAACGAATTGTGAAGCATCGACAGGAGGTAGGGGAAATCCACATTGAATTTGCCCGGTTCCTTGAAGCGGATGATCACGAAACTTTCATCCGGCGTCGGAATATCCCTTGCGATGAATGGATTGGAGGTATCGACCGTCGGGACGCGCTGGAAATTGATATCAGTCTGCGAAAATTGGGGTGTGATGACCTTAACGTAGTCATCCATCCGCCGCAGGATGGTTTCAGTGACGTCCTCGGGTTTGTAACCGCGTTCGGCGGTATCACGATGGATTTTCTGAATCCATTCGAGATTGACGATAGGCACTACGCCGACGAGGAGATCGACGTGTTGACGCACATTGATGCTTTCGGTAACTACGCCCCCGTGCAAGCCTTCGTAGAACAGCAAATCCGTTCCCGCAGGCACCTCTTCCCATGGTGTAAATGTCCCCGGCTTATAGCCGCCTAATCGCTGGCTTTCGGCCTCGTTGTGTACATAAAAGCGGCGGTGGGCCGTTCCTGTTTCGCCGTAATGGCGGAAGACGTCTTCGAGTTCGTCCAGGATATTGGCTTCAATCGAAAAGTGGCTGAAATGCCGGCCTTCGCGACGGGCCTTGTCGATCTGCGCACGCATCTCCACCCGGTCATAGCGATGGAAGCTGTCGCCCTCGACGACGAGCGGCTTAAGCCCGAGCCTGAAGAAAATGTGCTCGAAGGCGCATTTTACAGTAGTCGTACCTGCACCGGAGGAACCGGTGATGGCGATGATGGGGTGTTGCTTGGACATTCTAGTCTCCCATGCTCTTCAATTATACGTGAGATCGTCTCTCGAACATTGGCGAGGTGGGCAACGGTAGTCCCGAAGTCCAAGAAGGAGCGGTGATGCGAAGATGGGTCGAAGGCTCGTGGCAGACCGGCCCGTCGGCGGCTTCGGTGAAATCCGCCGACGGGCAGGGAAACCTGCGAGGTGGGCTAAGAACGCGCAGCCGAAAAGGAGCCCGATCGCTCCCGGGCCTGTTATTCCAGGTTAGCGTGTCGAGTTCTCATTTCTTCTTCGGGGATGCCTTTCTCGTGGATGATGTGGGAGATGGTGGCTTCGAGGAAGAGGAGGGTGGAGAGCTCGAAGACGGTGCCCATGGGCATGCCGACGACTTTTCCGAAGAGCTCGGGGGAGCCGATGCGGAAGAGGGCGTCGGCGAGGTCGCCGAGGGAGGAGCTGTCGCGGGTGGAGATGAGGGCGATGTTGGCGCCCTGCTCCTTGGCTTTTTTGGTGAAGGCGAGCATGGTTTCGGTTTCGCCGGAGCCGGAGATCACGATCAGCAAGTCGCCCTTGCGGATGCTGGGGGTGACGATTTCGCCGACGACGAAGACGTCATAGCCGCCATGCATCAAGCGCATCGCGAAGAACCTGGCGACCAGCCCCGACCGGCCGGCCCCCGCGACGAAGACGCGGGCGGCCGAATCGAGCATGGCAGTCAGTGTTGCATCATAGCCGGCATCGGTGGCGGCGAGGATGCCGGAGATTTTGTCTATGATCAGTTTCTGATGCATGCAAATTCCCGTTTAGGCGGCAGCGGCGACGACCTGTTCGTAGATCTCGCGCGCGGCATCGGCGGGGGAAGCGGCGCCGTAGATGGCGGCCCCGACGACGATGATGTTGGCGCCGGTCTTGACGACCTGTTGGGCGGTGGAGGCCTTGATGCCGCCGGCGACGGAGATGCGCACGGGGAGGCCCAGCTTAGCGATGGCCTGGAGGTCGGCGAACGGGGTTTGCCCTGCGGCCTGGGCGTCGAGGCCGGTGTGGATGCCGACGATCTGGGCGCCGGCCCTGGCGGACTCACGGGCGCAGGTGGCCTTGTCGGGGACGTTGATCAGGTCGACCTGGACTTCGGCGTTGTGCTTGTTGGCGGCGTTGATGACGCCCTTGATGGTGGCCAGGCCCGCGACGCCGAGGACGGTGGTGATGTCGGCGCCGGCGGCGAAGAACGGAGCGGCTTCGTATTCCCCGGCGTCCATGGTCTTGAGGTCGACCAGGAGCAGCTTGTTGGGGAAGCGCTTCTTGAACTCCTTCACCAGGGCGACGCCGTTGTGCTTGATGCTCGGGGTACCGATCTCGAAGATATCGACATAAGGCGCGGTAAGGCTTGCGAGCTTCAAGGTCTGCGGGATGTCCAGGGTGTCCAGTGCGAGCTGAATCAATGGTCTTGCCATGAGATCTCCTCCGATCAAAAAGTAGAGAAAAAAGTCGAGTGAAGTCTTAAGGTTTTTGTGGGTATTGCTAAACGCACAATTTCCCAACTGTAAAGAGTGAGGGGGCCGCTGTCAATGCGGCCCTCCCCTTTCGCTCAGGTCAGCCGTTGAGGCTTTTCAGGTACTTGGTGACGCCGGTTTCGCCCGTCGCCACGATGGCGGGCTTGGGCAGGTTTTTGAGGTACTTGGCGACGCCGGTTTCGGCCGCGGCGGCCACTTCGGGCAGCGGCAGGCGCTTGAGGTACCTGGCCACGCCGGTGTCGGCGGCCCGGACGGGCTCCGGCAGCGCCTTGAGATATTTGGCGACGCCGGTTTCGGGGCCGGCCGAGAGGCCCTGGGCCTGCAGGTACTTGGCGACGCCGGTGGCGCCGGCCGGTGCCGGCGCGGCGGCCGGCGCCGCGGCGGCCGGGCGGGTGGCCGCCGGACGGCGGCTGCTCCAGACCACGAAGCCGATCAGGGCCGCGGCCATGCCGCCGAACAGGTAATAATCCGAGCCGGCGGCCGGGGCGGCGGGTTTCGCGGCGCCGGGCGCGGCTTCGGCGGGGGCCGCCGCGGCGGGCTGGGCGGCCGGCGCCTGGGGTTTGGCCGCCGGGGCGGCGGCTTCGGGCGCCTTGGCGGGCTTGCCGACCAGGCTAGGATCCTGGTAGATCACCGACGGCTCGAAATCGGGCGGGTATTCAGCGGCGCCGGCGAGCGGCGCGGCCAGCAGCAGGGCTGCGAACACAGGGTAGGTCGAGAACATTTTCTTCACGTGGTTTTCTCCCATATCGTGTCAGTGGGTATAAAAGCTCGGCCGGGCTTGTTTCAAGCTCGGCCTTGGTTTCCAATCGCATCGCCCGCGTCCTGCGCCGGCGCTTTCGCGTCCGCCTTGCCGGGCTAGCGGACGATCGGATCGAGTTCGCCCCGGGCATACGCCAAGCCCATGTCCTCCAGCCGCCGGGGCTTGAGCTTGGCGGCCTGGCCGGCGGCACCGAAGGCCTCGTAGCGGGCCTGGCAGATCGCGGTCATGGCGGTTTGCGCGGTCTTGTAGAGCTTGCGCGGGTCGAAGTTCTTCCTGTCCTCGGCCATGAACTTGCGCATGGCCCCATAGGAGGCGATGCGCAGGTCGGTATCGATGTTGACCTTGCGGACGCCGTGGCGGATGCCCTCGACGGTCTCCTCGACCGGCACGCCATAGGTCTGGCCGATGGCGCCGCCGTAGTCGTTGATCATCTGCGCCCAATCCTCGGGGACCGAGGAGGAGCCGTGCATCACCAGATGGATGTTGGGAATCCGCTGATGGATCTCCCTGACCCGGTCGATCCGCAGGACCTGGCCGGTAGGTTTGCGGGTGAACTTATAGGCGCCGTGGCTGGTGCCGATGGCGATCGCCAGGGCGTCGACCTGGGTCTGGCGGACGAAATCCGCCGCCTCGTCCGGATCGGTCAGCAGCATCGAGTGCTCCAGCTCGCCTGCCGCGCCGTGGCCGTCCTCCTCCCCCGCCCGGCCGGTTTCGAGCGAGCCGAGGCAGCCGAGCTCGCCTTCCACCGACACGCCGCAGGCATGCGCCATCTCGACCACCTTGCGGGTGGTCTCGACATTGTACGCATAGCTGGCCGGGGTTTTCATGTCCTCCAGCAAGGAACCGTCCATCATCACCGAACTGAAGCCGGACTGGATGGAGCGGATGCACACCGCGGGCGAGGCGCCGTGATCCTGGTGCATGCACACCGGCAGGTGCGGATACATGTCGATCGCGGCCAGCACCAGATGGCGCAGGAACGGCTCGCCGGCATAGGTGCGGGCGCCGGCCGAGCCTTGCAGGATCACCGGGGCGTCCACGGCCGCCGCCGCCTCCATGATGGCCTTGACCTGCTCCATGTTGTTGACGTTGAACGCCGGCAGGCCATAGCCGTGCTCGGCGGCATGGTCCAACAGCTGGCGCAGGGAGATCAATGCCATGGGAGGCCCTCGGGCGCTGACGGTTAGAACAAGGCTTCGGCCTGGCCGACCACGTTGTCGACGGTGAAGCCGAAGGTTTTGAACAGCAGGCCGGCCGGCGCGGATTCGCCGAAGCGGTCCAGGCCGATAACTTTGCCATGGCTGCCGACGTATTTCCACCAGCCGTCGGTGACACCGGCCTCGATGGCGATGCGGCGGGTCACGGCGGGCGGCAGCACGCTGTCGCGGTAGGCCGGGTCCTGGGCATCGAACACGTTGGTGGAGGCCATGGACACCACGCGGATGTTTTTGCCCTTGGCGGTCAGGGCCTCGGCCGCTTTGACCGCCAGCTCGACCTCCGAGCCGGTGGCCATCAGGATGGCGTCGGGGGTGCCGGCGCAGTCGCTGAGGACGTAGCCGCCCTGGGTGATCGCGGCGATCTGTTCCGGCGTCCTCGGCATGTGCGGCAGATTCTGGCGCGAGAAGATCAGGGCGGTGGGGCCGTCCTGGCGCTCGATGGCGCACTTCCAGGCCACCGCCGACTCCACCGCGTCGCACGGCCGCCAGACCTGCATGTTGGGAATCAGGCGCAGAGTGGCGGTCTGCTCGACGGGCTGGTGGGTGGGGCCGTCCTCGCCCAGACCGATGGAGTCGTGGGTGTAGACGTAGATCACCGGCACCTTCATCAGCGCCGACATGCGCAGCGCGTTGCGGGCGTATTCGGAGAACATCAGGAAGGTGGCGCCATAGGGCTTGAAGCCGCCGTGCAGGGCCAGGCCGTTCATGATGGCGGACATGCCGAATTCGCGCACGCCGTAGTAGACGTAGTTGCCGTCGTGGCCGGGGGCGTTGACGTTCTTGCAGCCGGACCACAGGGTGAGGTTGGAGCCGGCCAGGTCGGCGGAGCCGCCCAAGAGTTCCGGCAGCAGCGGCCCGAAGCCGTTGAGGGCGTTTTGCGAGGCTTTGCGGCTGGCGATGGTCTCGGCCTTGGCATCGACCTGGGCGATGAAGGCTTGGGACTGCTCCGCCCAGTCACGGGGCAACTCGCCCGCCATGCGGCGCTCGAACTCGGCGGCCAGCTCGGGGAATTCGCGGCGGTAGTTCTCGAAGCGGTCGTTCCACTCGCTTTCGGCCTTGGCGCCGCATTCGAGCGCGCTCCAGGCCTCGTAGATATCGGCCGGCACCTCGAAGGCCGGGTGCGGCCAGTCGATGGTTTCGCGCACCAGGGCGACTTCGTCGACGCCGAGGGCGGCGCCGTGGCAGTCTTCCTTGCCCTGCTTGTTGGGCGAGCCCCAGCCGATGATGGTCTGGCAGCAGATCAAAGACGGCCGGTCGGTGACCGCGCGGGCTGCCTCGATGGCGGCCTTCACGGCCTCCGGATCATGCCCGTCGACTTGCGGGATCACATGCCAGCCGTAAGCCTCGAAGCGTTTGGGGGTATCGTCCAGGAACCAGCCCGGGGTGTCGCCGTGGCCGCGGACCTCGCCGTCGATGGAGATGTTGTTGTCGTCGTAGAAGGCGATCAGCTTGCCCAGCTTCATCGAGCCGGCCAGCGAGCAGGCCTCGTGGGAGATGCCCTCCATCAGGCAGCCATCGCCCAGGCAGGCGTAGGTGTAGTGATCGACGATGGTGTGGCCGGGGCGGTTGAACTGGGCGGCCAGGGTGCGCTCGGCCAGGGCCAGGCCGACGGCGTTGGTGATGCCCTGCCCGAGGGGGCCGGTGGTGGTCTCGACGCCGGGGGTGTAGCCGTATTCGGGATGGCCGGGGGTCTTGGAGTGGAGCTGGCGGAAGTTCTTAAGCTCCTCTAGGCCCAAATCGTAGCCGGTCAGGTGCAGGAGGGAGTAGATCAGCATCGAGCCGTGGCCGTTGGACAGCACGAAGCGGTCGCGGTTGGGCCACTTGGGATTGGCCGGGTTGTGGCACACATAGTCGTTCCACAGCACCTCGGCGATGTCCGCCATCCCCATCGGCGCCCCCGGATGCCCCGAGTTGGCCTTCTGCACGGCATCCATGCTCAAGGCTCGGATGGCATTTGCGAGTTCTCGACGCGAAGGCATGATAGATCTCCTTACTGTTAGTTGAAAAAATGAAATCAAAGGGCCGACGCCGAAGGCGGAGGGTCTGGCGACTCAAGGGGCGGCGCAGCGGGATTCGGGGGAAGCAAGGCCGTCGCAACGGGTTTCCCCGCGCGACGGCTCCCTTACCTTACGCCGCTTCCAGATGGACCAGGCGATCGGCCAGCAACTTCTCCAACTGCTCCAGTGCCTTGGTGAAGCCTTGGATACCCTCTTCCAGTTTTTCGTTGGCCATGCGGTTTTCCGCATGCATCTTGTCGAAGGTGTATTTGTTGACGTGGATTTTCTCGATCGTGTAGTCCTTCGCCGTGGCGGGGTCCAGCTTCCGCGGCAATTCGCCTTCTGTGGCGTGTAGCTCGGCCAACAGTGAAGGCGCGATGGTCAGGAGGTCGCACCCGGCCAGTTCGGTGATTTCGCCGATGTTGCGGAAGCTGGCGCCCATGACCTCGGTCTTGTAACCGAATTTCTTATAGTAATTATAGATCTGGGTCACGGACAGGACGCCCGGATCCTCATGCGGGGCGTAGGACTCGCGGCCGGTGTCCTTCTTGTACCAGTCGAGAATGCGGCCGACGAAGGGCGAAATCAGGGTGATGCCGTTTTCGGCGCAGGCGATGGCTTGGTGCAGGCCGAACAGCAGGGTCAGGTTGCAGTGAATGCCTTCCTTTTCCAGCACCGCGGCGGCCTCGATGCCTTCCCAGGTGGAGGCAATCTTGATCAGGACGCGCTCTTTGGAAACCCCGGCGGCTTCGTATTGCTTGATGATCTCGCGCGCCTTCTCGATGGTGCCCTCGGTGTCGTAGGAGAGACGGGCATCCACTTCGGTGGACACGCGACCTTCGATGATCCGCAGGATTTTCAGGCCGAAAGAGACGGCCAGACGGTCGAAAGCGAGATTCGCCACCTGGGCGGCCGACGCGTTATTACCCAGGGTTTGACGCGCGCCTTTCAAGGTATCGTCGACGATACCCTGGTATTGCGGCATCTGGGCGGCAGCGGTGATCAGGGAAGGGTTGGTGGTCGCGTCACGTGGCTTGAATTTCTCGATCGCTTCGATGTCTCCGGTGTCCGCCACGACGACGGTGACTTCGCGGAGTTGGTCAAGCAGGTTTTTCGACATAGTGGACTCCTAAAAGATTTCTTAAAGTATCGGGTGTTGCCAGCAATCACAAGAATGTTTCCCGGTTCGGGATATCATCTTCCCACACTGGCCTCGAGCGGCGGCGTCTTATCGATGCTGCGGTCAGTGTGTTCTTTGGCCTTCCCATTGGCATACCTGCCCGTTTTGGCCGCAGGGGCTTGTTGAGCCCGGAGCGCCAAGCGTTGGCCGTGGAGGGCAAGAGCCTGGGCAGAAGGGAGGACTGCCGCAGGCTTTGCCTAGGTTATTCCAGGTTAGCGTGTCGAGTTCTCATTTCTTCTTCGGGGATGCCTTTCTCGTGGATGATGTGGGAGATGGTGGCTTCGAGGAAGAGGAGGGTGGAGAGCTCGAAGACGGTGCCCATGGGCATGCCGACGACTTTTCCGAAGAGCTCGGGGGAGCCGATGCGGAAGAGGGCGTCGGCGAGGTCGCCGAGGGAGGAGCTGTCGCGGGTGGAGATGAGGGCGATGTTGGCGCCCTGCTCCTTGGCTTTTTTGGTGAAGGCGAGCATGGTTTCGGTTTCGCCGGAGCCGGAGATCACGATCAGCAAGTCGCCCTTGCGGATGCTGGGGGTGACGATTTCGCCGACGACGAAGACGTCATAGCCGCCATGCATCAAGCGCATCGCGAAGAACCTGGCGACCAGCCCCGACCGGCCGGCCCCCGCGACGAAGACGCGGGCGGCCGAATCGAGCATGGCAGTCAGTGTTGCATCATAGCCGGCATCGGTGGCGGCGAGGATGCCGGAGATTTTGTCTATGATCAGTTTCTGATGCATGCAAATTCCCGTTTAGGCGGCAGCGGCGACGACCTGTTCGTAGATCTCGCGCGCGGCATCGGCGGGGGAAGCGGCGCCGTAGATGGCGGCCCCGACGACGATGATGTTGGCGCCGGTCTTGACGACCTGTTGGGCGGTGGAGGCCTTGATGCCGCCGGCGACGGAGATGCGCACGGGGAGGCCCAGCTTAGCGATGGCCTGGAGGTCGGCGAACGGGGTTTGCCCTGCGGCCTGGGCGTCGAGGCCGGTGTGGATGCCGACGATCTGGGCGCCGGCCCTGGCGGACTCACGGGCGCAGGTGGCCTTGTCGGGGACGTTGATCAGGTCGACCTGGACTTCGGCGTTGTGCTTGTTGGCGGCGTTGATGACGCCCTTGATGGTGGCCAGGCCCGCGACGCCGAGGACGGTGGTGATGTCGGCGCCGGCGGCGAAGAACGGAGCGGCTTCGTATTCCCCGGCGTCCATGGTCTTGAGGTCGACCAGGAGCAGCTTGTTGGGGAAGCGCTTCTTGAACTCCTTCACCAGGGCGACGCCGTTGTGCTTGATGCTCGGGGTACCGATCTCGAAGATATCGACATAAGGCGCGGTAAGGCTTGCGAGCTTCAAGGTCTGCGGGATGTCCAGGGTGTCCAGTGCGAGCTGAATCAATGGTCTTGCCATGAGATCTCCTCCGATCAAAAAGTAGAGAAAAAAGTCGAGTGAAGTCTTAAGGTTTTTGTGGGTATTGCTAAACGCACAATTTCCCAACTGTAAAGAGTGAGGGGGCCGCTGTCAATGCGGCCCTCCCCTTTCGCTCAGGTCAGCCGTTGAGGCTTTTCAGGTACTTGGTGACGCCGGTTTCGCCCGTCGCCACGATGGCGGGCTTGGGCAGGTTTTTGAGGTACTTGGCGACGCCGGTTTCGGCCGCGGCGGCCACTTCGGGCAGCGGCAGGCGCTTGAGGTACCTGGCCACGCCGGTGTCGGCGGCCCGGACGGGCTCCGGCAGCGCCTTGAGATATTTGGCGACGCCGGTTTCGGGGCCGGCCGAGAGGCCCTGGGCCTGCAGGTACTTGGCGACGCCGGTGGCGCCGGCCGGTGCCGGCGCGGCGGCCGGCGCCGCGGCGGCCGGGCGGGTGGCCGCCGGACGGCGGCTGCTCCAGACCACGAAGCCGATCAGGGCCGCGGCCATGCCGCCGAACAGGTAATAATCCGAGCCGGCGGCCGGGGCGGCGGGTTTCGCGGCGCCGGGCGCGGCTTCGGCGGGGGCCGCCGCGGCGGGCTGGGCGGCCGGCGCCTGGGGTTTGGCCGCCGGGGCGGCGGCTTCGGGCGCCTTGGCGGGCTTGCCGACCAGGCTAGGATCCTGGTAGATCACCGACGGCTCGAAATCGGGCGGGTATTCAGCGGCGCCGGCGAGCGGCGCGGCCAGCAGCAGGGCTGCGAACACAGGGTAGGTCGAGAACATTTTCTTCACGTGGTTTTCTCCCATATCGTGTCAGTGGGTATAAAAGCTCGGCCGGGCTTGTTTCAAGCTCGGCCTTGGTTTCCAATCGCATCGCCCGCGTCCTGCGCCGGCGCTTTCGCGTCCGCCTTGCCGGGCTAGCGGACGATCGGATCGAGTTCGCCCCGGGCATACGCCAAGCCCATGTCCTCCAGCCGCCGGGGCTTGAGCTTGGCGGCCTGGCCGGCGGCACCGAAGGCCTCGTAGCGGGCCTGGCAGATCGCGGTCATGGCGGTTTGCGCGGTCTTGTAGAGCTTGCGCGGGTCGAAGTTCTTCCTGTCCTCGGCCATGAACTTGCGCATGGCCCCATAGGAGGCGATGCGCAGGTCGGTATCGATGTTGACCTTGCGGACGCCGTGGCGGATGCCCTCGACGGTCTCCTCGACCGGCACGCCATAGGTCTGGCCGATGGCGCCGCCGTAGTCGTTGATCATCTGCGCCCAATCCTCGGGGACCGAGGAGGAGCCGTGCATCACCAGATGGATGTTGGGAATCCGCTGATGGATCTCCCTGACCCGGTCGATCCGCAGGACCTGGCCGGTAGGTTTGCGGGTGAACTTATAGGCGCCGTGGCTGGTGCCGATGGCGATCGCCAGGGCGTCGACCTGGGTCTGGCGGACGAAATCCGCCGCCTCGTCCGGATCGGTCAGCAGCATCGAGTGCTCCAGCTCGCCTGCCGCGCCGTGGCCGTCCTCCTCCCCCGCCCGGCCGGTTTCGAGCGAGCCGAGGCAGCCGAGCTCGCCTTCCACCGACACGCCGCAGGCATGCGCCATCTCGACCACCTTGCGGGTGGTCTCGACATTGTACGCATAGCTGGCCGGGGTTTTCATGTCCTCCAGCAAGGAACCGTCCATCATCACCGAACTGAAGCCGGACTGGATGGAGCGGATGCACACCGCGGGCGAGGCGCCGTGATCCTGGTGCATGCACACCGGCAGGTGCGGATACATGTCGATCGCGGCCAGCACCAGATGGCGCAGGAACGGCTCGCCGGCATAGGTGCGGGCGCCGGCCGAGCCTTGCAGGATCACCGGGGCGTCCACGGCCGCCGCCGCCTCCATGATGGCCTTGACCTGCTCCATGTTGTTGACGTTGAACGCCGGCAGGCCATAGCCGTGCTCGGCGGCATGGTCCAACAGCTGGCGCAGGGAGATCAATGCCATGGGAGGCCCTCGGGCGCTGACGGTTAGAACAAGGCTTCGGCCTGGCCGACCACGTTGTCGACGGTGAAGCCGAAGGTTTTGAACAGCAGGCCGGCCGGCGCGGATTCGCCGAAGCGGTCCAGGCCGATAACTTTGCCATGGCTGCCGACGTATTTCCACCAGCCGTCGGTGACACCGGCCTCGATGGCGATGCGGCGGGTCACGGCGGGCGGCAGCACGCTGTCGCGGTAGGCCGGGTCCTGGGCATCGAACACGTTGGTGGAGGCCATGGACACCACGCGGATGTTTTTGCCCTTGGCGGTCAGGGCCTCGGCCGCTTTGACCGCCAGCTCGACCTCCGAGCCGGTGGCCATCAGGATGGCGTCGGGGGTGCCGGCGCAGTCGCTGAGGACGTAGCCGCCCTGGGTGATCGCGGCGATCTGTTCCGGCGTCCTCGGCATGTGCGGCAGATTCTGGCGCGAGAAGATCAGGGCGGTGGGGCCGTCCTGGCGCTCGATGGCGCACTTCCAGGCCACCGCCGACTCCACCGCGTCGCACGGCCGCCAGACCTGCATGTTGGGAATCAGGCGCAGAGTGGCGGTCTGCTCGACGGGCTGGTGGGTGGGGCCGTCCTCGCCCAGACCGATGGAGTCGTGGGTGTAGACGTAGATCACCGGCACCTTCATCAGCGCCGACATGCGCAGCGCGTTGCGGGCGTATTCGGAGAACATCAGGAAGGTGGCGCCATAGGGCTTGAAGCCGCCGTGCAGGGCCAGGCCGTTCATGATGGCGGACATGCCGAATTCGCGCACGCCGTAGTAGACGTAGTTGCCGTCGTGGCCGGGGGCGTTGACGTTCTTGCAGCCGGACCACAGGGTGAGGTTGGAGCCGGCCAGGTCGGCGGAGCCGCCCAAGAGTTCCGGCAGCAGCGGCCCGAAGCCGTTGAGGGCGTTTTGCGAGGCTTTGCGGCTGGCGATGGTCTCGGCCTTGGCATCGACCTGGGCGATGAAGGCTTGGGACTGCTCCGCCCAGTCACGGGGCAACTCGCCCGCCATGCGGCGCTCGAACTCGGCGGCCAGCTCGGGGAATTCGCGGCGGTAGTTCTCGAAGCGGTCGTTCCACTCGCTTTCGGCCTTGGCGCCGCATTCGAGCGCGCTCCAGGCCTCGTAGATATCGGCCGGCACCTCGAAGGCCGGGTGCGGCCAGTCGATGGTTTCGCGCACCAGGGCGACTTCGTCGACGCCGAGGGCGGCGCCGTGGCAGTCTTCCTTGCCCTGCTTGTTGGGCGAGCCCCAGCCGATGATGGTCTGGCAGCAGATCAAAGACGGCCGGTCGGTGACCGCGCGGGCTGCCTCGATGGCGGCCTTCACGGCCTCCGGATCATGCCCGTCGACTTGCGGGATCACATGCCAGCCGTAAGCCTCGAAGCGTTTGGGGGTATCGTCCAGGAACCAGCCCGGGGTGTCGCCGTGGCCGCGGACCTCGCCGTCGATGGAGATGTTGTTGTCGTCGTAGAAGGCGATCAGCTTGCCCAGCTTCATCGAGCCGGCCAGCGAGCAGGCCTCGTGGGAGATGCCCTCCATCAGGCAGCCATCGCCCAGGCAGGCGTAGGTGTAGTGATCGACGATGGTGTGGCCGGGGCGGTTGAACTGGGCGGCCAGGGTGCGCTCGGCCAGGGCCAGGCCGACGGCGTTGGTGATGCCCTGCCCGAGGGGGCCGGTGGTGGTCTCGACGCCGGGGGTGTAGCCGTATTCGGGATGGCCGGGGGTCTTGGAGTGGAGCTGGCGGAAGTTCTTAAGCTCCTCTAGGCCCAAATCGTAGCCGGTCAGGTGCAGGAGGGAGTAGATCAGCATCGAGCCGTGGCCGTTGGACAGCACGAAGCGGTCGCGGTTGGGCCACTTGGGATTGGCCGGGTTGTGGCACACATAGTCGTTCCACAGCACCTCGGCGATGTCCGCCATCCCCATCGGCGCCCCCGGATGCCCCGAGTTGGCCTTCTGCACGGCATCCATGCTCAAGGCTCGGATGGCATTTGCTAACTCTCTTCGCGTCCTCATGTCGGTCTCCTTCAATTTTGTCTGTTCACAGGGATGCGTGGAAAATTTTGAAACAATGTATTATCCCTCAGTAAATTCCATCTTGTCACGCCTGAGAACCGGCGCAGTCTCTCGATTGCGTGCCGCGGTGAAACGGCCGATGCTTTGCGGGGCTGCCTAATTTATTGGCAATCTATGCTAAGGGAAAATCAGTCTATCTTAACAATATAATAAATATTATTTATCCATGAACATCACTCTCCGACAGCTGAAGGTCTTCGAGCGGGTCGCGCGGCGACTGAGTTTCACTCGGGCGGCGGAAGAGCTCTATCTGACTCAGCCCGCCGTATCGATGCAGATCAAGCAGTTCGAAGAGAGCATAGGATTGCCGTTGTTCGAGCGATTGGGGAAAAAGATCTTTCTCACCCGCGCCGGCGAGGAGCTGTATCGTTTGAGCCGGCAGATTTCGCTGCAGCTTGACGAAGCCGAGCAGCTCATCGACGAGTTGAAGGGGATGGAAGGGGGGCGGCTGGTCGTCGCGGTGGCGAGCACGGTGCATTATTTCGCCATCCGGCTGCTGGCGGATTTCTGCAAGTGCCATCCGAAAGTGCGGGTGAACTTCAAGGTGACCAACCGCAAGGGATTGCTGCAGATGCTCGAGGACAATGAAGTGGATACGGTGCTGATGGGGCGGCCGCCGGAAGAGCTGGATCTCGTGGCCGAAGCGTTCATGGACAACCCATTGGTGATCATTGCGCCGGCGGATCATCCGCGAGTCGGCGAAAAGGGCATACGCCTGGAGGACTTGCGCAACGAGACGTTCCTCATGCGCGAGCAGGGTTCGGGCACACGGAATGCGGTCGAACGGTTCTTCGCCGAGCGGGGCATGCGGGTCGTTGCGAGCATGGAAATGAACACCAACGGCGCAATCAAGCAGGGGGTCGAGGTCGGCCTGGGGCTGGGGCTGGTTTCGATACATACCGTCGAGCGCGAACTTGCCGACCGTAGGGTGGTGGTGCTGGACGTGGAAGCATTTCCCATCATGCGGCAGTGGTACATCGTGCATCGGGCGGGCAAGCGCTTGACGGCAACCGCAACCGCTTTCGAGGCGTTCGTGCGGAGCGAAGCCCAGCGGTTCGTTGCGCCGTTCAATGCGATCCTAGGTGCCGGGAAGGAAGCGGCGGTCGGGGCGGTGGAATATTGATCGCGAAGGGGGCCACACAGAATATAGCGAATCCGTCGGAAGCCTTGCTGTGGCTGCGATCTGGAAAACGCGATTTCGCAGATGGAAACACTTTTCGGGGTTGTCCCCTGTGACGCACAAAAAAGGCCCAGCCGAGGCCGGGCCTTCCTGGTGTCGATCAAGACCGTGATTCTCGACAAGTGCGCTGCATGGTGTCGATGAAAAGCGTGGTTATCGACAGATGCCCCAGCAGCAGCCTTGCCCCGTCATGGCGCGGGCTCAATCGGCGGCCTGCCGTCCACTGCCGCCACGAACTTGATTTGCAAGACCGGCGGGACCAAAGGCGAACCGCCATTCGGGTCGGACAACTGGACCTTCTCCAGGAACAGTCTCAGCGATTTCGCCAACAGCTCGGCAGCCTTGATGCGATCCCTCGTTCTGGGCCGGCGTCAGGGTCGTTTGCGGGCGGTGTGCCGGGTGCGGCCGGTCATGGAGCTAAAGTGCGCGATTTCCACTTGCGGATGGCGGCCTTAAGTGACGTTGTGCCGGCGCGCCAACACCCGGCCGGGATCTTGAGACTTTGAGCAATCTCCGCACGCACGGCAGGGGTCGCGCGGGCTTGCTTGGGAGGGCTATCCTCATGGGGCGGACTCGCTTACGCCGGTCTCACGCGATGGCGGAAAATAAGCCTTCCACCGCGCTCGGGCATAGAATCACGAATATCGTCTTGCGTCTATCTGATCGTCCGGGATGGGACATGCGTGACTCACGCGCGGATCATCGTCAAAAGCATCTTCGACGGCACACGCGCATGCAGCGCGTGAGGCACGTTGGCGGGCAGCAGGAGGAGTTGGCCGGCCGCGACCACGTGCGGATCCGTTGCAATGCGGATATCCATCTCGCCTTCGATCATCTGCACAAGCGCATCGTAGGGCGCGGTGTGTTCGCTCAAGCCCTCGTCGGTATCGAAGGCGAACAACGTGACCGTGCCGACGGGTTTACTCACCAGCGTACGGCTGACGACTGCGCCCGGCTGAACGGCGATCAGGCCCGTCAACTCCTGTGGCTTGCCTGTCAGGTCATGTGGGGTATGACTCATGGCTTCTCCGCGACGATGGCAACGGCGCCCAGCTGATCAGCGTAGCGATTGAAGACTGCGCGCATCTGCATCACGCGCCGTCGGGCTGCAGGGGTGCGCAGTATGTTGAAGGCGATCCGGAGCGCACGGATCGGCCCTTCATCTGCCACAATGCGTGCCGGCTTGAGCAAGTGCATAGGGTTGGTGTAAACCGCCTCGACCCGTAAGCCTGCTTCGGTCAACACGGCCTTCCATTCCGCGACCGTCAATGGACGCGCGTTCACACGAATCGCCTGCGCCAGCTCGCGTTGCACCGCCTCCTTGTGCTCTGGAGCGATGGTGTCGGGCTTCAGGCACAACTCGTGGATGCCATAACGCCCGCCTGACTTGAGCAACCGTACGGCTTCTTGAGCGATCCGCACCTTCTGCGGATCGGCTTGCATCGTCAGCATCGCCTCGCCATACACCACCGACGCGCAGCCTGAATCCAGACCGCTTTGCAGCACATCGCCGATGACGATACGCTGTGGTGCGCCCTTCAAGCTGCGGCGCGTCTCGGCGGCTGCGGCATCGTCACGCTCGATGCCAGTGTAGCTTCGCGGGTGGCATCGCAGCACCAGGCTGGCGGTCAATCCTAGCCCCGGAGCAAACTCGACCACATCATCCTCGGGCGTGATGTTCAACGCGCGGATGAGTTGCTCGGTCAATTCGCGCCCGCCCGGCCGCAACACGCGTTTGCCCAGGCGTGCCAGCAACCAATGGCCCGGCGCCTTGTCATAGTCGAACGCGGTCTGCGCCAATCCTTCTTTGTTCTGCGCCTGCTTCTTCATTGCGCATCCCTTTCTGCTTTTGTTGTTTAGTTGAACACTCATCTTGGCTAACATCGCGGATAAGGAGCGCCTTAGGGCGTTTGTTTGATCTGCTTGATGGCGTTACGTTGGACTTGACGCAACGCTTGATACGGATTATCGCTCCTTATCCGCGACGATGGCCCCGCGAAGCGGAGCCATGAATTGATTGAATCGGTTTCGTATAGCTTCCGGCCATTCTTATCACGCAGCCTGCCGGTTGGCAACACGCCTGTTGAGAGCTGTTAGGAGCAAATAAACTGTCCGGAGTAGTAGCACGTAATCTGTCCGGTTTCACCGGAGCCCGGGGAGGGCGGGATGAGACGGACGGAGTGCTTCAAGCACGCGCGCGCCATCAATTCGGTGGGAAACGGTGGACGCCCGCGCCGCAAAATCGGCATGCTTCTCCAAAAGTGCTGTGTTATCTGGGGTTGAGCGGAATTGTACGGAACGTCTCGGAACCGATGTCATTTTCCCACACAGAAACTGGCGAATATCCGGCTCAGCAGGTCTTCGTTGGTGAATTCGCCGGTGATCTCGCCCAGAGCTTTTTGGGCGGCATGGAGTTCCTCGGCCAGGAGTTCGGCGGTCTTCGTTCCCAGGTAAAGGCGGGCGTTGACCAAGGCTGCGCGGGCTCTTTGGATGGCGTCCAGGTGTCGCCGGCGGGCGCTGAATACGCCTTCGGTTCCTCGTTCATATCCCGCGCGGCGGGCGAGCTCCTGCCTCAGCAGATCGATACCTTCCCCGGTGCGGGCGGAAAGGTGGACGACGGTGGTTTCCCGGTCGGTTGTCAGGGACGCCTGGTCGCCGGTCAGGTCTATCTTGTTGACGATGCGGATGAGCGGGATGGCTCGCGGTAGGCCGGCCAGCAGTTCCTCGCCGTCCTCGGGCCGGCGGGCGTCGATGACCAGCAGAATGCAATCGGCGTTGCCGAGTGCTTTCTTGGCGCGCCGGATGCCTTCGCGTTCGATCGGGTCCTCGCTGTCGCGGAGTCCTGCGGTGTCGACGACATGCAGGGGTAGACCTCCGATCTGCAGTGATTCGCGGAGGATGTCGCGGGTGGTGCCGGGAATTTCGGTCACGATTGCCAAGTCGCGGCCGGAGAGCGCATTGAGCAGGCTCGATTTGCCGGCGTTGGGACGCCCTGCGATCACCGCCGTGAGACCTTCGCGCAGCAGTGCGCCCTGGTGTGCCTTGGTGTCGATGGTGTCGAGTTCGTCCCGCAGGCCGGCGAGATCCTGGCCGAGGGCGGCGTCTTCCAGCAGGTCGATGTCTTCGCTGCTGAAGTCGATGGCGGCTTCGACGTAGGTGCGAAGGCGGATGAGGCGCTCCTGCAAATGGTGGATGTGCGCGGAAAATTCGCCCTGAAGCGAGCGCTGCGCGGAACGGGCGGCTTCCGCCGTGGCGCTGTCGATCAGGTCGGCGATGGCTTCGGCCTGGGCGAGGTCCAGCTTGCCGTTCAGGTAGGCGCGTTCGGAAAACTCCCCCGGGCGGGCGAGCCGGCATCCCAGCTGCAGCGCGCGCCGCAGCAGAAGATCCAGGACCACTGGGCCGCCGTGGCCGTGCAGTTCGAGGACGTTTTCGCCGGTGAACGAGCGGGGCGCGGGAAAATACAGCGCGATGCCGCTGTCGATGGCGCTGCCGTCGGCGCCCAGGAAATGGCGAAACTCGGCGTAACGAGGGCGTGGCGGGCAGCCGAGTATGGCGCCGAGGATCGGGCCGAGATCATTGCCGGAGATGCGGATGATGCCGACGCCGCCCTTGCCGGGCGGCGTGGCAATCGCGGCGATGGTGTCGCGCTCGGGAGCCGCCATCGCTGACTCGAAGATCAGGCCCTGGCCACGGCCGTTTTCTCGATCTGGCGGGTGATGTACCACTGCTGGACGATCGACAGGATGTTGTTGACCACCCAGTACAGCACCAGTCCCGACGGGAAGAACAGGAAGAACACCGTGAAGATCAGCGGAAAGAACTGCATCACCCGGGCCTGGATCGGGTCGGTCGGCGGAGGGTTCAGGCGCTGCTGGACGAACATGGACACGCCCATGATCAGCGGCAGCACGAAGTACGGATCCTTGGACGAAAGATCGTCCAGCCAAAGCAGGAACGGCGCCTGGCGCAGCTCCACGCTTTCGACCAGCACCCAGTACAGCGAAATGAATACCGGGATCTGCACCAGGATGGGCAGGCAGCCGCCGAGCGGATTGACCTTCTCCTTGCGGTAAAGCTCCATCATCGCCTGGTTGTAGCGCTGGCGGTCCTCGCCGTAGCGTTCCTTCAACTCCACCAGCTTGGGTTGCAGCTTCCTCATGTTGGCCATGGAGCGGTAGCTGGCTTCGGACAATTTGAAGAACAGCGCCTTGATGACCAGGGTCACGAAGATGATGGCCCAGCCCCAGTTGTTGAAATAACCGTGGAATCGTTCCAGCAGCCAGTAGATGGGTTTGGCGATGACGGTGAGGATGCCGAAGTCGGCGGTCAGCTCCAGGCCGGGCGCGATGCCTTCCAGCACATGCGGCAGCTTGGGGCCGGCGAACAAGCGGGCCCTGAGGGTCTGGCTGCTTCCTGCCGGAACCTCGGCCGGGGGTGAGTAGGCGCCGATCACGAAAACGCGGTCGGCCAGGGCCTTGGTATAAAAGGTCGACTCGTCCTCGCCGGGCGGAACCCAGGCGGCGAGGAAATAATGCTGGATCATCGCGATCCAGCCCTGGCGGGACTTCACGTCGAGGTTCCTGTCCGCCATGTCGTTGAAGGCGATCTTTTCATAGCTCTTGTCCGCCGTGTGCAGCACGCCACCGGTGTAGGTGCGGATGAATTGCGAGTCTTCCTGCGCGCTGGTCGGTTCCTTGCGCTGGAGCTGCATGTACTGGCGGCCCGTCCAGTTCGAACCTGAGCGGTTGTCGATCGTCTGCTCCATGTCGATCAGATAGCTGCCGCGCCGGAGGATGTAGGTCTTGGTTACCGTGATGCCCTGGCCGTCGGTCCAGGTGAGGGGGATGCGCAGGACGTCCTGGCCCTCTTGCAGGCGATATTCGCCGGCGTCGGCGTGCCAGACGCTGTGATGGGTGGGCACCTGCTGGGCGGCGCCGATGAAGCCGCTCTGGGCGATGAAGGTGTCGCCCTGATCGGTAAGCAGGCGCACGGGCCGATCCGGCTGGTCCTTGCTGACAGGGTAGTGGAGCAGGTCGAGCTGGCGCAGGTCGCCGCCGCGGGTGTCGATTTCCAGGTTAAGGACGTCGGTTCGGACCAGGATGCGCCGGCTGCCTTCCGGCGTCGCGGATTCGGCGCGCGGTACCGCACCCGCCATGTCGTCGCTCGGCCGTTGCGGGAGATCGCCCGCCGGGGTGGGGGTGGCGTTTTCGGTCTGGGCCACGGTTTGGGGCTTCGGGCCATAGTCGATCTGCCACTGCTGCCACAGCAGGAAGCTCAGGAATATGAAAAAGACAAAGAGCACAAACCGTAGGTTATCCATTATTGTTTTCCAAGTTTTTCCGGGACCGGATCGATGCCGCCATGATGCCAGGGGTGGCATTTCAGGAGCCGCCGTATTGTAAGGTATGCCCCGCGCATCGCGCCAAAGCGCTCGATGGCGTCTATGGCGTAATTCGAGCAGGTGGGGAAGAACCGGCAGTGGTGGCCGATCCAGGGGCTGAGCAGGTACTGGTAGAGCCTGATCAGGGCGATGAGGAGCCGCTGCATCGTCGGGTTAGTCTGAGCCAATGTTTTTCCAGGGCGCGCAGGAGGGCGGCGGAATTCACGGCGGTTGCCGGGGTGCGGGCCATGACGACATAATCAAGGGCGCCGAGTTCTGCCTGGCGAAGACGGAACGATTCACGAACCAGCCGCTTGATCCGGTTGCGGTCGACCGCTTTTCGAATCTGTTTCCGGGAGAGCGCCAAGCCTAACCGTGCATGGGCTCGGCTGTTGGGGCGAGCCAGCACCGTGAGCCATGAATCGGAGGAGCGGAAGGCATCCTCGAATACGAAACGGAACTCTGCGGGGCTGGCCAATCGGTGGGAACTGGGAAACCCGTACCCTTGGCCGGGAACGGGCCGTTCCATCAGACCGAAAGCTTTTTGCGCCCTTTCGCGCGCCGGGCGCTGAGCACGGCGCGGCCGCCGCGGGTCTTCATGCGGGCGCGGAAGCCGTGGGTGCGTACGCGCTTGATCTTGCTCGGTTGATAAGTTCTTTTCATGATCTGTCCTGCTCGATGCCGGGGCGGCAAAAAGAAAAAGAGCGCAACTATAAGATGTGGTCCATCCTCCGTCAAGAATCTGGGCGTGGGATCATTTTCCGGTAGAATGGGCTCCCCCTTCCGGGTTAGCCCGCCCCCACCCGTTTCCAAGGATATCCTCCCGATGAGCATGCTCTGGAGTCACTGCATCAGCAAGCTTGAAGGCGAACTTCCTCCTCAACAGTTCAACACCTGGATCAGGCCGTTGCAAGCCGTGGAGGATGGGGCCGAACTGCGTCTTCTGGCGCCGAACCGGTTCGTGCTCGACTGGGTGAAGCAGCACTTCATCGGGAAGATCGAGGAAGTCGTGTCCGAACAGAACCTCGACTCCGTCCCCAGCGTGGTGCTGGAGATCGGGTCGCGCGCCGCCGATGCGGCCCAGGTGAGGCCGGCGAATCCGCCCAAGAAGGCCGGTCCGGCGCGCAGGCAGGTGCCGAACAACCTGAACAGCGCCTTTATCTTCGGCAATTTCGTCGAAGGCAAGTCCAACCAGCTGGCGAAGGCGGCATCGCTCCAGGTGGCCCAGAACGTTGGACGCGCCTACAATCCGCTGTTCATTTATGGCGGCGTCGGCTTGGGCAAGACCCATCTGATGCACGCCATCGGCAATGAAATTCTCCGCGCAAATCCGGCCGCCAACATCGTCTACCTGCATTCCGAGCGCTTCGTTTCCGACATGGTCAAGGCGCTGCAGCATAACGCTATCAACGCCTTCAAGGAGTTTTACCGCACCGTCGACGCCCTGCTGATCGACGACATCCAGTTTTTCGCCGGCAAGGAACGCTCGCAGGAAGAGTTTTTCCACACCTTCAACACGCTGCTGGAAAACAAGCATCAGGTGGTGCTCACCTGCGACCGCTATCCCAAAGAGATCAAAGGGTTGGAGGAGCGGCTCAAATCGCGGTTCGGGTGGGGCTTGCCCGTGGCCATCGAGCCGCCCGATCTGGAGACGCGGGTCGCCATTCTCATGAGCAAGGCCCAGCAGTCCGGCATCGAATTGTCGCCGGAAGTGGCATTCTTCATCGGCAAGCGCATCCGCTCCAATATCCGCGAACTGGAGGGTGCGCTGCGCCGCGTCATCGCCAACGCACAGTTCACCGGACGCTCGATTACGCTGGAGTTCGCCAAGGAGGCTTTGCGCGATCTGATCGCGCTGCAGGACCGGATGATCAACGTGGAAAACATCCAGAAGACTGTGGCGGAGTATTTCAAGATCCGCCAGGCCGACCTGTTGTCGAACAAGCGCACGCGTTCCCTGACCCGGCCGCGCCAGATCGCCATGGCCTTGTCCAAGGAGTTGACCAGCCATAGCCTGCCGGAGATCGGCCAGATGTTCGGCGGGCGGGACCACACGACGGTGCTGCATGCCTGCCGGAAAGTGCAGGAGCTCAAGGACAGCGACGCCAGATTCATGGAGGACTTCTCTAATCTTCTACGTATCCTTTCCAACTAAACGCGCCGTTTTTTTCGAAAAGGGCTTGAGCCATGAAGTTCCGTATCTTGCGGGAAGATTTGTTATTGCCGCTGCAGGTGGTCTCTGGCGTCATCGAGCGGCGCCAGACTTTGCCGATTCTTTCGAACGTGCTGATCGAGGTGAATGCCCCCGCACCCAAACGGCCAGATAACGCATCAGGACAGCCAGGCGAGGGCCAGAGGCCGTTTGGGTGCAGGGTGGAGCTCACCGGAACCGATCTGGAGGTTCAGCTCGTTGCGCGCACATGCATCGAGGGAGCGGAGTCGGGCTCCGCCCCCGGATCAAGTCCGGGGCAGGCTCTGGACTCGATCCAGGGGCGTTTCACCGTGCCCGCGCGCAAGCTGATGGACATCTGCAGGCTCCTGCCGGAAGGAAGCGAACTGGCTTTCGAGGTGAAGCTGGAGCGGGTATCGCTGCGAAGCGGTACGAGCCGGTTCGTTTTGGGCGCGCTGCCGGCGGAGAACTACCCCAACTTCGAGGCAGGCGCTCCGGACGCGGAGTTCAGCTGCGAGGCCCAGCTATTGCGGCGCGCCATCGAGAAGACCGCTTTCGCCATGGCGCAGCAGGACGTCCGCTATTATCTCAACGGCCTGCTCCTGGAAATCTCAGCAGGCCAGATCCGTACCGTGGCGTCCGACGGCCATCGGCTGGCGTTGTTCGAGGAATCCGTCGAGGGAATGCCGGATGCCCCCGGATCGGGGTCCGGGGCGGGCGCCCGGCAGATCATCATGCCCCGCAAGGGTGTTCTCGAGCTAGGTCGGCTTCTGGCTCACGTCGAGGAGCCGGTAAGCGTGCAGATATCGGCGAACAACGTCAAGGTCGCGTTCGGCGCGTTCAGTTTCGCGGCGAAGCTGGTCGAAGGGCGTTATCCCGATTATGAGCGCGTGATCCCGAAGGCGGCCTCCCGCGTGGTCGTGGTCGACCGCTTCGATCTGCGCGGCGCGCTGACGCGGGTCGCCGTGCTGTCCAATGAAAAGTTCAAGGGTGTCAGCCTCGAAGTCGGGGACGGCGTCATCAGGCTCAGGGCGCAGAATCCGGAGCATGAGGAGGCGGAAGACGAGGTCGCGGCGGAGGTCTCGGGCGAGACGTTCTCGGTGGGTTTCAATGCCACCTATCTGCTCGATGCGATCAACGCCGTGGCTTCGGATTCGGTGCGCATGTCGTTTACCGACGCCAATGGCAGTTGCCTGATAGAGGATCTGTCGGATTCCAGGCATCGCTTCATCGTGATGCCGATGCGCCTTTGATGCCTTAAATATCTTAGAAATCGCCTTAGACAGCATGGCGCTATGGCGCTGTTGAAAATCGACATTGCCGATGTCCGTAATATCGAATCCGCAAGCCTGATTCCCGGCGAGGGGCTCAATCTGCTGTTCGGGCCCAACGGCAGCGGCAAGACGTCGCTGCTCGAGGCGATTTATCTTCTCAGCAGGGGCAAATCGTTTCGCTCCCCCCAGCCCCATCGCGTCATCCGCTTCGATCAGTCGTTTCTTACCGTCTCCGGCCGCGTAGGCCAAGCCGGCGCGGGCACGGCCGTAGGCGTTCGCCTCGGGCGCAACGACAAGGAAGTCCGGGTGGGGGGGCAGAGCTGTGACTCCAGCGCGCAGTTGATCCGGCTTTTTCCCGCCGTCTTGATTCAGCCGGCCAGTGTGGCGCTGCTCGACGGTCCGCCTCGATTGAGGAGGCAGATGCTCGATTGGGGAGTGTTCCACGTGGAACAAGACTATCTCGATCTGTTGCGCCGCGTTTCCAGGGCTCTCGACCAGCGCAATGCGGTGCTCAGAGGGGATGCCTCCGCCTCGAATCTGGAGGCATGGTCGGGAGAATTGGCGCGATGGGGTACAATGATTGCTGAAATGCGGTCAGCCTACGCCGACCGCATTCGGGGGCATTTCGCGGACATGGTGTCGTCCCTGCTCGGCCCGATAGATGCCGAGCTTGTCGTCCGGCCGGGCTGGAGGGCGGGATGGTCCTATGCGGAGACACTGGCGGCGTCCGTCGCCACGGATCGGCGGCAGGGGCACACGGAATCGGGCCCACACAAAGGGGATTTCACGGTACTGGTCGGAGGGCGGCCCGCCAAGGACTATTTTTCGCGCGGGCAGTTGAAGCTTCTGACCTACGCGCTTTTGCTGGCTCAGGCTGGCCGGCTGGCAGAGGATCAGCCGGGCCGGGTCTGTCTTCTGGTCGATGACATTGCGTCGGAGCTGGATCCCCGCAACCAAGAGAAGCTGCTGAGCCTGTTGAAATCGACCGGCATCCAGTCCTTTATCACTTTTTCCGGTAACGGTCAGGGCGTGGCCGGGGTCGGCCACGC
>JBFMDC010000063.1:0-41658 GCA_040753975.1 Pseudomonadota bacterium
TGTGCCAATCCGCTCCCGGCGGATTGGTCCGGCAATCCATGCCGGAATGACGACCAACCCAATTTCGACAAAGCCCCACTCCAGGGTTTGTCAAACTTTGCGAGTCCCCCGGCTAAGCCGGGGGTCTTCCCGCGATAAATAAAAAAACGCCCCCCTATCATCAGCCCAAACGCGCGGAACCGGCAGGCGGTCGGACCACCCCGACGCGACTTTCGTCCACTCCGCAACATTCGGGAAATACTCCTGATACAACTCCATGATTTACTTAACACCGTGGGTCGAAAAGCACTCCCTGGCCCACGTCGACAGTTAACCATGGAACCGGTTGTCCAGCGGCCAGCCGCCCTAAGCTGGCCGCTCCCTGCATCGGGCACCGCTGCTCCGTCTGTTTCCGTTGCAGCGACTCCTGCCGCCCCCTCGTCCCCACCGCTTGAACATGGCTGGCGACACTTGAGCGTCCTCAGCGTCCTCGCGCTGCCGACCCTTCCGTCCCCCCGGAATGTACAAATATCAGACAAATCTGGGACACTCCGGAAATAATTCCGATACAACCGAGTGTTGAACTATTCGCTGTGGCTGGAAACACTCTCCCATCCACATGCGTGTATTTCTCGTGGTTTATCGTGTCTGTTTTCGGCGGCTGGCCGGGGTTGCCCCTCTCTCACCTCACGTACTCGGTCGGCCGCCATCTTTTCCCCGCTTTTCTAGCCTGCGTTTTGCGAAGCGAACTCCCAATTGACCAGCTTGTCGAGAACGGCACTCACATAATCGGCGCGGCGGTTCTGATAGTCGAGATAATAGGCGTGCTCCCACACGTCGATTGCCAGCAAAGGCTTTGTTCCGGATGTCAGAGGAGTATCGGCATTAGCAGTCTTAATAATCTCGAGTTTGTCGCCATTGAGAACGAGCCAAGCCCAGCCGCTTCCGAACTGGGAAACCGCCGCGTTCGCAATTTCCTTCTTGCAAGCATCGACGCTCCCGAATGACACCTCGATTTTCCGTTTAAGCGCGGCTGGCGGCTCACCGCCGCCTTTAGGCCGCAAGCTTCTCCAATAAAACGTATGATTCCAGACCTGAGCAGCGTTATTGAAAATCAGAGCCTTGTCCGCCTTCCCCGCAGTATCGGTAATAATTTTCTCCAAGGGAGCATCGGCATACTCCGTTCCTGCGACAAGCTTGTTCAGGTTATCCACATAACCCTTGTGATGCTTCCCATAGTGGAACCCGATCGTCTTGGCTGAAATTACCGGCTCCAAGGCGTTCTCGGCGTAAGGCAACGGCGGCAAGGAATGGGGAGATGCGGCCTTCGCAGCCCTGGCAAATCCGCCTGTCGCGAACCAAGCAACAGTTCCCGCGGATGCAATAAGAAAGCTGCGGCGGCTGTGTACAATCGATGAATCGCGTAGTTTACTCTCTCTCATATTGGCACCTATGGGCTTGGTGAAAGAATCGAACCGGAGTGGCTCAGTAATTGACACATACCCGCTGCGGTCTCACCCCGTTAGGGATGGGACTCGCCACAGGTTACTCGAAACGGGGCACATAGGGGAGGCTCCAGAGGTCTTCCGGCTCGGCGGGCCGTAGCGGCGTTCGGCCGCGTGTCGGGTGAGCAGGCGATTACATAAAACTGACATTCCGCACACATTCAGGACACATTCAGGACACAACCGTATGTTGAACTATTCACCGTGGATCAGCCACCACGCCCAGGTGCTGGTGACTATTCATGGTTCATCATCTCCCATTCTCTGGCGGCCAGCATCGGTGTCCCCTCAATGCCGGCCGCCATCTTTTTGCTGGCACCGGGGCTGTATTCAACGCAATCTGTGCCCCGATTCAACATGAATTCGGCCTACGCGCGCCAACAACTCCGGGCTACTCGTCCGCGACATGAGCCGGATCGGAAGGGTGCCGGGCAGGACAGCCCGGCATGAATCAGGGGCCAGGGATGGTAAGGCTTATACATCCATGTAACCTGGACCCCGGCATTCCCTGCCGGGGTAACGGTATGACTTTTCTTTCTTAACGCTTAGTACGTATCTTCACGCAGCCTCCTCCTCAGCATCCCTGATAACCTCCTCCGGCACACCCCGCTTCCTCAGCGCCTCGATCAACCGCGCCGCGTGCCCGAACAGATATTCCGCCTCATCCTTCCGCAGACCCTCGGTGATGTAGCTCTTCAGCAAAGGCTGATAGCCGGAAAAACCCTTCCGCGGTGCGATCTCCTTCAAAGACTCCACCACGTCCACCGGAATCCGCAACGTGATTGAAGTCATCGGCCGGTCTTTGGCCAGGCGTTTCTTTAAGCGTTCAGGAATCATAGCGTTCGCGCTCCTCTCGGGTCGCTCGTCGGGCTGAAATGATGCGAATGGACTCCCCCCTCGATCTCGATGTGGACCACAAAGAGCAATCGGCCGCTCTCGTCAAAGCCGATCACCGCGTCCCGCGCCTCATCGTTCCGGCTCACATCCGTAAGCACCAGGAAGGGATCGAAAAACACTCGGGCGGGCACTCTCGAAGCTCACTTGATGCTTGCGGAGATTGGCCTGCGCCTTTACCGCATTCCAGATGAACGAGGTCCCGTTGATCGCGTAGTGGACGTCCATAGCGCAACCCTAAAATCACGCATGTACATTGTCAATACGCATCACTTGTCCAGCCTCCCGAACTTCCGGTTCAGGTAAGCCACATGCTCCACATCCGTCTTCTTCGAGATCGCCAACCGCTGGCACTCCAGACGGCCCACGCACTGCTCCACCTGCGACTGCGAAAGCCGCTCCCGGCTGTGTGCCTGAATCTTCCGCGCCAACTGATAGGCATGCGTCACATTCTCCGGAACCTTCGTCTTGAACTCCGCGCTTCCCGTGAACGCCACGAAGGACTGCAAATGCGCCGCCGGCAGGATGTCCTTTAGCAGCTCCTCCAACGTGTTCGCGTGCTTGTAGTTCTGCCAAAGCGGATTCTGCAAAGAATGCTTGCGCTTGAAGTAAACCGCCGTCCAGGTGGGAGACTTTGCGTCCCCATAAATCCAGCACTTCTGGTAGTGCTTCGACTCGATCACGAACACCCCGAACCGCGACGCTACCACATGATCCACCTGCGTCGTGCCGTCACCGCTCCGCAGCGTCAGATTATTCATCACGTGGTAGTGGGGCGGCTTCAGGTAAGCAGCGAGAATTCGCCGAACCGCCGCCTCCCCTTCCAGCTCATGCTCGATCCGCCGCCACCGGCCCAAGAAAAAGCCGGTCGCGGCTGCCATGCCCATTGCGATCAATCCGCTTGCCGCTGGCATATATTCTCCTGATGATTGACGATGCCCTTCCTACGTCAGCCCACCCGATGCGGGCTCTCCGCCCGGTTTACCTGCCTAGCGATCAATCTTCGATCTCCCTTCAACGTGATTCCCATATCCCGTCACTATCAATTTGACCAACTCCGGAATATCAAATATATCAAGGTAGTTTGCAAACACCGAGTCTTTGTTCGTATTGATGATACCGACTCGATTCCTCTCCTTTAATCTGATACCTGGAATAAAAATTTCAAAGAAAAATCCCTCCATGAGAAAACAATACGATAAGTTCTTCCCGTAATCTCTGAACATAGGTGATACAATTAAGCTCTTTAGTGTATCCAAAGAGAAACCGTTATAGGTTTTATCACTTAGCCTTGAGATCCTCACCCCAACCAATGAAGCCCTAACCTTCTTGTGCGCGACCAAGCAATTACGTATCTCATTTTCCCACGACCGCGGCAAATACACTTTTGAATATACCGGCAGACTTGAAACGGCAGCACGCCACATTATTGATATAATAAATAATTGGAGCTTCACGGTGTCAATGGCTGAGAATCTTACTCCTGCAGCAGATTTTCTAACCATAGCACTCTTAAGGGAGTTTCTCAGCAGGGAAATCGAATATTGCTCGTAGTTTCGATTTAACCAATCTTCGCACTCCTCGCAAAGCAGATGGTCCCACCAGCTATCGGAGCTGTATTCAATCCAAGAAGAATCCTCATCGCTGAACGTAATGGCCTTCCCTTGATTCTGTCTAAACAGACGCCGGAAGATAGCATCAGGAATTACATGAGACCGCTGTAAGGGCTTTAGTGTATGGCACAGTTTACATTGGCCAGTATCCATGTGAATTTACTTTAACGGACCAGCGCCGCGTTAAGCGGCCGCGGCGCGAGCACCTTATCAGGAAACACCAAAGCCTCTCCCCGCGGTCCGCTTGAACACGTAGTTTGGCCTCATCGCGCCGGCCCCTTCTTCTTGTTCACTTTCTTGGCCAGGGCCTTGATCTTCGTCGACTTCGAAGCATAGACCTCGTCAAGTAGGTGGCTCACTAACTCATACGTATCCAGCACATCGTCGGTTGAAACCTCGCCACTCGCATGACTACCAGCGTTACCAAGCCATTTGATCGCAAAGAACACTTCTTTTAGCTCGTCAAATTTTGAGGGAAGTAGGGCAATTCGTCGATGAAGACTGAGTAAGGAGCGCTTCCCGTTGCTCGTCACGTATCGCTTGATCTTCAGTTCCGTTAGCAGCTCTTCCAATGCTATGCGAACACTATTGGAAGCTGCGGAAGGACACGCAAAGAAAAGCCGAAACGACACTGTAAGCGGCTCCGAAACGCTCCTTGGGCAGCCCTCGGGTATGGGAATGATCTTGAGAGGCGGCTCGAAGTATTTGGGCTGAAAGAAATCCGCACATATATCTTCAGGCTGGCCGTTGTGGTCGAATTCGACGTCATACCGAACGCTTCCAGTGCCGCTGAGCGACACCAAATCAGAACATTTGTCGTTCGTGCACCGCAGCATTGTTGAGAAGCGGTACTGAATCCACTCCGGATCCCAATCCTCGTGGTCATGGGCGAGCTTTGATGAGCGCGTCTCTGCCGAAACGAAGGTGTTTGCGTCAACCCGAAGCAACCCAACCTCGCAAGTGGGGCAGTTCCAGTCTGGAGTGTGCTTTTCGCGGAAAGGTAGCTTGAAAAGCTTACGGTTCACGACATACTCCAAAGACGCCCAAATTGTTACTAGACAGAATTCTGATTAGCGTACTAGATAGAATCCATTTGGCATCCGCATTGAACACTTCAGCGGTGTGGAGTGCGGGAAAGACTCCAAAGCCAGAAGCTCAAGCCTCCCAGGATGACGGTGGCCAGGACGCTGGGCCAGATGGGCATTTGATGGCCGGCGACGAGGATTTCGGGGCGGATTACCAGCCGCATGAATTGAGCGAGGGCCATGAGGGCAAAGATCGCGCTGGCGACGCGTAGCCCTCGGATTTGAGCATTCATTTTGCCTACCCCCTGTGGTGGGTTGATGGATGGCTTACGCTTGCGCCCCTTTTTGTCCGTCTGCTTCCCTTTGCTCTCTGCTCCGTCGCCCGACGGCGCTAGGGGGTGCCGTCGGCGACCTTCTTCAGTTCCACGCGTTCCATGTCTGGGCTGATCTGCCCGGCATCTGGGATCGTCTTGCCTGTCAGTAACCAGTAAGCGTACTCGGGCCAGTTCTCACCAATAGCGACCAGAAGTTCCTCTGTCGCTCTCTGCTGTCCGCGTTCGACGTATTTGAGCGTGGCTTTCTTCACGCCACGTTTGTCGGCGAACGCTTGCCTTCCCAGGCCCAACCCTTCCCGAATTTCGCGAATTCGGTCGCGTAAATATGTTGACACGGACTATTACTAGTCGTTAAGAAAGCAATGTCATTGTTTGATCGCCCTCACCCTACCCTCTCCCAGAGGAAGAGGGAATGTTGTGTGACGTTGCTTTCTTAACCGTTAGTAAAAGCGGCTTATAGCTGGAGTTCGAGACTATGACGGACGAAGAAAGCAGTCAAGCGAACATCCCGATGATTCCGTACCCGCTGCCGTACATCCCGCGAGAGATGTATTCCGCGCTGTCCGGCATGGACTGGTGATGACGATGCGATATGCTCACCTCCCGCCGGATCACCTGGAGCAAGCGGTCCGTTTCACCGTGCTTTCGAGCGTGCGTGGACAGTTTGTGGACGCTCCCGAGATCGGAGCAGCTCAAAGTAGCGCGCGGGAAGTTTTAAGGGATTGATTTTCCTGGTGCCTCGGGCCGGAATCGAACCGGCATGGCCTTGCAGCCGAGAGATTTTAAGTCTCTTGTGTCTACCAGTTTCACCACCGAGGCGTGGGTCGTGCAGTAGCGGCTCGCATCTTACCATTTCGCATGGGACCCTGGCAGCGCGTACCGCCTCCTGCTCAGGTGAGGCATGATTCCGCGCGATCACCGATCGACACTGGGCCCCGGCTTACCGCTTCCGGCATCTCAAGCCATGCCTATTGCACCTATCCGCAAGGAGCGTCACTGCCGCGGGTGGCCTTCGTCCCGGAAAAGGGCCTTGCAGGCATCGACGACCCCTGCGTCATACCAGCTCCCGCGGCGCGCCTCCAGTTCCGCCAGCGCCGCTTCGTTGCCGAGACCGGGCCGGTAGGGGCGGTGTGACGACATCGCTTCCATGACGTCCGCGACCGCAATGATCTTCGCGCCGAGGAGGATGGCGTCACCGGCAAGCCCTTGCGGATACCCCATCCGGACAATACACCTCGACGGACGGACCGATGTCCAGCCGCGCTTCTTCCGCGGCTTCGATGCCGCCGCGCACGAACTCGGACATGATTTCCAGGCGCTCTCGTTCGTCGTTGTAGAGTTAGCACATATGAGTGCCGGGCGGAAAAAGCTCGGCGGTGAAACCCAGCGAAACCATGGGCCGTGCGAATTCCGTGATGATGATCTTCCTTGTTGTGGGTTATCTCGACTGCGGCGGAAAAGGATAGGCTTTTTTCCGTCGATTCATAGCCAGCGCAGACGATTGGCATTGGTGACCACGGTGACCGAAGAAAGCGCCATCGCCGCCCCGGCGATCATCGGATTCAGCAGCACGCCGGCGAACGGGTACAGGATACCCGCCGCGACCGGTATGCTCAGGGTGTTGTAAATGAAAGCCCCCAGCAGATTCTGCTTGATGTTGCGCACGGTCAGCCGCGACAGATGAATGGCTTCGGAGACTTTCAGCGGCGAACCCGCCATGATCACCACGTCGCCGCTTTCGATCGCGATGTCGGTGCCGGTGCCGATGGCGAAGCCCACATCCGCCTGGGCAAGGGCCGGCGCGTCGTTGATGCCGTCGCCGACCATGCCGACGATCTCGCCGCGCGACTGGAGATCCTTCACCACCGTCGCCTTGTCCTGCGGCAACACCTGGGCGCGAACCTCGTCGATGCCGGCCGCGCGGGCGATCGCCCGCGCGGTGGCTTCATGATCGCCGGTCACCATCAATACCCGGACGCCGAGTTCCTTCAGGCGCCGCACCGCCTCGCCCGCCTCCGGCTTGATCGGGTCGGCGACCCGGAGCAGTCCGACCACCCGGCCCTCGGCCGCAAGCAGGAGGGGCGTGAGCGCCTCCTTGAAGCAGCTCGCCAACTGAGTCTCGAAAGCCCGCAAATCGACCCCGTACTTTTCCAGCATGACCACATTGCCGAGCAGCAACCGGACGCCGTCGACGCTGCCGGCCACGCCGTGACCAGGCTCCGCGACGAAACCGTCCACGGCGGACGCAGCAACCCCGCCCGCCTCCGCGGCCCGCAGCACCGCCGAAGCCAGCGGATGTTCGGAGCCTGCCTCGAGGCTCGCGGCCAGGCCCAGCACGCGTTGCTCCGACCAGCCCTCGGCGGTGTCGATGCCCATCACGCCGGGCCGGCCCTCGGTGATCGTGCCGGTCTTGTCCAACACCACCGCGGTGAGCCGCCCCGCGCTCTGCAGCGCCTCGCCCCGGCGGATGAGGATACCGTGCTGCGCCGCGCGCCCGACCGCGACCATGATCGAAATCGGCGTCGCCAGCCCCAAAGCGCAGGGACAGGCGATGACCAGCACCGTCATCGCGGTGACGAAGGCGTAGCCGAACGAAGGCACCGGACCGAAGAGCCACCAGACCAGGAAGGTGAAGACGGAGATGCCGACCACCGCCGGCACGAACACCGCGGAGACCTTGTCCACCAGGCGGGCGATCTCGGGCTTGGTGGCCTGGGCCTGGCGCACGCTGGCGATGATCTGGGCCAGCACGGTGTCACGCCCGATGCGGGTGGCGCGGAACAGGAAGGTGCCGGACTGGTTCAGGGTGCCCGCCACCACCGTGTCGCCCTCGCCCTTTTCCACCGGCATCGGCTCGCCGGTCAGCATGGATTCGTCGACGGTCGATCGGCCCTCGACCAGGGCGCCGTCCACCGGAATCTTTTCGCCCGGCCGCACCCGCAGAATTTCGTCCAATCCGACCTCGGCAATCGGCACGTCGAGTTCCTGGCCATCGCGGATCACCCGCGCGGTGCGGGGCTGCAGGCCGATCAGCGCGCGGATCGCGGAGGAGGTCTTGCCGCGGGCGCGCGTTTCCAGCGCCGAGCCGAAATTGATGAAGGCGATGATGATCGCCGCTGCCTCGAAATAGGCGTGCTGCCCTTGCGCCGGCAGCAGATCGGCGGAATCGATGGCCACCGTCGAATAGAACCAGGCCGCTCCGGTTCCCAGCGCGATCAACGTGTCCATGTTGGCCTGGCGATGCTGGAACGACTTGACCGCGCCGCGGAAGAAATGCCCCCCGGAGAAATAGAGCACGGCCAGCGTGAGCAGCGAGATCAGGGTCCAGAACGTCGTTCCGGCCGACGTCCCGATCATCGGGAACCAGTCCAGATGCGCGCCCAGCATCAGCGGCACGCCGAGGGAGCCGGCCCAGGCGGCCTTTTTCAGCAATTCCCGGTAGCGCTGCTCTTCGGCCCGCTCCTGCGCCGACGGGTCTTCGAGGGCTTCCATCACCGCACCGTCATAGCCCGCCGCCTTGAGCGCGGCCTTTAAGGCTGCCGGATCGGCCTTGCCCTTCACCAGCGCGGAATGGTCGCCGAAATTGACGCTGACCGCCTCCACGCCCGGCACATCCTTCAATGCAGTTTCGACGGCCTCGACGCAACCCGCACAGCGCATGCCTAAGATGGACAGGCGCAGGCCTTGGTCGTCGCTAGTATCGTGATGGTCATTCATGACTATAAGAATCCTCGGTAGTCTGTTACTGATGGCGGGAAAACCCGCCCGGCAAACATATCACGGACGGCGAAACGGCCCCAGCATGGCCGATTAAAAGCCGCCGCCCAGCGCTTTTCCAGTCCCAGCGCCATGGCGTAAGGGAGCAGCTTCTCGAACATCTCGGGGGTGCGGGATCATCCGGTCCAGCCGGTCCACTTCGACCTTCTCCAGGAAATCCTCGATCCGAGCGCGGCTTCCAGCGCCCGCGTCCCCGCGAGCGGATGAAGCCCGGAAGTTTCGCGGCAGTCTCTTGGCGCAGGAAGGCTTTGTCAAACCCGCAGGCCTGCGAACGGCGGGATTTTTTCCCTATCGGGATCGGGCGGCCATTCCCTATCATTGCGCGATTTTTTCAGAGCGACCTCGACATGCGCAAGATCACGCTTTGCGGCATCGCCGCCTTAAGTTTCGCCCACTGTGCCGGCGCCGCGGAGGGAACCGCGAAGACCGCCGAACCCAAGAAAAGGGAGGACAAGACGGTGCAGTTGGAGACCGTGAAGATCATCGCCGACTCGCCGGTCGGAGATTCGGGCGTGGAGGAGTACAAACGCCCCTCCCATGTCCAGACCCTCGACGCCAAAGAGCTGGACCAGGCGCAAACCGTCACCCTGCCCGACTACATGAACCGCTTCTTCGGCAGCGTCAACGTCAACGACGCGCAGAACAACCCGTTCCAGCCGGACGTGCAGTACCGCGGCTTCGTCGCCTCACCCTTGCTCGGATTGCCGCAGGGCCTTTCGGTGTACGTCAACGGTATCCGCTTCAACGAGCCCTTCGGCGACACCGTGAATTGGGACCTCATCCCGGAAGGCGCCATCGACAGAATGAGCCTGGAATCCGGCTCCAATCCGGTGTTCGGCCAGAATACCCTGGGCGGCGCGATCAGCGTCCGCACCAAGAACGGTTTCACGGCGCCGGGTTACCGGGCCGAACTGTTCGGCGGTTCCTGGGGCCGCAACTCACAGGAAGTCGAGACCGGCTGGAACAACGGGGAGTTCGGGGCCTATTTCCATTTCCGCAATTTCCACGAGGACGGCTGGCGCGAATACTCCCCCACCGGGGTGATGCAGTGGTTCTCCACCCTGAGCTGGAAGAACGACGACCGCTCCAATCTCAACATGAACTTCGCGGCGACCGACGACAACATGGTCGGCAACGGCACGGTTCCGATCCAGCTCTACAACCAGCAACCCAACGCCGTCTTCACCTATCCGGACCAGACCAAGACCAACCTGTTCCTGGCCTCGCTGGACGGCAACCACTGGCTGACCGACGACATCGAGCTGTCCGGCAACGCCTTCTTCCGCCAGAACCTCATCAGCACCTTCAACGGCGACGGTTCGGACTACGAACCCTGCGAGGACGATCCCACCTACATGTGCGACGACGGCGGGGAAGGCGAAGAAGTACTGGACATCTACGGCAGGCCCGTGGTGTCCACCCCCAAGGTCGAGGGCGCGACCAACAATTTCACCCAGACCAACCAGCGCAATTATGGCGGCAGCCTGCAGACGGCGTTCAACCAGAAGCTGGGCGACTACGGCAACCGCTTCCTGATCGGCGGCGTTTACAACCAGGGACAGGTCAGTTACGGCGCCGATACCGAACTGGCGGAGCTCCTGCCCAGTCGCGGCACCCTGGGGAGCGGCGTTATCCTTGAAGAGCCGCGGGTGCGGCTGCATACCAGCGTCTATAACTATGGCATTTACCTGAGCGATTCGTTTTCGCTCACGGACGAACTCACGTTCACCGTCTCGGGCCGCTATAACCTGACCCAGATCGAGCTCGTCGACCAGATCGGCACCGAGCTGAACGGCAACCACAGCTATGACCGGATCAATCCTTCGGCGGGACTGACCTACAACTGGCGGCCCGAACTCAATTTCTTCGGCAACTTCAGCCAGTCGAACCGCGCTCCCACGCCCGTCGAACTCAGTTGCGCCGATCCTGCCGAACCCTGCAGGCTCCCCAATGCCTTCCTGTCCGACCCGCCGCTCAAGCAGGTGGTCGCAACCACCGGCGAAATCGGCGCCCGCGGCGTATTCGCCGACCTGGATTTCGGTGATGTCCTGGAAGGCGATATCAACTGGAACGCAACTTTATTCCAGACCGAGAACAGCAACGACATCATCTTCATCGCGGCCGGCGGCGTTTTCACCAACGAGGGCTATTTCGACAACGTCGGCCAGACTCTGCGCCAGGGCTTCGAGCTTGGCGTCAACGCGGAGTTCGAGCGATTCCGGCTGGGGCTGAACTACACCCTGCTCGACGCCACTTTCCAGACGCCGTTCGTCGCACCCAGCCCGCACAACCCCTACGCCCAGGACGGACTGATCTACGTGCAAAAGGGAGACCACATCCCCGGCATCCCGCAGAACATGCTGAAGTTCAACGCTTCCGTGACTATCCTGGAAGGGCTTACCGCCGGCACCGAGATCATCTACAACAGCGGACAGTATCTGCGCGGCGACGAAGCCAACCTGACCGAGCCGCTGGAAGACTTCGCCATCGTGATGCTGCACGGCGAGTACCGCTACGACGAGCATTTCGCGATGTTCTTCCGGGTCAACAACCTGTTCGACGTGCAGTACCAGACGTTCGGCATGTACGGCAATCCTCAGGAAGTGCTAGGGCCTGACTACACCAACAACCGCTTCGTCGGGCCGGGTTCGCCGAGGGCGGCCTGGGCGGGCGTCAAGCTGGCGTTCTAAAGGTCAAAGCCGGCGTGAAGCGGGTATAATTCCGAAGAGAAGTTGGTCTTCCTGGAATCCACATGGACTCGATCACGCTGGCGACGCCCGACGACTGGCATCTGCACCTGCGCGACGGCGCGGCAATGGCGGCCGTAGTAGGCCACAGCGCCCGCCAATTCGGCCGGGCGGTCATCATGCCCAACCTGAAACCGCCGGTGACGACGGTGGCGGCGGCGCTGCAATACCGCAGCCGCATCCTGTCCGCCCTGCCGGAAAACGAGTGCTTCGAACCGCTGATGGCGCTTTATCTGACCGACGCCACGCCGGTCGAGGAAGTCAGGCGCGCAGCGGAAACGCCGGAGATCATCGGATACAAACTCTACCCGGCGGGCGCCACCACCCATTCCGAGTCCGGCGTCACCAATATCGAAAATATCCCCCGGGCGCTTGAAGCCATGGAACGGTACGGCGTACCCCTGCTCATCCATGGGGAAGTCACCGACACGGAAGTCGACATTTTCGACCGGGAAGCGCGTTTCATCGAGTCGGTTTTGGACCCGTTGCTGGTCCGGCGCTTCCCGGAACTGCGCGTCGTCCTGGAACACGTGACGACCAAGGAGGGCGTGGCGTTCGTGCAAAGCTGCGGTCCGAGAGTCGGAGCCACCATCACCGCCCACCATCTGCTGTACAACCGCAACGCCTTGCTGGCTGGCGGCATCCGTCCGCATCATTACTGCCTGCCGGTGCTCAAGCGCGAATCCCATCGGCTGGCGCTGGTGGCCGCCGCGACCAGCGGCGATGCGCACTTCTTCCTGGGCACCGACAGCGCCCCCCATCCCCAATCGCAAAAGGAAAGCGCCTGCGGCTGCGCCGGCTGCTATACGGCTTATACCGCCATGGAGCTCTATGCCCTCACCTTCGAACGGGCCGGCGCGTTGCACATGCTGGAGCGGTTCGCCAGCCACAATGGCGCCGATTTCTACGGGCGCCCCAGGAACGGCGGAACCCTTACCTTGAGCCGAACACAGTGGCAGGTTCCCGAAACCTTGCCGTTGGGATCGGAAAGGCTGGTTCCCGCCATGGCGGGCGAAACCCTCTCCTGGCGGGCGTCTCGCCGCACCTGCTAGAAACTCGCCATGAAAAAGCCCGCTTCGTGAGCGGGCTTTTTCATGCAACTGCGGAAAAACCGTCAAGGTGAAGCCGGTTTTGCCTTTTCCTTCTCTTTGGCTTCGTTGGCGCGGTCTTCGATGCCCTGCAGCTCGAACTCCATTTCCACGCCTTCGCCACCGCCGAAATCGTTGTTCATCGGCGGATTGCCATCGTGGATCAGATAGTCCCGCTGCTGGAAGTAGGCATTGCGGATGAACTCGTAACGGTCCACCGCCGCCTCGTCGGCGATCTTGGTCGCGCTCAGCATGTCGGCCCGGATATCCACGAACCGCCCGGTCCCGGCGCCCCAGGGAACAGCTGCCGGCGTAATGTAGTTGATCGGATTGGACGCGGTATCGCCGGCGAAACCGACCACACCGCGCGGCGAGCCCGGCCCGATGACGGGCAGCACCAGATAAGGCCCGGAAGGCACACCCCAGATCGCCAGCGTCTGATCGAAGTCCTCATAGTGCTTGGGTAGATCGAGCTTGTCGGCCACGTCGATGAAACCGGCCATGCCGATGGTCGAATTGACGATGAAGCGGCCCAGGTCCTGCCCCGTCTGTAGCAGCTTGAACTGGAGGAGATCGTTCGCGATCACCGAAATGTCGTCCACGTTGCTGAAAAAGTTCGTGACCCCTTTATCGACGAACTTGGGCGCCGCCCATTGGTAGCCTTTAGCTACGGGCTTCATGAAATAATCGTCCAAGCCGTCGTTGAAAGACTGCACGCTGCGGTTCCATCCCTCCCAGGGGTCGCGCGAATCGGGATGCGCCTGCGGAGCATTCGTCTTGGCCGGCTCCTCCTGCTTGACTTTGTCCGATGCGCAACCGGCCGCCCCCGCGGCCGCCAGAAGAACGAGCACGAACCGGCCCGGTATGATTCGAGAGTTATCCATTTCTTTTTGTACCCTTGATCTCGTGATTCCAGGGGAGCTTGACGCATGTGCGTATTCTAAACGCAATACCGCAATCCGCAATGCAATACCCCCAAATTCGCCTTACAATGGGTTCTAATGCACCGCAAACCGGCGATCTGCCTCCCCTATGACATCCCGCAAATCCCCCATGGCCAGGCGCTTCCGGAGTTACCTGCCGGTCGTCGTGGACGTCGAGACCTCGGGTTTCGATCCGCATACGAACGCTCTGCTCGAAATCGCCGCCGTTCATCTGGACATGGACGAAACAGGGAATCTTCACCCCGTCCGCACCCATCAGCTGCATGTAAAACCCTTTGAAGGCTCAAAACTCGATGAGGCCGCGTTGAGCTTCAACAAGATCAATCCGTTTCATCCGTTCCGGTTCGCGGTGGATGAACGCGAGGCGCTGTCGCAGATTTTCGACGCCATCCAGCAATCCATCCGGCAGCACGGCTGCACAAGGGCGATCCTCGTGGGCCACAACCCAGCTTTCGACATCGCCTTCCTCAACGCTGCATCGAGCCGCGCCAGGATCAAGAAGAACCCCTTCCACCCCTTCAGCACGTTCGATACCGCAACCCTGGGCGGCCTGGCCTACGGCCAGACCGTGCTGGCGCGAGCGGCGCAAGCGGCGGGGCTCAGCTGGGACCATCAGGAAGCCCATTCGGCGGCCTATGACGCCAACCAGACCGCCCGGCTCTTTTGCACCATCGTCAACCGCTGGAAGCGGATGAGCGAACTCTTGCCTCCGGAATAAACGGGCTCACGCCTTCTGCTCTCCCGCCGCCTTGGCTTCGGCGAGGAGTTTCTGCAATTCGCCGCTCTCGTAGAGATCCATCATGATGTCGCTGCCCCCGACCAGTTCCCCTCCGATGAACAACTGAGGAAAAGTCGGCCAGTTGGAAACAAGCTTCAGGTTCTCACGAATCTCCGGCGCCTCGAAGACGTTGACGAAAACGAACTCAGCTCCACACTTGTCGAGAATCTGAACCGCCCGCCCGGAAAATCCGCACTGGGGAAAATCAGGGGTTCCCTTCATGTACAGGATGACGGGGTTGTCTGCGATCTGGCGCTTGATACTTTCGATTACGTCCACGGTTTGCCTCTTCATTAAGTCCACGTGAAATTTTCCGATTGTTCGATATCGGCCCTTGAACGTCAAGCGAAATGGCCGAGCAGCCGAAACCGGCCGTTCTTGCGGAAACGGCCTGCCGTATCGAGTCGATGAAGTTCTTGTGCTGCTCCTCCTTTTCCGTTAACCTTCAATCCCTTTCTAGGCAGTCTGGCTCGACTGCCTTTTGTTTTTTCGGGTTTTTCCACACATCGATGACGAGCAACATCATGCCGACTTACGCCCGGCAACCCGTGACGTTCACCCATGGTGAGGGCGCCTGGCTTTTCGACACCGAAGGCAAGCGTTACCTCGATGCCGTTTCCGGCGTCGCCGTCTGCAGCCTGGGCCACGCCCATCCGGCAGTCGCGAAGGCTTTGTGCGATCAGGCCGGGCGGCTGGTCCACAGTTCCAACCTCTACCGAATCGGGCTGCAGGAAGAACTGGCCGGACGCCTCTGCGGCCTGAGCGGAATGGACAACGTCTTCTTTTGCAACTCCGGCGCCGAGGCCAATGAGGCGGCGATCAAGATCGCGCGGCGTTACGGGCATCACCGCGGCATCGACGATCCCAAGATCATCGTCATGGAGGGAAGTTTCCACGGCCGCACGCTGGCGACTCTGAGCGCCACCGGCAACCCGAAGGTCCAGGAAGGATTCGCGCCTCTGGTCGGCGGCTTCGTGCGCCTTCCCTACGGCGACGCGGATGCCGTCGCCGCCGTCGACGAGCCGGGCGTCATCGCGATCCTGGTCGAACCGGTGCAGGGAGAAGGGGGAGTCCGCATTCCGCCCCCCGGTTACCTGGAGCGGCTCAAGTCGCTGTGCGAGCGCCGCGGCTGGCTGCTGATGCTCGATGAAGTGCAGACGGGCATGGGCCGCACCGGCCGGATGTTCGGCCATCAGCATGCCGGCATCGTCCCGGACGTGATGGCGCTGGCGAAGGCGCTCGGCAATGGCGTGCCGATCGGCGCCTGTCTCGCCCGCGGCATAGCCGCGCAAATGCTCACTGCCGGCAGGCACGGCTCGACCTTCGGCGGCAATCCCCTGGCCTGCGCCGCGGCCCTGGCCGTGGTCGATACCCTAGAGCGGCAGGCGCTGACGGAGCGGGCGGAGAAGCTTGGCCAGCGGCTGGTGAACGGCTTCCTGACCCGCCTTGGCGGGAATCCCGGCATCGCGGCGATCCGCGGGCTGGGCCTCATGGTTGGGATCGAATTCGAACGGCCCTGTGCCGAGCTCGTCGGAATCGCCCTGGAGCAGGGCTTGCTCATCAACGTCACCGCCGAGCGGACCCTGCGTCTGCTCCCGCCCCTGATACTGACGGACGCCCAAGCCGACGACCTGGTGGAGCGATTGAGTTCCATCGTCGAAGCTTACCTCGGCACCGTTGGTTGATATCACCGATCTAAGCAGATTCGCCATGAAACCGCGTCATCTCGTCACCTTGCGCGACCTCAGTTCCTCCGAGTTCCGGGGGCTGATCGCCCGCGCCATTGAACTCAAAGCGCTGAAGGAAACCTACGAACCCCTCAAAAACAAAGTCTTGGGGATGGTGTTCGAAAAATCATCGACCCGCACCCGGGTGTCGTTCGAAGTCGGCATGGCCCAGTTCGGCGGCAGTTCCATCTTCCTGTCCCCGCGGGACACGCAACTCGGGCGCGGCGAGCCGATCGAGGACTCGGCGCGGGTGCTGTCCCGGATGGTGGACTGCATCATGCTCCGTACCCATTCGCACCGCACGGTGGAAATCTTCGCCGAATATTCCAGGGTCCCGGTCATCAACGGGCTCACCGACCGCTTCCATCCCTGCCAGTTACTGGCGGACATGCAGACCTATTTCGAACACCGGGGAGACATCGCCGGCAAGACCGTCGCCTGGATCGGCGACGGCAACAACATGTGTCAGACCTACATCCACGCCGCCGAGCTGCTGGATTTCGAGCTGCGCATCGCCTGCCCGCCGGGCTACGAACCCGAGACCGATCTGGTCGAAGCGGCGGGAAAGCGCGTCGAGGTCGGCCAGGACGTCAGGGCTGCGGTGGCCGGCGCCGATCTGGTCGTGACCGACGTCTGGGCCAGCATGGGGCAGGAGGGTGAGCAGGCCGAGCGCATCGGCGCGTTCCAGAGCTACCAGGTGGATTCCTCCGGCATGGCCCTGGCGCACCCCGACGCAGTGTTCATGCACTGCCTCCCCGCCCATCGCGGCGAGGAGGTTTCCCCCGAAGTGCTGGAAGGTCCGCAAAGCGTAGTCTGGGATGAAGCCGAGAATCGGCTGCACGCCCAGAAAGCCTTGCTGGAATTTTTGCTGGCGGCTTGAAGCGGTTCCGAGTGGCGTTGGTGAATCCGCGGCCAGGGTATAATTGGCTTCCATTGCCGGGGCGGGCGAGTCCTGCCACCCCTGCCCGCTTTCATCCGTTTTGTTCATTGGTATTGCGGCCCGAGATGAAAAGAACCCTAGCCTGCCTTCTGCTTGTCGCGGCCTCGGGGGCGAGCGCCGCGCCCGAACGCGGCCGTGTGGCGGCCGAGACTGCTCCAGTCCAAGCCCAGAAGCCGCGCGGCGGCCAGGTCGTTCTCCTGAAGGACTTCAACGAAGTCAAGCAGAAAAACATCGAGCTCAAGCAGAAACTCGCCGAACTCGAAAACGAGCGCAAGGCGCTCGAAACCGAGCTCGCCGAGCTGCGATCCGGCCGGGAAGCGGCGGAATCGAACTCCCGCAATCTCGGCTCGGAAAAAGAGCGTTTGGCGGCGGAACTGGCGTCGATCCGGCAGACCTCGGCCAATGCCCTTCAGATCGAAGCAGAACGCGACCGTCTGCGCGAAACGCTGGCAACCGTCGAGCGCGATCTCGAAGCCAAACGGCTGGAGAACCAGGCGCTGGCGGAAGACACGCGGCAGCGCTGGTTCCTGATCGGCGCAGGCGTGCTGGGCGCCGGTTTCCTGCTGGGCCTGATCGCCCCGCAACTCGGCTGGCGCAAGCGCAGCAGCTGGGATTCGTTCTGATCTCTCTCATCCTCGCGCCGCCCCGGCGAACCGAACTTTAAGTCAAGGAAACCATATCATGACCGACAAGCACCCACGCCCCTTTTCGTCCCAGGTCGTCGACGGCATGGAGCGCGCGCCCAGCCGTGCCATGCTGCATGCCGTCGGCTTTAGCGATGCCGACTTCGCCAAGCCGCAGATCGGTATCGCCTCCACCTGGGCCATGGTGACGCCGTGCAACATGCACATCAACAAGCTGGCAGAAGACGCGGCGTGTGGCGTGGACGCCGGCGGCGGCAAGGCGGTGATCTTCAACACCATCACCATCTCAGACGGCATCTCCATGGGCACCGAGGGCATGAAGTACTCCCTGGTGTCGCGTGAGGTCATCGCCGACTCGATCGAAACGGTGGTCGGCTGCCAGGGTTATGACGGGGTGGTCGCCATCGGCGGCTGCGACAAGAACATGCCGGGCTGCATGATCGCACTGGCCCGCCTGAATCGTCCGGCGGTGTTCGTCTACGGTGGCACCATCCTGCCGGGCTGCCACGGCGACAAGAAGCTGGACATCGTGTCGGTGTTCGAGGCGGTCGGCGCCCGCGCCAACAACCGCATCGACGACGCCGAGCTGCACGCGATCGAGTCCAACGCCATCCCGGGCCCCGGCTCCTGCGGCGGCATGTACACCGCCAACACCATGGCTTCCGCCATCGAGGCGCTGGGGATGAGCCTCCCGGGCAGTTCGGCCCAGGCGGCCATTTCTCGGGACAAGGAGCTGGACTGCGAGCGCGCCGGGGCGCAGGTGTTGAAGCTCCTGGACCTGGGACTCAAGCCCCGCGACATCATGACCAAGAAGGCTTTCGAGAACGCCATCACGGTTGTGATCGCCCTGGGCGGCTCCACCAACTCGGCGCTGCATCTCCCGGCCATGGCCAACGCCTGCCGCGTCGACCTGACGCTCGACGACTTCATACGCATCGGCCGGAAGGTGCCGGTGCTGGCGGACCTGAAGCCCAGCGGACGCTATTCCATGGCCGAACTGATCGAGATCGGCGGCATCCTGCCCTTGATGAAGACTTTGCTGGCCGCGGGGCTGCTGCATGGCGAGTGCATGACCGTGACCGGCAAGACCCTGGCGGAGAACCTCGCCGACGTCCCCGACTACCCGGCCGGGCAGGATATGATCCGGCCCTTGGACAACCCCATCAAGAAGGACAGCCATCTGGTGATCCTCAAGGGTAACCTCGCCCCCGAAGGCGCGGTCGCCAAAATCACCGGCAAGGAAGGCCTGAACTTCACCGGCACCGCGCGGGTGTTCGACCGCGAGGAGCAGGCGCTCAAGGCCATCCTCGACGGCACGGTGGCGAAAGGCGACGTCATCGTCATCCGCTATGAAGGCCCGAAAGGGGGGCCGGGCATGCGCGAGATGCTCTCGACGACCTCGGCGGTCATGGGCAAGGGGCTGGGCAAGGAAGTCGCGCTCATCACCGACGGCCGTTTCTCGGGCGGCACCCACGGCTTCGTGGTCGGCCACATCACGCCGGAAGCCTACACCGGCGGGCCCTTGGCGATCGTCCGGGACGGCGACACCATCACCATCGACGCCGAAACCCGCGAACTCACCCTGCACGTTGGCGACGACGAGATAGGCCGCCGCCTGGCGCAGTGGCGCCAGCCGGCGCCGAACTACACCAAGGGCGTGCTGGCCAAGTACGCCAAGCTGGTGAGTTCGGCTTCGGAAGGCGCCGTTACCGACGGCAACCTCTAGCCCGGGAAACGGCCCGTGGCCCGGCGCCTGCCGCCCCTGCGCGAAATGATCCGGGCGCTGATCGCCCGGCCCTCGGTCAGTTGTACCGACCCGCGCCTCGACCAGTCCAACCGGGCGGTGGTCGAGCTGTTGGCGGAATGGGCCGAAGCGCTGGGCTTCCGCGTCGCGATCCAACCTCTGGAACACGGCAAGGCCAATCTGATCGCCAGCCTCGGGCCGGAGGAAGGCGGCGAAGGTCTGGCGCTGTCCGGCCACACCGACACGGTGCCCTGCGATCCTGACCGCTGGCACAGCGACCCGTTCACGGCAATCGAGAAGGACGGGCGTATCTACGGGCTCGGCAGCGCCGACATGAAATCCTTCTTCGCCCTGGCGCTGACCGCCGCCGGCGAAATCGACCCGGCTGCGCTGCAAAGACCCCTGCTGCTGATCGCCACGGCGGATGAAGAGAGCTCCATGGCCGGCGCCAAGGCTCTCCTGCCCGAACAGCTCGCCCCGGCCCGCTGCTGCGTGATCGGCGAGCCTACCGGCCTCAAGCCGATCCGCATGCACAAGGGCGTCATGATGGAATCGATCCGCGTCCTGGGCCAGGCCGGGCACTCCAGCGATCCCGCCCTGGGCGCGAACGCCATCGAGGGCATGCACCGGGTGATTTCCGAACTGCTGGCCATCCGCGAAGAATTGCAGGCGCGCCACCGCAATCCGGCCTTCGCCGTGCCGGTGCCGACCCTGAACCTGGGCGCCATCCACGGCGGCGACAACCCGAACCGCATCTGCGGCCATTGCGAGCTGAGCATCGACTTGCGGCCCTTGCCCGGCATGGACATCGGGGAGCTCCGCAGCCTGCTGAAGCGGCGGCTGGGACAGGCCCTGTCGGCTTCGCCCCGGCTTGAGCTTTCCGTGGAATCCCTGTTCGGCGGCGTACCGGCTTTCGAAACCCGGGCGGACGCCGGGCTGGTGCGCTACTGCGAGCACTTGAGCCACGCCTCGGCCGGCGCGGTTTCCTTCGGTACCGAGGCCCCCTTCCTGTCCAGGTTCGGCGTGGAAACCGTCGTTCTGGGCGCCGGCCATATCGAGCAGGCCCACCAGCCCGACGAATACCTCCCGCTGGAACACATCGAGCCGGCGACGGCGATCCTCCGCGGCCTCATCGAGCGCTACTGCATCGCGCCGGTTCCTGCGCCTTGAAGGAGGACACCTCGGGATGAATCCGGGCATCGACCCCCAAACCTTCGTACGTTGGTTCCGCGGCGCCGCCCCGTACATCCATGCGCACCGGAACCGTACCTTCGTCGTCAGTTTCGGCGGCGAAGCCCTTACCGACGGGCGCTTCGCCGAACTGGTCCACGACTTCGCCCTGCTCCACAGCTTAGGCGTCAAGCTGGTGCTGGTGCACGGCACCCGCCCCCAGGTCGAGCGGCGCCTACGCAGCCGCGGCGCGGAACTGCGCTACCACCAGGACTTACGGATCACCGACGCGGCCGCGCTGGAATGCGTGCAGGAGGCCGCCGGCGCCGCGCGGGTGGAGATCGAGGCGCTGCTATCGATGGGCGCGGCCAATTCGCCCATGGCCGGAGCGCGGATCCGGGTCGCCTCGGGCAACTTCGTGGTCGCCAGGCCCTTGGGGATACGCGACGGGGTGGATTTTGGCTACACCGGCGACGTGAGGCGGGTGGACACCGACGCGATGCGGCGGCTGTTGGATGAAGGCAGCGTCGTCCTGGTCTCTCCGCTCGGCTATTCGCCCACCGGGGAAATCTTCAACCTCAGCGCCGAGGAAGTAGCGACCGCCGTGGCCGGCGCGCTCGGGGCCGACAAGCTCTTGTTGCTGATGGAACAGGCTTGCGCCGCCTCGGACGGCCGGATGATCCAACAGATCACGATGCAGGAGGCCGAACGCCTGCTGGAGCGGGCCGGCTCGTTGGAACCGGGGGTGGCTGCGCACCTGGCGGCGGCGGTCAAGGCCTGCCGCTCCGGCGTGACCCGCGCCCATCTGCTGGACCGCCACATCGACGGCGCCCTGCTGCTGGAGCTGTTTACCCGCGACGGCGTCGGCACTCTGGTCAGCGCCAATCCATTCGAAGAGCTACGCCCGGCCCGGATCAACGATGTGGTCGGCATCCTGGACCTGATCTCACCGCTCGAAAAAACCGGCGCCCTGGTGAACCGGCCCCGCGAACGCCTGGAAAACGAGATCGAGGATTATGTCGTCATCGAGCGCGACGGACTGATTGTAGGCTGCGCCGCCCTGCACGAATTTCCAGCCGAGGACTTGGGCGAATTCGCCTGTCTCGCCCTGCATCCCGACTACCGCGGCGAGAGCCGCGGCGAGAGGCTGCTGGAATTCGTCGAGCAGCGGGCGCGCAAGCTCGGCCTGGCGCGGCTCTTCGCGCTGACCACCCAGGCCATGCAGTGGTTCCGCGAACGCGGCTTCGAACCCGCCTCCCCCGCGGACCTGCCCGCGCAGCGGCGTGCGAGCTACAGCCCCGAACGCAACTCCCAGGTGCTGATAAAGACGATCAGGCCGGCGGAAATTTCCAGAAAAAGCTGAATGGGGTATCCATTACTCCCGACACGCCTCCTCCGTAGAGAACCACACATCAGGCTCAGCCAGTGGCCGCGGGTAGTCTTCCCTATCCGTCAACACCACCCATTGGGGTAACCGGAGTCAAATGGATACCCCATCAGGTTTATTCCCTCCGGGGTCGTTACGCCCCGATGCTCTGCGGCGAAGGGAACTTATCGCCCGTTGTCAGCGGGGATGCCAGCTCTCCGCCCTCAGCCTAGGGGTGATACCCGCTGCGACCACAGCTCCCGCAGGCGCTTGGCCGAGACCGGATACGCCGTTTTCATCTGCTGGGCGAACAGGGAGACCCGGAACTCTTCCAGGGCCCAGCGGAATTCGTCGCGCTCGGGGATGCAAGACGCCTTGCCCTGCCGCATGGAGTCCCAATAAGGCTGCCAGAACGAGACGAGCTCGCTCTGAAGCTTGGCGTCGCGGACCGGATCCTGGCGCCATTTTTCCAGGCGGTGCAGCAGCGCCTTGAGATAGCGTGGGTATTGCTTCAACCGGGGGTAAGGGACCTTGGCCACGAAACCCGCATACACCAGGTGCTCCAACTGTTCGGCGGCATCGCTGGCGGAGGCATGGTTGCCGAGTGCGGTCAGGACCTTGCGGCACTCGGCGTAGAGCCCCAGCGCCTGCTCGATGGTCCGCGCCACTTCATTGGCCTTGAGGACCAGGTCGCCGCGCCATTGTTCGCCGCGGGCCTCGAAATCCTTGCGCGTCCGCAGTTCCGGCTGGTCGTCCAATAACAGGGCCGCCATGAGCTTGTCCAGGACGTCTTCGCGCAGATCGCCTCCCGATGGGGACAGCTGGCGGTAGACGAGCTCGGTGGCCGCACTGAACGGAAGGTTCTTGCGGAGGTATTTGATGTCCTTCGCCAGCGTCAGCCGGAACAACCGGATGAGGCCGAATTCGTGCTGCAACCGGGCCTCACCGGCCAAGTCGAACACCCTCACGCCTACGGTCTCGCCTTCGTCGACGATGGCGGGAAAGCCGTGCAGGGCCTGGCCGTCGATCTGTCCGCTATAGGCCGCCGGCAGATCGTCGAAATCCCAGGCCCGCCGTCCTGTCACGGCGATCTCCTGGCGGGCGATGTTCTGGAAGTTGCGGCCGGCCTCGGCGCCGTGGCGGCTTCGCAGTTCGGCCAGATCGCGCGATCTGGCGATCACCACGTTGTTTTCATCGACCAAGGCATAGTTCATGCGCAGATGCGCCGGCAGCGCCGATTCGTCGAAGGCTGAGACCGGCGGCGCCACCCCGCCTAATTTTTTCAGCGCCTTCGCCAGTTCCGCCGGCAGCGCGCCTTGCCGGTAGTCCAGCATGGGCAGGGCGCGGTCGGCGAAATCCGGCGCCGGCACGAAATGGATGCGCCAAGTCTTGGGCAGGGACTTGATCAGGGCCATCACTTTCTCGCGGTACAGCCCCGGCACCAGCCAGCTCAGCGGCTCGGGGGCGATCTGATTGAGCACGTGCAGCGGCACGATGGCGGTGACGCCATCGTCCTCGTGGCCCGGCTCGAAGCGGTATTCCAGCTTCAGCCGCACCTGTCCCAGCGCCAATTCGTCCGGAAAATCGGCCGCGGCCCCTGCCCCGCCGCTGTCCAGCGTGATGTCTTCCCGCGACAGCATCAGCAGCCGGGGCTCGCGGCGCTCGGCGGCCTTGCGCCAGACCTCGAAGCCGGCGCCGTTGACCACTTCAACTGGCACCCGCTCGTCGAAGAAGCGGAACAGGGTCTCCTCGTCCACTACCCGATCGACCCGGCGCTCTTTCTGCTGGGAGTATTCCGCCTCTTCCAGCAGCTTGCGGTTCGCCAGCAGGAACGGCGCCTTGCTGTCGTAGTCCATGCGCACCAGGGCCGAGCGGATGAACAGCTCCCGCGCCGCGGCGGGGTCGACGTTCTCGTAAGGCACCTTGCGCCCGTTCTGCACGGTGAGGCCGTACAAGGCGGTGCGTTCGAACACGGCGCCGCGTGCGGCCTTGCGCTCCCAGTGCGGCTCGTAATAGTGGCGCTTCAACAGGTGAGCGCCGCACTTTTCGATCCATTCCGGCTCGATTTTGGCCACGGTGCGGGCATAGACCCGGCTGGTCTCGACCTGCTCGGCCGAGACGATCCACACCGGCCGGGCCTTGAACAGAAACGAACCGGGGAAGATCTGGAACTTCTGCCCACGCACCCCGACGTATTCGCTCTGGTCCTGGCGGAAACCGACATGGCACAACAGCCCGGTCAGTAGGGCCCGGTGGATCTCGCCGTAGTCGGCGGGCACCTGGTTCATCCGAAGGCTCAGTTCCCCCTTGATGACTTCCAGGATCTGCTGGTGGATGTCGCGCCATTCGCGCATCCGCAGGGCCGACAGGAAATTGTCGCGGCAATACTGGCGCAGCTTGCTGCCGGAGAGATGCCCGCGCTGTTCCTCGTAGTCTTTCCACAGCGCCAGGATCGCCATGAAGTCCGAATCCGGATGGCGGAACCGGGCATGCTTCTGGTCGGCGGCCTGGGCCTTGTCCACCGGGCGCTCGCGCGGGTCGGGCACGCTCAGGGCGGCGACGATGATGCAGACCTCGTTCAGACAGTTCTCGTCGGCGCCGGCCAGAAGGATGCGGCCCAGGCGCGGATCGACCGGGAGCTTGGCGAGGCGGCGGCCCAGTTCGGTCAATCGGCCATTCTCGTCCAGCGCATTGATTTCCTGCAGGGTCTTGAGGCCGTCCCGGACCAGCCGCTCGTCCGGAGGTTCGACGAACGGGAAGGCGCGGATGTCGCCCAGGCTGAGCGCCTTCATCTGCAGGATGACGGCGGCCAGGTTGGTGCGGAGGATCTCCGGATCGGTGAATTCCGGCCGGTTCTGAAAATCCTGCTCCGAATACAGCCGGATGCACACACCGGGCCCCACCCGGCCGCAGCGGCCGGCGCGCTGGCTGGCCGAGGCGCGGGACACCTTCTCGATCGGCAGGCGCTGCAGCTTGCTGCGGTGGCTGTAGCGGCTGATGCGGGCATAGCCGGCGTCGATCACCCCACGGATGCCCGGCACCGTCAACGAGGTCTCGGCCACGTTGGTGGCCAGCACGATGCGGCGGCGGCCGTGCGGCTTGAAGATCTTCTCCTGGTCTGACACCGCCAGCCGCGAATACAGCGGCAGCACCTCGCAATCGGCCGGATGATGCTTGCGCAGCGACTCGGCGGTGTCGCGAATCTCCCGTTCGCCGCTCAGGAAAATCAGGATGTCGCCGGTGTTCTCCCGGTGCAGTTCGTCGACCGCGTTCAGGATCGCCTGCTGCTCGCCGCGGTCGGTCTCGTCGCTTTCCTCGTCGGCCAGATCGGGCGGACGGTAGCGGATTTCCACCGGGTAGGTGCGCCCGGAGACGCTGACGATGGGCGCATCGTCGAAATGGCGGGAGAAGCGCTCGGGGTCGATGGTGGCCGAGGTGATGACCAGCTTGAGGTCGCGCCGGCGCGGCAGCAGCCATTTGAGGTAGCCCAGCAGGAAGTCGATGTTGAGGCTGCGCTCGTGGGCCTCGTCGACGATGAGCGTGTCGTACTGGTCGAGGAAGCGGTCCGCCTGGGTCTCGGCCAGCAGGATGCCGTCGGTCATCAGCTTGATCAGGCTGTCCGGGCGGGTCTGGTCGTGGAAGCGGACCTTGTAGCCCACCGTCTCCCCCAAGGGCCGCTTCAGCTCGTCGGCGATGCGCGCGGCCACGCTGCGGGCGGCGATGCGGCGCGGCTGGGTGTGGCCGATGTAGCCCTTGATCCCCCGCCCCGCCGCGAGGCAGATCTTGGGGAGCTGGGTGGTCTTGCCGGAGCCGGTCTCGCCGCACACGATCACGACCTGGTTCTGCCGGATCGCCTCGGCGATCTCGCCGCGCCGTTCGGACACCGGCAGCTCTTCCGGATATTCCAGCGGCGGCACCGCGGCGGCCCGCGCCGAACACAGGGCGGTCGAGGCCTCGATCCGGCGGGCGATCGCCTCCAGCTCCTCCGCCGGGGGTTTCGTCTTTCCTGCCGCGGTTTTCAGGCGTTGCAAGGCGCGCTTGAGCGCCAACCGGTCCTTACCGAAACATTGGTCCAGCGATTGTTCCAGCCGGGTGATGGGGTCGAGCATGAGGACTTATTGCGTCAGCCTGCGTTGCAGGCGCCAGATGGCAAGGAAAATCGCCGGCACGGCAAAGGCCAGGAGCACCAATGCATGCCGGAGCAAGCCGAGCCCCAGATCCCCGGCCAGCAGCGGCCGGATCGACTCCACGACGTGAAACAGCGGCAGGCACTGGCTGCCGCCCCGGACGGCGGAGGGGAGGCTGTCGGACGGGAAGAACACGCCGCTCAGCAGCACCATGGGCGTGATGCCCAGCGTGATGTAATACACGAAAAAGTCGTAACTGCGGGCGAAGGAAGTCACCACCAGGGCGATGCTGCCGAAGCAGACGCCGGCCAGGAAAGCCAGCGGCAGCACCGCGAGCGCGGCCCATCCGGCGGCCAGCCCGAAGCCGGCCAGCACCGCCAGGATCAAGCCGGCACTGATCAGACTCTTGGTGCCCATCCACAGCACCTCGCCCATTACCACGTCCGCCAGCGACAGCGGCGCCGCCAGCATGCCGTCCCAGGTCTTCAGCACCGCCATGCGGGTATAGGCCAGGTACAGCCCTTCGAAGGTCGCGGCGTTCATGGCGCTGGTCGCGAGTATGCCGCCGGCCAGGAAATCCAGATAAGGCAGACCGGAGACCCGGCCGACGTAGCCGCCCAGTCCGAAGCCGAGCACCAGCAGATTGAACAGCGGCTCGACGAAGCCGCCCAGGAGCGCCGTGCGCGCGCCTTTGCGCCAGACCCAGGTGTTGCGCCGCCATACGGATTTCCAGCGCTTAGCTGCCTCAAGCATCATACAGATCGCGTCCGGTGAGCTTCAGAAACACGTCTTCCAGATTGGCTCGGCGGTAGACGTAATGCACGCCGTCCCAGACATCCAGCGAGCGGACCAGCGTCTCCAGGTCGTCGCCGTAATGGAAGATGCTCTCGCCGACGCGCTCGCAGCGCTGCCCGCCTGCCAGGGCAAGCGAACGGCACCAGCTTTCGGCATTGGCGCCGTGCACCTCCAGCACGTGCGGCTCGATATGTTCGCCAATCAGCGCCTGCGGGCTGCTGTCGGCCAGAATCCGGCCCCGGTCCATCAGGATGATGCGTCCGCACAGGCGTTCGGCTTCCTCCATGTAATGGGTGGTCAGAACGATCGTCAGGCCTTCGTTCTGCAACTGGCGCAGCATGTTCCAGATGTTGTGCCGAACCTGGGGATCGAGCCCCGTGGTCGGTTCGTCCAGCACCAGCAGCTCGGGCCGGTTGATCAGGGCGCGGGCGATCGAGAGGCGCCGCTTCATGCCGCCGGAAAGCTGGGCGATGCGGGCATGGGCCCTGTCGGTGAGCGCGGCAAGCTCCAGCAGTCGAGGGATCCGAGTCTTCAGCGTCTTTTCGCTCAAGCCGAAATAACCGCCGTAGATCCGCAGGTTTTCCATCACCGTGAAGTCGATGTCGAGATTGTCCTGCTGCGGCACCACGCCGATCCTCGCCCGCATCGCCCGCCCCTCGGCGGGGATGGCAAAGCCGAGCACCGAAAGCTCGCCCGACCCCGGTGGTGTGTTGCCCACCAGCATCCGCAGCGTCGTGGTCTTGCCCGCCCCATTGGGACCCAGAATGCCCACGAACTCGCCTTGCCGGATGTCGAAGCATAGGCCGTCCACTACCCGCTTCCCCGCGAAAGATTTGGTCAAATGGCGCGCGATGACGACGGGGGAGCCGGGTGAATTCACGGAAAGAGTGTGGAAGCGGAAATGCAGGGGGGAGGAGCGTCGAAATTATACTATCGCGCCCACCAGGGCCGCCATGCGGCACGGCAGCCGGGCGTTGCCGGGGTTCGCCCCTAGGGTTCGAACAGCACGCTGTCGCCGATGGCAAGACCCAAGGCCTGGTCCGCCCTGCCCCGGTTGACGGCGACCTCGACCAGATCCAGCGAATCGCGGTACCAGAACGCCGCACCCGCCGGGGCCGCGCAAAACACTTCCGCATGCGGCACATGCCGGTCGTTCACGCGCAACACCCGCTCGGCGAATTCGGGACGATAGCGCAGCCCGGTCAGCGCATTGCCGTAATGGTCGAAATAGACGATTAAGGCGCGGTCCGCCGGCCATGCCGTCACGTCCGGCCCCTCCACGGACTGATGCGCCCAGCCGAAATCCCGCTTCGCTATCCGCGCCGCGACCGGCGCGAACAGATCGCGGCCGTGGAAACTGGCCGACAGACGCGCCGGCCGCCAGTCGATGCGCAGCCAGCGCCTGGACTCCGCCTGCGCCGCGACGGTATTGAGCAGGCCGTTGTCGGGTCCGACGTACCAGCGGCCGTCCGCCTCGAGCGCCAGCGCCTGCCTGTCGCCGCCCACTCCCGGATCAACCACGCAGAGGAAGACGCAGCCTTCCGGGAACTGCCGGCATAGCGCCGCGAGCAGGTAACCCGCGGGCACCGGCGCCGGTGCATCGCTCACCAAGTGGATGACGTCCACGCCGGGCGCGTTCAGCCGAAGCACCGCTTCCATCTGACCCAGGTAAGGACCGGCTGGGCCGAAATCGGTGAACAGCAGGATCATGGATCAAGAGCCTGGCAGGAAGCCGGCCTCAATGCCCGGAAGCGGAGGAATCGCGGTGTTCGATGGCGGCGGTGGCGGCTTCCTCACTCTCCGGCTTGGCTTCGAAAAACCGGGAGAAGAAGAACCCGACCTCGAACAGCAGCCAGATCGGAACCGAGAGCAGGGTCTGCGACACCACATCCGGCGGCGTCAGGACGGCCCCTACCACGAAAGCGCCCACGATGACGTAGGGACGGTTGTTGCCGATGGTTTCGCGGGAGACGATGCCGCTCCATACCAGGAGGATGGTGGCGATCGGCACTTCGAAGGCGATGCCGAAGGCCAGAAACAGGGTCAGCACGAAATCCAGGTACTTGGCGATGTCCGTCATCACCGCCACCCCGGTGGGGGCGGTGGCGGTCAAAAAGCCGAACATCAAGGGGAACACCACGTAATAGGCGAAGGCCACGCCGCCGTAGAACAGAAGCGTGCTCGCCACCAGCAGCGGAAGCACCATGCGCCGCTCATGGCGGTACAGGCCCGGCGCGATGAAAGCCCAGGCCTGGTAAAGGATGAACGGGATCGAGAGGAATACGCAGACCATCAAGGTCAGCTTGAACGGCGTGAGGAACGGAGAGGCCACGTCGATGGCGACCATCTGCGAACCCGCGGGCATGTGCTTCAGCAAGGGCCCGGCCAGGAACGAGTAAATTTCGTTGGAATAGAATGCGAGCCCCAGAAACAGCACCAGCACCATGGCCAGGGCGCGAAGAATCCGCTGCCGCAGTTCTACGAGGTGGGAGATGAACGGCTGCTCCACATCCTCCTCCGCCAGCCTCGGCTTACGATCGGTCATCGGCTTTTTCCGGCGCTGCGGCTTTCGGCTCGGTCTCCGGCGGCGGGTTCCCGGCGGGTTCGCCATCTTTATCATCCGAAGCCGGTTCGAGAATCCTGCCGGACTTGGCTTCCAGCATGGCCTGCTTCAAGTCCTGCATTTCCATCTCGTGTTCGATTTCCGCGCGAACGGAAGCCAGTGAGCTGCGGGCTTTGCGTATCCAGTAGCCGGTTTCCCGCGCCACCTTCGGCAGGCGCTCCGGACCGAACGCCAGCAGGGCGACCAGCCCGATCAGCAGCATTTCGGTGAAGCCGATATCGAACATGACCCGGTCAGACCTTGTCTTTCTTGTCGACCACTTCACCTTCAATCGTGCGCGTCGTGTCCTCCGAAGGCTTGTCCTTATCCTCGCTTTCGCTCATCGCGGAGCGGAAGCTCTTGATCGCTCCACCCAGGTCGCCCCCGATGTTGCGCAAACGCTTGGTGCCGAAAACGACCAGAACGATCAGAAAAAGCAGCAACAATTCCCAAACACCTATGCCCATGGCTCAAACTCCGGGGTTGGATTCATACGGATTCGCGGTACGCCTAAGTTCGTCATTTGACGAGAACCAGCGGCTTGCCTTCGGACGCGAACTTGCAGTAAGTGCCAAGGAAATAATCGCAATCCTTGGATTGCTCGATCACGGCCGCATCGCCTTTGAGGTGAATCTTGAGTTCGCAGTAGCGCGCTTCGCTTTCCACCTGTTTCTTCAGGACCAGTTCGTTGTCGGCGACCTTTTCCGCATTGCCGTCGATCGTGTGAGAGCAGGGCCGCTTGCCTGCGTCGACGCTGCCGACCGGCTCGAAGTCGACATCCACCTCGACGTGGATTTCATCGCCGACCTTGTTGATCTTCATGTGCTGGACATGGCCGCCGTCCTGGCGCACATAGTGCTGCGCGACGGCGAACACGTTGGCGGAAAACAAAAGGCCCACTACCGCAGCGGATACTCGTTTCATGTCTCTTCCTCGTTTCTAGCTATTTGTTTTGAAAATCAGTCTCTGAGCAGCTCGTTGATGCCGACCTTGCCGCGAGTCTTTTCATCCACCTGCTTGATGATCACCGCGCAATACAGGCTGTGGCTGCCGTCCTTGGCCGGCAGGTTGCCGGACACCACGACCGAGCCCGCGGGCACCCGGCCGTAGCCGACCTCGCCGGTCATCCGGTTGTAGATCTTGGTGCTCTGGCCGATGTAGACGCCCATGGAAATCACCGAGCCTTCTTCGACGATGACGCCTTCGACGATTTCGGAGCGGGCGCCGATGAAGCAGTTGTCCTCGATGATGGTCGGGCCCGCCTGCAGCGGTTCCAGCACGCCGCCGATGCCGACGCCGCCGGAGAGGTGGACGTTCTTGCCGATCTGGGCGCAGGAGCCTACCGTCGCCCAGGTGTCGACCATGGTGCCCGAGTCGACATAGGCGCCGATGTTGACGAAGGACGGCATCAGGATCACGCCGGGGGCGATATAGGCGCCGCGGCGGGCGGCGGCGGGCGGTACCACGCGTACGCCGGCGGCACGGAAGTCTTCCGGGCTGAAGCTGCCGAACTTGGGTTCGACCTTGTCGAAATAGCGCGTCTCGCCACCGTCCATCACGCGGTTGTCGTTGATGCGGAAGGAGAGCAGCACCGCCTTCTTCAGCCACTGGTTGACCACCCAGCCGCCGTCCTTCTTCTCGGCGACGCGGACCACGCCGGCATCCAGCAGGCGCAGGGCCTCTTCCACCGCCTCGCGCACTTCGGCGCTCACCGCGCCCGGGGTGATCTGCGCACGAGTTTCGAAAGCTTCGTTGATGATGTTTTCCAAAGACATGTTATCGCTTGACTACAGGGTTTGAATGAACTGTTTGATCCGATGCGCCGCTTCGACACACTCCTCCAAAGGAGCGACCAGGGCGATGCGGACATGGCCCGCGCCCGGATCGGCGCCGCCGCTTTGACGGGACAGGAACCGCCCCGGCAGCACCGTGACATTCTGAGCCTCGAACAGGCCGGCGGCAAATGCCGTGTCTTCGATCGGGGTGCGCGGCCAAAGATAAAACCCGGCCGAGGGCACGGCCATTTCGAGGACGTCTCCCAGCACGGCGGCAACGGCGTCGAACTTTTGCCGGTAGAGCGTCCGGTTTTCGCGCACATGGGTCTCATCCGCCCAGGCCCTTTCGCTGGCTTTTTGCACCGGGAGCGGCATGGCGCAGCCGTGGTAGGTCCGGTAGAGCAGGAAGCGGCCGAGAATGTCCGCATCGCCCGCCACGAAGCCCGAACGCAGGCCGGGCGCGTTGGATCGCTTGGACAAGGAGTGAAACACCACGCAGCGGCGGAATTCGCTATTGCCCATACCGGCCGCGGTCTGGAGCAGGCCCGGCGGCGGATCGGCCTCATCGGCGTACAGCTCCGAGTAGCATTCGTCCGAGGCCACGATGAAATCGTACCTTTCCGCGAGCTCCAGCAGCCGCCGCTGCCGATCGGCCCCCATCACCGCCCCTGTGGGATTGCCGGGAGAGCATACATAGACCAGCCGGCAGCGCCGCCATACCGATTCCGGCACCGCATCGAAATCCGGCAGGAAGCCGTTCTCGGCCGTGGTGTTGAGAAAGCAGGGCTCCGCCCCGGCCAGGATCGCAGCCCCCTCGTAGATCTGATAGAAGGGATTGGGCATCAGCACGAGCGGCCGTTCCGCCGGATCGATCACGGTCTGGGCGAAGGCGAACAGCGCCTCTCGCGTGCCGTTGACCGGCAGCACTTGCCGCTCCGGGTCCACGGCGCCTTCCCCCAGGGTGAACCGCCGCTCCAGCCATCGCCCGATGCCGCGGCGCAGTTCCGGCCCGCCCTTGGTGGTCGGGTAGGTGGACAGGCCGTGCAGATGCTGCAACAGCGTCTCGGCGATGAAGTGCGGCGTCGGATGCTGGGGCTCGCCGATGGACATCGCGATGTGAGGCTTGTCCGCCGGCGGCACCCGGCCCCGCTTGAGATCCGCCAGCTTCTCAAAAGGATAAGGATGCAGGCTGGCGAGCTTGGGATTCATGTCGGGAAGAATCGCGGGCGCCGTCTTCGTTGAAAAGGTGCGCAAGTATAAGTCATGGCACCCGCATTCTTCCAGAATAGGACCGCCAGGCCTTCAGCCGGACAGACCGGGCAAGGGCCCTGGCGAGCTGTCCTGGTCCCCGAAACTGTTGATGTTCACGCCCATGAACCGGGCGATGGACACCAGCAGTTTGTTGTGGGGAACGCCGTCGAACTTCAGGCTGCGGCCGGCCGCCATCCCGCCCGCGGCGCCGCCTGCCAGGATGAAGGGCATGTCGTCGTGGTTGTGCCAGCTCCCGTTGGCGAGACAACTGCCGTGGAAAAGCAGGGTATTGTCCAGGAGAGTTCCGCCGCCGTCAGGGGTGGCTTGCAGTTGTTCGATCAGGCGCGCGAAGCGTTCCATGTACCAGGCCTTGATGGTCACGAAGTCCTGTCCCGCCTCGTGCGACGCGCCGTGGCAGGTCATCGGGCTGCCGGCTTCCTTGATCACGTTGTCATGTACCGAGTTGTTCCACTTCAGGGTGACGACGCGGGTCAGATCGCAAGCCAGGGCGTGCACCGCCACGTCCGTGTGGAGATCGGCGATCGTCCCCATCCGGCTGGCGTCAAGGAACTCCGGGTTCTGCCACAGCGCCGTGCGCGTCACCTGGAAGCCGGTCGGATTGAAGTTCCAGGCAGGGCAGCTTCCCGCGGCCGCCGATTGCAGTTTCTGCTCCAGCTCGCGCAAGGCATCCAGATGGGTGTCCAGTTTGACCTTTTCCGTCGTGCCCAGCCGGGTGCGCAGGGCGTTCAGTTCGCTCAGCGAATGATCCAGGGCGCTGATGCGGCGCTGGGCCCGCGCGCTGTCGTCCGCGCTGGCGCCGAACAGCGAGTCGAATGCCGCCAGCGGATTCATTTCGGGCACGACGGGAACGCCGTTGTTGTCGTAGGTGATGTGCTTGTCGGTATAGATGGGAACGATGTTCAGGTTCAAATGGGGCCGTATGGTCTGGGTCTTGAAGACCTGTCCCAGGTAGTAGTCCAGCGACACGCCCAGCGTGCTGCTCTGCCCCCCCGTGCCGGTCAGCAGCTTGATGATTCCCCCCTCGTGGGTGCCGCCGGGACCGACCATGTTCAGCCCGCTCAGAAACATGCAGTGCTGGCGCACGCGTTCCAACGGCTGGGTCATGGCCGGCAGCGTGAAGCTGGTGTCGGTGCCCTGCGCATGCCACTGCGCCGGGATGGCGCCATCCGGCGTGTAGACGAAGATCACCCGGTGCGGGCTGGACCCCGCCCCCAGCGCCAGCCGCGCGAAGCTCAGGCCGAGCCCCGTGGCGCCGGCCAGTTTGAGGAAATCCCTGCGTTTGATCGAAAAGCTCATTGCATTCTCCTTATTTATCGGCGCGGCGCGAGGCAAAGCCGGGGGCGTTGACGATGCCGAGCAGCATGGTCTGCAGGTTGTAGCCATTGACCGAATAGTTCTGCAGGAAGCTGTCCAGGGCGCAACTGTCGGACGACGCCTCCCGCCTGCCGGTGGTAAAGCGGTAGTACTGGCGCGCCGCGCATTGCGCCGCGGTCGGACTGGCCGCGACTTTCCGGCTGAGGTCGGGAAGGTCGGTGAAGCTCACTTCCTCGGTGGGCGTGAAAGTTTCAAGGCCGCGCAGGATGCCGCTGGCGTCGATCGCCTGTCCGTTTTCCGACGCCCTGAAGATGCCGGCGCCGTCGTAGTTCTCGAAGCCGAAGCCCGGCCCGTCCAGGTACTGGTGGCAGCCGTAGCAGCTGGTATCGGATTTGCTGTGGAACTCGAAGCGCTGCCGCGTCGTCGCGTTCGGATCCGGCTGCGGCGCCTGGATGAAGCCCGCGTTGGCTGGTAGCGGCAGATCGCGGCAAAGCAGGCGCTTGTACAGGAAGCCGCCGCGCTTGAACGGATGCGACTCGTTGCTGTTGGCGTAGCGGGACAGCACCGCACCCAGCGTGAGAATGCCGGTGCGGGTTCCGTCGCTCACCGCCACGGGCGCGAATCCGCTGCCGCCGGGACTGCCGAGCCCGTAGTAGCCCGCCAGCGTGTTGTCGACGACGACGTAGTTCGCCGTGAACAGCTCCGGAAAGCTCTGGGTGGACTCGAAGGCGACGTGGTCGAAGAAGCCGATCAGCTCTTCGGACATCGCGGACTTGACCGCGGCGGTGTAGCGCGGATAAACCGCCTGGTCCTTCTCCGGCAGCGTGTACGGGCTGGAACCCAGCAGCCACTGGCCGACGAACTGACCCACCTGGCCGTGGCTGCGCGGCAGGCTCAAGAGGCGCGAGGCCTGGGCGATGCGCTGGTCCGGCGTGTCCAGCAGGTTCTGGTCGGCGGCGCTGACCAGTTCGCCATCGGGCAGCGACCCCAGGAACAGATAGGAAAGCGCGCTCGCCGTCTCGTAAGGCGTCAGCTTGTAGGTCCCGTCCGCCTGCGCCTCGCCCAGCTCGGAACGGTAGAGAAAATTCGGCGAAACCAGCATATGGGTGATGGCCGCCTCCACGCCTTCCCGGAACGAGCCCTGCCCGAACAGCGTGGCGTAGGTGTCGGCTTCTTCCGTGGTCAATGGCCGCCGGTAGGCACGCTTGCCGAAAGTCTCCACGAACTGGCGGGCGCAGGCCGAATCCTGCCGGGTGCAGGGCAGCAGCGCGTTCCAGTTCTGCTGCACCGCCTTCGCGGCCAGGGCCTCGGCCTGGGTCAGAAATGCTTCTAGGCGGATGCTCGTCACCAGGTTGGTTGCGACATTGTTGTCGAAGCCGTCCACGCGGTTTTCCTCGGGCAGGAGATGCACCAGATTCTCGGACAGCCCGAGCAGGTCATTGACCGTCTTCTGGTATTCCAGGCGGGTGAGCAGGCGCAGCGCCCTTCCGCCTGGCGGCGGGTTGCCGGCGCAAGCGTTGCCGCCGCCTCCACCGCCCCCCGAAGCCGCGGCGGCCAGGACCTCGACGATGTACTTGGCGGTGCCCGCCGCGCAATTGCTCAGGCAGTTCGCGGGATTGGAAGGCGGCATCCGGGAACGGATGATTTCCGTCAGGCTCGGCAGTTGAGCGGCGGTGAAGTGGATCAACGGCTTGTTGGTGAAGCCTCCCTTGCCGTCTTTTCCGTGGCAGCTGGCACAGCCCTGTTTCTGGTATTGCGACTCGCCGTATTTGAGCAAGGTCGGCAAGGATGCGGAAACGATCGCGGGCGGACTGTTCCCCACCGCGTTGAAGGCGTAGACCCGGTACTCGTAGTCGTTCCCCATGGCCACCGTGCCGTCGCCGAAGGACTGGGCGCCGGCCGCCGTTTCGGCCATGAGAGCCCAGTCGACACCGCCGGCGGTGCGGCGTTCGATCCGGAAGCCCTGGGCGTAGGCATCCGCCGCGGTCCATACCAGGTTGACGACGGCATTGTCGGCCACCGCGGCGGACAAGCCAGTGGGCGCGCCCGGTGCCAGCGGCGTCGGGTCGCCGCCGCTGTTCGTCACGCAGGCCGAACCGTTCAGCGTCAAACCTGCCGGGACCGCGTTGACGCCGGAATGGCTGCCATTGAAGCCGAACTCGATGTCGGCACCCCCGGCGATCCGGCGATTCCACTCAGCCGGAGTCACCGCCACATGGGCACCCGCCTGGGTGTATTGCCCATTCCACAGTTCGGTGACCTTCTGCCCGCCGGGCATGTCCCAGGCGACAGTCCAGCCGTCCAGCACAGCCCCGTCATTCCGGATTTTCACGTTCGCCGTGAATCCCGTATCCCACTGGCTGGTCACCCGGTAATCCGCTTGGCAGGCGCCACCCGGAGACGGGGTTGGACTGGGGCCGGAACTGGGCCGCGGGGTCGGGCTGGGAACGGGGGTTGCGCTCGGTGCCGGACTGGGGCTCGGGCTCGCCGCCGCGTTGGCGCATGCGATCCCGTTGACGTTCAAACTCGCTGGGGCGGTATTGGTACCGCCATGGTTGCCGTTGAATCCGAATTCGATTTGCGAGCCGGTAGGGATATTCCTATTCCAGTCCAGATCGCCCACTTCGACACGGGCGTTAGTCTGGACGTATTGCCCGTTCCAGAGGTGGGTGACTTGCTGCCCATCCGGCATCTCCCAGGTCACTTTCCAGCCGGCAAGCGCTGGTCCGTCATTCCTGATCCGGATGTCGGCGGTGAACCCGGTATTCCACTGGTCACGAATCACGTAACTGGCTTCGCAGGCCAAGCCGGGAGTCGGGGTCGGAGAACATTGTGTCCCGTTCAGGCTGATGCTCGCCGGCAGATCGTTGCCTCCCTTGTAGCTGGCCTCGAACCCGAACCCGATGGCCGCACCGCTGCCGATGTTGCGGTTGGAAGCCAGATTCTTGACCGTTACCGCCGCTTTCTTTTGCTTGTATTTGCCGTTCCAGAACTTCTTGATCTTCTGGCCGCTGGGCATGCTCCAGGTCACCGTCCAGCCCTTGAGCGCTCTGCCTTCATTGACGATGCTCACTTCAGCGGTGAAACCGGAGGCGGTCTGACTCTTGATGGCGTAATTCGCGCTGCACCTGCCGGCCGCGGAGACCCGCCCGCCGAAAAACGCCGCTAAACCACAAGCAAATGCGAGAAACCAAATTCGTTTTTTCATCTTGACCAAATATCCGGCGTCTTATCCCTCCGCTCACAAGGCAATGATCACGCCAACGTTGCGGACGCGGCCCGCCAGCGGCCTATCGCAATCCGGTCGGCATCAAGGATTGCGCAAGGGGGGTCCGGCTTGCGCTGACATGCCGCAGGCGCGTGAGGCTATAATCGGAACGTTCATGCATCTGCCCCGTTCCGACGAGTTCGATGACCCCATATTCCGAGCCCTTCCCTAAGCCGCATTCAGATTGCGACGTGCTGGTCATAGGCGGAGGGCCGGCCGGTTCCACGGCCGCCGCCCTGCTGGCCGAGCGCGGCTACCGCACGGTGGTGCTGGAAAAATGCCGCCATCCCCGCTTCCACATCGGCGAGTCCCTGCTGCCGGCCAACCTCCCCCTGCTGGAACGGCTCGGCGTGAAGGATGAAGTCGAACGCATCGGCATGTACAAGCCTGGCGCGGAGTTCGTGTCGGCCGATCACGACGGCTCGCTCACCTTCGAATTCGCCGACGCCTGGGACAAGTCCTTGCCGTATGCCTACCAGGTGCGGCGCTCGGAGTTCGACCATATCCTGATCCGCAACGCGGCGCGGCGCGGCGCGGAAGTTCTGGAGGGCTGGCAGGCCACGGACGTCCGGTTTCTGCCGGACGGGCAAGCCGCGGAAATCGATGCCCAGGACAGCGGCGGGCGGACCCGGCGCTGGCTGGCGCGCTTCGTGGTCGATGCTTCCGGCCGCGACACCTTCATCGCCAATCGGTTGAAGCTCAAGCAGCGCAACCGGAAACACAACAGCGCCGCGGTCTACGGCCACTTCGCGAACGCGCGCCGTCGCAGCGGCCGCCACGAGGGCAGCATCACGGTGTTCTGGTTCGAGCACGGCTGGTTCTGGTTCATCCCCCTGGCCGACGGCACGACCAGCGTGGGCGCTGTGACCTGGCCCTATTACATGAAGCGCCGGAACATGCCGCTGCGAGAATTCTTCCTCGACACGATCGCTTTGTGCCCGGCGCTGGCCGAACGCCTTGTCGCCGCCGAGCTGGTCTCGGACGTGCAGGCCACCGGCAATTTCTCCTATGTCTCCACGCGGACGCATGGCGAGCGCTATTTGCTGACCGGCGACGCGTTTGCCTTCATCGACCCGGTGTTTTCCTCGGGCGTCCTGTTCGCCATGCAGGGAGGACTGACCGCCGCCGAAACGGTGGATACCTGCCTGCGCCAGCCGCGGCTTGCGAACCAGGCGCTCAAGCGCTTCGACCGGCGGATGCGGCATGGCCCGCGCGAGTTTTCCTGGTTCATCTACCGGATGACCAACCCGGCGATGCGCGACCTGCTCATGGCGCCGCAGAACGTGCTACGCATGAAGGAAGCCCTGCTGTCGTTGCTGGCCGGCGACATCTTCGGCAAAACGCCGATATGGTTTTCGCTGTATGCGTTCAAGGCGGTCTATTACCTGAACTGCCTGTGGCATTTCCGCCGCACGCTCGATGCGCGCCGCCGGCGCGGGCTGAATATCCAGGACGCCGACCCCGCCTGATGTCCCCAGCCATGGCCACCCCAGCGGACGGCGCCCTGTCCGTCCTCTACCTGCGGCGGGACGAATTGCCGGCCATGCTCGGCCTCATCGAGGAACGCGGGCTCGGCGCCGTCGGCTTCGGGATGGATCCGCCGGTTGATCTTCCTTCCCTCCTGCCGCAGGCGCGGATCGCCACACCACAGATGCATCCGAACGAGCCGCTGCTCGAAGTCTGGCTGGGCAAGCGCCGTACGACCCGCGGCCGGACCGGAGCCATCGACTGGGCCTGCGATGGCGACCATGTCTTTGGAGCGCTGGGAGCGGGTGCCGACGCCGCCGGATTCGATTTGCGCGGGGCCACGGAACGAACTTACGACGCCCTGTTTCGTTTTCTCGACGACCGGGGATATCCGAATCTCGCGCGGGTCTGGAATTACTTTCCCGGGATCCATCGGGAAGAATCGGGTCTCGAACGCTACCGGCAGTTCAACATCGGGCGACAGGAGGCTTTCCTGCGCGCGAGCCGGCCGGTCACCGGGGCTCTGCCAGCCGCTTGCGCGCTCGGAACGCATGCGGGTCCGCTCGCCGTCTACTTCGTCGCTTCGCATACCCCGGCGATCCCGATCGAAAACCCCCGCCAGCTCAGCGCCTACCTCTATCCCCCGGAATACGGACCGCGCAGCCCGAGCTTTTCCCGCGCCACCCTGCTGCGTTCGGCGGACCGGACCGCGGTATTCATTTCCGGCACGGCGAGCATTCTCGGCCATGAAAGCCTGCATCCCGGCGACGCCGCGGCGCAGACCCGCGAGACGCTGGCCAACCTCGCCGCTTTGATAGAGGCGCTGAACCGGGAACCCCACCGCGCCGGCTTCGCTCTGGAGGATTTCCGCTACAAGGTCTATGTCCGGCCCGGCTGCGCCCTGGAACCGATACAATGGGAACTCTCGGCGGTCCTGCCGGCGGCAGCCGGTATCCTGGTCCTGGAGGCCGAGGTCTGCCGCCGGGAACTGCTGGTGGAAATCGAAGCCTTCGGGAGCAGAGCGCCTTAGAAATCGAGGAGAACCCACTTGAGCCGTTTGCTCCGCCCGCTGAGGACGCTGTACGAATACACTGCGCTGTACCTGGGGCTGCTGCTGTACGCTTCCATGTCCCTTGCCTGGATCGGCGCTGCCATGCTACTCTATCCGGTGCTGCCGGAACGGCTGGGGCGGCCGGTCGGGCGGTTCGGAATCATGTACGGCTGGCGCATCTTCTTCCGTCTCATGAGCACCGCCGGCGCCTTCCGCTTCGACACCACGGAACTCGAAGCCCTGCGCAAGGACACGCCGCTGCTCTTGGTCGCCAACCATCCCAGCCTGCTCGACGCCGTGATCGTCGCCTCGCGCCTGCCCCATCTGGTCTGCATCATGAAGGCGAACCTGAACGACAACATCTTCCTGGGCGCCGGCGCCCGCCTGGCCCGCTATATCCGCAACGATTCCGGCCACGGCATGATCAAGGCCGCCGTCGCGGAACTGCGCAAAGGCGGGCAATTGCTGATCTTCCCCGAAGGCACCCGCACGGCGGAACCGCCGGTCAGCCGGTTCAAGGGGGGCGCCGCCCTGATCGCCCGCCATGCCGGCGTGCCGGTCCAGACGCTGATCGTGGAAACCGATTCCCCGTTCCTGGGCAAGCGCTGGCCGGTGTACGCAAGACCCAGCCTTCCGATCCGCTTCCGCATCCGGCTGGGCCTGAGGTTCGATCCGCCTGAGGACCCGCTGGCGTTCACCCACGCGCTGGAAGCCTATTACGCCCGCGAACTCGCCGGAGTTCCGGCCACCCCTATCGAATCCGGTCCCACGTCATGAACACGCCTTCCCGCACCCACCTCGTCATCATTCCCAGCTACAACCCCGGCCCCAAGGTTTACGAGACCGTCAAGGCGGCCCGGCAGCACTGGAACCCGGTGTGGGTCGTGGTGGACGGCAGCACCGATGGCACCTGGGAAGGGCTGCTGAAGCTCTCGGCGGAAGACGGCGGACTGGTCGTCCTGGGGATGCCGGCGAACCGCGGCAAAGGCGCGGCGGTGCTGCGGGGATTGCTGGCCGCCCGCCGCAAAGGGTTTACCCACGCCCTGGTCATGGATTCGGACGGCCAGCATCCCGCCGACCGGATTCCGGAATTCATGGCGCGCTCGCAGGAAGAGCCGGACGCCATGATCCTGGGCGTGCCGGTGTTCGACGATGCGGCCCCTCCCTTGCGCGTGAAAGGCCGCCGGATCTCCAACTGGTGGGCCAACCTGGAGACGCTCTGGACCGGGATCGGCGACTCCCTGTTCGGCTTCCGGGTCTATCCGATCCATGCGCTGTGCGTCGTCATGCAGGACCATCAATGGATGCGGCGCTTCGACTTCGACCCGGAAGCCGCGGTGCGGCTGTGCTGGGCGGGCGTCCGTCCGGTGAACCTGCCGGCGCCGGTCTATTACCCCAAGCCCGAGGAGGGCGGGACCTCGCACTTCAACTACTGGCGCGACAACGTGCTCCTGACCTGGATGCACATCCGGCTGGTATTCGGCTTTCTGGCGCGTCTGCCGCTCCTCCTCGCCAGAATCCTCCGACGGCCGGAAATCTGAGCTGCCGGCCTAGGACGAAGCGGCCAGCCTTATGGGAGCCTCCAGTAACGATCCACCGGCAAAGCCGGTGGCTTTCGACGGCTGGCCCCTCCAAGGGGCCTGACCGCCGTCGGGCAAAAGCCAAGTCGTCGCCCCGGCAGGGATTGCCGGGGTCCAGGGGCCACGGATGG
>JBFMDC010000064.1:0-14823 GCA_040753975.1 Pseudomonadota bacterium
CAGGGATGAACGGGAATTTTCATGGTGTTTTGCTAGGGGGAACAGGATCAAACACTTCCCGGAGCAGGCTCCGGGCCTCGAACAGAGCATAACTCCTTCTCGGAATATGATCACGCGGAACGTAACACCTAACCACCGGTTGCAGCGGAAAATCCGCTGCAACCCGAACGTTAAGGGCAGATCAACGTCGGGATTTTTGAATAATTGGCGCTTCCCCGTAAAGCAGCTTCCCATACTCCATTACATAACCGACTGGTATCTTCGGGTTGTTGATGTCCTTTCTTCCGTTCGCGTGCCACTTGTCCTCCCACTTCTTAAAAAAGAATTCAAGGTCAGCCGGTTCGAGCAGGTACACCGCCTGTAGCGCAATATGCCGATAGATTGCGAATACCCAAGGCACCTGGCGATACTTGGCGATGATGATCGGGTTCATATGATGATGGGTGGAGAACCCCTTGGTCAGTTCGATATTGACAGACTTCAGTTCATACTCTTGCCCAGAGGCATCCACTGCATCATTGCCTTCCCGGCCTGGGAGGATAGACAACCCCACGAGCAAGAGGACCTGAAGCAGTTTGCCACCGTTGTCCTGAAATATGTCATCAATTCCGTGCTTCGTGGCAAGGGCTTGGTACTCTTGGATGGAAGGGGTTTAATTTCTTGTCCATGCGCGAGATAATGAGCACATGATGACAATGAATCTACAGACTTTGAGTAGCACAGCATGTTGAGGAAGGCCAAGCCAGCACCCGCGTACTACACCGCCAAAGGTGCTGCTTTTGTTGGAGATTCGAGGGAGTTGTTGGACGAACTGCCAGATCGGAGCGTGAATCTTGTCATCACCAGTCCGCCGTTTGCCCTACAGCGCCAAAAGGAGTATGGGAATCTGGACCAGCACGAATACATTGACTGGTTCTTGCAGTTCGCGCGAATCGTTCACCGGAAGTTGCGTGATGACGGGAGCTTTGTTGTTGATTTCGGTGGCGCCTACATGAAGGGCACCCCGGCACGGAGCCTTTACAACTTCCGCGTCATGATCCGCATGGTCGATGAATTGGGCTTCTTCCTCGCGGAAGACTTTTATTGGTTCAATCCGTCAAAGTTGCCGAGCCCAATCGAGTGGGTGAACAAGCGCAAGCTACGGGTGAAAGACTCCATCAACACCGTGTGGTGGTTTAGCAAGACTGAATGGCCTAAGGCTGACATAACGAAGGTCCTCGCCCCATACAGCGACCGGATGAAAAAGTTGATTGAGGACCCCGACAAATTCTATACCCCCAAGGTTCGCCCCTCAGGGCATGACATCGGGAAGGGGTTCGCTAAGGACAATGGCGGAGCAATTCCACCGAACTTGCTACAGTTCCCCAACACTGAGTCTAATGGTCAGTACCTTTCCGGGTGTAAGGCCTTAGGTATCAAGGGACACCCCGCGCGCTTCCCTGCGAAGCTGCCGGAATTTTTCATCCGAATGCTGACAGACATGGATGACCTCGTGATAGATATCTTCGGGGGGTCGAATACTACCGGGCAGGTAGCAGAGACGGAAGGACGGCGGTGGATGACATTTGAAGCTCTACCGGAATACGTGGCGGCATCTTCTTTCCGTTTTCTCGACAAAGAGCCTTCGCCGGAAGTAATGCAGTCGATTTACACAAGAATTTTGTCTGGCGAGTCTGTAAACATTGAAAATTATCTCAGGCAAACCCGTCTTGATTTGAGGGAAGAGATCGCTACATATTGTCCCTAACGGAACGCTCCATCTGCCCCCTACCGGAGGCTGAGCTTTGATCTCTTGAGACTTATCTGTGCTCGGGTGTCGAATAACACATCGAGGTAAACCCCCCCGGCTTTGCCGGGGGGCTCACAGAAGTTTGATTCCTTGAGTTTTAGGTATCCGGAGTTTTTGTCAAAGGGATTTGTCACCTTATGCCGGCTCAGGCCTATTTCAGGCTCAGAATCCACTGCACCAGCTGTTTCGCTTCTTCTTCGCTGACCTGTGAATTGGGGGGCATCGCCATGGTGCCCCAGACGCCGGAGCCTCCCTTCATCACTTTCTCGGCGAGCTTGGCGTCGGCGTCTTGCTGGCCGGCGTATTTCTGGGCGACGTCCTTGAATGCTGGCCCCAGGATTTTCTTGTCGACCGAATGGCACATGACGCAGTTCTTGGCTTTGGCGAGTTCCTCGCTGGCCTGCGCAGGGCCGCTGACAGCGGCGCTTAGGGCGGCGGACAGGACGAGGCTCATCGTTCTTCTAGGCATGGTCGTTCTCCTCCACTTGGATGATGGTGAACCGCGGCGCTCGTCCTGCGCGGTGTCCACGCCGTGCGAGCGCGCCCGCCGGATGATGGCACGGCCATGTCGTTCGCAACAAGAATCCGTGGCTTGGATTTTTTGAAAAGGCACCACTTCGCTGCTATACGTTATGGGTGCCGAATCTCGTCCAGACTACAACAGGACCGCTGGAAATGAGCTTGCCACGATTCACGATGGCCGCCGTGCTGCTGTCGCTCCTTGCCGGATGCGCCGAAACGCCTTTCCGGCTGGCCATGTTGGAGGACACGAGCGAAGCCGAGGAAGCCGATGCCGGCGACGACCGGATTCCGCGCCTGAATTCCTCCGCCGACGGCGACCTGATCGAAACCCTGCTGGCGGACTATTTCAGGTCGCTGGAGTCCGACGTCGTCCCGGTTCAGACGGCGATGGCGCCGGCGCCGGCGCCGGAGGCGGTCGGGGCCGAGCCTGTCCAGCGTTTGTCGGGCAAGGGAATCCGGGTGATTCCGGTCGGTCCGCCCAGGCACCACAAGAACGGTTTGTGGCATTACGTCAAGGAGCGTCTCGAACTCGCCCGCTGGAATCATGAATCGGTAGAAGCGGAGCTGGCGGGATTTCGGGACAGGCCGGCGCGGGTTCGGGGCCTGGCCAAGCGGGCCGAGCCGTTTCTGCATTATTTGGTCGGCGAGGTCGAGCGGCGGGGCTTGCCTCTGGACCTGGTGCTGGTACCCATGGTGGAGAGCGCCTGCGACCCGAGCGCGCTTTCGGCGAAGACCGCCGCCGGTCTTTGGCAACTGATTCCCGCCACGGGCCAGCGTTTCGGCGTGGAGATGGCGGCGGACTACGATGGCCGCTACGACATTCACGCCTCCACCGCTGCGGCCTTGTCCTACCTGCAACATCTGCACAGCCGGTTCCAGGGCGACTGGCTGCTGGCTCTGGCCGCCTACAACGCGGGGGAGGGCGCGGTTCAGCATGCGATCGCGAGCAACCGCGCGGCGGGCCGCCGTACCGATTTCTGGAGTCTGCCCTTGCCGCCCGAGACACGGAGCTACGTACCGAAAATTCTTGCCCTCTCGCGCGTCCTCGCAGGCCCCGACCGCTACGGCCTCAAGCTCGAACCGGTGCCGGGCACGCCGGCCCTGGCGCGGGTGGAGATCGAGCCCGGCATCCGGCCGGCCGACGTCGGCAATGCCGCTGGCCTGCCGGAGCCCGTATTCAAGCTCCTGAATCCGGCGTTGAAGTCCCTCCACGACGCGCCGCAGCGCAAGTATGGCCTGATGCTGCCGCTGAAGAACGCTCAGGCCATGGCCGCCAGCCTCGAGGGGGCGGAATTGGTGTCGGCGAAGACCGTCGTGGTGAAAAAAGGGGAAACGCTTGCCGCCATCGCCAAGCGTGTCGGGGTCTCCGAAACGGCCCTGGCCGGCTGGAACGGCCTGATGCCCAACAGCCGCCTCAAGCCCGGCCAGGAACTGCTGGTCTATCCAGCCTGAGAGCCGCGGTTTTGCGGCGTTTTCTCCAATCCATTCCGAGACAGCTTGACATGTGGATGCCGCGCAATAATATGTACTCTTAATACATGTTTGTTGCTCCGGACTTCGTCGTCTCCACAGAATGCCCTGTGGGCGCACGGCATTCATCGGCAAAGGTGCCGCCCTGGAGATGGTGATGCAAATCAAACGCTTGAAGCTTCCCCGTCTGTGGCTGCCCGAGCCCTTGCCGACCAGTTTCCCGGAACAATCCCGCTCCGCCCTGGCTGCGGGGCTGGCGATCTTCCTTATCGGCATGATCAGCAGCCGATTCGTCGAGGGTGGCGGCCTGAAGACCCTGGTTGCGTCGATGGGAGCCTCGGCGGTGATCCTGTTCGTGGTGCCGCACAGCCCCATGGCGCGGCCCTGGTCCCTCGTGGGCGGACACCTGATTTCCGGTCTGATCGGCATCCTGTGTGCCCGCTGGGTACCGGACACCTGGCCGGCGGCGGCACTGGCGGTGGGACTGGCCATATTCGCCATGCAACTCACACGCTGTCTGCATCCGCCGGGCGGTGCGTCCGCCCTGATCCCGGTGCTGGGGGATGCAGGCATCCGGGCGCTGGGGTTCCAGTTCCTCCTGACGCCGCTGGCGCTGAATGTGGCCGTCATCCTGGTGGCATCCCGGCTTTACGGCCGCTGGGTGCATGCCGCCAGACCCGCTCCCAAGACCGAGCCTCATCCGCCCAGCCCGCTGGAGCGCATCGGCATCCGGGCCGAGGATTTTCACGCGGCCCTGCAGGACGTCGGGGTGTTCGTCGACGTCAGCGCCGACGAACTGAGCGACATCTACCACTTCGCCGCCAGCCGAGCCTTCCGCCGCACCTTCGGCGAGACCACCTGCGCCCGCATCATGACCCCCCGGCCGCTGACCGCCGAGTTCGGGGATGATCTGGAATCGGTCTGGCAACTGATGCAGCGCGAGGGCATCCGGGCCTTGCCGGTGGTGGACCGGGGGCGGCATGTCATCGGCATCATCACGCTCAAGGACTTCTTCCGCCATGCACGCGCCGAGAGTTTCGGCAGTCTCGCCGCAAGGCTGAAGGCCCTCCTGCTTCCCTCGCCCGGGGTGACCTCGACCAAACCGGAGGTCGTAGGCCAGATCATGACCGCGCCCGTCGTCACCGCCCGGCAGGATGCGCATATCGCCGAACTGGCTCGGCTGCTGAGCGAATACGGCATCCACCAGGTACCTATCGTCGACGAGCGCGGCAAGCTGGTCGGCCTGGTGACTCAAACCGATTTGATCGCCGCCCTTTACCGCAGTGTTCCCACTGGACTGGCTCAGCCGGCGATGGCGGAGGCATCGTGATCGAGCCTGTCGACCCGGAGAATCTCCGGCTGGTGTTCGCGGCCGCCGCGGCGACCGTGGCGGGAGGGGCGGGATACGCGGGACTGTTCGCCTGGGCGCGCTTGAAGAACCGGCGGCGGTGGCCGACCGGGGCTTACGTCTGTTATGCGCTGGCCTGGATCATCGCCCACAGCTTCGGCATTTTCTCGGTGCAGGCGTCTGGGGCTTCATGCATACCCTGCCGCAGATCAATCTGTACACCCACGGCACCCAATGGACGGCGTCGCACGGCCACCTGGCCTTCTTCGGCGCCTATGCCACCATTAACATCGCGTTCTTCTACATCGCCATGCAAACTTGGCGGGGTAATATCTGGCTGGGTAGCGGCCTGTCCGGTGGCGGCTGGAAGTGGGAATGGGCGCTCGCCTTGCTCAATCTAGGCGTGATCGGCATGACGGTGGCGCTATCGATCGCCGGCTACGAACAGTCGTTCATCGAACGGGCGGTGGAGGGCTCGACCTGGGGTGGTTATTTCGCTGCCGAGCAGTATCTTTGGTTGCAGCAGGCCATGGTCTGGCGCCTAGTGTTCGGTATGGTGACGCTGGCGGGTGTCTTGCTGTTGGTGGGGGATCTTCTCATCATTGGGGTAGATGAAACGCGCCGGGCGCCGCTGCTCGCGGCCGAGGCCGGATAGTGAGGAGAGCCTTGTGTAGGCTGGTGCGCCCGGGGCGGGTTTGATTTTTTTCAACGGCTTGGAGAGGGCTTATGTCCGCTGAACACGATTCCGAACACGAAGAAATGCCGCGGGGCACCTGGGTATTGCTTTGCCTGGTGGCTTTGGGGATGACCGCGGCCTGGTTGTTCCTTTATTTCGGGGTATTTCTGCCGCGGGGCCAAGTGGGTTAGGGATCCCGATAAAGACCTGGCTGCGGGGCAACGCATCCCCGCAGCGCGAAACCGGCGCGTCAACGAAAAATAAGGGGAAAAGGTTATGCGATTCCGTTTTCCAGACAAGAAATGGTTGCACGAAAAAATGGCGGGGCTGGGGGGAGAAATGTCCCAGTTGGGAATCAATGAGCTGGAAGGGAGGTGGCTGGCGGTGTCCGTCGCCATGATCGGCCTGTTCGTCGGCGCGATCGTCCTCACCGCCGTCGGTCGTGGCGTCCATCCCCCCAGCCATGTCGAGACCATCGATTCCGCCAGCCTGCATCTGAGCCAGGAATTCGCCGAGGACAAGCTGGGCGTGCAGCCCGAGCCGCTTCCCGACGGCTCCCTCCAGGTCCGGCTGGTGGCCGGCCGCTACGGCTTCTATCCCCGCGAGATCGAGGTACCGGCCGGCCGCCGGATCGTTTTCCGGATGGCCAGCATGGACGTGCTCCACGGCGCCCACATTCCCATGACCAACATGAGCACCATGATCGTGCCGGGCTACGTGTCCGAGGTGGTCAGCGTTTTTCCCAAGCCGGGGGAGTATCCCATGCTGTGTAACGAATACTGCGGCCTGGGCCATGACCACATGTGGAGCAAGGTCACCGTCGTCGCCCAGGAAAACTGGCGGGCGCCCGCGGCCGGAGGAAAGCAGCCATGAACGATGCAACCTTGAACCGCCTCACGCTCTTCAATTTCTGGGTGGCCTTCGGGGCGTTCGGCCTGGCCTGCTTCTTCGGCATGTACCAGGTTCTGGAACGCAGCGGACTGTTCGCCTTCCTGCAGTCGCCCGCGGTCTATTTCGCCTCGGTCAGCACCCACGGCGTGCTGATGGCCTTCGTGCTGACCACCTTCTTCATCATGGGCTTCGGCTATTACACGGCGGCGCAGAGCCTCCGGCGGCCGGTGTGGAATCCGCAGCTCGCCTGGGCCGGCTACGGGGTCTGCGTGGTCGGGGTGGTGCTGGCGGCGGTCCCGCTGCTGCTGGGCAAGGCCTCGGTGCTGTACACCTTCTACCCGCCGATCCAGGCCAACGTCTTCTTCTACCTGGGGGCGACCCTGCTGGTGGTGGGCTCGTGGTTCTGGTGCGCGATCATGCTGGTCATGCTGGCCCAATGGAAGAAGGACCATCCCGGTGAAACCGTGCCGCTGCCGATGTTCGCCACCGCCGCCAACGCCTTGCTGTGGCTGTGGACCAGTCTCGGCGTGGCCCTGGAATCGGTGTTCCAGCTGCTGCCTTGGGCGCTCGGCCTGACCGACACCATCGACGTCGGCTTGGCCCGAACCCTGTTCGCCTGGACTTTGCACCCGATCGTCTATTTCTGGCTGATCCCGGCCTACATCGCGCTGTACTGCTACGTGCCCCAGGCCGCCGGCGGCAAGCTGTTCAGCGACCTTTTGGCGCGCGCGGCGTTCGTGCTGATCCTGGTGCTGGGCCTGCCCATCGGTTTCCATCACTTGTACATGGACCCCGAGCAGGGGGCGGGCTGGAAATTCCTGCACATGGTCGGCACCTTCGCGGTCGCCATTCCCACCCTGCTGACCGGCTTCACCGTCATCGCCTCGCTGGAGATGGCCGGACGCAGGCGGGGCGGGACCGGCCTGTTCGGCTGGATCGGCGCGCTGCCGTGGAAAAATCCGATGGTGCTGGCGGCGATTCTGTCTTTGCTCATGCTGGTGCTGGGCGGCTTCGGCGGCATCGTCAACGCCAGTTACGCCATGAACGCCATGGTCCACAACACCGCCTGGGTGCCCGGCCATTTCCACCTGATCTTCGCCGGCACCGTGGTCACCATGTACCTGGCCGTCGCCTACAAGCTGTGGCCGCAGTTGGTGGGGCGCAAGCTGTATTCCGAAGACCTGCCCCTGGCGCAGCTATGGGGCTGGTTCATCGGCATGGCCATCATGACCACGCCCTGGCACGTGCTGGGTCTCTTGGGCCAGCCGCGCCGAATCTCGGCGGTGCAGTACAACAGCGTCCTGACGCTTTCCTGGGATCCTTACGAGTCGCTGATGGTCATCGGCGGCTTCATCCTGCTGGTTTCCGCCTGCCAGTTCGTCTACATCCTGTACAAGACCCAGACCGCCGGCGAAATGCTGGAAGGAGGGCAGGAAACGAAGCTTGAGAGCCCGCCGCCTACCCCCGCCTGGCTGAACGGCTTCGCCCTCTGGAATCGCCTGATCCTGGTGCTGATGGTGCTGAGCTACGGCTATCCCATCCTTCAGTTCTTCCTGCTGAAAACTTACAGTCCGACCGCCTGGGGGTATTGAAGATGAAAGCCATCCTACTCGCGACGATCGGCATGACCCTGGCGGGCAGCGCCGGCGCGGCACCTTCCAGCAATGTCGCCTGGACGCCGGCGACGCTCGCCTTCGTCAAAAAGGGCGACGCCGGCCGGGGCAAGGTTCTGTCCGCCCCCTGTGCCGGCTGCCATGGCGGCACCAGTGCCGGTCCGAACCTGAACGGCCAGTTGCCGACCTATCTCTACCGGCAGCTGCAGGATTACAAGAATGGCAACCGCCAGGACCCGGCCACGATCATGAACGCCATGGCCTCGACCCTGAGTGACCAGGACATGGCCGATCTGGCCGCCTGGTACGGCAAACAGACGCCGATGCTCGGCGCCGGCGGAGCGGTGGATGCGACCGGCATCGCCGAACGCGGCGAAGGACGGCGCATGGAGCCGGCCTGTTCCAGCTGCCACGGTGCGGGGGGCCAAGGCGAGAAGGTCGACACCCCCCGCCTGGCTGGCCAGAGTGCGGCCTATCTCGAAGCCACCCTGCTGACCTACAAGAGCGGCCAGCGCGCCAACGACATCTACAGCCGCATGCGGCTGATCGCCGGCAAACTCAGCGATGCCGAGATCCGCCAGTTGTCTGACTATTACTCCAGGCTGAAATAAGATGCCGGCAGCACGGAGGGCGCGGTATCCCGTCGCGCCCTCCTCTGCGACCTGATACGCCGTCCTCCTGCGTTATCCTTGGCGCCGCGCGCGCGTAGGAGCCCGTTTCGATGGTTATTCTTTGATCGTTATCAAGACATTCGCCGGCTGCGAAAAACTTGACGGGTTTTGCGGTCAGGCATATGTTTTCGACCCGAAACAACATGCCAAAAGGAGGTAGAGATGAACAAGCTATCGTTTTTGCTCGGGGGGCTCCTGGTTGTTTCCGGCGTGCTCGGCGCGGCCGAGACCAAGGTGAAATACCCCGAGGGGTTTCGCAGTTGGTACCACATCAAATCCATGGTGATCCAACCAGGACATCCGCTGGAAAATCCCTTCGGCGGGATCCACCACGTTTATGCCAACACTGAAGCTATCCAGGGACTAAAAAGCGGCAACTACCCGGACGGAGCGGTGTTGGTGTTCGACCTGTTCCACTATCAGGAGGACAACCACGCACTGGTGGAGGGCAAGCGCAAGCTGATCGGAGTGATGGAGCGCGATGCGAAGCGGTTTGCCGCCACCGGCGGTTGGGGCTATGAAGGATTCGGCGAAGGCAAGCCGGACAAGCGCCTGGTCACCGATGGCGGGCAGGGGTGTTTCGGCTGCCACGCCGGGCAGAAAGACGGCCAATACGTGTTCTCCAAGTTCCGGGACTGACAACTTTAAGTTTTCTTCCTCGTCTGACCGCGCCTTTACTACTTAAAGGCGCGGTTCCTATTTTTACGGAAGGCAAGCTGACCCAAGCGGAATGGCGCGTGGCAGTCGGACGTTTTCTCCATCGATTGGCCGGGCCTTGGCCCATCGTGCACGCAGAACGGCTGGATCGATGACGAGACTCACCGTTATGAAATCCGGGCACACACCGGTCGCGAGGTGATCGTCGCCGTCCGGTCCAGGCGACCACATCCGGCCCTGGCCGCCCGCTTTTAGCCTTGACCAGATTCAAGGACTCCGCCAAGGCGATCCGAAAGCACCTCTTTTCTGTCTCCATCCAGGTCAGGGAGTTTGCCCCATGTTCGTTCACGCTTCCGTATCTCCAAGCCGCAACGCCATAGCCGGTGGCTTGTACGGTTTGCTGATCGGTGACGCAGTCGGCCGCTGCTACGAATTCAAGTCCGCCGCCGAACTGCCGCCGCCCGAAGCCATCGCCATGCGGCCGCCGTCTGGTTATCCCGCCACCTATCCCTTCGTTCCCGCCGGCACCTGGACCGACGACGGCGCCCAGGCGCTGGCCCTGCTCGATTCGCTGCTCGAATGCGGCCGGCTCGACCTGGAGGATTTCGGTGCCCGTCTCCTGGCCTGGTGCGACGAGGGGGTCTACACCCCGGACGGGCAGGTGTTCGACATCGGCATTCAGACCGCCCGCGCCTTCAGCCGCCTGCGCGCCGGAATACCCGCGGCCCGCGCCGGCGACGCGCACGAACGCGCCAACGGCAACGGGGCATTGATGCGGGTCCTGCCGCTGGCGCTGTGGCACCGGGGCGATGACGCGGAGCTGGCGAGGCTGGCGATCGAGCAGGGCAGGCCCACCCACGGCCATCCACGCAGCGGCGTGGCCTCTGCCCTGTATTGCCTGCTGGCACGGCGGCTGCTGCAGGGTGAAATCGCCGAGGTTGACACCCTTGCCGAAGGGCTGCGTGAATTCCTGAATGACGACGAGCGGGCTCAACTCGACGTGCTCATGACAGCGCCGCAGCGGGAGCGTCCCGCCGGCACCGGCTACGTCGTCGACACCTTCTGGAGCGCGCTGCGGGCGCTGGAGTCGTCCAGCTACGACGCCGTCATCCGTGCCGCCGTCGGTTTCGGCAACGACGCCGACACCACCGCTTGCGTTGCCGGCGGCCTGGCCGGCATCCGATTCGGGATCGAAGGCATTCCGGCGGACTGGAAAGGCGAACTGCGCGGGCGGGACCGGGTCGAGGACCTGCTGGAGCGGCTGGCGCGCGTTTGATCTTCTCCCGGCCCCGCCCGATACTTCGTTGAAATTTTCAACAAGCGAGACCGCCCATGGCTACCGTCAATTTCAGCGTGCCGGAAGACGTCAAGAACGCCTTCAACGAAGCCTTCAAAGGCCAGAACAAGAGCGCCATCATCGCCGAGCTGATGCGCGAAGCGGTGGAACGCGCGGCGCGCAAGCAGCGCGGCGCCGACGCGATCGGCCGGATTCTCGAGCGTCGCCGGCATGCCCCAGCCGTTACGGATGAAGAGCTGCGCGCCGCACGGGAAGAAGGCCGCCCATGATCCTGGTGGTCGATGCCAGCGTCGCGCTAAAATGGTTTTTTCAGACCCGCGACGACGAGCCCGACAGCGACCTGGCATTGGCTATCTTGGCCGGCGTGGTCGACGATCGGATTCAATTGCTCCAGCCACCCCACTTCATCGCGGAAGTGGCCGCCGTCCTCGCGCGGGAAAAGCCGGAACAAGCCCCGGATGACATCGCCGATCTGTTGCGCATCGAATGCGCCTTCGCGGATACCTCCGAGACCTATGCGACCGCCATCGATCTTTCCATCCGCTGCCGGCATCACCTGTTTGATACCCTCTATCACGCCGTCGCCCTGAACACCCCCGGCGCCCTGCTGGTCACCGCCGACCGGCGCTATTACGACAAGGCATGCGGCCTGGGGCGGATCGTCTGGCTGGCCGACTTCCGGTTGCCCTCCTAAGACAGGACAGCGAATGACCGATTTCCAGGAGACGCTCCCTCCAAAAAACGCCAATCGCAACGAACCCAAGGACGCCATCCTCCGCCAATGGGTCATGCTCCAGCTCATTCCGCGGGAGCCGGGCGGAGTCACGGCCCAGCAACTCCAAGCCAAACTGGCCGGCATCGATCCCCTCTACGAGGTCCATAAGCGCACCATCGAGCGCAACCTCAAGGCACTGATGTCGGTGTTCCCCGCCTTGGACTACCGGGCCGGACCGAACGGCAATCTTTGGTTCTGGCAAAAGGACGCGGTTCTCGATATTCCCAAGCTGGATGTCAAAACCGCTCTGATGTTCCGGCTGGCCGAGGCGTTTCTCACCCCCCTGTTGCCGCGTTCGACACTGAGCGAGCTCCGCCCGCACTTCCGGCGGGCGCAGGAAACCTTGGATGCGGCAAGTGACGACCAGCACTCGATCTGGCCTGCCAAAGTTCAGGTCATGCCCAACAGCCAGCCGCTTCTTCATCCAGACGTCCGTCCGGACATTCTCGAAGTTGTTTATGCCGCCCTGTTTGAAGATCGCCGTTTCCAGGCGCGCTATCGTCCTCGCAACGGACCGGCCCGAGATTACGAGGTCAGCCCACGGGGACTGGTGATACGTGATGGCATCATCTACGTCGTCGCGACGCTTTTCGAATATACGGACCTGAAGCACCTGGTGCTGCATCGGATGGAAACCGCCTCGCTGCTCGACAGCCCGGTTTCTCCCATGCGCAGCTTCAAGCTGGAACGCTACGCGAAAGCCTGTTTCGACTACCCGCTAGACGCTCCGGGCGTGACTTCCACAGGCACCATGACGCTTCCGGCCAAGCTCAAGGTGCAACTGCTGTTCGATGCCGAAACCGCCGTCCATCTCGAGGAATCCCCCTTAAGCGAGGATCAGCGCAGCGAACGGCAAGCGGACGGCCGCGTCCGGTTCCGCGCCACGGTCGCCGACACCCAGCGCCTGCGCTGGTGGCTGCTCGGTTTCGGCGACCGGGTCGAAGTTCTGGATCCGCCGGCTCTCCGCGAGGAAATCGCCCTGACCTTGAGCAAAGCGGTACAGCGCTACCGCGCCTGATCCCCTGCGGCGCGACCTAATTTGTCGCAGCTCCGCGCTAGCTTTTCCACTGTAATCGCCGTTTCAGGAATGTTCACTTCGAACGGGAGGAAAGGGTATGACACACAGTAAAGACACCGCGCGGGCTCTGCGCCGCCATCATCTGGCCCGCCTCAAGAAAGCACGGCGCCTCGACTTCGGCGTGCCGCCGTCCGATCAAGACGATCCACGCCGGATCGGCCGCCACGTCACCACTCCCGCGGCTTGCAGTTGCTGGATGTGCGGCAATCCGCGCCGCTTCTTCAAGGACAAGACGGTCCAGGAAAAGATTTGGGACGGCAAGCTCAGGGAGGAAAGGGAAGACGACTCGGACCGACAACCCTAATCTCCCTCTCCCGCTGGGAGAGGGAGATTAGGGTGAGGGAAACCGTTCATGCCGCGAGCGGCTTTCATGTTCCGGGGTGCCGCTCGCGGCATGAACGGTTAGGCAAGCGTGGCATTCACGTTCGCACCCAACCTTCCTTATACCGAAAGGCGTGGAAATGAAGACTCAAGTCGTTATCGAAGGAAGCAGCAAACCGGTCAAGTTGATATGGATGATCGGACGCTGCCTGACATGGGTAGGATGCCTGATTTTGTCAACCATGTTTTTCATCGAATACAAATATCCTTATCTCACTGCAACGACGGCGTTGGGGGCGGTAATTTTTGGCGGAATATCTATAGCTGTCGCGAAATTCATGAATTTCTGGGATCGCGGAGGTATATAAACATCAGAGGATATTATGGAATGGATGCCGTTTCATATCCGTATTCGACAATGCGCTTCCGAACGCCAAGACGTCGATGCTGTTCGGATGTAACCGTTCATACCCCTGCTTTTTTTTGCTGGGATCGCGGCCATCTTGGCCGTTTTTTCAGCGGGCGGGACGCCCGCGCTCCCGGGGGATTGAACGGTTACGTTCGGATGAGACTCCGACAACGAGGCCGGCAAAAAACTCAGGGGAGCGACCTAATCTGTCACGATGTCTCGATATCGTAAGTGCCGTCGAGAGACAGTGGTGAGTCTCTCGGCAGACCCTTGCAAACGTATTCATGGAGACCTCTCATGACAGCACAAGATGCTCAGAATGTTCATTCCGCGGTCGCCCGGTTCTCGCCCGGCGACTCCCATACTCCGATGCTCGATGCGGTCAGGCAGTATCTCGACAGCGATGGCTGGACTTACAGCGAACGGGAGCGCAACGGCATTTTTACCCTCATTGCCACGGTTGGCTTACCGAGCGGCGAATTCAGAACCTGTTTCGACGTCAACGACGAAGACGAACGTTTTGCCGTCTTCGTCTATGCGCCGGTCAAAGTTCCGGAACAGCATCGACCCGCGGTTGCGGAGTTCCTGACACGTGTCAACCATCGACTGTTTCTCGGCAAGTTCGAATTCGATCTGGACGACGGCGCGGTGCGTATGGTGAGCACGGTATTCATGGGAGGCAGCATTCTGTCGCGGGCCATGATCGAGCAGATGGAGAACACCGCCCACATGAGCATGAACCAATACTGGCCCGGCATCATGTCGGTCGCCTATGGCGGCCAATCCTCGGCCGAGGCGCTGGCGGCCGTGGATGCGGAGACCGATGCCTCGGCATAAGAGGATGGCCGGACTTACTAATGATAGATAAAGTGATGTCACATATACCCCTCTCCCTCTGGGAGAGGGCCGGGGTGAGGGAGGCTGGTATATGGCATTGCCTTCTTGGCTCTCAGTAAATCAAGACTGTATCCCCAATGTGGGATACCGTTCCATATCAGGAGAAATTGAATCCATGAAAAATATATCAGGACGAGTCGAACTGGCAGTTGTCATGGCATATGCACTGTCGCTCTCAATCATTAGCGTCGCTTCGCCGGCGGGTGCCGCGCCGGTGCCAATAACCAACTATATGGGCAATTGGAATGCCGCCGCGACGTATTCTCTAGGCAGCGTAGTTACCTGTCAAGTCCCGTGAGGTGGTAAACCTTTTTGCGAAAGAGGTGAGGGTGTGAATGTTGCCACTGCTTGAGGGCCTGGACCGGCGTTTGATGACCTAGGGCGCGCTGGGGGATATGGTGGTTATAGA
>JBFMDC010000065.1:0-64131 GCA_040753975.1 Pseudomonadota bacterium
CCAAGCCTAGGCCGAAACGGCAATCCAAGCCGAGGCGCCGCAAGAAGAAAAAAAAGAGCGTCCCGGCCTGGAAGCGCACAGCCATGATCGGCGCCGAGGCGGGGGCTCTGACAGCCGCGGCTCTGGTTGCGATCATCGCCGTCCTGGGCCATTCGGCGGACTGGTTTTCCGGAACCGGTTTCTGGGCGCATCTGCTGCCCTTCGCGGCCATGGTGCTCGCCCTGGCCCTCGCTCACGCCCTGGTGCTTCGCCTCTGGTTCCTCATCCGGCCCTGGCTCGCCGGAAAGGCCGAAATCCTCCCGGCCGTCCTGGCCGTACTCGTCGCCGCCGGCGCCGCCACCTACGCTTCCCGCGAGCAATTCCGGCACGAACTCGGCAGCCTTAGGACCCTGGTCGGCGGCAAGGAGGAGGCCGAACGCGTCACCCTCTCCCACCAGGTCTTCGCGGCCTACCGGCGCGCCAACCTGGCCGATCTGCAACGGCTGATCGAGCGGAGCCAGATCTTCTGGCCCGCGATCCAGGAGGCCGCCGCGAGCTTCGGCGTCGACACGGAACTCCTGCTCGGCGTCGCTTCCACGGAATCCTCGTTTCTCCCCCGCGACAGCAAGGACGGCGGCCGCGGCCTGTTCCAGATCACCGCCGCCCCGGCACCGGCCGTGGAAGCCGCCCGCAAACGGCTGGACGCCGCCAGGCTGGACCTGGCGAATCCGCGCCACAACGCCTACGTCGGGGCGGCCACTTTCCGGCACTACCTGACCGAAATGCGCGGCGACCTGTTCCTCGCGCTGCTGGCCTACAACATCGGCCCCAAGAACGGCGGCCTCCAGTCGATCATGAGCCAGTACGGCGCCCGCGACTTCGTCACCATCCAGCCCTACCTGCAAAACCTGCCGCGCGATTATCCGATCCGGGTATTGAGTTCGGCCCTCGCCTTCCGGCTCTGGCGGCTGGACGGTAAGCTGCCGCGCTACGAAGAAGGCGGCAACGCCATGCACATCCAGAACATCGGCATCCCCGGCCTGGAACCCGGCGGGCCGGCCGGATCGCCGCTGAGCGCAGCCCTGTTGCGCTGAACGCTCAAATCCCCGCCAGCCGCGCCCGGACCAGCTCGCGCACCTCGTCCACCGGGTCGTCGAGCAGTTCCCGCAAGGCTTCCGGCGGTGCCTTGACCGCGGCCAGGTAGCGGATCAGCCATTCCCTGTCGCGCAGCAGCAGCGTCGCGCTTTCGGGGTCCATCCGCTCGGCGACGATCTGGCGAACCTGGAGATTTTCGTCGTAGGCCATCAGGGCGAGGCTTTGCGGCGGCAGCCGCCGCGCCACTTCCTTGCGCACCTGTTCATCCGGATCGGCGATCATGCGGAACAATCGGCCCGCCGGCATCCGCCGCGCCACGTAGACCCGCACCAGGTAATCCGCATCCCCTACCATCGCCTCCAGCCGCTCCGCGGGCAGACGGTCGGCCACGGTGATCCGGACTTCGCGGTCGACGTCGTGCATCAGGGCATCCAGCCAGGAAACGGGCACGCGGTAGGCCACGGTGCGCCGCACCGCCTCGTCGTCGTCGAACAGAAGAGGCTTGAGCGCGCTCTGCGGTGCATAACGGGCGGCGACGGCCCGGCGCTCCCACTGGACATCGTAGAGATAACGCTCGGCAAGCCCCGGATTACGCTTCAGGAACCCATCGATCCGCCGGCTGTTCTGGAGCTGGATGCAGGCCTCGCCCGGATCGCAGCGGCCGCCTGCCAGCAGGTCTTTTTCGAATTCGCAGCCGGCGCAGTCAGGCGCCGAGGCGGGAGCGGCGGCCGCAGCATTTTCGGGTGCGGACTCAGGCATGGCTTTCGCGCCGTTCCGCGCGCCGCAATAGGTTCAGAATTTCTACATTCGCCGCCAGGTGGAGAGCGGTGAAATCGTCCTGGGTCCGGATACCGGGATCGGCGCCGCGGTCGAGCAGGAGCGAAACGGCTTCGGTCCTGCCGGACGAGGCGGCGAAAATGAGGGCGGTTGCGCCTGAGGGGTTGCGGCGGTCCGGATCGATGCCCGCGTCCAGCAAGGCCGCGATGGTCGGAAGATTTTCGCTGTAACACGCCGCCCAGAGAGCGTCGTTACCATACGCGTCGATCACCGTCAGGTCCGCCCCGGCGGCGGCAAGCGCCTCGACGACGTCGGCCCGCCCCAGTTGGCAAGCCTTGATGAGGGGCCACGCCCCGCCGGCTTGGCGGTTCGGCTCGCCCGCCTCGAAGCCGTGCTCGCGCAACCAGCCGGCCAGGGAATCGGCCGGCGCCCGGACCTGCGCCGTGTCGGCGCGCCAAGCCTCGAAACCGCCGTCCAGGCTGTATACTTCGCAGAAACCGGAGTCGGTGAACATCTGGGCGACATCCTGGCTGGCGATGCCGTGGTAGCAGTACACAAGCAAAGGCTTGTCGTGCGGCAGGCGCCTGCGCAGTTCCAGCGGATTGAGATCAGAGAAGAGCAGCGCGCCGGGTATGTGGCCGCCGCGGTAGGCACCGGCATCGCGGACGTCGAGCAGCAGCGGCTCTTTCGTCGCGATCAGTTCGCGCGCTTCACGTGTCGATATCCGTCGGTACATCGTACAGTGTCGTATCGGTTGTGGGGTTCGGGACAACGGTCGCGGCGCTTTAAGGCCGCGCCCGCCCGGCAGGAGCCGGGACCTGCGGCCTTGATCATTCCGGCGCCGCCGGACTCATCAACCACTATCAGGCAAATACTCTGCCAGACCGCTCACCCACGACGAAAACGACTTTATCCGGAGTCCAGCGACGATGACCATCCACCACGCCCTGGTGCTGAACCTGCACCAGCCTCCCGGCAACCTGGAACACCTGCTCGACCATCAGGACTGGGAAGCCAAGGAAATCCTGTTCGCCTACGACCGCATCGCCCGCTCGCTGTGGGACTATTCCGATGTCGGCCGGGTGCATCTGTCGGTCTCCGGCACCCTGCTGGAAACCCTCTCCAGCCCAGGATTCCAGGAGCGGGTCTACGGCATCGTCGACTGCGGCTCGCTGCTCTGGCACTGGCAAAACCAGTCCATCATCGACATCCTCGGCACCGGCTACTACCACCCGGTGCTGCCGCTGATTCCCGAGCGCGACCGGCTCGAACACCTGAAACGCTGGCAAAGCATCGCCGGCCACGTGTTCTGGCGCCAGCGGTTCAACGGCTTCTGGCCGCCGGAGATGGGTTTCTCCATGGAGCTGATCCCCCTCCTGCGCAAATGCGGCTACCGCTATGTCATCGTCGACAGCGAACACGTGGAGCCGGTCACCCCCATGGCCTGGCAGGAAATCCGCTACCGCCCCCACCTCGCCCGCCACGGCAGCAGGGACATAATCGTCATCGTGCGCGACCGCGACCTGTCGGACGCCCAGGAGGCCGGCATGGAGCCAGGCTGGTTCGAAAACGAGCTGAAGGAACGCACCAAGTGGTGCAATTTCGAACCGCTGGTCACCACCTGCACCGACGGCGAGAACGGCGGCTGGTTCCGCAACATCACCCACGAGGCCAATTTCTGGGGGGCGTTCTACCAGCCGCTGCTGGCATCGGCGCGCAAGGGCGGCGCTATCCAGCCGGCCTTCATCCACGATTACCTGGACCGCTACGGGGTGTTCGGCGAGGTCAAGGTCAAGACCGGCGCCTGGAATACCGGCTGGCACCACGGCCGCGACTTCACCCAGTGGACCGGCTCGGAGGAGCAGAAAACCGGGCTGGCCGAACTCCAGGCCTTGAGCGATGCCCTGCACGCCGAACTCGACAAACCCGGCGCGCAGCCGGCCGGCCATGAGCTGGATACGGCGCTGTGGCGGCTGCTGCGGGCGGAAACGAGCTGCAACTTCTACTGGGGCGAGGACTGGGTCGGGCGCGCCCGCGCCGACCTGGAGGAGGCCCGCGCCGCCCTGGCGCGTCATCTCGCCGCCCGCCCGCCACAGGGACGCGGGCCGGACGGCGCTCCCCCGGAAACTCGGCGTCAACCGGAAGCGCCCAAATAGCCTGCGGACGGACACCATTCCGGCGCAACCGCTTGTGTATCATTGCCGGATGTTACTTACGTTCCCCCCGAACCCATTCGAGGAGTTGTTCATGACTGAGATACCGGAATATGTGGACGGCCTGCCCAACATCTGCGGCAGCGAAGCCCAGGTCGACGAGGCGCTGAAGCACCGTCCGGCGGAGGTCTTCAGACCGTCCAGCCCGATCGCCTTCGATCGTATCCGCAGCGCCTGCGCCATCGCCCTGCACATGCACCAGCCGCTCATCCCCGCCGGCGGCGGCGACCTCGCCAGCGCCGAGGTCATCAGCAACCTCCAGTACATGATGGAGAACCCGCACATCGGCGACAACCACAACGCGCCGGTGTTCCACTGGTGCTACAAGCGCATGGGCGAATTCATCCCCCAGCTCATGCGGGAAGGCAAGGAGCCGCGGGTGATGCTGGAATACTCGGGCACGCTGTTCCACGGCCTGCGCAAGATGGGGCTGGACGACGTCTTCGATGGCCTGAAGACCATCACCTGCCATCCGGAATACCGCCGCGCCGTGGAGTGGCTGGGCTGCCCCTGGGGCCATGCCGTCGCGCCGTCCACGCCAAGCCAGGATTTCCGGCTGCACGTCAAGGCCTGGCAGCAGCATTTCGCCGGGATCTTCGGCCTGGAGGCCCTGGAACGGGTGCGCGGCTTCTCGCCTTCCGAGATGGCGCTGCCCAATCATCCCGACGTCGCCTACGAATACATCAAGACCCTCAAGGACTGCGGCTACCTGTGGGTGCTGGTGCAGGAGCACTCGGTGGAGCGTCCCGAGAACGGCAGGGGGCCGGAGCGGAAGCACCTGCCCCACCGGCTGGTATGCCGCAATTCCGACGGCGAGAGCGTCAGCATCATCGCCATCGTCAAGACCCAGGGCAGCGACACCAAGCTGGTGGCGCAGATGCAGCCTTATTACGAAGCGAAAAGCCTCTCGCGCTGGGAGCTCGCCGGCAAGAGCGTGCCGCCCTTGGTCACCCAGATCGCCGACGGCGAGAACGGCGGGGTGATGATGAACGAATTCCCGCCCAAGTTCCTGGAAGTGGTGCGCGAGGTCAGCGGCAGCGACACGGCGCTGATGAACGCCACCGAATACCTGGAATTCCTGTTCGGCCTGGGCATCAAGGAATCCGACCTGCCCGGACTCCAGCCGATCCACCAGAAGAAGATCTGGGACCGCTTCCAGCCGGGCGAGGGCCCGGAGAAGCTGGCCCAGACAATCGAGGAATTGAAGAAGGAAGACCACCGCTTCCACATGGAAGGAGGGAGCTGGACCAACGACATCTCCTGGGTGCGCGGCTACGAGAACGTGCTGGGGCCAATGGAGGAAGCCAGCGTGGCCTTCAACGCCAAGGCCATCGCAGCCGGCGTGAACCCCGCCGAAACGCGCTACCGCAAGGCCCTGTTCCACCTGCTGACCGCGCAGACGAGCTGCTACCGCTATTGGGGACAGGGGCTGTGGACCGACTACGGCCGGGAGCTTTGCCGCCGCACCCTGGCCATCCTCCAGCACGATTTCTGAGAAAACTGCAAAATATCATGACCGGAAGCCGTCCCTAGGCGACTTCCGGATGTTATTCTTCTGTTTTTTTCCGCCGACGTCCTGCAAAGTGCGTGCTCGTGCTTCCCAAGGATAAGGAAACGGCCGGGACCAGCCTGACCTGACATGGAACACCAGCCCAACATCTCCCAAAAACTCCGCGTCACCTGTACCAACTGCAGCCTCAACTCGCTCTGCATACCGCGCGGCCTCGCCCAGGAAGACGTCGACCGGATCGCCGACATCGTCGGGCGCAGGAAGACCCTGGCGCGCGGCGAATACCTCTACCGGCGCGGCGATTCCTTCCGCGGCATCATCGCGATCAAGGCCGGCACCGCCAAGCTGATCGCCCAGGACCGGCGCGGCGAGGAATTCGTCTCCGCATTCCTGCTGCCGGGCGAATTGCTCGGATTCGACGGCCTGTCCACGGACATCCACCAGTGCTCCGCCATCGCGCTGGAAACCTTCAGCTATTGCGAGCTGGCCGCCGCCCAGCTGGACTCTTTGTGCCGGGAAGTGCCCAAACTTCTGCGCGAGCTGTTCCGGCATGCGGGCAAGAGCATCGACAGCGCCACCGACCTCGCCCTGCTCGCCAAGCGGCCCGCCGAGGCGCGTGTCGCCGCCTTTCTCGCCGATCTGTCCGAACGCCTGCAACAGCGGGGATTTTCCGGCGCCGAGTTCCGCCTGAGCCTGACCCGGCAGGAGATCGGCGAATACTTAGGGATGGCGCTGGAAACCGTGAGCCGCATTCTCAGCCAGTTCGCCATCCAGGGCGTCATCACCATCAACAGCCGCAACGTCCAGATCCTCGACACTGCCGCCTTGAAACGGATCGCCAGAGGCGACCAGTTTCTCAAGCCTTGAGGCCCGTTCCCCGCCGCAACAGGATCAGCGCCGCCAGCGTCAGGCCCAGGATCAATATCCCGACCATGGCGAAGGCCAGCGCCACCGGCACGTCGGAAATCCCCAGGAAGCCGTAGCGGAAGGCGTTGATCATGTAAAGGATGGGGTTGAAGCGCGAAGCCTCCCGCCAGAATTCCGGCAGCAGTTCGATCGAGTAGAACACCCCTCCCAGATAAACCAGCGGCGTGAGCACGAAATTCGGGACGATGGAAATGTCGTCGAAGCTGTTGGCGAACATGGCGTTGAGAAAACCCGCTAGGGAAAACAGGGTCGCGGTCAGCACGAACATGGCCGCCACCGCCCAGGGATGAGCCGGGCGGAAATCGGCGAACAGCGCCGAGATCGCCAGCACCACTCCGCCGACCACCAGCCCCCTTACTACGCCGCCGCCGACGTAGCCCGCCAGAATGACGCCGTCGGGCACCGGCGCCACCAGCAGTTCCTCGATGTTGTGCTGGAACTTGGTGGAATAGAACGACGACACGACGTTCATGTAGGAGTTGGTGATGACCGACATCAGGACCACGCCGGGGACGATGTAGTCGATGTAGCTGAAACCGCCCATTTCGCCGATCCGGGCGCCGACCACGGTGCCGAAGATCAGGAAATACAGCCCCGTGGTCACCGCGGGCGGCAGCACGGTCTGCGGCCAGATCCGGAGGAACCGGTAGATTTCCTTGAACAGGATGGTCTGGAGGGCGACGCGGTATTTCATCTCGGGTCAGCTATCGTCGGCGGTTTCGAGCATGCCCATGAAAAGCTGCTCCAGCCGGTTCGCCGCATTGCGCAGGCTCGCCACCTCGATGCCGGCCTGGCCGAGCGCGTCGAACAGGCCGTGGACCCCGAGTTCCGTCGGCACCGTGGCCAGGACGCTGCGCTCGCCCCGCAGCTCCAGCCGGTACCCCGGAATCTCGGGCAGCGCGGCTACGGGGTGGCGCAGCTCCAGGATGAAGGCGTTCGCCTCGAGTTTCGCCAGCAGGCTGGCCATGTCGCTGTGCTCCACGATACGGCCGTGATTGATGATGGCGATGCGGCGGCAGAGGTTTTCGGCTTCTTCCAGGTAATGGGTGGTCAGGATGATGGTCGTGCCTTCCCGGTTGATGCGGCGCAGCAGGGCCCACATCGAACGGCGGATCTCGATGTCCACCCCGGCGGTCGGCTCATCGAGGATCAGGAGCCGCGGCCGGTGTACCAGCGCACGGGCGATCATCAGGCGCCGCTTCATGCCGCCGGACAACTGGCGGGAGACGGCATTGCGCTTGCCCCAGAGCCCCAGTTGGGTGATGCACTCCTCGGCGCGGCGACGGCCCTCGCGGCGGGGGATGCCGTAATAGCCCGCCTGGTTGACCACGATGTCGATGACTTTCTCGAACTGGTTGAAATTGACTTCCTGCGGGACCAGCCCCAGGCAGCGTTTGGCGGCTTCCCGCTCGCGGTCGAGATCGTGGCCGAAGATGCGCACCGTGCCCGAGCTCTTGGTCACCAGGGAGCTCAGGATGCCGATGGTGGTGGACTTGCCGGCGCCGTTCGGCCCCAGCAGGGCGAAGAAGTCCCCCGCCGCCACATCCAGGTCGATGCCTTTGAGCGCCTCGTGTCCGTTGCGGTAGGTCTTGCGGAGATCGCGGATGGAGAGGGCCGGCGTCACGGAAATTTAACGGCTCGATTGATTACAATGGAGGCGTCCGTTCCCCCACATTCAAGGTCAGCCATTGTATCAGAACCCTCCCGCCGCCTCGTCCCCGGTTTCGAGCGCGAACCTCGGGCCGCAAGGCCGCCGCCCCCCGCCGGAACTCGTCGCCGCGATCGACCTCGGCTCCAACAGCTTCCACATGATCGTCGCCAGCCTTCGCGGCAGCGAACTGGTTGTGGTCGACCGCCTGCGCGAAATGGTCCGGCTGGCCGCCGGCCTCACGCCGGCCCGCAATCTGAGTCCGGAGGTCCAGCTGCGTGCCCTGGAATGCCTGGAACGCTTCGGCCAGCGGGTGCGCGACATGCCGCCCGGCACGGTCCGTGCGGTCGGGACCAACACATTGAGGGCCGCCCGCAACGCCCAGGCTTTCCTGATCATGGCGGAACAGGCGCTGGGCCATCCGATCGAGATCATTTCCGGCATCGAGGAAGCCCGCCTGACCTATCTGGGCGTCGCCAACAGCCTGGCCGCCAACGGCCGGCGCCGGCTGGTCATGGACATCGGCGGCGGCAGCACTGAATTCATCATCGGCGTGGACAACACCCCGCGCGACAAGGAAAGCCTGCGGATGGGCTGCGTCTCCATGAGCCTCGCCCATTTCGGCGACGGCAAGATCACGCCCAAGCGTTTCCGGCGCGCGGTCATCCACGCCGAACAGGAGCTCGAACCGATCGAGCACGCTTTCAATTGCCAGCACTGGGACGAAGCCGTCGGTTCCTCCGGCACTCTGCGCGTCGTGCAGCGCATCATCCAGTCCTCGGGCTGGAGCCGGGACGGCATCACGGCGGACGGGCTGAACCGCTTGGTAGACGCCATTCTGGGTGCCGGCCATGTAGACCGCCTTGCGCTGCCCGAACTCAGCCCGGAGCGCCGGCCCATCATCGTTGGCGGAGTGGCGATCGTCCATGCCGTCTTCAAGGTGCTGCGCGTCCCTCTCATGAAGGTCGCCGACGGCGCCCTGCGCGAGGGACTGCTGTACGATCTGCTGGGCCGTCTGTTCGACGACGACGTCCGCAGCCGCAGCGTGTCAGCCCTGGCTGCGCGCTACCACGTCGACGCCGCCCATGCCGGCCGGGTACGCGACACCGCCCGCCATCTGTTGGAACAATGGCCCTGGACCGGCGCCATCGACCGCGATGTCGCCCGGCTGTGGCTGGACTGGGCGGCGGAACTGCATGAAATCGGCCTCGACATCGCCCACAGCCAATACCAGAAACACGGCGCCTACATCGCCGCCAACGCCGATCTGGCAGGTTTTTCCCGCCATGAGCAGAACATCCTCGCGGCGCTGATCCGCGCCCACCGGCGAAAGTTCCAGGCCAAGCTGTTCCGCGAACTGCCCGCGCCTTGGAACGAGGCCGGGACAACCCTCGCGGTGATACTGCGGCTCGCCGTCGTCCTCAACCGCAGCCGCCACAACGTCCCGCCGCGCACGACACTGGAGCGCCGCGGCAATACGATCGCCTTGAGCTTTCCCGAAGGCTGGATCAACGACCACCCCCTCACCAGCGCCGACCTGGAACAGGAAGCCGAATACCTGCGCGGAGCGGACCTGGTGCTGAATTTCACCTGAGTCCGTGTTTTCGGGCGGGAAAATCCCAAAGTTCCAGTACAGTTTTCACTCACCGACCTGTTTCAGTGCCTGCTCGATCAGAACACGGTCCAGGCGCGAACCCGCCGCGAGCAATTGATCGATGAGGGGGCGTGCAGCCGGTAGCAAATTTTGTCTGCGGGCTCGAAGGTCTTGGTGCGTCCCGGCAAGGACGCACCAAGACCCCGAAATGCGCATCATATCCTTAGATCGTGTGTGTGAGTTCAGGCGAAGAAACGCTTGATGCCGGTCATGATCATGTCGACGGAGACCAAGTTGAGCAACAGCCCCATGAATTTTTCCGCGGCGCTCAATCCCCGAGGACCGAGCCACGCTCCCAGGTGACGTCCGAGCAAAAAGGTGCCCAGGTTTACGAGAAACACCAGTCCCAGCGCGCCCAACAGCATCGTGAACGGAATTTGTCGCTGGTTGCTAAGCAGCATCACGGTGGTCAAAGCGGCTGGCCCTGCGATGGCGGGTATCGCAATGGGTACGAGGAGCGGATCGTCCGCGTAGCGGTCATCGAATATCTCCAGAGTTTGTCCGAAGACCATGTTCAGGGAAATGATCAGCAAAATCACGCCGCCTGCGACGTTCAGGGAATCCTGGCTCACGTTGAGGTAGCTGAGCAAGCGGTCGCCGTTCCAGGCAAATGCCGTGAGTATCATGAAGGCGATCACTGTTTCGCGCAGCACCACGCGGCGGAACGCGGCGTTCTCCAGCTTTTGCAGGATACTCAGCACCAAAGGCAGATTGCCGAAAGGATCGGTAACCAGAAAAAGCAACACGGCGACCTGGGACAGGGTCATGGTGCTTCTTCCTGCCGGTGTCGGGTTTCTCCCGAGTCGCCGCGCAAGGCTGCTCTACCTCCGTCCCGGAATGATGACCATTCTTGGCAAGTCCTTCCAGATCGAATGCGTCGATCGACATACGATGACAAGGGACGTCTCCTAGAGAGCGTGACCGATTCGTCGATGATCCCCAAAATAAAGCGAGGCATAAATTGATGCGTTGCCCGCCGGCGCGGTTACCCGCCTCGTTTGGCAAATTTACGCGGGGATATGATCCATGGCCCAACATACGATATCTTGCGTACCGATGGCTCCGGCTTGTCGGGCCACTTCCCGTCCCTTGCTGAACAAGACCGGCGTGGGAATGCTGCGGATGCCATAGTGCAAAACCAAAACCTGCTCCTCCTCGGTGTTGAGTTTGGCAAGCCGGATGCGGGTTTCCAGCAGTTGCGCGGCTTGTGACGCGTAAATGTCTGTTGGACTGAGCCGCTCCCGCGCCTAGGCTGTAGGGCGGGAGCGGCCCGCTTTGATTGAAGGGGATTGTATTCCCAAACAGAGTCGGGTGAACGTGCGGAGCGTGAAAATCCGCCGGCCCGAAGGGTGGAATCCATACGCTCGATGCGGCAATTGCTGTTCGGCGGCCTTGCCGGCGAGGTGCAGTCGAAGAGGAACGATCACCGTCCGGCGTTTCGGCACCTCGCGCCGACAAGCTGCCGATAGATGTCCGCCAGGCGCTGCCCTTGTTTAGCCGCATCGTATTCCGTCTCGATGCGCCGCCTTCCCGCGGCGAGGATGCCCCCCCATTCCGGCGCCACGGCGAGGCACTGGTGCAGACAGTCCAGTAGCCCTTCTACATCGCGCTCCCCGGCCAACCAACCGGTCCGGCCGTCCAGGACGATCTCGGGGATGTCGCAATGACGGCTGCTGACGATGGGCATGCCGCTGGCCGCCAGCTCGATGATGGCGACCGGCGCGCCGCCTTCGGTATCCCCGTCGTGCCCGGTGATGCTGGGCGAGAGGAAGATGTGGTTGGCGTAGGCTTCGCGCCAGAACACCTCGTGCGGCTGGAACCCCAGCATCCGCGTGACCGGTCCGAGATTCGTCCGCTCGATCACTTCCAGGATCTTCCGCTTTTCCTCCCGGCTGTCCTCCGAAGCGCCGGCATCGCCGATCACGGTGATGTTCAGCGGCGCCACGCGGTTCAGCCGGGCCAGCGCCTCCAGGGCGTAGGGAATGCCCTTGCGCTCGTGGAAGCTCGCGGCGATCAACACCTTCAACGGTTCGCCCGGCGTCCAAGTCCTGGGCTGATAGCGGATCGTCTCCACCGGCACGCCGAGATGCTGGACCCGGATGCGCTCGGGGGGGCAGCCCAGGCCGGCCAGGGCCGTGGCCATGGCATGGCCCTCGCACAGATAGAACGTGCCCTCGTCGGCGAACATCTCCCGGTAGCGCTTGCGCCAGACCGGATTGACCGCCGGCATCCTCGACACGTCCTGGCCGTAGAAGGTCACCACCTGGGGAACGCCTAAGCGCCGCACGGCCTTGTGCACGGTCCAGCCGTTGTTGCCGAAATGGGAATGCACCAGATCGGGGCGGATGCGGGCGGCCGTCTTGTCGAAAAAGCCGAATCCTTCGCGGAATCCCGCCAGGAACATGGCGCGGTGTAGTAGATAACCGGCCGGACTTTCCCGTTTGAGGCAATGGATGTTGGGCGCCTCGAACTGGTGCAGGTTCTTGACGCTGCGGCAGACGATGTGGTTTTCGATCCAGTCCGGCAGATGGCGGACTTGGCTGTATAGCCAGGTTTCGGTCAGCGGCAGCCAGACCGGCGAGTAATGAAGGACCTTGAGCGGCTTGTCTGTCATGGTTCCGGGCGAAAGAAGTGGGCGATCAGCGCGATACGATGGCGCGGACCGCGTCGATGACGTAGGCGACGTCGCCGTCGCTCAAGCCGGGCGACAGCGGCAGGCTCACGGTCTGGCGGCCGATACGCTGCGCATGGGAAAAATCCTCCGGCCGCCAGCCCAGCGCCTCGCGGTAGTACGGGTGCTCCGGCAGGCTGAGGTAATGGACGCCGACCCCCACCTTGCGCGCCGTCATCGTATCCAGGAAGGCATCACGGCTGACGCCGGTTTCCTTTTCGTCGATCAGCAGCGTTTACAGATGGTAGGCATGGCGGGAATCCGGCGCCGCCTCGGCCGGCCGGGTCACCGGGAGGTCGGCGAAGGCTTCCTGGTAGCGCGCCCAGATTTCGCGGCGGCGGCGCCAGCTCTCCTCGACGCGGGCGAGCTGGTGGATGCCGAGCGCCGCCTGCAGATCCATCATGTTGTACTTGAATCCGCATTCGACGACCTGGTAATGCTTGAAGCCCTCGTCGCCGAAGCGCTTCCAGGCGTCCCGGCTCATGCCGTGCAGCGCCAGGGTCTTGACCCGCCCGATACTGTCGGCGTCCTTGCCGATCACCATGCCGCCTTCGCCGGTGACGACGTTCTTGGTCACGTAGAAACTGAAGCAGGCGAAATCGCCGAAGCTGCCGGCGGGCTGCCCGCGGAATTCGGTTTCGATGGCGTGGGCGCAGTCCTCGACCATCCGCAGGTCATGGCGGGAAGCGATGTCGACCAGGGCCGCCATGTCGCAGGGATGGCCGGCGAAATGCACCGGCAGAATCGCCCGCGTCCGCTCGCCGACGCAGGACTCCACCACCTGCGGGTCCAGGTTCATCGTCGCCGGATCGACGTCCGCCAGTACCGGCTTGAGCCCGGCGTGAAGAATGGCGTTGACGGTGGCACAGAACGTCAGCGGCGTGGTGATGACCTCGTCCCCCGGCTCCAGACCCAGCGCCAGGAGGCTCAGGTGCAGGGCCGCGGTGCAGGAATTCAAGGCGGCGACGCGCTGTTCCGGCACGCCTTTGTAGCGGGCGAAATCCGACTCGAACCGGGCCACGCGCGGCCCCGTCCCGATCCATCCGGATTCGAGGCAGGCGACGACTTCGTCGATCTCCGCGCGGGAAATGGCGGGCGCGCCGAAAACCAGGAAATCGTCCCTGAGCGCCGGGCTGCTTTGCTTGTTCATGTGATGTGGTATCTGCTGCGGATTGGAGCCGTGACCCGGCGCCGCGAGGCCCGGTCCCCCATGCCTTGGTGTAAACTTCGAGGTTCTTTTGACGGCCTCTTGGGAGAGCCTCCCGATCATGCCCTGCGCGTATCCCATCCCCCCCGGTTCGTTCCCTGGCCCGAAACAGGGGGATTATAGCCGCCGCCAGAGCCTTCGTCCCGCCCGCACCGGAGAACCCCCGATGAAGGTGCTGCACGTCGAAGGCGGCAGAAACCTCTACGGCGGCGCCCGCCAAGTGCTGTACCTGCTGGAAGGGCTAAAGCGGCGCGGCATCGACAATGTATTAGTCTGCCCGGCGGGCAGCGATCTCGCCCGGGAAGCCGCCGCCCATGCGGAGGTGCACGCCATCCCGATGGCCGGCGACCTCGATTTCCGCCTGATCGGCCGGCTGTACCGGATCATCGGGCGGGTCCGGCCGGATCTGGTGCATCTGCACAGCCGGATCGGGGCGGACGTCATGGGCGGCATCGCCGCGCGCATCGCCGGCATGCCGGTGGTGCATTCCCGGCGCCAGGACAACCCCGAGATGCGCTGGGCCGTCGCCGTGAAATACCGTTTGCACGACCGCGTGGTGGCAATCTCCGAAGGCATTGGGCAAGTCCTGGCTTCGGAAGGGCTGCCGGCGGCAAAATTGCGTTGCGTGCGCAGCGCCATCGATCCCGCCCCCTTCCGCCGGGCCGGCGACCGCGCCTGGTTCCTAGCCGAATTCGGGCTGCCCGAAGGCTGCACGGCCATCGGCGTGATCGCCCAGCTCATCGAACGCAAGGGCCACCGCTTTCTGCTCGAAGCCCTCCCCGGATTGGCCGGGCGCTATCCGGACCTCCACGTCCTCATTTTCGGCAAGGGCCCGCTGGAATCCTCCCTGCTCGAAACCGCCCGCCGGCTGGGTCTTACGGATCGCGTCCATTTCGCCGGCTTCCGGGACGATCTGCCGCGCATCCTGCCCTGCCTGGATCTGGTGGTGCATCCGGCCTTGCGCGAAGGGCTAGGCATCTCCCTGCTGCAGGCCGCCGCGGCCGGTATCCCCATCGTGGCCTCGCGCGCCGGCGGAATTCCCGAGGCCGTGCGCGACGGCGAAAACGGTCTGTTGGTCCCGCCGGGCGATGCCCCGGCCCTGGCTGCCGCCATCCGCCGCCTGCTCGACGATCCGGAACTGGCGCGGGAAACGGGCAAGCGCGGACAGGCGCTGATCGACCGCGAGTTCTCGGTGGAAGGCATGGTGGAAGGCAATCTGGCGGTCTACCGGGAACTGCTGGCGGAAAGAGGCGCCCCGCTCAACTGATCCAGGCTAGCGGGTCCTCGTCGGGCGACGGCTTGAGTCCCGGCCGCTCGATAAACAGCCGGTGCCAGATGGCGAACTGCATCAGGCAGAAGATTTCCCGGCTGGCATTGCCCTTCTTGCGCTGAGCCTGGAACAGGGCGGGAAAATGCCGGGTGTCGAACCACTCGGCAATAGCCGGGTTGGCCGACAGCTTGCCTTCGAGCCGGTCCAGCACCTCCCCGCCCAGCCATTCCCGCACCGGCACGGTGAAGCCGCGCTTCTTGGTGTAGAGATGGTCCTTAGGGACGTGGCGCTCGGCCCAGCGGCGCAGGAAGATCTTGGGCTGCTCGCCGTCGGTCTTGAGCGCATCGGGCAACCCCAGGCCGAATTCGACGACCCGGTGATCGAGAAAGGGCACCCGCCCCTCCAGGCCGAAACCCATCATCATCCGGTCCACCTTGACCAGCAGGCTGTCCGGCAAGTCGGTGACCAGGTCGGTGTACTGGCAATGCTGAAGATGGCTCCAGGCCGTGGGCGCCTTACTCCAGGCTTTCAGGTAAGGCGCCCGGAAGTTCCGCCGCTCGGCCGCCAGCGCCGGCCCGAACAGGCGCTGCGAACGCTTGCGCCACCATTCGCTGCGGGTGCGGAAGCCGCCCGTCCCCGGCGCCAGGAGATTCTTCGCGAGCCAGACCAGCCGGGGCTGCCGATAGCGCCGGTAGCCGCCGAAAGCCTCGTCGCCGCCCTCGCCGGTGAACACCACCTTGAGTTCCTTCGCCGCGGCCTCGGACAGCGCCGAAGTCGGGAAGCTGGCGTAGTCCCGCATCAGGTCGTCGGCGGCCCAGACCGTGTGGGGAATCCGCCGGAACAGGTCCTCGCGGCGCAGGCGGATCGACGTGTGCCGGCTGCCGAACACCTGCGCGATCCGCTCGGCATCCCCCAGTTCGTCCTTCATCGCCGCATCGACGTAACCGATGGAAAAGGTGCGGACCGGCTGCGCCTGCAGGCGGCTGAGCATCGCCAGCAGGATGGCCGAATCGTTGCCGCCGGAGAGAAATAAGCCGTAGGGAACGTCGGAACGGACATGCTCCTTCATCACCTGTTCGAACAATCCCTCGAACTGGGCTTCGGCTTCGACAAAATCCAGCGGCCGGGTCGTCACGTCGAGCGGCGTCCAGTAGCGCCGCTTGCGCAAGTTCAGCTCCGCGTCGACTTCCAGGATCTCGCCCGGCCCGAGGCGCCGGATGCCGGAAAACAGGGTCTCTTCTCCGGTCGAACAATGCGTGTGCAGGAACTGGGAAAACGCGCCGGCGTCGATCGTGGGGGCGTTCGGCAGCAGTGGCAGGATCGCCTTCAGCTCGGAAGCGAACACCAGGCGGTCGGGCAGCGCGGCGTAGAACAAGGGCTTGATGCCTAAACGGTCGCGCCCCAGCACCAGCCGCCGGCGGACGCCGTCGTACAGGGCGAATGCGAACATCCCGTTCAGGCGTTCGGCGAACCCCTGCGGATCGAGCGCGTAAGCGTGCGGGATGGTTTCGCTGTCGGAATGGGTGGCGAAGCGGCGCCCTTCCCGCTCCAGCGCCTCGCGGAGTTCGACGTGGTTGTAGATCTCGCCGTTGGCGACCACGGCGAGCTTGCCGTCGTCGGCCAGAATGGGCTGGCCGCCGCCGCTGAGGTCGATGATCGACAGACGGGTATGGGCCAGGCCGAATCCGCCCTCAGTGAACACCCCGTGGCCGTCCGGCCCGCGATGCCCTAAGCGCTCGATCATGGGCTGCAGCATGCCTGCCTGGACGCTCCGCCCTTTCAGGACGAGCCCCGCGATTCCGCACATGTTCCTTCGTCGACGAAACGGTTCGCAAGAAAAAAGGCGCCTTCCTCAAAGACGCCTTCCCCTCGGGGTGCGAGCCCCCCAGTCCGGCCCGCTATTTCTTCTTGCCGCGAGCCGAGTGCATCAGCCGGCTGATGAGGCCGAGCGTGATGTCGATCATGTGGCCGAGGAAACCACCGACCATGGCCAGCACGTCGCCGCCCGTCATGCCGCTCAGGCGCTCGCGGCCCACCCGCAGGGCAATCGGAGTTCCGAATACGCCGAGCACGATCCCCAGCACCAGGCTGCCCGAAAACCAGGAACCGGAGGGCGCCGCCGCGGTCTGTTCCGGCTTTTTCACCGTGGACTCGCCGGGCTTCTCCGCGGCGGCCATCGGCGGCGCCACCGCCGGCTGCACCTTGCCATCGGGACCCGGCGTGTAATTATCGGGAATCGCGGCATCGGTCACGCCGGGAATGGTGGGGAAGGTGCCGCTGCCCTTGCCCACGATCAACTCGCCCTTCATGCCCTTTTCCATGTGCTGGGCGATGTCGCAGTGCACCAAATAGGTCCGGTCCTCCTTGGGCAGGATCAGCGTGCCGCTGATCTTCGCGGGGCCTGTGACCTCCAGATGGAACATACCCTTGTCGTACAGGTACTTGGGCAGGCCGTGCATCATCCACTGGTGGCGGACGTTGTCCTCGTTGATGAAATGGACGGTGAGCCGCGTGCAGGGCTTGAAGCGCCACTCGTGCTCGCTGAATCCGTACATGGTCCCCGGAAAGTCCTTCGCGTACTTATGGCCCGCCCGAACGGTGATTTCCGCCTCTTCGGCGATCCTGCCGCAGCCGCCGGGCAGCTTGTCCTTGTTCTGCCCCATGACCATGCCGCCGTCCATGTCCATCAGGTGGCCGTCGCCATGGTCCATGAGCCGGGTGTGTTCCTTGATTTCGGTCTTCTCCGCGGCCGCGGCGCCAACGCTGACGGCGAACAGCCCGGCCGAACAGAGGTAACTCAAACGGGTCGTGATCGACTTGGTATTCATGTCTATTTATTCCGTACGGCGGCGATCCACTCGGATGCGGTTTCCAGCAGCTTCGCCCGGTTCAGATAGGCGAAATAGCCGGCGATACCCAGCAGGAGTCCCACAAACAGGTTGCGGCCGGTATTGCCCGGCGGGCCCGGCTCGGCGGCGGGAGCGGCAGGCTTGGCGGCAGCGGCGGGCTTGGCCTCCGCCTTGACGAAGGTCTCGGGATCGCCGAGGCTGGCGTCGAACACTTCCTGCCAGGGCGAAATCTTCCGCTCCCAGTATTTCTTGGTGAAATACTGGGCCAGGCTCATGCCGTGGGTCTGGGGCGTACCGTTCTCGTCGAGGTACTGCTTGTAGGCGATCAGGCTGATGCTGCCGCCCTCGCCCATGCCATCGGTCGTAAACGCCCGTTCGACGTGATCGTGAAACATCCACAGGCCGGGGCCGAAGCTGCGCAGGCCGTCGTCGACGGTTTCCAGCTCAAGGTCCAGGCGCTGGGCCGGAGAGAGGGTATAGACGTCGCGCCGGACACGTCCCTCGGGCCGCTGCTCGACGCCGTCGTAATGGGTCTCCACCGCCTTGTGGCCATGGGTATGCAGCGAGATGACCTCGGTATGGCCGTTGAGCACCCGCAGCTTCACCTTCTGGTTGGGCTCGACCACCACCATGGATTCCCGGAGGGTGTACGGGAAGGCGCGGCCGTTGAGCAGGAAGTAATCGTCGGTCGCGTCGGTGATGTCGTATTCCTGGTTGATGGCGCGGGCGATCAGCCGGGGATCGTTGAACGACTGCGGCAGCTTGTGCAGTTCCTTGTCGACCGATTGGTAGTGCAGGTCGTACTCGGCATCATACTTTTCCGCCACCGCCTTGGAGGGATGCCGCACCTGCCCTGCGCCGACATTGAAGACCTGCACCCAGTTGTTCGGGCGGTTTTCCTCGACGATGAACATGCCTGCCAACCCCAGCGGGATATGGGTATGCGGCTGGACATGGCAGTGGTAATACATGGTGCCGGCCTGGCGCGGCCTGATCACATAGGTCTTGCTCTGGCCCGGCATGACGTCCATCGCGCTGGTCTGGCCGACGCCGTCGTTGCCCTCGCCGCTGAAATCCATGTAAGGGTGATCGACCCCATGGAGATGGATGGAGTGCGGGAAATAATGGGTGTTCTCCAGCACCAGCCAGACGACGTCGCCCTGTTCGACCCGGATTGCCGGCGCCGGCATGCGCAGCATGGGATTGGCCTCGGCGCTGGCGAAGCTGCGGGTGGACATGTCGCGGGTTTTCGGCGCGAACACCCAGAACGCCGGCTCGATGCCGGGCGCGATGTCGTAGCTCGGCACGACGCCCGCGAAATCCGGCGAATGGCCGTTCAGCTCCATGACTTCGAGCTTGATGATGTAATGGTCCGGATCGCCGTCGTTGTCCATGTCGTTCGACAGGATGAGGGCATCGGCGGCCAGGTTGGTGTCCATCAGCGTCTGCATGGAGATGTTGTTCGTGCCCTTCACGAACGCTGCGATTTCGGCTGGGCTGTCGGGATTGCACAGCCTGGACTCGCGGATTTCCACCCCTTCCAGCACCTGAGCCTTGCGCCATTCCGACGGCGCTCCGCTGTTGCAGAACGGCTCGACTTCGCCGAGCTCGACCTTTTTGCTTTCGGGTATGGCGGTCACGGCCGGCGCACCGGCGGACCAGGCCAAAAAGGCAGAACCCAGCGCTGCCGACAAAGAGCGTTTGATCATGATCATGGTAACCAAGGCACGGTGACTGAAAAATGCAGAAGCAGGCTTGAAGAGCCCATCACCCGGCCAGCCGGGCGATGGGCCGGTACCTTTAGGTTTTCTTCTTGATCAGCAGCAGCGAATCCACGACTTTCTTGAAGCCCGCATTCGAGAGATAGAGGATGTAGCCGAGCGCACCGGCGATCACTAGGATGATGATCCAGGTGGACCCGGAAAGGCTGGTCTGGTTGACACCGACCTTGAAGGGAATGTGCGCGTCGATCTTCTGGCCGTCGTTCACCAGCGTTACGTGCGCCAGATAGTTGGAAGGCTCGGTGAAATTGATGGTGGTGTTCACGGTGCCGGTGGGATACGCGGCGGGCGCCTGGTAGAACACGCGGCTGCCCTCGGGCTCCTTGGTGATCTCGAACTCGACGGTCATGTTGCGGAGCGCCTTGCCTTCATAGTCGAAGACCAGGGTACTCGATCCGGTTTCCGGAATCTTGTCGCAGTATTCGGTGGTGCCGGTGAGCTGCGGCTGATAAGCGGTGAAATGGACCCAGAAGCCGCCTACCGGAATACGGCAGGAGTCCACGTCGACGCCGGAACCGCCGCCATGCGCCCAAAGGGTCGCCGGAATCAGGGCGCCAAGGCCCAGAACCGCAGCCAACAGGCCGCACTTAAGAAATTTCGTTCTTATCATTGGAGACGTCCCTCGCTGAATGTAGTGATTTATTCTAATAATCGCCGGAGCCTGCACTCGTTAAGCCCCCGCGAGCGCGCCGCATCCGTAACGGCGCGGCGGCATGGCATTGCGCGCGGGCAGACTAACATAGACAACCCTTGAATTAAAGGCTGTCGGGCCGCACGCGGATTAGCACATTAGACCACGCCGGCCGCCTTTTCGTTCTCTTCGTCCGGGGCCTTCGGCGGCCTGGACAACAGGGTATAAACGGCCGGGATGATGAACATCGTGAATACCGTACCGATGAGCAATCCGCCGACGATGACCCAGCCGATCTGCTGCCGGCTCTCGGCCCCGGCGCCCGACGACAAGGCCAGCGGCAGGGCGCCCAGAATCATGGTCAGGGAGGTCATCAGGATCGGCCGGAACCGCAGCACCGAAGCCTCCGCTACCGCGTCCACCGCATGCCGTCCTTCTTTCTGCAGCTGGTTGGCGAATTCGACGATCAGGATGCCGTTCTTGGTCACCAGGCCGATCAGCATGATCATGCCGATCTGGCTGTAGACGTTCAGGGTGCCGCCGGTCCATTTCAGCGACAGCAGCGCGCCGGTGACGGCCAGCGGCACGGTGAGCATGATGATCAAGGGATCGGAGAAACTCTCGAACTGCGCCGCGAGCACCAGATAAATGAACAGCAGCGCGAACACGAAGGTCAGGTAGAGCGTGCGGCTGGATTCCGCGAACTCGCGCGACTGGCCGTCGAGGTCGGTCTTGAAATCCGCCGGCAGAATCTCCTTCGCCGCCGCGCCGAGATAAGCCAGCGCCTCGCCCAAAGTGAAACCGGGCGCGACGCTGGCGGACAGCACCGCCGAACGCAGCCGGTTGAAATGGTTGAGCTCCTTGGCCGCGCCTTTTTCCTGGGTTTCCACCAGGTTGGCGAGCTGGACCAGCCCGCCGCCGGCGCTGCGCATGTAGATCGAGCCCACGTCGTTCACGGTCGTCCGCTCGGCGTCTTCCAGTTCGACGATCACGTCGTACTGCTCCCCTCCCTTCTTGAAGCGCGTCACTTGGCGCCCGCCGAGCAGGGTCTGGAGCGTCCGACCGATCTCGTCGACGTCGACCCCGACGTCGGCGGCCTTTTCCCGGTTCACCCGCACGCTGATCTGCGGCTTGTCCAACTTGAGGTCGGAATCGGCATTGACCATGCCGGCGTACTGGCGGGCGCGGTCGACGAGCTGCGCCGCCACGCCGTCGAGCTGTTCGTAGCTCGGTCCCTGAACGACGAACTGCACCGGGGGATTGCGGAAGCTCTGGCCCAGTGAGGGGGGGTTTACGGCGAAAGCCATCACCCCCGGCAAGGCCATCAGCTTCGGCACCAGGGTCGCCGCGATTTCCTGCTGCGAGCGCTGGCGCTGGTCCCAGGGCTTCAGGCGGACGAACCCGATCGCGGAATTCACCGGGTTCGGCCGTTCCAGCCCCGGCGCCACTACCATGAAATAGCTCCTGACTTCCGGGATCGGACGAAGCATCGCCTCGATTTCACGGGCGTAGCGGTCGGTGTATTCGACGGTCGCACCCTCCGGAGCCACGACCATGATGATGATGTTGCCGCGGTCCTCCAGCGGCGACAGCTCGGCATTGAGGGCGCGGAACAGGAAAACCGCGCTGGCGGCGATGCCCAGCATCCCGCCGATCACGGCCCAGCGGTGCCGCAGAGCCGCCTCCAATCCCCGGCGGTACAGCGCCGTGAATCCGGTTGCCTCGCCGGGTTTGGCAGCCCCGCGCCCACCGGTGGCGGACCGCTTCAGCAGGCGCGAACACATCATCGGCGTCAGCGTCAACGCCACGAAGCCGGAAACCAGCACCGCGCAGGAAACCGCCAGGGCGAATTCGGAGAACAGCCGGCCGGTGTTGCCCTCCATGAACGCCAGCGGCGCGAACACCGAAGCCAGCGTCAGCGTCATGGCGATCACCGCGAAGGCGATTTCCCGGCTGCCCTCGACCGCCGCCCGGAACGGATGCGCGCCGCGTTCGATGCGCCGGTAGATGTTCTCCATCATCACGATGGCGTCGTCCACCACCAGGCCGATGGCGAGCACCAGCGCCAGCAGGGTCAGGATGTTGACCGAGAATCCCAGGGCATAAATAAAGATGAAGGCGCCGATCAGGGACACCGGGATGGTCACGAAGGGGATCAGGGTCGCGCGCGCCGAGCGCAGGAACAGCCAAGTAACCAGCGTCACCAGCCCCAAGGATTCGGCCAGTGTTTCGTAGACCGAATGGATGGACTCGTCGATGAACTTGGAGGTGTCGAAGGAAACCTCCAGCTTCATCCCTTCCGGCAGGGTTTCCAGTATCCTCGGCAGTTCCGCCCGCACCGACCGGGCCACCTCCAGGGTATTGGCCGTGGCCTGCTTGACCACGCCCAGCGCCACCGCCGGATTGCCGTTCACCCGCACGATGTTGCGCTCGTCCGCCGCCCCCAGATCGGCCCGGCCGATGTCCGACAGCCGCACCGGAAAGCCGTTCACCTCGCGCACGATCAGTGCGTTGAATTCCTCGACCGTCTTCAGGTCGGTCTCGCTGAACACGGTGAACTCGCGCTGGGCGCTTTCGATGCGCCCGCCCGGCAGTTCGACGTTGCGCTTCTGCAGCGCGGCCTCGACGTCCTGCACCGTCACCCCGTGGGCCGCCATCCGCTCCCGTTTCAGCCACAGCCGCATGGCGTAGCGGCGTTCGCCGCCGATGATCACGCTGGCGACGCCGGGCAGGGTCTGCAGCCGGTCCTGCACGTAACGGTCGGCGAAATCGGTGATTTCCAGGGGACCGTGGCGGTCGCTGGAAAAAGCGAGCCACAGGATCGGCTGGGCATCGGCTTCGATCTTGGCTATGACGGGCTCATCGATCTCGCGCGGCAGCCGGGCCCTGACCCGCGACACCCGGTCGCGCACGTCGGCCGCCGCCGAGTCTTGGTCGCGGCTGATGTTGAACTCGATGGTGATCTGGCTGACCTCTTCCCGGCTGACCGACTTCATGGTCCGGATGCCTTCGATGCCGGACAGCGAATCCTCCAGCGGCCGCGTCACCTGGCTCTCGATCACCTCCGAACTGGCCCCCTTGTAGACGCTGCGGACCGAGACCACGGGCGCGTCGATGTTGGGGTATTCCCGCACCGGAAGGCGCTGGAAGCACATCAGCCCCACCAGCACCAGGGCGAGGCTCATCACCGTCGCGAGGACCGGCCGCCGGATGGAAACGTCGCTCAGCATCATGGGGCGGGCGGATGCTCCTTCGCTTCCAGGACTGCGACCGTAGCACCGTCGCGGAGCTTGACCTGGCCTTCGGTCACGACGCTGTCGCCCTCGGCAAGACCCTGCACGATCTCGACCTTGCCCTTGTAGCGCGCGCCGATGGCTACCGGGGTCGTGACCGCCTTGCCGGAAACTACCCGGAAAACCGAAGCCGAGCTGCCCTTCACCACCAGGGCGGACTCCGGCACGAACAGCGCCTTGCGCGCCCCCCCCAGCGCCAGATGGATACGGGCGAACATGCCCGGACGCAGCGCCTGGTCCTTGTTCGGCATGCGCGCCCTCACCCGCAAGGTGCGGCTTTCCTCCTCGAGGCGCGGGTCCACGGCGTAGACTTCGCCGGGAAAGGCGCGCCCCGGATAGGCCGCCACCTCGGCGGTCAGGGCAAGGCCCTTCACCACGGTCCCGGCGTATTTCTCCGGCACCTTGAAATCCAGCTTGACCGGGTCCAGCGCCTCCAGGTTAACCAGCGCCTTGCCCTTGTCGATGTACTCTCCGACGCTGACCTCCCGGATGCCGACGATGCCATCGAACGGCGCGCGCAGCACGGTCTTCTGCAGCAGCACACGGTCCCGCTCCACCAGCGCATTGGAATACTTGAGCTTGGACAAGGCCTCGTCGTACTGCTGGGCGCTGACGTGGGCGCGCTCGCGCATCGCCTTCATGCGCGCGAAATTGGCCTGGTCGAGCTCCTGCTGGGCCACGCTCTGGGCCAAGGCCGCCCGGTATTCGTCCTGCTCGAGCTCGATCAACACCTCTCCGGCCTTGACCGGCTTGCCCTCGGTGAAACGGATGACTTTTACCCGCCCCTGAACCTCCGGGCGGATCACGACCGACTCGTCAGCCAGGAGGGTACCGACGGCATCGATGGCATCGTCGACGGACTCCGCCCATACCCGCGCCGCGAATACCGGGGCTGGAGGCGGGACCCTGACATCGGTGGGCGGTGCCGCAGCCGGCGGCTTCGCGGCGAATCGCCACCATCCGGCAATGGCGGCCAGCGAGGCGCCCAGGACCAGAATAGCGAGACCTTTTTTCGACATGGAGGGATGCCCCTCGAGCCAGCGGGGAATGAAGCGGAATGGAGATATCAGGCCGTTCCGGACAGCAGTTCGTCCAACTGGCCGGCGTGGTCCAACGCGGCGAGATCGTCGAACCCGCCGACGTACTGGTCACCGATGAAGATCTGCGGCACGGTGCGCCGGCGGGTGATCGCCATCATTTCCTGGAGCCTGGAGGCGTCCAGGTCGACCCGGATCTTTTCGATCTCGGCCACGCCCTTGGACTTCAGCAACCGTTCGGCCGCCGAGCAGAAAGGACACATGGCTGTGCTGTACATTCGGACTGGGGACATAATCGTAGCACCGGCCTCTAGCAGGAAGAGCTTTCGAGTTTAACACGCGGCCCGGGAGCGAATGGGGACGCAGCGTTCACCGAACCCTCTTTACAAATCCCTATCCCCGAGCAATATTAGATTTTACTAAATTACCTGAGTGAACACCATGACTACCGAACGCTGGGTACGCATCGTCGCCGGATTCTTCGTCCTGCTCTCCCTGTCGCTGGGCGTGGAAGCCAGCCCCCTCTTCGTCAACGCCAACTGGCTCTGGTTCACCGCCTTCGTGGGCGCCAATCTGTTCCAGAGCGGCTTTACCCGGTTCTGTCCGCTGGAAAACATCTTGCGGAAACTGGGCGTGAAGAGCGCCTGCGGCGCGGGATAAACCATGCAGTTGGTCTGCCCTTCCTGCCTCACCCGCAACCGCGTGCCGGCCGATCGGCTCGGCGAACAGCCCAAATGCGGCCGCTGCTCCACGGCGTTGCTGAGCGGCCATCCGGTTGAACTGGACGACAGCCGCTTCGATACTTACACCCGCCACTCCGATCTGCCGGTGCTGGTGGACTTCTGGGCGGCCTGGTGCGGCCCCTGCCGGAGCCTCGCTCCGGTGGTAGCCCAGGCGGCGGACGCCCTCAAAGGCCAGATCTTGGTCGCCAAGCTGGACGTCGACCGCGCCCCTGCCACGGCCCAGCGTTTCAACATCCGCAGTGTCCCGACCCTGGTGCTACTCCGGAACGGACAGGAAAAACGCAGAATCAGCGGAGCGCTCGGCTTCGGCCCGCTGATGGAGTGGCTGAAGCGCGGTTGAGGCTGGGGAAAAAGCGATTCAGCGGATTGCCGAGACTCCTACCCGATGGCGGCATCAAAACCACCCGATCCGTTTGATCTCCATCGTTTTCTGGCCGCCCAGGCAAACGATTACGAGGATGCGATCGCCGAGCTTCGCGCGGGCCGCAAGCGCACGCATTGGATGTGGTACGTCTTCCCCCAGCTTCGAGGTCTCGGGTTCAGCCCGACCTCCCAGTTCTATGCCATCGGTTCCGCTGAGGAAGCCCGCGCGTATCTTGGCCACGAGGTGCTGGGAATGCGGCTCAGGGAATGCCTTTCCGTGCTCAACGGGCTGGAGACCGATTCCGCGGAAGACGTCTTCGGTCGCGTCGATGCGGCGAAACTCCGGTCGTCGCTGACTCTCTTCGAGGCCGTAACGGTGGAAAAGGCACCTTTCGCGCGGGCGCTGGAGAAGTTCTTCGGCGGGAAGCGGGATGACAGAAGCCTGGCCATCCTCGCGACGATGACATCGAGGAAGTGAGATTGGTTGCGGAAGCCGCAGCGAGCGTTGAGAGCCTAGCCCGCCGCCTCCACAGTAAATGCCCCTGGCAGGACATCTTCCGATGCCCTGCCAGGGGTGTTCCGGAACGGAACCAGGATCAGAGGTGATACGCGGTTTCGCCGTGCTCGCGGATATCCAGTCCCTCGCGCTCGGTCTCCTCGGAAACCCGGAGGCCGACCAGCAGGTCGACGATCTTGTAGGACACGAAGGACACCACGCCGCTCCACACGATGGTGAGGCCCACGCCCCAGGCCTGGCTGATGACCTGGGTCACCATGTCGTACTCGGCGACGGCATTGGCGACGTAGTCGTAGACGCCTGCGCCGCCGAGAGCGGGCGAGGCGAAGATGCCGGTGCCCAGCGCGCCAATGATGCCGCCCACGCCGTGGACGCCGAACACGTCCAGCGAGTCGTCATAGCCCAGCGCGTTCTTGAGGCTGGTCACCGACCAGAAGCAGACGCCGCCTGCCAGCAGACCCAGCACGATCGATCCCATGGGGCCGACGAAACCGCAAGCGGGAGTGATCGCGACCAGGCCTGCGACCGCGCCGGAAGCCCCGCCCAGCATGCTCGGCTTGCCGCGCGCGATCCATTCGACGGACGACCAGGCCAGAGTGGCGGCGGCGGTGGCCAGCATGGTGTTGACGAAGGCCAGTGCGGCGGCGCCGGTGGCCTCCAGATTGGAACCTGCGTTGAAACCGAACCAGCCGACCCACAGGAGCGACGCGCCGATCATGGTCATGGGAACGCTGTGCGGCGCCATCGCTTCCTTCTTGTAGCCGATGCGCTTGCCGATCAAGAGGCAGCCCACCAGGCCGGCGATGCCCGCATTGATGTGCACCACGGTCCCTCCGGCGAAATCGAGCGCGCCTTTCTGGAACAGGAAGCCGGCCGTCGCCAGGGCTTTTTCGCCCGCCGCGGCATCGGTATAGGCGTCGGGGCCCGCCCAGTACCACACCATGTGGGCGATCGGCAGATAGGAGAAGGTGAACCACAGCACCATGAACAGCAGCACCGCACTGAACCTCATGCGCTCGGCGAAGGCGCCGACGATCAGGGCCGGCGTGATACAGGCGAAGGTCAGCTGGAACGCGACGTAGATGAGTTCGGGGATCACTACGCCCTTGCTGAAGGTGGCCGCGGCCGAATTGGGCGTCACCCCCGCCAGGAAAGCCTTGTCCAGGCTGCCGAAGAAAGCGCCGCCTTCGGTAAAGGCAATGCTGTAACCATAGATGGCCCAGAGCACCGCCATCAGCGAAAAGATCACGAACACCTGCATCAGTACGGACAGCATGTTCTTCGCCCGGACCATGCCGCCGTAGAACAGCGCCAGCCCCGGTATGACCATCATGGTCACCAGCACCGTGGCGACGATCATCCAGGCCGTATCGCCCTTGTCCGGCGTGGGAGCGGCCGCCTGCTGCACCGTCTCGACGACGGTTTCGACGATCTCGGTAACGCCTTCGGCCATCGCGGCGGCGCCGAAACCGAGACACGCCAAGCCGGCCAGGGAAGTCAGGATTTTTTTCATTTGAGGGGTCTCCTATCGTCCGTTATTGTTGTTACAGGGCATCCGGACCGGTCTCTCCGGTGCGAATCCGGACGACTTGTTCGAGTTCGGCCACGAAAATCTTGCCGTCGCCGATCTTGCCGGTATTGGCCGTCTTGGCGATCGCGTCGATCACTGCCTCGAGCTGGTCGTCGGTGATCGCCACTTCGAGCTTCACCTTGGGCAGAAAGTCCACGACGTACTCCGCGCCACGGTATAATTCGGTATGCCCTTTTTGTCTCCCGAATCCCTTGACTTCGGTGACGGTGATGCCGGTGATGCCGACCTCGGACAGGGCCTCCCTGACGTCGTCAAGCTTGAAGGGCTTGAGTATAGCGGTAACGAATTTCATGCAGGTCTCCTTGGTTGAAGGTTTACACGGCCAGCCTCACGACCTCTTACCGGGCAGGGCTGAACGCGATCCGATGGCTCCACTGGTAGGAAAGCATGAGCCATGCCACAGGGAGTAACGATCCACCGGCAAAGCCGGTGGCTTTCGACGGCTGGCCCCTCAAAGGGGCCTGATCGCCGTCGGGCAAAAGCCAAGTCGTCGCCCCGGCAGGGATTGCCGGGGTCCAGTGGCCACGGATGGCTGCGACCTCACACCTCCCTGTGAGCTGGATTCCGGCAATCCATGCCGGAATGACGACCAACCCAATTTCGACAAAGCCCCACTCCAGGGTTTGTCAAACTTTGCGAGTCCCCCGGCTAAGCCGGGGGTTTTCCCGCGATAAACAACGAGCAGCATAGACCTCATATACCGGACGGCGCCAAACAAATTGCACCTTTGTTGTCAAACAACGGCAACAAAACGCACCAAATTAATGCATCCCTTAATGTATCCGACCCTCACCCATTCCGGACCTCCAGCCTGACCGCCATGATCGACAAAACCACCCTCGACGAACTTTCCAAACGCCTCGCCGACGCAGTACCGACGGGTCTCCTCGGCGTCCGCGACGAACTGGAAAAGAATTTCCAGGCGGTGCTGCAAAGCGCGCTGAGCCGCCTCAACTTGGTGAGCCGCGAAGAATTCGACGTGCAGCGCGCCGTCCTGGAGCGCGCGCGCACCCGCCTGGAAGAACTCGAGGCCCGCATCGCCGAACTGGAAAAACAACTGCCCCCCGCCTGATCCCCGGCCATGGCGCTCGCCATCGTCCACAGCCGGGCCCGCCAGGGCATCGAGGCGCCGGAAGTCACGGTGGAAGTCCATATCTCGCCGGGGCTGCCCAACCTCACCATCGTGGGGCTGCCGGAAACCGCCGTGCGCGAGAGCAAGGACCGGGTGCGCGGCGCGCTGATCACCACCGGCTTCGAATTTCCCGCCCAACGCATCACCGTCAACCTGGCTCCGGCCGATCTGCCCAAGGAAGGCGGCCGTTTCGACCTGCCTATCGCCCTCGGCATCCTGGCCGCTTCGAAGCAGCTCCGCGCCGATCGGCTGGCGGATATGGAATGTGTCGGCGAACTGGCCCTGACCGGCGAGCTGCGCCCGGTGCCCGGCGCCCTGCCGGTCGCCCTCCAATCGCGCCGCGCCGAGCGGAATCTGATCGTACCCTGGGACAACGCCGGCGAAGCGGCCCTGGTCTCCGGCGCCTGCGTGCTCCCGGCCCGCCATCTGCTGGACGTGTGCGCGCATCTGGACGGCAGCCGCCCTCTCGCCGCCGTTGTATTACGTGCCGAAGCGACCCCCGCCAGCGCCGAGCCGCCCGATCTGGCCGAAGTCCGCGGCCAGTTTCAGGCCAAGCGCGCCCTGGAAATCGCCGCCGCCGGCCGCCACAACCTGCTGATGCTGGGCCCGCCGGGCACCGGCAAATCCATGCTGGCCTCGCGCATGCCCGGCATCCTGCCCGACCTGACCGAGGACGAAGCGCTGGAAACCGCGGCGGTCGCCTCGGTCAGCGGCATGCCCTTCGACCCGGCGGCCTGGCGCCGTCCGCCGTACCGCTCCCCCCATCACACCGCTTCCGCTCCGGCGCTGGTCGGCGGGGGAAGCAGCCCCAAACCCGGCGAGATCTCGCTGGCCCACAACGGCGTGCTGTTCCTGGACGAGTTGCCGGAATTCGACCGGCGGGTGCTGGAAGTCCTGCGCGAGCCTTTGGAAAGCGGCGCCATCACCATTTCCCGCGCCGCCCAGCGGCTGGATTTCCCGGCCCGCTTCCAGCTAATCGCGGCGATGAACCCCTGCCCCTGCGGCTACCTGGGCGACGCCTCCGGGCGCTGCCATTGCTCGACCGAGCAGGTCGCGCGCTACCGCGCGCGCCTCTCCGGACCACTCCTGGACCGGATCGACATGCACGTCGACGTGCCCCGGCAAAACCCGGCCACGCTTCTGGAAGGCGCACCCCGCAACGAGGAAACCAGCGCCCAGGTCCGGTCCCGCGTGGTCGCCGCCCGCGAGCGGGCGCTCCAACGCAGCGGCCAGCCCAACGCCCTGTTGACGCCACGCCAGGTCGAGCGCCACTGCATGCCCGACAAGGCGGGAAGCGCCTTGCTGGAACAGGCCATGACGCGGCTGAACCTGTCGCACCGCGCCTACCACCGCATCTTGAAGCTGGCCCGCACCGTCGCCGATCTGGACGGGAAGGATGCGATCAGCTCCACCCACATCGGGGAGGCCATCGGCTACCGGCGTCTCGACCGCTCCGCCGCCCGATGAACGGCCTCAACCCCCAGCAACATGCGGCGGTCACCACGCTGGACCGCCCCTTGCTCGTGATCGCCGGCGCCGGCAGCGGCAAGACCCGCGTCATCACCGAGAAGATCGCCCACCTGATCCGCCAGGGCATCCCGGCCCGCCACATCGTCGCCGTCACCTTCACCAACAAGGCCGCGCGCGAGATGAAGAGCCGGGTCGGCAAGCTGGCCGACGACAAGTCGCTGCGCGGATTGACGGTCTCCACCTTCCACGCCCTGGGCCTGGAGATCGTCCGCCGCGAGCACAAGGCGCTGGAACTCAAGGCGGCCATCTCCATCTTCGACGAACAGGACCGGCAGGCGCTGCTGCGGGAACTGGTCCGCCACGGCGACCACCGCTTCGACCCGGAAGAAGTCGACGCCTACGCCGCCCGCATCTCGCGCTGGAAGAACCGCTTCGTCACGCCCGACCGGGCCGGCATGCTCGCCGAGCCCGGCGCGGCCGAGATCGCCGTCTTGTACGAAGCCTACATGCGCCACATGAAGGCTTACAACGCAGTCGATTTCGACGACCTGATCCTGCTGCCGGTGATGCTGTTCCAGCGGCACCCGGAAGTGCTGGACAAATGGCGCAACCAGATCCGCTACCTGCTGGTCGACGAATACCAGGACACCAACCAGACCCAGTACGAACTCATCAAGCTTATCACCGGAGCCTTAGGCAAGTTCACCGTGGTCGGCGACGACGACCAGTCCATCTACGCCTGGCGCGGCGCCCAGCCGGAGAACCTGGCCCAGCTCCGCAACGACTTTCCGCGGCTCAAGGTCATCAAGCTGGAACAAAACTACCGCTCCATGGGGCGCATCCTCAAGGCCGCCAACCAGCTCATCGGCAACAATCCGCACATCTTCGAAAAGAAACTGTGGAGCGCCATGGGCCACGGCGACCCAATCCGGGTGCTGAAGCACCGCGACGAAATCGCCGAGGCACGCCAGATCGCCGCCGACATCGTGCACCACAAGTTCCGCCACAACACCCAGTTCGCCGACTACGCCATCCTCTACCGCGGCAACCACCAGTCGCGGCTGTTCGAGCGGACCTTGCGCGAATTCAGCGTGCCCTATCACATCAGCGGCGGCATGTCCTTCTTCGGCTATGCGGAAGTCAAGGACGTCATGGCCTACCTCCGGCTGCTAGTCAACCCCGACGACGACGCCGCCTTCCTGCGCATCGTCAACGTCCCGCGCCGCGAGATCGGCCCCACCACGCTGGAAAAGCTCGGCCAATACGCCAACCGCCGCCACATCAGCCTGTACGCCGCCTGCTTCGAACTGGGGCTGGAACAGTCCCTGCCCGCCAACGCGGTCCAGCGCCTGCGCCGCTTCGGCGAGCACATCGCCGACGTCGCCGACCGCACGGCGCGCGGCGACACCTTCAAGGTCATCGACGATCTTCTGGGCGCAATCGGTTACGAGAACTGGCTCAAGGAAAACAGCAACGACGCCAAAGCCGCCGAACGCAAATTCGGCAACGTGCGGGAACTGCTCGACTGGCTCCAGCGCATCGCCGAGAAGGACGGCGAAAACCGCAGCCTCGCCGAAACCGTGGCCAAGGCCATGCTGCTCGACGTGCTGGACCGCAACCAGGAAGACGATGCCGGCGACCGGGTCAGCCTCATGACCCTGCACGCCGCCAAGGGTCTGGAATTCCCCCACGTCTACCTGGTCGGCATGGAGGAAAACCTCCTCCCCCACCAGACCAGCATCGACGAGGACAACATCGAAGAAGAGCGCCGCCTCGCCTACGTCGGCATCACCCGCGCCCGCCGCGACCTCACCTTAAGCTATTGCAGCCACCGGAAGCGCTACGGCGAAATGGTAGGCTGCGAGCCCAGCCGCTTCCTCGCCGAACTGCCGCAGGAAGACCTGGAATGGCCCGACCGCCAGCCGCTCGACCCCGAAGTGAAGCGCGAACGCGGCCGCGCCTCGCTGGCGCAAATGCGGAGTTTGTTAAGCGACTGATGTAGTGTATACTGCGCCGCTCAGCGCGCCCGTAGCTCAGTTGGATAGAGCGTTGGCCTCCGGAGCCAAAGGTCGGACGTTCGAGTCGTCTCGGGCGCGCCATTTGAAGACTGAACGAATGCCCAACCAGGGACATTCGCAGCAAAAGCGGTAAATCTCGGGGCGTAGCGCAGCCTGGTAGCGCACCTGTATGGGGTGCAGGTGGTCGGAGGTTCGAATCCTCTCGCCCCGACCAAATTCCCAAAATCAAGAAAGCGGCTTAGGTGATTTCACCTGCCGCTTTTTTATTACCTGCGTGACCAAATTACGCTGGCCTATTCACCCTTGGCTGTGTTGATTCGAATTTCTTCAAGCAATTCGGCCAAGCTCATCAGCAACCCTTCCAAATTCTCCAGATCACCATGCCTTCCAGTAAGACAGCTTAAATTATCGCTCGGAAGATAACGCATTATTCCTTATTGAATTAAGCCTGGCTGAAGAATATTCAGCCATAACTGAATAGAACCGTCACATAACCCTTCACTAAGAGCCTTTGGAGTGCATGTTCTTTCTTGTGGGCGCTCGAACGATGTCGGCCAATTCGTTGAAACCATCTCCATTTCACCCCTTGCATTCGCACGCCTGTACCACTTTACGTGGTAGCTCATCCCTGTATCTACTGGAGTTCCTAGCACATACGCCAACGGACCGTCATGGAGAAACCCTTTCCCACAGTGCTCATATGATGAATCATTTATATCTGTAAGCACCATTACTCCATACGTGCCTGATTTTAGATGCGAAGCGATTTTGCTGTTCAACGTGTTAGGATCACACTGAGCACGCCCTATACGGGCCTGCCACATTTCCAGCACATGGGTAAATGTCTCTACGGAGGATGGAATCTCGAAACAGGGCTTTATCTTCTCATTCCATCGCAAGAAGTTTTTTGCGTAAGCAAGGATATCCTGCCATTCCATGCATTGGATGGCTTGTTTATATCTAAGCAACTGATTACCCCACACAAAATCTCCTCTTTCTGATGGTTGTGAGAACTTTGCTTCAATCAGCCAAACCATTCCTTTTTCGTCGGTTGTGATAAGGTCTGCAGATCCATCTCCGCCGCGGCGTCCGGCATCATGCAAGTCCACCTCATGACCCCACACAAATACGTGAAGCCCATTATCCGATTTCAGGATATCGGGAAATCCTTCCATGTGGTTGATGACGCGTTGATGGTAGTCGCTCTCGTTAGCACAGAAACGGTCCAATGCAGTCTCCTTTTTAATATATTGTGGAACAATTTAATAAGTTGACCCTTACGTGCTGAAGCATGAAGCTCACCGATTCAACGTCGTTAACCCAGCGCTAGACAGTGCTCGAATCAATTCCCCTTGATATGGAAAACTGCTGTTCCAGCTCGTCATAGACTCTACGGGTCTCCGGGTCTTCCAGCAGTTCGCGTTTTAGATCGTCTAAAGTTTTCATGGCTGCTAGCCAGTCGGTGGAAACGGCGGACGTTCACTTCCACCCATTCGGAAACTGCCTGCTCCGCCTGGCGCAACAGCTCTTCGGTAATGTCGGCATCGTGGTAAGTTTCCCCGCAGTTGCCACAAATCCGGGCGGGTACTTCCCTGAAAACTACGATTGACGCCCGCCTTTCCAGGGTTACGGTCACCATCCCAGGCCGGGTAATTCCGTGCCGGCAAATCGCACACAAGTTCATTTTTAGGCTGCGCGGGGGTGAACCTCTCGCCTTAACCGATCTCCCTCTCGTGCGAGCAAAGTTTCCATGTCGTATTGCGCCTGCAATCTCAGCCACCATTCGGCATTGCCGCCGAAGTAAAGGGCTAGCCGGTAAGCCGTGTCCGCCGTTATGGCTCTTTGGCCCCGCACAATCTGACTTATCCGCAAGGCGGGCACGCGGATGTCTTTGGCAAGCCGGTACTGGGACAGCCCCAAGGGCTTCAAAAAGTCTTCGGCCAGCACTTCGCCGGGGTGGACGGCTGGCAACCGCTCGCCCGTGCTGGCACTGCTCAGGTCCAGGGTATGAAGTTGATCGCGGGTAATGCTCATAGCGGCCTCAGTGATAGTCCACAATCTCTACGTCGTAAGCATGCTCCCCGTCCCAGCGGAAGCACACGCGCCATTGATTGTTGATTCGAATGCTCCAGCACCCTGCCCGGTCATCCTTCAGCAGCTCCAGGCGATTGCCCGGAGGAATCCGCAACTGCTCCACTGCCGTGGACTGGTCAATTTGGATCAACTTGCGTCGGGCCGTTGCCTGAATGTCTCGCGGTAGTTTGCGGGCTACCTGCCCCCGGAAAACCAAGGCAGTAGCCTCATCGGCAAAGGACTGGATCATCTGGGCATGCTAGGCGGATCAGTTAGTATCGTCAAGCGATATGAACTGGACCACTTGCCCCCGGACAGAAGAAGCGCCCCCGCTCCTCGGTTCGTGCCGGACGCAGGATACTCCAGCACGTCGTAAACGTTGATTCGTAGCCCACGGATGGAAAGCTTTCCGCTCCGCTTGCCGGACTCAATGGTGCGGGACGCACCAGCAAAAGGCAGCCGGCGATCATTGCGCTTGTCACGAAAATTTCACGCCCTTTTCACGCGGACGTAATTCGCTAACTTGAAAGTGGCGCCTCGTATCGAACCGGCGCGGCAACGCGCCCTTTCCTTTGCCAATAACACACACAGAGACGAGGAGTTCCCTTATGGCCCTGCAAGACGAGGATACCGTTAGCAATCCTTCGAACAACCCTACGCTTTCCGATATCGCCGAAATCGACCTGTCACGCCGCCGCGCGATGCAGGGCGGTTTGGCGGCGGCTATGGCGGCCGCTTTCGGTTTGCCGGCTTTCACCTGGGCACGAGAGGCACAGATCGTTCCCTCCGCCGGGCTTGGCGGAGGGGGCGGGCCTTTGCTGGGTTTCGGCGGCGTGGCCGTGTCCACCGACGATCTGGTGCGTGTGCCGGCTGGCTACGAAGTCCAGGTTTTGTATGCCTGGGGTGACCCGATTTCCAATGGGCCCGCATTCGCGCCCGATGCTAGCAATAGCGCCGAGGATCAGGCCATCCAGGCCGGCATGCATCACGATGGCATCCACTTTTTCCCGTTCCCAAAACTCGGAAGCGGATTGTCCTCGACGCATGGTTTGCTGTGCATCAATAACGAATACACCGATGACGGTCTGTTGCACGTAGGCGGCATGGATCCGTGGACCGCCGAGAAAGTGCGCAAGAGTCAAAACGCGCACGGCGTATCCATCGTCGAAGTGCGGTTGGAACAGGGGGCTTGGCACGTGGTGCGTCCATCCCGCTGGGCCCGGCGCATCACCGGCAACACGCCGATCAAGGTGGTCGGCCCGGCGGCCGGTCACGATCTCTTGAAAACCGCAGCCGACACGGAAGGCCGCCGGGTGCTGGGCACGCTGAACAACTGTGCCCATGGCCGCACGCCCTGGGGTACCTACCTGACCTGCGAGGAAAACTGGAACGGCTATTTCTCCAAGGAAACCGGCACGCCGACCACGGACGAGGCCCGTTACGGCATCAACAAGGGCGGATTCGGCTATCGCTGGCACGAGCACGACGAACGCTTCCTTGCCGATCTCCACCCCAATGAGCCCAACCGCTTCGGCTGGGTGGTCGAGATCGACCCCTTCAATCCCCGCCGCATCCCGGAGAAGAAAACCGCGCTGGGCCGCTTCAAGCACGAGGGCGCCATGGTGACTCTGGCGAATGATGGCCGCGTGGTGGTTTACATGGGTGATGACGAGCGCAACGAATATCTCTACAAATTCGTCAGCAAGAACAAATACAAACCCGGCTTGCGTCACGCCAACTTAGGACTGCTCAACGAAGGCACGCTGTACGTCGCCAAGTTCGAAGCGGGCGCGGCCGAGGGTGACCAACAGGGTACGGGACAGTGGTTGCCGCTGATCCACGGCAAGTTGGGGCTGACCGCGGAAAACGGTTTCAACAGCCAGGCGGAAGTGCTGGTGAAAACCCGCCAGGCCGCCGACCGGGTCGGCGCCACCATGATGGACCGGCCGGAATGGATCGCCGTTCATCCTGAAACCGGTGAGGTCTATGTCACCCTCACCAACAACAACCGCCGCGGCAGCTCACCGGCCTCCAGCAACAAGGTCGACGGCACCACCACGGCCGGCAGCGCCCGCCCGCCGGTCGATGAAGCCAATCCCCGCGCCAGCAACGTGTTCGGCCATATCGTGCGCTGGCGCGAAGCCGGCGGTAATGCCGCCGCCACCCACTTCGAGTGGGATGTGTTCGTCCTGGCGGGGGATTCCGCCAATGCCGATCCCAGCAAACAAGGCAACGTCAACGGTGACGATTTCGGCAGCCCGGACGGTCTCTGGTTCGACCGCGACGGCCGTCTGTGGATTCAGACCGACGTATCCACCAGCACCCTCAACAAGGGCGATTACGCCAACCTGGGCAACAACCAGATGTTGGTCGCGGACCCCGCCACCCGGGAAATCCGCCGCTTCTTGACTGGCCCCAAGGGTTGCGAGATCACCGGCGTGGTCGGTACACCGGATGGCACCAGTCTGTTCGTGAACGTGCAACATCCGGGCGAACCCGCCAGCGAACGCAGCGACCCCGCCAATCCGGAAGGCGTCAGCTCCTGGCCTCATAGTCAGGGGTATGGTCCCAAGGGACGGCCTCGCTCGGCAACCATCGTGATTCGTCGCGCCGATGGGGGTGTAGTGGGCGGTGCCTAAAGGCGCCGCCTGTGTCAGCTGGTTGTTGGCTGGCTCCCAAGCTCCGCTTGGGAGCCAGCGATAACGAGCGCTAGCCCGCATCTCTCACACCGCTGACATCCATTAGACCAGGCACCAGAACTCTCTGATTCTGGCCTAATGGACAATCCGGGTTAAACCGCCCCGCCGCCGGTACCTGGGTATGTCCAACATCTTGGGAATCGACGCGTTCCCCCAGGCTCTTACTCCTGCTCGGTTTTCAGGATCTTGCCAGTGGCGTCCAATTCGAGTTCGATTTTCTTGCCTTTCTCTTTGATCTCTACCTCATACCCGGTCACCGTACCATCGGGTTTCATTACTTTCTCCGCTTCCTTCACCTTGCCTTTCGGGTACGCACTTGTGACGGCCTGAATGACCGCATCCGGCAGCGCCTTGCTGTCGATCTCCTCTTCCTTCTGTAGAAGGATGCCGTCGGCGTCGTACAGGAGCTCGTATTCCCTGCCGTTCTCTTTGTACTCCACTTCATAAGCGACCTTTCCTTCGAAGGTTTCCTTTTCGAACTCTACGCCCTTCGCATTGGGGTAGGCCTTTTCGAAGGCCTCGACCACCATCTTTGGCACCTGCCGCCTGCTCAGTTCCTGTTCCTCGCCCAGGGCGTGCCCAGGCGCTAGCCAAGCGGTAACCAGCGCCGTCGTAATCAAGACTTGGGTTTTCATACTTCCTCCGTTGGGTGAGACTGAATGAGCTCTGCAAAGCAAAGCGATCACCGGGCTTAAAGCGCCGGAAGATCGATGACACAGCAACAAGAAACGCTGTTGACCATTTTTTACTATCATGATGTAGAATAGTCAACATAAAGGTTATATAAGAACGAATCATGACATGCTCTTGGCTGGTCCTCGTCATCACTCTGCCCACCCATAACGCCACCGGCCGCATGCGCGTCTGGCGCGCGCTCAAAGCCGTGGGCTGCGGCGTGTTGCGGGACGGTGTCTATCTCTTGCCCAGCCGGCCGGGATATCGCCAAACCCTGCGGGCACAGGCCGAAGAGGTGGTGGCCGGCGGCGGCAGCGCTCATGTACTGGTTCTGGACAGCGAGAATCAAGAGCAGCAGCAGACCTTCGAAGGGCTGTTCGACCGTTCCAGCGAGTACGCCAAACTGGTCGAGGCAATACGGCAAGCCGCCGATCCGGAACTGGAATCGGCAGAACCCGCCCGCCTGCAAAAGCAAGTAAAGCGGCTGCGCAAGGAATTCGAGGCGGTCGCGGCCTTAGATTACTTCCCCGGTGCCGCGCGTGACCAGGCCGCCGCAGCTTTGGAAGAGTTGGAGCATGCTGTGAGCATCCGGTTAACGCCGGACGAACCCCATGCCGTCCAGCGGCGGATCAAGCGGCTGCCGCTCAAGGATTATCGGGGCCGGCTTTGGGCCACCCGCCGCCGCCCCTGGATCGACCGTCTCGCCAGCGCCTGGCTGATCCGGCGCTTTATCGACCCCGAAGCCCGTTTTCTCTGGCTAGCCTCGCCGGCGGGCTGTCCTCCTGACGCGGTGGGCTTCGATTTCGACGGCGCAGCGTTCACCCATGTGGGTGCCAAGGTCACCTTCGAAGTGCTGCTGGCCAGCTTCGGCTTGAAGGACGCCGCTCTGCAGCGGCTAGGGGCGCTGGTGCACTATCTGGATGTCGGCGGAATCCCGGTTCCGGAAGCAGCAGGGCTGGAAATGCTCATGCGGGGCATGCACCAGCGGCTGGCGGATGACGACGCGCTCCTGGCCGAAGCGCAAGACGTATTCGATTCCTTCCATCAGGCCTTTTCGGAAAGCGGCGCATGAACATCTCCCAATCGAACCCGGTCCGGCCTCATGGTCCACCTTTTGGACAAGCCTTACTGGCTCAAGCTCGGCTTCATCAGTTTCGGTGGTCCCGCCGGGCAGAATCGTGCACCAGGATCTGGTCGAGAAAAGCGGCCTACCGCATGGGCTCTTTCGCCTTGAAGAATTGGGTGTTATGGGGCACCGCGGCGTTGGCGTTCGTGGCCATCTTCGTCTTTGATGCGCCCTTTTCCCTGATCGTGCTGGGGGCAGCGGTCCTAGGCGCCATTGGCGGAAAGTTCATGCGCGCTTCACCTGGGGGGATTGATCAAAGTCATCTGACGGCGATCACTGCCAACGTGGTGGGCGCCACTCAATCTGGCCGCGTTCTTTGCCTGGCACGTGTTCCGGCCGCAAGGCCCATCGGGACTTTTCGACAAGGTCACCGCCCTGATCGGCTTGGGCGCGCTGCTGGCGCTGCTTCGTTACAGGCTCGGCGTCATCCCGGTCATCGGCGCCTCGTGCCTCGCCGGTTTCTTGTTCACCTTCCTCAAACCCTGGTTGGCCCAGAAGGGGGTATTTCTATGAACGGTGTGAATTTTCTGAAAAAGGCGGCCCATTTTTCGATTCCGCTCGTCCTTTGCGGGCTGTCGCCCGTAAAGGCGGACCAACCGCCGTCCCTGGCCGGCACGGCCTACGTGACCTCCTGGTTCGGGGGCGTCGTCGCCGTGGTCGATCTCGCCGAAGGGAAGGTGAAGCAAACCATCCCGGTAGGGATTCACAACCACAACGTAATCATCAGGCCGGACCAGAAACAGGCTTGGGTGACCAACAACAATGCGGGTACCGTCTCGGTCATCGACACCGCGGACAACGCGGTCATCCAGTCCGTCCCCACCGGCATCGGCCCTCGCCATACCTATTTCAGCCCGGATGGCAAGGAAGCCTATGTCACCAACGAATTCGACGACCGGGTGGAAGTCTTCGATGCGGAAAGCTTCAAATCCCTGCGCACGGTCAAGGTTGGCGACATGCCCCATTTCGCCCTCGTGGCCGGCGACCAAGTGTTCGTCACCAATTTCGGCAGTGCCGACGTGAGCGTGTTTTCACGCGCCAAAGGCAAGGCGCTGGCGACGGTCCCGGTCGGAGCAGGACCCTTGGGTGCGGGCGCCACCAAGGACGGCCGGCATGTCTACATCGCCTGCCACAACGCCAATCACGTGGCGGTGATCGACGGCGGCAGGCACAAAGTCATCGCCCGCATCCCCACCGACGCCGGGCCGGTGCAGGTCACGGTGACGCCGGACCAGGCCCACGCCTATGTCGCCAACGACGGGGCCGGCACGGTGCAGAAAATCGACCTGGGGACCAACGCCGTCGTCAAGACCATTCCCATCGCCCCGGACGCCGGCAGCCACGGCGTCGGTTTCGCCGGCGGCGGGCGCTGGCTCTTGATCACCAACACCGGCGCCGGTACGGTCTCGGTCATCGATACCGAGCGAGATGAGGTAGTGAAAACCATTCCTGTGCCCAAAGCGCCTGAAGGCATAGCCCTGAAGCATTGATAACTTTCAAGCATCATGAGGAAAAATCATGACCGACGTCACCCGCCGCGAATTTCTGGCCACTGCCTCTGCCGGCGCTACGCTGGCGATGCTGTCCCCGGAAACGCTTCCCGCCAAAATTACCGAGGAACCCGTGATAACCGCTCCCCCGCCTTCCGCATTCGCCGCCAACCACGAAATCAAGCCCTTGCCCTTCGATCCGTCCAAGCTGGACGGCCTGTCTGAGCGGCTGGTCCGCTCCCACTGGGAGAACAACTATGGCGGCTCGGTGAAGGCGCTGAACGCCGTCAAGCAGAAACTCGCCGCCTTTCTGGAAGATGCCAGCCTGCCGCCTTACATTTACAACGATCTCAAGCGGGAACACCTCATGCGCACCGGCTCGGTGGTTTTGCACGAACTGTATTTCGGCAACCTGGGCGGAGCCGGCAAGCCGGATGCGGATTTACGCAAAGCGTTGAGCGATGCTTTCGGTTCAACCGAAGTCTGGGAAAAGGAGTTCAAGCGCATGGGCGCGGGCCTCGGCGGCGGTTCCGGCTGGGTGACGCTGGGCCTCAATCTTCACACCGGCTTGCTGGAAAACTACTGGCAATGGGACCATTTGCACGCGCCCAGCGCCGCACTGCCCATTCTGGTCTTGGACATGTATGAGCATTCCTACCAGATGGACTATGGTGCGGGGGCCTCGGCTTATGTGGATGCGTTCTTTCGTAACATCCGGTGGGAGACGGTTTCCTCGCGATTGGAAAAGGCCCGGGCGGCAAGAGGACTGTGGACGGCGGGAGCGTACCGATGAGTGGATCACCCGCGAACGCCCGAAGATTGACCGCATCGCCTGCCCCTATCAGCCGTCCGTTGGCCACGGGGAGGGGTCATTACACAGACACGCCCCGACGCGGACAAGAAGATTGTCCGGCCGTCGTGATCGAACGCAGCAATGGCCCGGCAATGCCTGCCGGGTATCGCCATCGCCTTTCCGCGGGCTTGGCGAAGCCTGAGCCTCTGACCGACGTTTGTCCCACCACCAACAAACTCGCCGATCAATGGCAAAATTGTTGACTAGATTACATGGTTGTTCGTGCGGGATTTTGCCCGAGCGGTTCCGCCTTCGCCCGGCGGACAAGCTGCATCTCTTTCTTTTCCCTGGACGTTTTTGCTCGACAACGCGTCTATCTCGAACGCTCCGGTGGCTGGCATCAAATATGCTTGAAACCAGTAACAGCCATATCAGGCTTGGAACCAGGCCCATAGAACGCGGGGGAGCACACGATGATCGAGATTACAGCAGCCGACGGCCACGTGTTTTCAGCTTATCGGGTTGATCCGGCCGGGAGCGCGAAAGGCGTGGTCGTGGTCATGCAGGAAATCTTCGGGGTCACGGCCCAAATTCGAAAAGTCGCCGATGCCTTTGCGAAGGAAGGATTCATTGCCGTTGCCCCCTGCCTTTTCGACCGCGTTCAGAAGGGCATCGAATTGGGCTACGACGAGGCATCCATTGCTCAAGGATTGGATTTGGTGAAGCAGGTCGGGTTCGCGCATGCCATGGCCGACATCGAAGCCACGGTCGGCAGTTTGAGCGGCGAAGGCCGGGTTGCGGTCGTCGGATACGATTGGGGTGGCTACCTGGCCTACAACGCAGCGAATCAGGTCCAAGGACTGTCGACCGTCGTGGCGTATTATGGCTGCGGAATAGTCAACGACTTATCGCAGCGGAGAAAGGTTCCGATTCTGCTGCACTTCGGCGCCATGGACCCCTATATCCCACGGAACCAGTTGGTTATCTTCCGCGCCAGCAGGCCGGACCTCCGGATTTACGAATACCCCGCGGGCCATCATTTTGCCTGCGACGACCGCGATACCTACGATGCCGCCTCGGCCGATAAGGCTTGGACCACGACTTTGGTGCATCTCACCCATCGGCTCGAAGGACCGCCGGCGGTTACCCTGAAGAATCAGGGCGCCTACTCTTCGTCCGGGGGTAAGGAGAAAAAGAAGAAAGCGGCTGCCGTTTCCGACGACATGGAACCCCCGATGTGAAGCGATATCCTGCCCGGTCTGCCAGTTCCGGCGACGCGGCCGGCCAGCGCGGCGACGAGCATTCCCCCTGCAGGCACAGCTCTTCTGGAGAAATGATGATGGCTATGAACCTCAAGGCTTTCTTTTCCGGTCCCGAATGGGTCGAGGCAAGTGTTCCCGAATGGTTCAGGGAAAGGACGGAAACCGTCGTCCGGGCCTTGGGGGATGATCACGCCGATGTCCGGCTGTTCAAGGACATCCTCGCCGCCGGGAAGGTGTCGGCAGACGCTGCGGAACGCGCGGACGCCTTGGCTGGGACTACGCAGAACTCCGAGGTCTTTCTCCTTGCCGTAGACATCGCGTACTACGCCTTTACCGTGTTACAGACGATCACGCAGGTCGTCCCGGTAACGAAACCCAAGGCTGCCTGATTCCTTTACTTGATTAGCAAGGAAAGTCAGCTCAACCGAAAATCGTCTTTCCGGCAGGGATTGCCGGAATCCAGAGGCCATGGATGGCGCAGGCTTCTCACGTCCCTGTGTCCTGGATGCCGGCACTCCATGCCGGCATGACGAGCTAGCTGACTATTCTTTCTAATCAGATTCCTTTATCCGGCGTTGGCGTACCACGGCGTCCAAGGCCAGCGCGAATCCGAGGCCGCCGATCTCTCGGCATTCTGGCTTTGATTCCTTCCGATGGAGAATCTGAACCGGCCTATCCCTTCGCCAACGCGCTACTTCGGCGCTTCCGCCCCCTTTTGCGGGGATGACTCGGCCGCTCCCGATTCCAGGAGTCTGGCCGCCTCTGGATTCGAACAGACGTCGGTCTTCAGCACCTGCTCGATCCTGGCGATTTTGGCCTTGAGCGCCTCGTTCTCGGACCTTTGCTTCTCGATCTGCTCCTGCAGGCTGGGCGCGCCCTCCGCCGCCACACCCAAGCCCCCATAGAATGCCGCCGCCAGAATGGCCGGCAGCCCAATGCGTTTCATCATTCCGCCTCGGATTCCAGTTGTTTCGTTCATTTGCCTCGCGCCAGGTCGACTTCCCGCTCCAGTTCCTTCAACCGCCGGTCCAGTGCGGCGCGCCGCCTGTCGATTTCGGCCTTGGGCGACATGGTGTCCGCCTTGAGCAGATCGAGCTGGTTCTGGACGCTCCTGATCTCGCGGCTCAAATCCTTCTTCTTCGTCCTGGATTGAGCCGCCTTGGCGTTCAGGGCATCGATGTCGCTCTGCAGGCCCGCATACTCTTTTTCGGCGGCCTGCCGCTGAGCGCCCGTTTCGACGGCAGCCTGGTTCGCTTGGCGCTCCTGGCGCTGCAGCCCGGCCTGGGTCTGCTGCTCCCGGCTGATGGTGGACTGTATCTGCTGCTGCCGCTGGCTGTAGCTGCCGCTCGTCGAACAGCCGATGCCGCGGAAGAAGCCGCCCCGGCCGGGATCGCAATCGGTGGTGGCGCAGCCGGTGGCCAGCATGGCCAGCGCCGCCAACAATACGACGCCTGGCCGGAAATCATTGAAGCAACTAACCGACACGATCCACACTCCGCAGTTGGGTCAAGGTGTTCAGTTCCGATTCGAGCGTCTGGATCTGCTGTTCCTTTCGGGCCAGTTCCTCGTGCGCGATGTTCGCCAACTGGGGATTGGCGTTGTGCGTGTTCATCGCGATCGCCGCATGCTGCTCGGCCAGGCGTTTCTTGGCGCTGCCCAGCGTGGCCTGCAATTGGGAGCGGCTCGCATCGAGATCGGCCAGCTGGCCGGCAGCCTGCGCGCGGCTGATCCGCCTGGAAGCGACGGCTTTGTTCAGCTCGGCGACCCGCGCCTTGTTGTCCGCCACGACCCGCTGAGTCACCGCAATGAGCTCGGCGAGCGACTGGTTGTCGCGGCGGATGTCGATGATGACGGCGTTCAGCCTGTCCTCTTCGCGGGCATAGTTGTTCTGGAGGTTGCCCATGTAGCTCCCCGCGGCGCAGCCCAGGGCGGCGCCCGCGAGCAGGCCAGCCACCGCGCCTTTCCAGTCTCTGCCGATCAGACCGCCGGCCAGGCCGCCGATCGCGGCGCCGGTGACGCAGCCCTCCGCCAGGGTCTGATTGTAGGCTTCGGAAAGCTGCGCCAGGCGCGCCTGGCTGGAGCTCGCGTAGGGCTGACGGTAGCCGCCGGTGCTGGCGCAGCCGGAAACGAATAGAGCCGGAATCAGCGCGCCGGCGACAAGACGCCGCCCTACCGGAGGCAGGGGGAAGGCGCCAACCCCGTTCGAATGTTTGGGAACTTTCAAACCACACCCGCCTATTTCTTGTTCCGCGCCTTGCATTCGTCAAGCCAGGCGCTCTGCCTGACCGCCGGCTTGTCGCGATACGCCGCCAACTGCCTGTAATAAGTATCGGCATAGCCGAGCAGGGCCTGGTAATTCTTCAATTCCAGCTCGGTCTTGAGGACCTCGAACTGTTCGCCCAGCACCGGCCCGTCGTAGATCGACGCGGCGCCCAGGATCGTTTCGGAATAGTACAAGAGATTCTCCGTCAGGGCAGCACGGTCGGCCTTCAACTGGTCGCGGCGGGACTTGACGCCCGGGTCGTCGGCGCCGAACGCCGCTTCCCGCTGCTTGAGCAGAGTTTCCGCGGCTTCGACCCATCTTCCGTCCGCCCCCATCTTCTGGCACAGGAAAGCCCCCAGGCGCAATGCCGCCTTGGCCGCCAGCTTGCGCTGGTCGTCGCGTTCCTGGATGGTCACTTTGAGGCGGTTCTGGACATTCCTGAGGCGGTTCTTCATGTTGGCGTCCTGCGCCGCATCCGAGATCACACCTAGCTCTGCGACCGGATCGTCCAGCCCCTTGGCGCCGATGGCCTCGGCTTGGGCGGGCGAGGCTGCCGGCGTCGTCGCCGCCGAGCCCAGTTTGTTCCAGCTCTCGCGCAGCAACTTAAGCTTTTCGCGGGAGGATTCCACCGGCGCCGTCATGACCAGCCGGAATCCCGTGGTCTCGGCCCGCCGCGGTTCGCCTTTGAGGTAGAACGGCACCTCGATGCGCTGGGCGGTACGGACTTCGGCCTGGGGGGTGAAGTAGTTGCCGCCCCGCACCACGAAGCCGCCGGCCTGGCCGTGCAGGCGGTCGAGCCGGTTCAGACGGTAGGGGTCGAAGACCATTTCGTCCAGGTTGCCGAGGATGTCGTGGAGCCCCAGCGGATTCGGCCTGAGCGCGCCGATGGGCTGGGGCTTGCCGTTGGCCGATTCGGCGCCCTCGAACCAGACGTAGCGCACCATTTCGTCCTCCATCGGAAACACCCTTTCCCGGAACTGGGCGACCGGCACGGCGAGCCCGCCACGGGCGGCGAACTCCCATTCCACCTCGGTCGGCAGGCGCAGGAATCCGGGCTGCTGGCCATCCTTCGGCAGCTTGTCGGCGGCGTTCTTCAGTAGCCATTGGGTGTAGCGGTCGGCGAACGCCATGGCTTCCAGCCAGGTGACGTTGTTCTGCGGCAGCCGCTGATCGTCGGCCGGAGGCTGGCATTGCGGCCCCAGAGCGGCGTACTGGGCGCGGTTCACCTCGTATTTGCCGACGAGATAGTAGCGGGTCTTGGCGTCCTGGTCGAAGCTTCCGGCGATCTGGGCCGGCCGCGGGTGCTCGGCATAGTCGTAGTCCGCATCCTCCCCGCCCACCACGATGCCGTAGTCGTTGAGCGGCCCCTGGTTCGGGATCGGCACCTTGCGGAAGGCCATGGCGCCGCCGCAAGGCATGGGGAGAACGACGTCGCCTTTCTCCGGCGCGGGGTTGGACAGGTTCTTGGGCCAATCCGCGGCCTCACCTTGGGGAACAAGGGCCAGGAGCAGCGAGCCCATGAGCCCCCCTTGCAATGCGGAGATCAATCCTCTCCTGTTCTCTCGGTTTCGAATCCACATGACTCCATCGCTTCGGTCTATCAGCATCGGCGACGGATTTTACCGGCGGACCTTGGCGAAACGGAGCGGTTTGGCGGTTCCGAGTGTTGTTTCCGTCCGTCCGGGCCAGGCCGGCATTGGATTCCGCCCACATATACCGTTTACCATGCGCCGTCCTTTCCGACCGCGCACCCCAACCTCCCGATGAGCCGTTACCGCACCGCACCGCTCGCTTCCGCCGAACTCCCTCCCGGCATTCCCTTCATCGTCGGCAACGAACTGGCCGAGCGCTTCAGCTACTACGGGATGCGGGCGATCCTGGTGGTGTTCATGACCCGCTATCTGACGGACGCGGCCGGCGATCCGGCGCCCATGCCGGAGAGCGAGGCCAAGGGCTATTTCCATCTGTTCGTCGCGCTCACCTATTTCACGCCGTTCCTCGGCGCCCTGCTGGCCGACGGGATACTGGGCAAGTACCGCACCATCATCGCGCTCTCGCTGGTCTATTGCCTGGGACACTTCGCCCTGGCCCTGGACGACACCCGGATCGGCCTCCTGCTGGGCCAGTCGCTGATCGCCCTCGGCGCCGGCGGCATCAAGCCCTGCGTTTCGGCGCACTTGGGCGACCAGTTCGGGCACTCCAACCGGCACCTGCTGAGCAAGGTCTACGGCTGGTTCTATCTTGCCATCAACCTGGGCGCCTTCGTGTCCATGCTGCTGATTCCCTGGCTGCTGGAACGCCACGGTGCGTCCGTCGCCTTTGCCGTGCCCGGCCTCCTGATGCTGACGGCGACCGTCGTTTTCTGGTCGGGGCGCCACCGCTTCGTGCACATCCCGCCGGCGGGCATGCGCTTCGTCAGGGAAGCCTTGAGCGGCCAGGGCTTGCGCGGCCTGGGCCGGTTGGCCGGCGTGTTTCTCTTCATCACCATGTTCTGGGCGCTGTTCGATCAGACCGGCTCGTCCTGGGTGCTGCAATCCCAGCGCATGGACCGCGTGCTGTTCGGCCACGAGATCCTGCCCTCGCAGATCCAAGCGGCCAATCCCTTGCTGATCGTGCTGCTTACGCCCCTCTTCTACCGCGTGCTGTACCCGGCGCTGGGGCGATTCGCGCCCATGACCGCGCTGAACAAGATCGCCCTCGGGCTGATGCTGACGGTGCTGGCCTTCGCCCTCGCCGCCTGGATTCAGATGCGGATCGACGGCGGGATGACACCCTCCATCGGCTGGCAACTGCTGGCCTATGTGCTGCTGACCTCGGCGGAGGTGATGGTTTCCATCACTTCGCTGGAGTTCGCCTACACCCAGGCGCCGCTCACCATGAAGTCCTTCGTGATGTCGCTGTATCTTAGCGCCGTCGCGCTGGGAAACCTGTTCACCGCCCTGGTGAACTTCTGGATCGAACACTCGCCGGCGGGGTGGCTGGCTGGGGCCGGGTATTTCTGGTTCTTTACCGTACTCATGCTGGCCACTGCGCTGGGGTTCTTCGCCTACAGCCGGGGATACCAGGAAAAGCAGCATCTGCAAACGGAACGGTGAGCCGCCGTCATCTGACCTCCGCCGCGCCTTCCCCGCGCGGATCGCTGGCGGCGCTCAGCCTGTTCCGCACCCGGTCCCATTGCACGGCGTGCATGTCGCCATAACGGTAGCCGGTCGGTTTCAGGGTGTGTCCGCGGCGCTCCAGTCCACGGATATCCTCTTCCGACAGCCCGCCAGGCTCGTATTCCACGACATCGGGCAGGTATTGATGATGGAAACGCCCGACCGAAACCCAGGATTCCGGCCCCCGCCCCTGGGCGAAGTCCAGCACGGCCAGCAGCACCATGGAGATGATCCGGCTGCCGCCGGGCGTCCCCAGCACGGCGGTGCGGTCCTTCGTCTCCAGGAAGGTGGGCGACATGCTCGAGAGCATGCGCTTGCCCGGCGCGATCGCGTTCGCGCCGCCTCCGACCAGCCCGTAGGCGTTGGGCCTGCCGGGAGCCACCGCGAAATCGTCCATTTCGTCGTTGAGGAGGACGCCGGTACCGGGCGGGACGAACCCGGAACCGAAGCTGTTGTTGATGCTCAAGGTGGCGGCGACCAGATTGCCGTGCCGATCGATGACGGAGAAATGACTGGTGTTGCCGCCCTGGCGGGATGCCTCCGGCGCCGTGCCCAAGGCCGCGCTGGGCAAGGCCCGGTCGGGCCGGATGGCGGCGCGCAGGCCAGCCGCGTAATCCGGACTCAGCAACAGGCTTAGCGGCATCCGGACGAAGCCCGGATCCCCCAGGTAAAGGTCGCGGTCGCGATAAGCGCGGCGTTCGGCTTCGATCACCAGATGCTTGCGGGTCAATGCGTCGGAACCGGGAAGATCGTAGCCGGACAATATGTTCAAGGCTTCCAGCAGGACCGTGCCGCCACTGGACGGCGGGGCCGCGCCGGTGATCCGGACGCCGCGGTACGTCCCCTTGACCGGCGCCCGCTCCACCGCGCGATAGCCCGCCAGGTCGGCGGTTTGCCAGATGCCGCCGGCCTCCTTCACGCCTTGCAGCAGGAGCCGCGCGGTCGTTCCGCCGTAGAACCCGGCATGGCCCCGTCCCGCGATACGCCGCAGGGTTTCGGCCAAGTCTTTCTGAACCAGATGAAATCCGGGCTGGGGCGCCACGCCTTGGTCGAGGAAAATCGCACTCGCGGCGGGCGATTGCTTCAAGGCGGGCTCACGGTCTTTTGCCGCTTTCGCATAGCGCCGGCCCACGGGGAAGCCGTTTTCGGCATGATGGATGGCGGGGGCCAGGCATTTGGCCAAAGGCAGGCGCCCATAATCCCGGGACAGCCGCACCAATGCCGCCGGCAGTCCCGGAATCCCGGCCGCCAGCGCGCCGTCCAGCGAGGCGCGGGGGCGCGGTTCGCCGCGAGCATCCAGATACATATCGGCCCGGGCCGCGCTCGGCGCGGTTTCCCGCCCGTCCAGCATGAGGGTCTCGCCGTCGGCCGCCCGGCGCAGCAGCCAGAATCCGCCTCCGCCCATCCCCGAGCTTTGCGGCTCCACCACCGCCAGGGCCGCGGATATCGCGACCGCCGCGTCGAACGCATTGCCGCCCTGATCCAGGATTTCGAATCCGGCCTGCGTTGCCAGAGGGTGGGCGCTGGCGATGGCGGCGTGGCCGGGTCCGCCGGAGGCGTGAGCGGCGCAAACGGCGGCCGCGAGCAGCAGGCATCTCGAGAAGGCCGCAGCAGCACGCCGCCAGCCGGGCCGGTTCCGCCCAAACCCGTAGCGGATCGCTTCAAAGCGCCTTACGAATAGCACGCCACCGGCCGGCTCCTTCCCGCCGAAGTCCGCCATCAGCTGTCGGTCCCGGCTAATGTATCCATAGTATGTCGTGCCGTGCCAGGAGAATCCCTATAGCCGGGAGAAGGATCGTTCCCGTGGGCTGCCCCCCAATTGACGCCAGCCGGGCAATTCGTCCCGCTGGGACTCGGCACCCTGATCACAACGCCTCCCGGCATTCTTTTCAGTTTGCCTGCAAGCCTGCTGTAAATCAGAATGGCGCCGGAATTGACGACGGTAACCCCTGGATAGCTTGCATCACACGCCAGCACTACCGTGCCTTTTTTTACGGTCAAACCGCCGGTGCCGGAAACCGGCCCGTTAAAGGTAGCGGTTCCCGAAGGCTTACCGGAAACCGAGACCGCTGTCTTACCCTGCAGGATAACCGGCAGATTGGTGTCGAACCCGTTCAAGACCTGCAGACGGCCCTGGGCGGAAATTTGCGGCGACAGATAGGCCGACACACCCGCCGCAACCCCGTTGAGCTGCAGCCCCACATAACCGCCGGTACCGTCATACAGAAAATTGAAGGCATTGAGTGCCCGGACCCCGGTGTTGACGAACGCTCCGCTCATCCGGTTCTCCGACCAGCGCCCCGGCTGAAGGGGAGACCAGGTGACCGATGCCGGGGTCAACGGATCCTGCGCATCCGAGATGCTGAAACCGTACCCCACCGCGCCGTTCGAATCTAGCAGCGAGACAGCCAGGGTGCCGGCCGTCAGATTCCCGGACGAAGGGTGCGCCGGCAAGGACAGCAACATGTCGTCGATACCGGTATCCAACACTGCCTGCCCCACCGGATATGCGGTTCCGTTCAAAGTGACGGACCCGGTCGGCGCCTGCCAGTCCGGCGGACTGCCGTGAACCTGCTTGAGCCCGGTGGGAACCAGCTTTTGAAAGGCAAAATCCGACACCGACATGCCAGGCTTGCCGGCATTGGCGGTATTCGCGGCCGTCAGCCCCAGTTGCACCCCCAGCGGCGTCAGGATATAGCCGGCGCGCATCGAACCGCTGCGCATGGCGTCCAGATTCAGGAAGGGATTGAACTGCTGGTTCCAACGGTCATTGTTCGGCGTGTCGCCGTGCCCCGTCCGGTCGAAGCCGATGCCCATCATGGTGACCCCGGTCGCCGGTTTGGTAACCCCGGGATCGGCACAATGATTGGGGAAAACCTCGCCGGCCGGCGCCGCCACGCAGGTTTCGGTCTCCACCACCAGGATCGGCAGCGTGGCCTGAGCCGGGGCACTGGTGCCGGTCTGGCCATCGGCGGCATCAGGGAAAGTGACCTGGGTTTCTATCCACCGGCCATTGAGCCGATTCCCGCTGCTCCAGTAGAAGATGTGGCCGGGTTTGCCTTTTGCCGGGAAATTCGGTGGCAGCAGATCGCGACTGACGGCGATGCCGCGCGACCCGGTATCGAGCTGAAAGGTTATGGTGTTCCCCCCTATCGTCGCGTTCATTCTCAAACCCGCCGGCATGCCGGCCGATCCGAAGGGGACGGGAGAAGCGTAGGGGACGGTGAACGATTGGGTGTAACCGTCGTAAAGATTCCAGGTCAGCGGCGCCGCCTGGGCGATGGCGCAGGGCGCCGACATTACGAAAGCGAAAACAGATGCCGATAAAGGTTTCATCAATCAATCCTCGGGAACCGATGGTTAATCCTGGGCGACCGCCTGGGTCGCAGCGTCGACACCGCGGGGCTGAATCCGAACACGAACCCAACCCCGCGCAGGATCAATTCGGCACACACTGCGCGGCCAGCGAACCGTCCCGTATCACCGTACCGCCCGACCGTTTCACCAGCTTGCCTTGGAGTGTCCCGCCCAGCTTCAGCGTGCCGCCTTTTGCGACCTTGGTGATGCCCGAATAGGCGGTATCGCAGGCGATCGTGACCGTCGCCCCCTTACCGACCACGAGCCCGCCGGCGCCGGAAACCGGCCCGTTGAACACGACGTTGTCCGGCGCCAAAAAGCGGGTCATGGTTTGCCCTAAAGCCGGAAAGGCATTGAGAATCACCGGATAATCCGTGGTGAAATTCCCGCCGAAGGAAACGTCTCCAACCAGCGTCGCCACCGCCGAAAAGTCGACGCTGGATCCCGGCGGCGCGGCGCTCTGGCGCAGGCCGAGGAAACCAGCCTCGGCGTCGTACAGAATGTCGAATCCGTTCAGCAAATCCCGCCCAGTATTGACGAAGGTTCGAGTATGCTTGTTCTCCGAAAACCGACCGGGCTGCAACCCCACCCAATTGATCCCGTTGGGATAAAGCACATCGTCGGAGCCTCCGCCCTTCCAGTTCACCGCGACCTGGCCCTGGGTTCCCAACAGAGAGACCGACAGCGAAGCGCCATTGGGAATGAGGCCGGAGGTCGGCTGGCCGGGCAAGGTCAACAGCCCGTTGCCGCTGCCCATGTCGATGACCACCTGACCCGGCGGATACGCCTTGCCCTCATACGTCACGCTGCCCAAGGGAGCCTGCCAGTCCGGCGGACTGCCCGGCACCTGGGCCAGGCCGGTCGGCAGCAGCTTGCCGAAGGCGAAACCGCTGCCGGCATTCCCTGCGGTCAAGCCCAGATAGACGCCCTGCTGGGTGATGATGTAGCCGCCGCGCATGCTGCCCGATTTCATCTGATCGAGATTCAGGAAAAGGTTGCGCTGCTGGTTATAGGCATTGTTTTCCGGCGCGGTTCCCCTGCCCGTCCGGTCGAACCCCACCCCGACTACCGCCGTCGTGTCGTCCTGCCCGATCGGCACCGTCTTGCCTTCCATCGACTTGCAGCTTGACGGTTGATCCGGCCAGGGCTTTCCGGCAGGCGGCTTGACGCAGGTCATGCTTTCGATGACCAGGATGGGGAGATCGGCGCCGATTTGGACCGGACTGCCCGTCAAGTCCACCGCCTCCGGCAATGTCACCCGGGTATTGGTCCAGCGGCCGTTGAGCTTGATGCCGCTTTCCCAATAGAAGATATACCCCTCCGGGCCGGAGACCTGAAAATCGGATGGCAGCAGATATTTGCTGACGATGATGCCGCGCGATCCCGTGTCCATGTTCGCGGTGATGGGAGCGCCTCCGTTGACGGAAATCGCGATTTCCGGATAGGGAATATTCGGGTTGCCGAAATTCATCGCCGAAGCATTGGCAAACGACACGCGGAACGACGTGCTGTACTGTTCGTAGAGCGGCCACCCGGCCTCCGCGCCTTCAGCGTCAAAAGCGCCTGAAACCGTTGCCGCAGCTAACAGAAACGCACAACCAGGGATCCGTCTGTTCATGAGTAGGTAGGCTCGCTGAATGTTTATTTCTTCACTGGCCGGAATCCCACCACGCCATGCTCCACATCGAACATGACGTCATAGTAGGTATACAACATCAACCCGGTATTCATATATCCCGACCACGTCGGCCCGCCATCGTTTCCGCGCACGCTGGCAGAAACCTGGTTGACAGTCGCCTTCTGCCCGGTAAGAAGATAAAAATCCAGATTTTGGCCACCCGGAACCGTCGTCGCCGCGCTGATCGTCAGACCCACTTTCGATTTGAAATCCCCGGTATAGGGTACAGTGCTACCCTCCGGGTTGCGAAGAAACCGAGAGTCGACATACAAATTATCGTTTTGCCAAATGGTCGTCGCGGGCGCGCCGGTGTCGAGGGTCAAGCCAACGTTCGAAAACACTTGGCCATTGCCACTGCTGGACTTACCATACTCCCATGACAGATTCGCATAGGTAATCTGCTCGCTCCATGTCGGCATGTTGCCGACCGGAAAATTCGGATACGGCGGACAAGTAGAAGAAGGGGCTTCCGGCGCCCTACCCGCATCCACACAGGTCGGATTCATCGGCAACTGCGTGGTAAAGGTGGCCAGCTCCTCACCGGTAATGCCGATCGTCAATGTCGGTTTAGATTTTCCCAGCGGACCCACATGGACGATAAAACCGTTGGTCAGGCCGGTTTGCGGCAACTGAGGGAGGGCGGAATAGACGCCGGCGGACTTATCGGCCGTCATTATAGGGAAAAGCGCCGCACCGAAGTCACCATAGAAATGCCCGAACAAGGGCGGCTTGCCGGTCGCCAAGGCCTTATACCAAGCCTTGACCTTCTTCGGCTTTTTCTTGTCCGCGAAGGCTGTAATCTGAGCGACGCCGACGGGAGCCACGGACTCGCACTGTTTGGCAAATCCGGATCCTTGGGGCTTATACAGCGCCACCACCGTATCCACCAAATTGGCCGTGTATTCATTGCCAGACGTATAGGCTATCGAAAGCGCATCGGTCTGCACCGTCTCGTAATTCCCCCACCACTGCCCTTTCTTCTTCGGTGGCGTAGGCGTATATGCCGCCCAGAATCCCGGACCTCCGGTATCGAATTCATACAGCTGAGGCGCCCCGCCGCCGAGCCCGACATGGATGCCAAGCTTGTATTCAGGCGACTTCCCGGAACCGGCATTGATGTTGATGAGCTTCAATGGCACGACGCAAGGCTCGTCTGACCGTGCAGCCTGCGCCGATACCAGTCCTACCCCCAGGATCAGCCAAAAACAAAAGCGCTTTGAACTTACGTTATTCGCCATTTCCATATCTCCATAAAAATCCAATATCAAACAGACACTCGCCGACCGGCCAGAAAGCTTGCCACGCCTCATGGCCTCAGGCAAAAATCTCTCATGGAACCGATTGATAAGAATGGTACGGATATATCGATCAGTCAGCCTTAAGACAGGCCTTTTGATAAGCTGGATTATTCAAGTGTTCCTGCATATGGGTGTAGCAGAGATTGCCTTCCTGGATATTCAGTACCCAGACCGAGTCATAGTCGCAGCCTGACCAAGAACTGGGTATGCTTTGGCAGCGGTAGGTTTTGCCATTGACCGAGACTTTCTTGCCCGCCGGCAACACATTCAAGTTCCATTGGGAAACAATATAGTTCGTCATAGCGACTATATTATTATGTTCCCAGGCGATGAAGACCTTGTTGGGCTGGGATGGCGACGACGGGGCGAATTCTGGTGCGGTAAGCAAATCCGCGGCAAGATATTCCGGATAGTAGAAGCCGTACGGCATCCACAACGGATAGGCCAGACCGGCCGCTGTCGGCTCTATCGTCCCCGCAGGGCGCTCGTAATAATAGAAATCGCCGTTGTCTCCCTCGATCTTCACGCCGGGATCGGGAGCCACCAGATAATCCGGGCATCCGAACATCTGTTTCAATCTGGCGGGTAAACGCTGAGCCCGCTTCTGGCCAACGGCATTCATATTCCCGTTCTCCAGGAATCCGCCGTCCGGCAAGATTGTCTTCTCGCCATGGCGGAACATGATCAGCGTGATGGCATTGGCTTGAGCAGTTGGCGTATACGGCGTAGGCGCAGTTTGCGCCGCCCATGAGGCTGGAACCGGCCCAGGAGAGCAAGCCCCAGCTTCGTTTGCCGTTCCGGCGCACAGCGCGCCTATCAATAAAACCGATTTGCCACCTCCGAGATTCATTAGAAACTCCTTATTATTAGATTGGAAACCGTCTGACCGAAATGGGGCCGTAGATGTCGGCTCACTCCGACATCGGCCTATATTGACATATTTGGGTTCGAAAAGTTGCAGGCCTTTTATTGCCGTTTCATTACAGCATAAATTGCGCCATACCCTGGGTCGAAAGTTCGAATGCAATGGCGATGATCCAAATCAGGGCATGCAAAGCAATAATTGCCCTGAAAATGGTCTGGAATTTCGATTTCCTGAGCTTGTGCCGGTATTCGCGCTGGGCGATCAGGGCGCCCGGCCAGCCGCCGAACAGGGCGAAGAGATGCAGGTAGGTTTCGGGCACCCGCCAGTGGCCGGTGATCGAGGAACGCTTGTCCAGGCCGTAGAGGAAAAGCGTGATGGCGCTGATGAACACGTACATCAGGAGAGGAACAGGGTTGCCGACGCTCCACAGCAGCCAGGTCGACAGCAGGAAGGGCAGGCCGATGACGCCATTCACGTAAGGCGAGCGCTCCAGGGGCTTGACCTGGACGGGCCCGAAACGCGGCGCAGCGTACTTGATCCCCTCGATCGCCGCATGCCGCAGCCGCTCCCGGCCGTCTGCCTCGGTTTCGATGCGGTAGTGCACGATGTCCCCGACCTGGGGCCGCCGGCTCATGCCCTTCTTGAAAGCGCTGATGTGGATGAAGAGGTCGTGCTCCCCCACGAACGGCCGGATGAACCCGAACCCCTTTTCATCCCGCCAGACCACCAGCTCACCGACCTGGAATGGCGATAGCTTTCCCATGTGCGCACCCTGCCCGATTGTTTTCGTTGTACGGCCCTCCCCGCGGGCCGGGTGCTTATTCTAATCGGTCGGGAACGGGAAAAATCAGCGGACAGTCTCCCGGTGGATCATCCAGTAGACGACGGGTACGACCCACAGGGTGAACAGGGTGGAGGCGAAGATGCCGAAGATGAAGCTCCAGGCCAGGCCCGAGAAGATCGGGTCCAGGGTGATGACGAAGGAGCCGAACATGGCGGCGCCGGCGGTGAGGAAGATGGGCCGAAGGCGAGTGGCGCCGGCCTCGACCAGCGCGTCGAACAGCGGCCTGCCCTGTTCCCTCAGGCGCTCGATGAAGTCGATGAGGATGATGGAGTTGCGCACGACGATGCCGGCCAGGGCGATCATGCCGATCATGCCGGTGGCGGTGAACAGGATGGGGTTGTCGTAACCCGCCACCGGCGCGGTGAACAGCAGGTTGAGCAGCCAGAATCCGGGCATGATGCCGATGATGGTCAGCGGAATCGCCACCATGATGACCAGGGGCATGCCGAGCGATCCGGTCTGGGCCACCAGCAGCACGTAGATCATGACCAGCGCGGCGCCGAAGGCTGCGCCCAGGTCCCGGAACACGTCGACGGTGATCTTCCATTCCCCTTCCCCGGCCAGGTCGACCTTGTAGCCCTTGGGCAGGGGCCTCTCTTCCTCGATGTCGCCCCAGTCCAGCACCGCTTCGACCGGGGTGCGGCCGGCCATTTCGGCGGTCACGTAATTCAGCCGGAGCAGATTCTTGTGGTAGATAACGCGGTCGGACTGGTCCTCCACCAGGGTCCCGAGCTCGCCGAGCGGCACCAGCCGGCCGTCCGCCCCTCTCACCTTGAGCGTCATGAGTTCGGCCATGGACGAGCGCCCGGCGCGCGGCAGGCGGAGCACGATTTCGAGCGGCTCGCGTTCTCCCCGCGCGTGAACGGTTCCGACGGGCCGCCCGCCCGTCGCGGCCTGCAAGGTCTCGGCCAGCGCCGCCACACCGAGCCCGTTGAGCGCGGCCTTGTCGCGGTCCACCCGGTAGCGGATCAGGGTCTTGGGCTCGGCCACCAGGTCGTCGACGTCGACCATGCCGGCGATGCCGGCGATGTCGTCCCGGACCCGTTCGGTCACCCGGTCCAGCTCGGCGGGTTCGGCGTCCAACGGACCGTAGACTTCGGCGACGAAGGTGGAGAGCACCGGCGGTCCGGGCGGGGTTTCCACGATCTTGGCCTTGGCGCCGAAGCGCGCGGCGATGCGTTCCACGTCCGGACGTATCCGCAGCGCGATCTCGTGCGACTGCTGCTCGCGCCGCTCTTTCGGCAGCAGGCTGATGCGGATTTCGCCGACGTAGCCACCGCGGCGCAGGTAGTAATGCCGCACCATGCCGTTGAAATCCATGGGTGAGGCCAAGCCCACGTAGGTCTGGAAATCGGTGACTTCGTTGACCCGCGCCAGGTAGTCACCCAGCGCCCTCGCCACCGCGTCGGTGCGTTCGAGGCTGGCATCGCGCGGCAGGTCGATCACCAGTTGCAGCTCGTTCTTGTTGTCGAACGGCAGGAGCTTCAGCGGCACCGCTCGGGTCACGGCGAGCAGGCTCGACGCCACCAGGGCGCCCACCACCAGCCAGAGGAACAGCCTGGCGCGGCCGGGCTTCGACACTAGCCCGCCCAGAGTGCGGCGATAGAACTTGTAGACCGGGCTGTCCTCGAGGGAAAACGCGGCCTCCTCCGTGCCGTATTCGCTCTTCAGCAGGTAATAGCTGGCCCAGGGAGTGACGGTGAAGGCGACCAGCAGCGACATCAACATGGCGATGGGGACGTTGAACGCCATCGGCGCCATGTAGGGCCCCATCATGCCGGTGATGAAAAACATGGGCAAAAAGGACACGATGACCGTGAAAGTGGCCCAGATGGTCGGCGGCCGCACTTCGTCAATCGCGGTCAGCGTGGCCTCCAGGGGCGGTTCGCGGCGCAGCTTGAAGTGGCGGAAGATGTTCTCGACGTCGACGATGGGATCGTCCACCAGCATGCCAAGCGAGAGGATGAGCGCGAACAGGGTGACCCGATTGATGGTATAGCCGAAGACGAGGTCGAACAGTAGGGTGACACCAAAAGTCACTGGTACCGTGAGGGCGACGATGAAGCCCTCCTTCGGGCCCAGTGCGATCGCCAGCAGCACAATGATGGTGACGATGGCGATGCCCAACTCCTTCACCAGATCATTGATCTTGTGGTCCGCGGTCTCGCCGTAGTCGCGCGAGATCGTCACGGTGACGTCTTCCGGGATGAGCGTGCCGTAAAGTCCTTCGACTTCCTCGATGACCCGCTCGCTCACGCTGACCGCGTTCGCGCCCCGGCGCTTGGCGACCGCGAGGGTCACCGCCTGGCGCTCCTCGCCGGGCCTGGCGCTCGTGGTGAGCGGCGCCGAACCCGCGGCGGTCTGGCCGACCGACCGGCTTTCCGCCGCCGCAGCGCCGAAGCCGATGCGGGTGTAGCTTTCGACTTCGGCCGGCCCGTCGATCACCTCGGCCACCTCGCTCAACCGCACCACCCGGCCGTCGCGGTGACCGACGGCGGTGTCGGCGACTTCGCCGGCGGAGGCGTAATGCGGGCCGGCTTCCAGGTCGACGCCGCGATTGGCGCGGTCGAAGCTTCCGGCTTCCAGCTTGACGTTGGCGCCCCGCAATGCCTGCATCAGGCCGCCGATGTCCAGCCCGTGCGCCGCCAGCCGCGCCGGGTCCGGATGGATCCGCACCGTCCGCCGCTGGCCGCCGACCACGTCGATGCGGCCGGTGTCCTCACGGGAAGACAGCTTGTCCTTCATCTCGTCGGCCAGGCGCCGCAGCGTTGCCGCGTCGTACAAGGGATTGGGCGAAGACAGGGTGAGGGTGAGGATGGGCACGTCGTCGATCTCGACCGGCTTGACCAGCCAGGATTCGACGATGGAAGGAATGGCGTCCTGGTTCGACATCAGCTTGCTCCACACCTTGAGCAGGCTGTCCTCGCGGTCTTCGCCGACGTAGAAGCGCACCGTCACCATGGCTTCGCCGGCGCGGGAGGCGGAATAGACGTATTCCACGCCGTCGATCTCCCGCAGCCGGCTCTCCAGCGGCGTCGCCACCAGTTTCTCGACCTCCTCGGCCGAGGCCCCCGGCGCGCTGACGAACACGTCCGCCACCGGCACCACGATCTGCGGCTCCTCTTCCCGCGGCGTCAGCAGCAGGGCCGCCGCGCCGAGCAGGAAAGAGGCGATGAGAAAGACCAGGGACAGCTTGGAGGTGATGAAGACGCGGACGATCGCCGCCGTCAGGCCCCGCTCGTCGTTTGGTTTGGCCATGCGGTGCTCCGGGATGGTCAGCGGCTCGGAATCTGGACGGTATCGCCCGGCTCCAGGCCGGACAGGACTTCGAGCTGGCCGTCGAGGGGCCTGCCGGTGCGGATGTGGCGCAGCACGGAACGGCCCTGTTCGACGACGCGCACGCTCTCGATCTGGCCGATGCGCGTCACGGCGGCCGCGGGAATCAGCAGCGCCTCGCGCTGACCGCAGGGCAGCTCCACGCTGGCATAGGCCCCCGGCTGCCAGGCCGCGGCATCCGGCAGGCGCGCCTTGAACCAGACCGTGCGCGTGGCGGGATCGGCAGCGGGGGCGACTTCGTCGACCTCGACCGGGTAAGCCTGTTCCGGCGCGCCGCCTCTCGCCGTCAGCGGCGTTCCGGCCCGCAGGGCGCCGGCGCAGCGCTCGGCGACCGCGCCCTCGATCCGCAGCCTGCCGCTTTCCTGCACGGTCAGCACGGCCATGCCGGGCATGGCGGTATCGCCCCGGTCGAGTTCGCGCGACACCACCGTGCCGTCGACCGGCGACTTCAGTTCGGTCTCGCCATAGACCGAGCCGGCCTCGGCGATCGCATCCTGCGCCGCCTTCACTTGGGCGTTCGCGGCGCGGGCGGCGGCCTGGGCGGTCTCCAGGGTCTGTTGGGTGGCCGCTTCCTTGGCGTAGAGGCTTTCGCTGCGGATCAGCTCGGCGCGGGCCCGCACCGCCTCGGCTTCGGCGGCGGCGAGTTGCGCCCTGGCCTGGCCGAGCCGGGCGCCCAACTCCTTCGCCTCCAGCCGCGCCACCACCTCGCCCCGCCGCACCGGGTCGCCGACCTTGCGGGTGATCTCGGTGATACGCCCCGCGACCTTGGGCGAGATGCGGGCGACGACCCGGGCGGACACGGTGGCCGGCCAGGCGGTGATCTCCGCGATCGTCCGCGGCGCCAGGATGTACGTCTGTTCCGTCCCCGGCTCGGCCCGCTCCTCGGCGCGGAGGCCGGGTTCGGTCTTGCCGACGAACCCCCCCTCCATCCAGACCAGCATCAGGACCAGGGCCGAGACGGCTGCGGCGGCATACAGCAGCGTCCTGCGGGAATTCGAACCGTGCGCTTGAGCATGCATTGCTTTATTCCTTCTATCGATCTAGCGCCAGAAGCCGGAAGCCTTCTTCAGGTTCGCCTCCGCCACCGCCACCGCATAGCGGGCGGCGATGGCTCGGGTCTGGGCCTGGGCGCGGTCGGCCTCGGCTTCGAGATAACGCGTCACCGTCGCCGCGCCCTCCCGGTATTGTTCGTGTACCAGCCGCAGCGCTTCCTCCGCCGACCTGGCTCCGGCTTCCGCCGCGTCCTTGCGCGACAAGGCTTCATCGAGTTGCAGATAGGCCTTGCGCACTTCCTCCTCGATTTCCAGCCGGGTGCGCGTTTCCAGCGCCTGGGCTTCGGTCAGGCGCTTCTCGGCGGCGGAAATCCGCGCCGTGACCGCGCCGCCTGCGTACAGGTCGAGTTCGGCATTGACACCCAGGGTGACGTTGCCCTGCTCGGTGGAAAAGCCCGGCGTCCGGCTGTTCTGGCCATAGGCCGCGAAGGCGTTGACGCGCGGCAGCCGCGCGCCCTGTTCCATGTCGAGCTCGTGCTGGCGCATGGCGACCTGATTGGCGGCCGCCTGCATTTCCGGCCGCTGGGACAGGGCCTGGGTCAGCGCTTTTTCCATGCCGTCCCGGCTTGCGGCGCCAGCGGCAACTGGCTCCACCGCTTCCAGGTTGTGGGCCGATTCGCCGCCGAGCAGGGTTTTGATGGCGGCGCGGGCGAGTTCGACCGAGTTCAGCGCATGGGTTTCGTTTTCGCGCGACTGCGCCAGCCGGACCTCGAGCGAAAGCACGTCGGATTTGAGGCTGGCTCCGGCCTGATGCCGGTGGCGCGTGTGTTCGAGTTCGCTGGTGACGGCTTCCACGGATTTCTTCGAGACTTCGACCTGGCGCGGCGCTTCGAGCAAGGCGTAATAGGCCGCGGTCACCGCTGCCGCCAACTGATTGCGCAGGGCGGAATGCTCCAGCTCCGCGACTTCGGCGCCCAGCTCGGCCGCCTTTTTGCGGTAATAGTCCTGGCCGCCGCGGAAGATCGACCAGGTCGTGAACACCTCCGGGCGGAAGTTCTCGACATAGCCCGGCTGGTTGATGTTCATGCCGAAATTGAAGCGGCGCTGGGCCACGACGTAGGAGAACGCCAGGGCCGGGTTGTCCGAATAGTCGTAGCCGACGCGGGCGGTGAGGCGGGGATAGAACGCCGAGGCAGCCTCTTCGACCCTGGCCTGGGCCTGGCCCAGCCGGGCCTCGGCGGCGTGGATGTCGGGATTCCTTTCCCAGGCCAGCTCGATGGCCTGCTGCAAGGTGAGGCGGAACTTGGCCGTATCGGCGGACAGCGCCTGTGCGCTCCCGAGCGCCAGTGCCAAAAAGACCGGAGAGAACCGCATCCGGAAACGGGCGGACCTGATTTCTGTCGAATTCATGAGCGCGACGCTGCGTGTCGATGTCGATGGTTCCCCGCGGGAAACTCCTTACCGAATGATAGCCAGTTCCACCGCGTGGAACCACCAAGCCCGGCCATGTCTCTCGGGCTTGAGATGAATGTTAGCAGTTGCTAATATTATCGACAAGCAACCGGCACACGAGCAAACTTTTTACGCCCGATCGTCAACAGCGTTGCCCAACGACACCATCAATCACGCAGGCGAACTGCGCGGGAGGAAAAAACCCAATGGCTCGAATCGTCATACTCGGCGCCGGCATCGGCGGCATCCCCATGGCTCTGGAAATGAAGCACCTCGCCCGGAAAAAGCAGGACGAGGTCGTGGTCATCTCCGACAGCCCCACGTTCCACTTCGTGCCCTCCAATCCCTGGGTCGCGGTGGGCTGGCGCAAGCCGGAGGACATCAAGGTCGAACTCGCCCCCATGCTCAAGAAGCGCAAGATCGAGTTCATCCCGCAGAAAGCGGCCAAGGTCGATCCGGCCAACAACCGCATCGAGCTCGCGGACGGCAGCTCGGTGAACTACGACTTCCTGGTCATCGCGACCGGGCCCCGCCTGGCCTTCGACGAAGTGCCCGGCTTCGGCCCGCACGGCCACACCCAGTCGGTCTGCCACGTCGACCACGCCGCCGAGGCCATGGAATTCTGGGACGGCTTCGTCCAGGACCCCGGCCCGATCGTGGTCGGTTCGGTGCAGGGCGCCTCCTGTTTCGGCCCGGCCTACGAATACGCCTTCATCGCCGACGCCGACCTGCGCCGCCGCAAGATCCGCGACAAGGTGCCCATGACCTTCGTCACCTCCGAACCCTACATCGGCCATCTCGGCCTGGGCGGGGTGGGCGACTCCAAGGGGCTGTTGGAAAGCGAGATGCGCGACCGCCACATCAAATGGATCACCAACGCCAAGGTCGACAAGATCGAGGACGGCAAGATGTTCGTCACCGAGGTCGACGACGACGGCAAGGAAAAGAAGAAGCACGAACTGCCGTTCAGGCACTGCATGATGATCCCGGCCTTCACCGGCGTCGACGCGGTGCGCGGCATCGAAGGCCTGGTCAACCCGCGCGGCTTCGTCCTGGTCGACGAACACCAGCGCAATCCCACCTTCAAGAACGTTTATTCGGTCGGCGTCTGCATCGCCATCCCGCCGCTGGAACAGACCCCGGTGCCCACCGGCGTGCCCAAGACCGGCTACATGATCGAATCCATGGTCACCGCGACCGCCCACAACATCCGCGCCGAGCTCGACGGCAAGGAGCCTAGCTTCAAGGGCACCTGGGCCGCCCTGTGCCTGGCGGACATGGGCGACACCGGCGCCGCCTTCATCGCCCAGCCGCAGATCCCGCCGCGCAACGTCACCTGGGCCAAGAAGGGGCGTTGGGTGCATCTGGCCAAGATCGCCTTCGAGAAGTACTTCCTCCGCAAGGTGAGGAAAGGCATCAGCGAGCCCATTTACGAACGCTTAGCCCTGAAAGCCCTGGGCATCGTCCGGCTGAAGAACTAAAGCGTTGCTATGAAATAAGTTCTGTAAAATTAACCCGATACGGCTCGTCTTTCCGGCAGAGCCTGCCCCGGCAGGGATTGCCGGGGGAGTGCCGGAACCCGACAAGCCAGGGATGGCTAAGCCTATACATCCATGTAACCTGGATGCCGGCACTCGCCAGAGCGCGTAGCGAATCCATGCCGGCATGACGTCGTAAATCGCAAGATTTATTTTGTTACACTTACCAAATGACCGCCGACCGCGAATTCCTTCCGCTCGACATCGCCGTACTCACGGTTTCCGACACCCGCACCGAAGACAACGACGCCTCCGGCATGATCCTGGCCGAACGCCTCACCGAGGCCGGCCACCGCCTGGCCGAGAAATCCATCGTGCCGGACGACATCTACCGCATCCGGGCGGTAGTCTCCCGCTGGATCGCCGATCCCGGCATCCAGGTCGTCATCAGCACCGGAGGCACCGGCGTCACCGGCCGGGACGGCACCCCCGAGGCCGTATCGGTGCTGTTCGACAAGACCCTGGCCGGCTTCGGCGAAGTGTTCCGCGCCGTCTCCTACCAGGAAATCGGCACCTCCACCATCCAGTCGCGGGCCATCGCCGGCGTCGCCAACGGCACTTATATCTTCGCCCTCCCCGGCTCCTCCGGGGCCTGCCGCACCGCCTGGGACCACCTCATCCGCCAGCAGCTCGATTTCCGCACCCGCCCCTGCAATCTCGCCGAACTGATACCGCGGCTGGGGGAAAAGTAACGATCCACCGGCAAAGCCGGTGGCTTTCGACGGCTGACCCCTCCAAGGGGCCTGACCGCCGTCGGGCAAAAGCCAAGTCGTCGCCCCGGCAGGGATTGCCGGGATCCAGTGGCCACGGATGGCTGCGACCTCACACCTCCCTGTGAGCTGGATTCATGCCGGGC
>JBFMDC010000066.1:0-21003 GCA_040753975.1 Pseudomonadota bacterium
CGGGAGCGGATGGGCACCGGCCCGAAGGGTGCCGGGCAGGACAGCCCGGCATGACCAATCCGCCGGGAGCGGATGGGCACCGGCCCGAAGGGTGCCGGGCAGGACAGCCCGGCATGACCAATCCGCCGGGAGCGGATGGGCACCGGCCCGAAGGGTGCCGGGCAGGACAGCCCGGCATGAATCCAGGGACCAGGGATGGTAAGGCTTATACATCCATGTAACCTGGACCCCGGCATTCCCTGCCGGGGTGACGGTATGACTTTTCTTTCTTAACGCTTAGTAACATGAACGAACCCAAGGCTAGCGCCCGCGTGGTGGCGGTGCAGGACGATTTGGTCACCATCGAATCCTGCCCGTCGGGTGATACCCCGGCGGCCCTGCGCAAGAACGGAATCGTTTATATCTGCCCGCGATCCTCGGCGGAGGGACCGGTGGAACGGCTAAAAGGCGAAATTCTCCGCATCTTCGGCCGCCATGCCGATGTGCAAGTCTTCGAATCCACTCAGGGCGTCGCCGTGGGCGATCCGGTCATCCAGAGTGACGAACTGCTCTCGGTGACGCTCGGTCCCGGCCTGTTGGGCCAAGTCTATGACGGCCTGCAAAATCCCCTGGAGGCGCTGGCCATCAGCCACGGATATTTCCTCCCCCGGGGCGTGGAATCACCCCCCCTGGATCTCAACAAGAAATGGGCTTTCCAGCCGCGTGTCCGGGCGGGCGCCCGGTTGTCCGCCGGGGAAGTGGTCGGAGCTGTGCAGGAAGGCCGCTACACCCACAAGATCATGGTCCCCTTCAACGAGCCGGGCCCCGTGGAAGTGACCTGGATCCAGGAAGACGCGGTGACCGTGGATACGCCGGTGGCGAGGCTTCGCGCCGCGGGGGGCGAGGAGCGCCCGTTGACACTTCATCAGCGCTGGCCGGTACGCAGACCTCTCCCGGAAATGCTCCTCGCGCGAGGTCAAGCCCTGCGCCTCTATCCGAGCGAGCCTTTGATCACCACCGTGCGGTTGATCGACACCTTCTTTCCCTTGGCCCTGGGCGGCACCTGCTGCATACCCGGGCCGTTCGGGGCGGGCAAGACCGTCCTGCAGCAGCTCATCGCCCGCCATTCCCATGTCGACATCGTGATCGTCGTAGCGTGTGGCGAGAGGGCGGGCGAGGTCGTGGAGACCATCGCGGAATTCCCCAAGCTCACCGATCCCCTGACGGGCGGTTCCTTGATGGACCGCACCGTCATCATCTGCAACACCTCGTCGATGCCCGTCGCGGCGCGGGAAGCATCGATCTACACCGGCGTCACCATCGGGGAGTATTACCGCCAGATGGGGTATCAGGTCTTGCTTTTGGCCGACTCGACGTCCCGGTGGGCTCAGGCCCTGCGGGAAACTTCCGGGCGCCTGGAAGAGATACCGGGGGAAGAGGCCTTTCCGGCCTATCTCGATTCCTCGATACGGATGTTCTACGAACGGGCCGGCGTCATCCGCGCGGGCGACGGCGCCACCGGCAGCCTGAGCATGATCGGCACGGTGTCGCCGGCCGGCGGCAATTTCGAAGAGCCGGTGACCCAGTCCACCCTGGCCACGGTCAAGAGCTTTCTCGGCCTCTCGGGTCAGCGAGCCTACCGGCGCTGCTACCCCGCCATCGATCCGCTCATCTCCTGGTCCCGTTATCTGCGTCAGTTGGAACCCTGGTATGAGGCGCACCTTAAGCCCGGCTGGGTCAGCCGCGTAACTGACATGCTCGATTTGATCAAACAAGGCGATGCCATTGCGCGCATGATGCAGGTCACGGGGGAAGAAGGGGTCAGCCTGGACGACTGGGTCAACTACCAGAAGGCCTGGCTGCTGGACACCGTTTATCTGCAACAGGATGCTTTCGACCCCGTGGACGTTTCCTCGCCCTTGGAGCGGCAGCAAGCCCTGTTCGCTTTGATCGCCGATGTGGCAGCCGCAGCCTATCGCTTTCCCGACCGGGAGGCGGCGCGCACTCATTTCACCCGATTGGCGGGGCTGTTCAAGGATTTCAACTGCGCGGACCGGGACACGCCGGATTTCCAACATTGGCTGAACGAAATCCGCCGGGCGAGCCTGGAAGCCCAAGTCGGTCCCAATTCTGTAACGAGCCCGTAACGGATTTGTAACGGGACACGCCACGGCATTGGTTACAATTCGCTCACGATCCTTAGGGTAGTGCCGATCTTGGGAGGACGCCTTCTTGCGGACGACGGTTTCACTGATCTTGCTTGCGCTTCTGGCGAGTCCCGCCCAGGCCTGGTGGAACAAGGATTGGTCGGAGCGGAAGAAAATCGTGTTGGATACCTCGGCCAGCGGGGTTCCCATCGCGGAAAACTTGGCCCAGGTGCCGGTCCTGGTCCGTTTGCACAGCGGGAACTTCCATTACTTCCTGCATACCCAGGCCGATGGTTCCGATCTGCGCTTCATCGCCAGCGACGACAAGACACCCCTCCCCTATCACATCGAACAGTACGACCAGATCAGTGGACTGGCCAACGTCTGGGTCCAGGTTCCAACCCTGGCGCCGGGTACCGCGGACGCCCATATCTGGATGTACTACGGCAACGCCAAGGCGCCGCCGGCCGCCGACCCGGCGGGGACTTACGACGCGGCCACCGCCTTGGTCCATCACTACGCCGAACGCACGGGATTGCCCCGCGATGCGAGCGCTCTCGCCAACCACCCCAGCGAAGCTTCCGTCACCCTCGGCCAAGCCGGCATCATCAATCTGGCTGCGGCCTTCGATGCCAACGCCTCGCTGCGCATACCCGCGAATCCGGCCCTCTCGATCTCCGCAAGCAAGGGATACACCCTGTCGACCTGGCTCAAGCTCACCAAGACCCAGCCTTCGGGAAAGGTGTTCGCCTTGGGGCCCGTGGATTCGGGACTGCGTCTGGAAGTCGTCGACAACGGTCTCGTCCTCCGGGAGACCTGGGGCGGCAGGGAAGTCGTGGCGCGAACCACCGCCCCCCTCGCGATCGACCGCTGGTATCACGTCGCGGCGACCCGGGGCGCGAAACTTAAGCTGTACCTGGATGGAGCGCTGGTGGCGGAAGCCGAAAACCCCCACCCGCCCGACCTGGCCGGCGACCTGATCCTGGGGGCGACCGCGGCGGGCAACGGCTTCACCGGCCTCCTGGACGAGACCCAGATCGCCTCCGTCGAGCGATCGGCCGACTGGATTCAACTGACCGCCAAGGGGCAGGGACCGGACGGCAAGCTGGTTGTTTACGGCGAAGACGAGACCGTCACGGCGGCCACCGGTTTCGACCAGTTCGCCTTGATCAAGACGCTCGCGCGCACGGTCAGCGTGGACGGCTGGGCGATCATCGCGGTGACGCTGGCGCTGGGATTCCTGGCGTTCGACGCCATGGTGACGCGCTACGTCCTGGTGCGGCGGGTGGAAAAGCTGGACGCCCGGTTCGCCGCCGAAGCGAGGGAATTGGTGAATCGCATCCTCAAGGAACAGGATGCAGCCTCGAAACAGCAGGAACTGGAGAAAATCGGCCAGGGTTACCGGCACGGCGCCCTGTTCCATCTTTTTCAGACCGGCATCGGCGAGCTCGACCGGCTCCTGGAATTGGCGGCCGCCCGGGGCCAGGGCAAGACCCTGACGGCCGAGGGATTGGAGGTGATCCGCTCCTGTCTCGACGCGACGATGATCGAGGAAAACAACCGGCTGAACGCCCGCCTGGTCCTGGTGACCATCGCCATCAGCGGCGCGCCGTTTCTGGGCCTTTTGGGCACCGTCGTGGGCGTGATGATGACCTTCGCGTCGGTGGCGGCGACGGGCGATGTCAATGTCAACACCATCGCGCCGGGGGTCGCCTCGGCCATGGCGACCACGGTCGTGGGTCTCGTCATCGCGATCCCCTGCATGTTCGGATACAACTATCTCGCCACTCAGATCAGCAAGCGGATGTCGGCCATGGAGGTCTACGCCGACCAGTTGATCGGCACCTTGGCCCTGGCCCATTCGAGCACGTATGCCCCCGCGGAGGCTCCCCATGCGACGCCGGACCCGACCGAAGCCATACGATGACCTCAACGTCACGCCCCTGATGGACCTCGCCTGGAATTTGCTGGTGGTGTTCATCATCATGGCCACGGTGACCGTCCAGGGCATCGCCGTCAAGCTGCCCCAGGCCAACCCGGCGCCGAACCTGAGCAAACCGAAGACCAAGGCGGTGACGGTTCTGGCCGACGGACGCATCTACCTGGACACCATGCAGGTGACGCTGGCCGAACTGGAGGAAAGGCTGCGCCAGTACAAGGCCGCCGATCCCCAAGTGCCGGTCGTGCTCCGAGGGGACGCCGACGTCCGCTACCAGGAGGTCGTCGCGGCCCTGGACGCGATCAAGCGGGCCGACATCACCCATCTTGGATTGGTGACGAAACGGCTGGTGAAATAGGCCCGGGGCGACGCGTTCGCGTCTGCCGTCAACCCACCGGGACTCGCCCATGAAGACCCTGATCCGTTTGGCGATACTGGCACTGGCCTTGGGATCCGCGTGGTGGATACGCGAGCAGTTGGCCCAAAGTCCGCACTACCGGATGGAGGAGCGCCAGTGGGTGAAACTGATCGACGAACCGCCGCCACCGGAAACCCCGGAGCCGGAGCCCATGGAGGAGCCGCCGGAGTCCGAGATTCAGGAAGAAGTGGTCGAGGAACCGGCGGAGGCGGAGGCCGCCACCGATGACCAATTGGGCATCGATGAGGAAGGCGGAGCCGGCGCCGACAGTTTTGGGCTCCGGGCCAAGAAAGGGGGCAAGGATCTGCTGCAATCGGAGCCGTCAGGCCATCGCGGGCGGACTTTTCTCGCCTACGGCGGTACGCTTGCCTCCCAATTGGAACGCCGCTTGATGATTGACTCCAAACTCCGCGATAAGCATTACGTCGCCGTGGTGCGGGTCTGGATCAGCCCTGCCGGCAAGATTTCCCAGTGCGAAATCGAGCAGTCGAGCGGCAGCCGCGAAACCGATGCGCGCATTGTCGAACTGGTCTCGTCCTTCACAGGTCCTTTGGCCGCGCCGCCCGACGGCATGCCCCAGCCGATCAGGATTCGTATTCGTTCCACACGCGCATCGTGAGTTACTAAGGATGAAGAAAGTAATGTCACATGCACCCCCTCTCCCTCTGGGAGAAGGCCGGGGTAAGGGAAGCTGCTATATGACATTATTTTCTTAACTCTTAGTAAGCCGTCATACTGGCAGGGAAGCCAGTATCCAGGGCCATGGACGGTAGGTAGCTTGCCGTCCCTGGACGCTGGATTCATGCCGGGCTGTCCTGCCCGGCACCCTGCGGGCAGGCGCCAATCCGCTCCCGGCGGATTGGTCATGCCGGGCTGTCCTGCCGGTTTGTCCGGCTTCCATGCTGGAACTTAACGACATTGGTGTCATGGCTGCCGTTCGTCTCCGCGCCATCTCTTGGACCGACGCATCGACTCCGCCCTCCCCCGCTGGAGACCCCTCAGCGCACGCGCCGCAAGGCAATCGCGGAGAGACCGCCCGGTCCCAGTGCCCGCGGATTGTGCCCTGGGACCGGGCGTTCGCGGGGATCGACTGCCATTCAAGGCAGTCGATCTGATCCCGCTCACCTCTCCCTCATCCGGCGCTTCGCGCCACCTTCTCCCAGCGGGAGAAGGGAATAAGGACAATGGTTCATGGAAAGGGCGAGCGGCTTCACCCGCCGGCGCCGAGCAAGTCCCGCAAGGCCGCCTCGATCCGCGCCGTCGCCGCCTCGTAAGACTCGTCCGCCCTGGTCGGCAAAGGCTGTCCAAAGCGGATAGTGACGACGCCCCGGCGCCGCGGCACGATCTTGTCGGGAGGCATGATGCGATCGGTGCCGGCAATCGCCACGGGCACGATGGGCACTCCCATCTCCACGGCGATCACCCCGGCGCCGCCTTTCAGGGACAGCAGGGCTTCGCCGGCGCGGCGCATGCGGCCTTCGGGAAAGACCAGCACGTTCCAGCCGTCATCCAACAACCGGCCGACGTAATCCATCCCCAAGCGGATGTTTTCGTGCAGGCCGGTCGGGAAGGGGAAGGCGTTCAGCGAGAGTTCCCCCAGCGGCACGGCCCAGCGGTAATAGGCGTACAAGACCTCGGTCGAGGCCGCGATGGCAAGGCGCGAACGAACCGGCTTGGGCATGGCGAAGGTGGCCACCGCCGAGTCGAGAAAGCTGCGGTGGTTGGCCATCAGGATCACGGGACCTTTCAGATTCTCCAGATTCTCCAGGCCTTCGACCCGCAGCCGGTAGAATGGTGAAAGCCAGGACTTCAGGAAAACCACCCGCGCGAGGGGACGCAAGCGGCAGGCCCAGGGGGCGAGCGACCAGCGCGGATACTGGCCCAGCTTGGGCGCCACGCCCTTTTGTTTTTCCACCAGCGCCTCGAATTCGGCGACCGTCGTCTCCGGAGTGATCCGCGCTTCCTCGACCATCACGTTCAACTGCTCCTCGATGCGGGAAACGATCTCGATGCGGAGCAGGGAATCGATGCCGAGATCGGCCCCTAAGCGGGCCGTATCGGCGATCGCGCCGGGGTCCTGGCGGGTCACCTCGGCCAGGATCCGTTTGACCGGCGTCAGCTTGCCCGCCGCCGCCGGCGCGGCCGCCGTCTGTCCCGCCAGCGCGCGGATCACGTCCTCTTTTTTAACCTTGCGGGTCACCGAACGGGGAAAATCCGCTTCCGGCCACACCGACCAGCTCAGGATCTGCTGATGCGAGGCCAGCTTGCGGTTGGCCGCCGCGACCGCGGCCTCGGCTCGCGCCGCCTCGCACAACAGCACGGCGTGGATGACGGTCCGACCCTCCCGGCTCAGGCCGATCACGGCGCTGTCGGTGACGCCGGAAACGCGGTTGAGTTCGGCTTCCAGATCCTCAGGGAATACGTTTTCTCCGCCGGGCCCCAGGATCATGTATTTCCTGCGCCCATGGACGTAGAGAAAACCCTCCTGGTCGAAGTGGCCGCCGTCGTCGGTCTTGAGCCAGCCGTCGGCGAAGGCCACCGCGGTGCGCGCCGGGTCGCGCCAGTAGCCCGTCATGACGTTGGGACCGCGCACCAGGATTTCGCCCTCGGGCGAGAGTTTCACCTCCACGCCAGACACGGGCTTGCCGACCGAGCCGGTGCGATGGGCGGTGGGGGTGTTGGCGGCGACCACCGGGCTGGTTTCGGTGAGGCCGTAGCCCTGCAACACCTCGAAGCCCAGCGCCAGCCACTTTTCCTCGATGACAGGATCGAGCGGCGCGCCGCCCGAGACGATGACCCTAAGGCTCCTGGATATCCGCGCGCGGATGCGATCGCGCAAGGCGCGCCGCAAAAAGCCGGGCATACGGCCCAGGCGGCTTTCCAGGCGGTCCATCATGGTCTTGAGCACCGCCGGGACCGCGACGAAATGGGTGGCCGGCGTATGCGCCAGGGCATCGAGTATGGTCCGGGAGCTGGGCGCGGGCAGATAAGTCGCGGCGCAACCGGCGTGGAGCGGGATCAACAGGCTGGTGATCTGGCCGTATACGTGAAACAGGGGCACCAGCGTGAGGATATGGTCGTCGGGAGTCAAAGGCACCCCTAGAGACACGGCCTCCAGATTGGACAGGAGGTTCCGGTGGGTCAGCATGACGCCCTTGGGATCGCCCGTGGTTCCCGAGGTGTAGATGAGTTCGGCGAGGGCTTCCGGGTCTTCTGCCTCCTGGCCCTCGCGAACCGCCGGCGCCGGCCCCGCGTCGGGAATCGATTCGATGGTGAGCGCCGGCAGCGGCGCGGCCGTCCAGGGCGTGTAACGGGATGCCAGCACCAGCCGCGGTTCCGCCGAGGCGACGATGCGTTCGAGCTGATCCGGGGTGCTGCGCGGGTTCAACGGGACGGCGACCGCGCGCCGCGCCAGGATGGCGAAGAAGGCGGCGACCCAGTCGGGCGAGTTGTAGGCATGGAGCAGCACGCGGTCGCCGGGCTGGACCCCGGCCTCGGCCAGTGCCGCCGCAAGCCCATCGACCCTTCGCTTGAGCTCCGCATAGCTTGAGCGGATGGTGCGGTAACGCGGGCGGAACTGAAGCGCGAGCCTCTCGCCGTGTTTCTCGACTTGTCGTTGCAGGAAGGCGTCCAAGGTGTTCATGGCCGGCCCACCATGCCGCCGTCCTGGGCGCTGGAGATGCGGATGACCAGGCAGGACGGGTCGGCAGCGGGCCGCTCCAGCATCTTGCCGCGGCGCTCGGCCGGCCAGAAAATCCGTTCCAGGAACGTGCTTTCGCTCTCGGCCATGCGCTGCCGAAACCGGGTGAGGGAAACCAGATCGCAGCCGATCCGGAATGGTGCCGTGGACATCGATGATCCTCCCGTGCCGCGCGCCGTGCGGTGGGTGCATGATCGTCGATGAATCGAGTTCCGGTCAACCTGGATTTCGTCCCGCCCATCCGCAGCCGTCAGCCTGCCATTTTGGCGGCGGTGACGGCGGCGCTAACGATCATGGCGGGCAGTCGCGCTCATGCGATACCTCCCTGTATCGCACCCTTCGGGCGCAAAGCGTGCACAAATTTGCCGGGAGCAAATTTGAACATGCGGAGCATGGCCCGGAGGGCGGGCCCCAAGGACGGGGCCTGTAAATCGGCTTTCCTGCCGATTTGTCATGATCGGGGGTGCCGCTTGCGGCATGTACGGTTAGCTGGGACCCTGTCCGCGTCTTGGATCAGGACCTTCAGCGCGTCCACCGGGCCCGGCGGATCATCGCTGTGCAGTCCACGTCCGCCCGGAGCTCTGCCTGCATCGGCCTCGTCGTCGGCTAAGGCGCACTCACCGAGAGCTTGAGCGACGGCACGCAGAGGTGCCGCGCCCGGCTTACCGACACCAGCACGCCCGAGCTGAACTGGTCGTCGATGGTGCGCCGGGTCCGGAACGGGCGCGGGCTCACCCCGTAACACACCAGGTGCGTCTCCGGGTCGTTGATCTCGAAGGTCGCCCAGGCGTGCGCCTTCGCCACCGGGTTGCAGAACAGTTCCGCCCGGCCGACGGCTACGTTCGCCGCCGTCTGGAACTGGTCCTTCAGGTCCACCACGGCCTGGGGGCTCTCGCCCCTCGCCCGGTAGCAGTAGTAGTGGTCCAGCAGTGGCGACGGCGGGGCATGGGGGAGCTTCTGCGCGGGCACGGCCAGCAGCAGCCCGTGACCCACGCGCAGCGTCTGCTCTCCGAACTGGTTGCTTACCTGGACGGTCCGCGCCGGCTGCCGGGAGAAAGCCCGGTAGAAGACCAGATGATCGTCCGGGTTCTTGATCTTCGTCAGTTCGGCGCCGCGCGTCTTCTCCGCCGGGTTGCACAGATGCCCGGCACGTCCGACCGTCACCGAGCTTTCCCCGAACTGGTCCTTCAGGCTGACGGCGGTCCTGGCAAGCCCCGGCGTCCTTACTAAGCGGTAGCACCAGAAGTCGTCCAGCGGACCCCGCACAGTAAGTGCTCCAGTGAGGCCTCTCACGTCCACCGGCGTCAGCCGGTCCCTGTTCGTGCCGTCGCCGAGCAGACCCCAGGCGTTGAAGCCCCAGCACTTGACGCCGCCCCCGCCGGTGAGGGCACAGGTGTGCTCCCCGCCCGCGCTCACGGCGAGGACGCCGGTGAGGAGGTCGCCGCGACATGGGGCGGCGGCGCCGGTAGCGCAGACGCCCACCGGCGTCAGGCGGTCCGCGGTCGTACCGTCGCCGAGCTGGCCCCTGTGGTTCGAGCCCCAGCACTGGACGCCGCCCCCGCCGGTGAGGGCGCAGGTGTGTTGCGAGCCCGCGCTCACGGCGAGGACGCCGGCAGTGAGGCCGCTCACGTCCACCGGCGTCCAGCGGTCCGTGGCCGTGCCGTCGCCGAGCTGGCCCCAGGAGTTCCGGCCCCAGCACTGGACGCCGCCCCCGGTCGTGAGGGCGCAGGTGTGCTGCCTGCCCGCGCTCACGGCGAGGACGCCGGAAGTAAGGCCGCTCACGTCCACCGGCGTCAGGCGGTTCGTGTTCGTGCCGTCGCCGAGCTGGCCGACGCTGTTCCAGCCCCAGCACTGGACGCCGCCCCCGCCGGTGAGGGCGCAGGTGTGGAACGGGCCCGCGCTCACGGCGAGGACGCCGGAAGTAAGGCCCGTCACGTCCACCGGCGTCCAGCGGTCGGTGTTCGTGCCGTCGCCGAGCTCGCCCTCGCCGTTCCCGCCCCAGCACTGGACGCCGCCCCTGCCGGTAAGGGCGCAGGTGTGATGCGAGGCCCCGCTCACGGCGAGGACGCCAGAAGTAAGGCCGCTCACGTCCATCGGCGTCCAGCTGTCAGTGTTCGTGCCGTTGCCGAGCTGGCCCTGGAAGTTCACGCCCCAGCACTGGACGCCGCCCCCGCTGGTGAGGGCGCAGGTGTGGCCCACGCCCGCGCTCACGGCGACGCCTGAAGCAAGGCCACTCACGTCCACCGGCGTGCTGCTGTGAGTGTTCGTGCCGTCGCCGAGCCCGCCGAAGCCGTTCCAGCCCCAGCACTGGATGCCGCCCCCGCCGGTGAGGGCGCAGGTGTGCCCCCCGCCCGCGCTCACGGCGGCGGCGCTCTGACCGGAGGCCCCCGCATCCTGCGCCCACGCCAGGCCCGCGGCCAGCGTCAGCAGGCACGCCAGCACGATCGGGGCCGCCCGCCCGCGCGCCCAAGCTTCACTCACCAGAATTAGCGCCATACCGAATGTCATCCTTCGTTTGCCGTTCTTAAGCCGCAATTCTTAAGCCGGCTTGCTGATGCCGTCAACACTTAGGGGGCTCACATTTTCAAGCGCTTGGGCGCTTGAAAATGGCGGGACATCCCTGTCCCGCGCGGGAACCTCTAAATTATTGGAGGTTCCCTTATTTCGTCCCGCCTTATCCTTAAGGGACGTCAACCCGCGATCCGGCGGCGCGGCTACCGGTTCCCGCGCGAAACGCGATATGCTGGAACTTGCCGCGCGGGGCGGATTCGGGCCGGCGCGGTTTGCGAAGATGTCGAGTAATGATCCACCGGCAAAGCCGGTGGCTTTCGACGGCTGGCCCCTCAAAGGGGCCTGATCGCCGTCGGGCAAAAGCCAAGTCGTCGCCCCGGCAGGGATTGCCGGGGTCCAGGGGCCACGGATGGCTGCGACCTCACACCTCCCTGTGAGCTGGATTCCGGCAATCCATGCCGGAATGACGACCAACCCAATTTCGACAAAACCCCACTCCAGGGTTTGTCAAACTTTGCGAGTCCCCCGGCTAAGCCGGGGGTTTTCCCGCGATAAATAACCCGGTGGCGAGCAGGAGCCTAAACCCCATGGTCGATATGAACCGACAACACCGACCCGGACCCTCACTGCTTGGCGCCATCCTTGCCAGCACCCTGTTCGTGGCCCTGATCCTGGCGGTGCTCGTTTATTTCGACTTGGACGAAGAGGTGCTGCGCCTGCTTCACTGGATGGATGCCCAGGGCTGGTGGGCACCCCTGTTGTTCATTCTGGTGATGGCGCTGGTCGTCGTGCTGCTGCTGCCCGGCGCCCCGCTCACCATCGGCGCCGGTTTCGTGTTCGGCTTGGCGGGGGGCACCTTGTGCGTGGTGGTCGGAACCACGCTCGGCGCCGCTCTCGCCTTCCTGATCGCCCGCCGGCTGTTCGGCGAACGCGCGGCGCGTTATGTTTTGCAGCACCCCAAGCTGCGGCTGGTGAGCAACGAACTGGTTCCGCACGGCTGGAAGATCGTGATGTTGAGCCGGATGGTGCCGTTTTTCCCGTTCAAGCTGTCCAATTATTTTTTCGGGCTGACATCCGTGTCGCTGCGCGGCTTCGTGGGCGGAACCTTCCTCGGCGTCATCCCGTTCTCGCTGCACAACGTCTATCTGGGCGCCATCGCCGCCGAAGTCGCGACCCTCGGCGCGCGCGCCGAGGACCCTGGCATCGGCGCCTGGCTGCTCTACGGCGCCGGGTTTCTGCTCGTCCTCGGCGGCGTGGTCCATTTCAGCCGCATGGCGTGGCGCGCGCTGGCCCAATATGCCGAGGAGTGAACGATGCCCTGGTTGAAATGGCTGCCCTGGCGGTTCTTGTTGCGGCGTCTCGCCCGCGCCCACGGCTTTCTCGACCCCATCGCGCTGCTCGCCAGGCTGCGCCGCTTTACCCAGCCGGCCGAGGTCACGGAACCCATCGAGTTGCTGCGCGCCGGGGTGGTGTTCCATGCCCGCGGCCTCATCAACAGCCGTGTCATCCAGCACAACCTGGACTGGGTATGGCCCTATTGGGCGGAACGCCAGTTCGATCCCCGCGATGACGCCTTCACCCCCAGGGCCTTCTCCATCACCCACGTCAATCTCACTCACCGCAACTGGACGGCGATCGGCTGGCCCGGCTGCGATGAATTGCCCATCGTCGACCCGCGCGGCCTGCTCACGCCGTTTTTCGACGGCTGGTCGCTGGACGCCTGGTGCATCACCGACGATGGCCGCCGGCTGCTGCCTTCGCGTAGCCGCGCCGCCGGGCAGCGGCTGTCGCTGGATGAGGGTCTGGAGGTGGTCACGGCCATCGAGGAGTCCGGCATGACTCTGGAGAGCCGCGCTTCGGTGCGATTGGAAGACGGCGCGCCGGTGTGCCGCATGCAGGTGAAAATGCTGTGCGACAGCGCGGGCTGGCTGGTACTGGCCTTGCGCCCCTGCAACCCGGAAGGGGTCAGCTTCATCCACCGCATCGAACTGGCGCGAGAGCGCGACGCTTGGCTCATCGAAGGCGAGCGCCGGGTGGAGTGGGGTATTGAGGCGGAACGGCATCATGTCAGCGACTACCGGCAGGGGGACGTGGCGATTCATTTGCTGGACCTGGACGAGCAGCGCCAGGGCGAATGCGAGGTGGGCATGGCCACGGCCGCGGCCCTGTTCAGGCTGGAACCGGCGCGGTCGAGATCCATCACCGTCCGCGTCCCGCTCGCCCGCCCCGAAGCCGGGCCGGACGGCGCCGCCTGGGCGCAAAGCCTCGAAGGCGCCTGCGCGCTGCGGATTCCCGACGAGCATTGCCGCTTTCTTTACGACGCCGCGCTGCGGACCCTGGTGCTGCACAGCCACGACGAGGTGTATCCGGGACCTTACACCTACAAGCGGTTCTGGTTCCGCGATGCGGCCTTCATCCTCCATGCGCTCGCTTGCGCCGGCCTGAGCGGACGGGTCGAACGGGTGCTAAACGGTTTCCCGGCCCGGCAGACGGCGGGGGGCTATTTCCACTCCCAGGACGGCGAGTGGGATTCCAACGGTGAGGCCTTGTGGATCCTCGAGCGCTACGGCGCGCTGACCGGCCAGCCGCCCAAGCCCGAGTGGTGGGAGGCCATCGTGCGCGGCGCCCGCTGGATCGCGCGCAAGCGGCTTCCCGACGGGGATGCGCCGCACGCGGGCTTGTTGCCCGCGGGATTCAGCGCCGAACACTTGGGCCCCAACGATTACTACTACTGGGATGATTTCTGGGGCATCGGCGGGTTGCGCGCGGCGGCGGCGCTGGCCGCGCGCATGGGCGATGGCGCGGCGGAGCAGGAATTCAGGAACGCGGCGGAGGAATTCGAGCGGGCGCTTCAGCGTAGCCTGCAACGGGTTTCGGAGCGGCTCGGCGGCCCCGCCATGCCGGCCTCCCCCTATCGCCGGCTGGATGCCGGCGCCATCGGCTCGATCGCCGCGGGCTATCCCTTGCAGCTCTGGCCGGCGCGCGATCCCAGGCTGCTCGCCACCGTCGAGTTCCTGCTGGAACGCTGTTTCGTCCAGGGCGGATTCTTCCAGGACATGATCCACTCAGGGCTAAACGCCTATCTCACCCTGCACGTCGCCCAGGTGCTGCTGCGCGCGGGCGATGCGCGCGCCTTTGAATTGATGGAGACGGTCGCAGGGCTCGCCTCGCCCACCGGTCAATGGCCGGAGGCGATTCATCCGCGCACGCTCGGCGGCTGCATGGGCGACGGCCAGCATGTGTGGGCGGCCGCCGAGTGGGTGTTGATGATGCGCAACGCCTTCGTGCGCGAGGAGGGCGACACCCTGGTCCTGGCTTCGGGCATTCCCCCGGCATGGCTGGCGACCGGCGAGACGCTTCACTTCGGCCCCGCGCCCACCGTCTTCGGCCCGGTCTCGGTGACCGTGGAGCCCGAACCGGGACAGGCGGCGACGGTGCGCTGGGAGGGCGATTGGCGGAAGCCGCCGGCCGCCATCGAGGTGCGGCTGCCGGGTTGTGCCGCGATGAGCTGCGCGCCAGGGGACGCGGCGGCTCGCCTGACCCCGGCCCTTTGAGAACCTCTTCCCTGGGGTTCTCAAAGGGCCAACCTGCGGGAGAGATGGATGTGCGCAATGCGCGCCTGATTGTTCCCCGGAACCTACAGGGTGGATAAGCGTAGCGCATCCACCTCCGCGCCGACTCGAAGAGCAGCGGAACTGACTCGAAGAGCGGCGGAGCCGGATTTGGCGGATGCGCCGCAGCTTACTGGTCGTTAACTAAAGAATGTCATCGAGGCGTCATTTTCGGACCGGAATCCGAAAAATCCTAGGGTCCAGGGATGGCAAGGTTTTCACGTCCATGTGACTGGATGCCGGTGTCCCGCCCGGCATGACGGGTGACTTTACTTTCTTGACGATTAGTATCCACCCTAGGATCCCGATAGATTCCTGGGCAGGGAGGCTAAGGAGTCGCGTAGCGACATTTTTACGGTAACGCCGGAAATTCCATGAACATCGTCATGTTTACCAACGTCTATACGCCGCACGTGGGCGGCGTGGAACGGTCGGTGGTCGCCTTCGCCCAGTCCTACCGCCGCCAAGGTCACCGCGTGCTGGTGGTGGCCCCCGAGTTTCCGGACCAGCCGCAAGGGGAACAAGACGTGGTGCGTCTGCCGGCCATCCAGAACTTCAACGGCAGCGACTTCTCCGTGGTGCTGCCCTTGACCGGCCTGCTGACCGACGCCCTCGATGCTTTCGAACCCGACCTCGTCCACTCCCATCACCCATACCTGTTGGGCAGTTCGGCCTTGCGCATCGCGCGCTACCGCGCGTTGCCGCTGGTGTTCACCCATCACACCCAGTACGAGCACTACACCCATTACGTGCCGGTGGATTCCCCGGCGCTGAAACGCTACGTGATCGAGCTGGCGACCTGTTACGCCAATCTGTGCGACCAGGTGTTCGCCCCCAGCGAGAGCATCGCCGGGTTGTTGCGCGAGCGCGGCGTGACCGCCCCCATCGCCGTCGTGCCGACCGGGGTCGAGGTCGAGCGCTATGCCACAGGTGACGGCCGGGGCTTCCGCGCGGCCTTGGGGATTCCGGACGAGGCGTTCGTGGTCGGTCACGTCGGTCGGCTGGCCCCCGAGAAGAACCTGGAATTCCTGGCCGAGGCGGTGACCGCCTTTCTGCGCGCCGAGGCCCGCGCCCATTTCCTCCTTGCCGGCAAGGGTCCCTCCGAGCCGGTCATCGAAGCCGTTTTCGCCCGCGCCGGGCTCACCGGGCGTTTGCACCGCGTCGGCATCCTTAAGGCCGAACGGCTCGCCGACGCCTACCACGCCATGGATGTGTTCGCCTTCGCCTCCAAGAGCGAAACCCAGGGCATGGTGCTCACCGAGGCCATGGCGGCCGGCGTACCGGTGGTGGCCCTCGACGCGCCCGGCGCCCGGGAGACGGTCAGGGATGGACACAACGGCCGCTTGCTGGAAGAGGAAACGGTGGATGCGTTTCGCGCCGCGCTGCAATGGATGGCAGGGCTTGGCCAGGAACAACGGCTGCGGCTACAGCAGGCCTGCCGGGAAACGGGGGATGCGTTTTCCATGGACCGCTGCGCCGGGAAAGCCTTGACGATCTATCGGGAACTCCTGGACCGGACCGTTGGCGCGCGCCTGGAAGACGACGTGCCGTGGACGGGTCTCGTCAACCTCATCCAGGCGGAATGGGATCTCTTGAGCGGCAAGGCACAGGCCTTGGGCGCCGCCTTGGGCGAGGGCGAAGGACCAGGAGGCGATCAAGAGGGCGATACGCCATGATCGCCCGCATCGAAGCCACCCTGCGCCGGCTGCGGGCCGGGGTCGGCCGCAGCGTCTGGCTGGCCCGGCTGTTGCGCCTGCCTTTCTCCTTCGGCACCGAGACCGCCCCCGGCCTGGTGATGATTCAGATCGACGGCTTGTCCCGCCGGCAACTGGAGCGCGCCCTGGCGCGTGGCGAAATGCCTTTCCTGAAGCGCCTCATCCGGCGCGAGCGTTACCGGCTGCACCGCGTGTACGCGGGCGTGCCGAGCACCACCGCCGCCTTTCAGGGCGAACTCTTCTACGGCGTCAGGCAGGCGGTGCCGGGCTTTTCTTTCATGGAACGCGCCTCGGGCGAACTGCTGCGCATGATCCAGCCGACCGCGGCCGCCTTCGTCGAGCGGACCCTCGAAGAGCGTGGAGGCGAGGCGCTGCTCGCGGAAGGCAGCGCCTACGTGGACAATTACACCGGCGGCGCCCGCGAGTCGCACTTCTGCCCGACGGCGCGCGGCTGGGGGCCGGCGCTGCGTGAGGCCCACCCTTTGGCGGTGCTCCTTTTGATCCTCGCCAACGCCTACAGCTTTCTGCGCGTGATCGTGCTCCTCGTCCTGGAGTTGGCGCTGGCGGTGGTGGATTGCGCGCGCGGCCTCATCGCCGGCCACGACCTGGTCAAGGAGCTGAAATTCGTGCCTACGCGGGTGATCATCACGGTGCTGCTGCGCGAACTGGCCACCATCGGCGCCAAGATCGACGTGGCGCGGGGGCTGCCCATCGTACATCTGAACTTCCTGGGCTACGACGAACAGGCCCACCGCCGCGGCCCCGCTTCGCTGTTCGCCCATTGGAGCCTGAAAGGCATCGACGACGCCATCGCCCGCCTCTGGCGCGCGGCGCACCGCTCGGCGCGCCGCCACTACGACGTGTGGGTCTATTCGGACCATGGTCAGGAGCAGGTCAAAACCTATGACAAGCTCTATGGCCGAAGCTTTGCCGAGGCGGTGGCCGGCGTATTCGCCCGGCAGCGGGGCGAGGCGGTCGGCTACCGCAACAGCGGGGTCTGGGGGGACCAGCTCAACCGCGTCGAGTTGCTGGGCGGCCGCTGGACACAACGCTGGTCTCCGCTGCGCACGCTGCTCGGGGAGGACGAGGGGAAGCCCAGGCTCAGCGTCGCCGCCTTGGGACCGGTGGCGATGATTTACTGGGAGAGCGAACTCGACGGCCGAGAGCGGTCGTCCCTCGCGCGAGCGCTGGTGGAGCAGGCGAAGGCGCCGGCGGTGTTGTTCAGGGACGAGTCCCAGCAGGTGCATGCCCATACCAAGACCGGAACCTTTCTCCTGCCCCAGGACGCGGCGCGAGTGCTGGGCGAGGACCACCCCTTTCTCGAAGAAGTCGCCTGGGATCTGGCTTCCCTGTGCCACCACCCCGACGCCGGGGACTTCATCGCCTTGGGGTGGGCGGCCGGCGCGCGCGCCCTGAGTTTCGCCATCGAGCGCGGCGCCCATGGCGGCGCGGCGGCAGAGGAAACGGCCGCGTTCGCCCTGCTGCCCGCCGATGCGCCCCTGCCCGCGACCGGGCGCGGCTACCTGCGTGCCGCCGACCTGCGCCAGGCGGCCTTGCGGCTGCTCGGGCGAGTCGAACCTCACCCCGCCGCCGCGCCAGGCCAAGCGGGCGCACCGGGCCGACGGACCTTCCGCATCATGACCTACAACGTCCACAGCTGCATCGGCACGGACGGGCGCCTCTCGCCCGAACGCATCGCCCGCATCATCGCCCGCCACCAGCCGGACGTGGTGGCGCTGCAGGAACTGGACATGGGCCGGGCGCGCAGCGGTGGCGTCGACCAGGCCCACCGGATCGCGGAACTCCTCGAGATGGACTTCCATTTCCATCCGGCGCTGCAGGTGGAAGAGGAGCGCTACGGCGACGCCATCCTCACCTCTCTTCCTCTTAGAGTGGTCAAGGCCGCCGCCTTGCCGGGACTCAAGGGACATCCTTGGTTGGAGCCGCGCGGCGCGCTTTGGGTCACGGTGGAACTCGATGGCGTCGAGTTTCAGGTCATCAACACGCATCTCGGGTTATTGCCCCGGGAACGCCTGGCTCAGGCGCAGGCCTTGCTGGGCGAGGAATGGCTCGGCCATCCCGACTGCCGCGCCCCGACGGTCTTGTGCGGCGATTTCAACGCACTGCCGCGGTCCGCGGTCTGCCGGCGCTTGCGGGGCCGCCTGGACGACGCCCAGACGCTGATACAACCCCAGCGGCCTCGGGCCACCTTTTTCGGGCGCTTTCCCACCGCCCGCATCGACCACGTGTTCGTAGACCCCGGTTTGGAAGTGCTCGATGTGGAGGTGCCGAACGACGAACTCGCCCGCCTCGCCTCCGATCACCTGCCGCTCATCGTCGAGCTGCGGGTGCCGGAATCGCACGCGGGTCGGACGGCTTGATCGGCGATGGCCAACCCGCGGAGGGCATGACGATGAACTTTCTGCGCAAACTCAAGCTGGCCCTGATCGGCATCGCCTTGCTGGCGATGGCCGGATGCAGCGCCGCCTTGTTGGGCTACCACATCGCACCGCAGCTCAGCTACCACTGGCTGGACGGCTATGTGGACTTCACCGCCGCCCAGCGGGACATCGTGCGCGCCGAACTCGGGCGCATTCATGCCTGGCACAGGCAACACGAGCTGCCGCGCTATGTCGGCCTGCTGCAAACCCTGCAAGGACTGGCGGCCGGGGATATGAATCCCGCGCGGGCGTGCGAAGTCGCCGAGGAGGTTCGCGAGCGCTACCGCGTCCTCCTCATGCAATTCGAACCCGTCATCGTGCGGCTCGCCCCCACGGCAACGCCGGAACAACTGCGCCACCTCAGGCACAGATTCGACGAACGCAACCGCAGATGGCGAAAGGATTGGCTGGAAGGCACCCAGACCGAGCGGAACGAACACAGGCGGAAGCGGCTCGAAGACCGTGCGGAAACGTTTTACGGGTCGCTGAATCCCGCCCAGGAGGGCATACTCGAAGCGTACGTCGCTCACTCGGTGTTCGACCCGCATTTCAGCCACGCCGAGACCCGGCGGCGTCAGGACGACGCCATCGCCACGCTGGATAGAATCGGACGGCTGGCGGAACCCGACCGCCGGCGGGAAGTCGCGGCCTACTTCGAGCGATTCTGGCGCGGCGGCGATCCCCGCTACCAGGGTTATCTCGATCGCTTGACCGCGGGCACCTGCAGGCTGATCGCCGATTTACACAACAGTGCCACTCCGGACCAGCGGCGGCGTGCGGTGAAAAGGCTGGGTGAATACCTCGAGCGCCTGCAGGGCTTGCGTTCCCGATGAAGGTTCACCACCGATGAACATGATCATAGATTCATGCGGAAATCGGCCGCCGCCCCGATGAATTCAACCGCAATGCCAGCACAACCCGGCCACGCTTATCATTCTTATTCAAAGAGGTCATATGTCGATCAAGCATTCCATGGGATTTCCGGGAGTCTGCCTGTCCTTGTCGGTGCTGGTGTCAGCACCCGCGCTGGCGGAAAATTACCAGCGCGGCCATTTGCTCTATAGCAACCACTGCCAGGCTTGCCATGCCAAGACGATCCACCTCGGCAAGAAACGGAAAGTCAAAACCTTGAGCGAACTCCGCGAGCGGGTCGCGGGCTGGGCCGCGCACGCCGGGGACGACTGGGGAAAGGCTGAGATCGACGACGTGGTGTATTACCTGAACCGCAGGTACTACCACCTGGCCCGATGAGCCCGCCTTGGGCCGCCGATCCGCGCCCCATGGCGGCTCTCCCGTCATCGGACTGCGCGTAAAGCATCGTGCCACCCTAGGCCAAGCCGTGCAGGGTGGCCGCACGGTTTCATACCGAGTTCCCCCGGCCTTGCCTATCCTTTAATCCTTAATACGGGCAGTTAGAGGTACCCTGAAGCCAACAAACCCTCATCCCAGCCCTTCTCCCTTTGGGGAGAGCGGAGCAGCCGGTTGGGGTGAGGAAAGACGGCGGTTGGCGCGGCTTTGCGGTCAATGTTGAGGATTCGACCGCCGTTTTTTGGTTAATGGATCTAGGCCCGGCCATCCGCCGGCGGCGTTTCCATGGGATGAAGGATTTCTTGAAATGGTGCATCGCCTCGCGTTCCTGCTTTGCCTATTAACGCTGTGCTCCGCCTGCGCTGGACCGGCGAAGGCCCCCGCCGTACCTGCTCCGGGCGAACCATCCTCCCCGATCTATGTGATCGGACAAGGCTGGCATGCGGGTATCGCGCTCCGGCGGGCGGACATTCCGCCGGGGCTGGTGCCCGAAAGTGCGGACTTTCCAGGCGCCGACTATCTGGAACTGGGCTGGGGCGATTGGGATTATTACCAGGCGGGCGATCCCGGCCTCTGGTTGCTCCTCAAGGCCGCCCTCTGGCCCACCGCCGCCGTGCTGCATGTGGTCGGCGTGAAGGGCGCCATCACCGACCGCTTCGGCGGATTCGAAATCGTCAGGCTCGATGTGGCGCGCAGCCGTTTCGCCGACCTGGCGGCCTTCATCCACGCAAGCTTTCTCCGGGACGGCGCGGCCAAAGCCTGGCCGATCAGGTCCGGTTACGGCCGGGACAGCTTTTTTTATCCCGCCACCGGAAAATTTCACATTTTCAACACCTGCAACACCTGGGCGGCCCGCGCCCTGGAGGCCGCGGGTTACCCGATGGGGAAGCTTTTGCCGTTCACGGTGGAGCAGCTGATGGCGAGGGCGCGCCGCCACGCCGCGGCTCGGGATGGGTCCGCGACGTCTTCAGATCCCGTCGCGGCGGTCCCGCAGGGAGCCCAATGACCCCGCCATCGGATACGCGGCAGAAGCACGGGGCAAAGACGCGCCGATCCGGCCGAACCCATGCATTCGGGCCGCTCGCTACGGTTTTTTCACAGCCTATCAGAGGGTGTAGACGAAATGATCTACGTTGCCATTCTGGTTGCCAGGATACGCGCTTTAAGCGAGCCAAACCCAAGCGACAGGAGCCCAGCCGGAGCGATCATGGTGAGCTATCAGGCGGCGTGCGCG
>JBFMDC010000067.1:0-73455 GCA_040753975.1 Pseudomonadota bacterium
CGGTGAAGTAGGAAGCGCCCCAGTAGATGGCCCAGGCATAGGCCACCAGCCAGGTCAGGTGGGTGAAGTTCCGGCGCAGCTCTTCACGCGGGCTCAGCGCGGCCAGGTTGCGGTCGCGGGTCTTCCACAAATAGCCCCACAGAATCGAAGCCGTCATGATTTCCAGGACGATTTCGGTGTACAGGAAGTTCATCCAGTAGGTTTCGAACTCCGGTGCGAACGAGTCCAGGCCGGCGGACCAGCCGTAGACGCCTTCGTACCAGCGCACCCACATGTAGAACACGGTGTAGAGCGCCAGCGCGAATGTGAGCCACTTTTTGTCCAGCATCGGCGCTTCGGCCGCGGCTGCACCACCAATGGTTGTTGCTGCCATTGTTTTATCCTCCTCGTTATGGTTGAACAGGGGCCGGCATTTCAGCCGACACCCCACTTCTCTAATTCCCTATCTTTCCTGCCTCTAACGGGCATTCTATTGGTCCCGCAACAGAGGCGGTTCCGGTCCTTCGGTGCGAGGGAGTCTATCACCCTTCATCAAACTGTCAAGAAAAATATGCGACATTTTGACGCAGGGGTCATTCCATATAAATCAATAGGTTGTGCAAGGACTAATGCAGTATCCCCTACAGAATCGCGGCTTGGTCGAATCGGCACGCCTGCATAAAATCGGTGAGGCCGATGCCCTGCAGGATATCCCGCCGTGAGTTACCCGTTGAACGCGTGTCGTACCGTTCGATCGTTTGCGAAGTCCGCCCATATCGCCACGATCGCAATCGTTCTCTGCCTCCCCGCCCGCGCCGAAGACCCGGATACGGCTCTGGCGGCCCTCGGTTGTCTGGGATGTCATGCTGAAGAGGAAGGGCAAGAAAAAGAACAGCTTTCCGAGCTGGCATCGCTCCGCCGCTTCGAAGCGAACGAAATAGCGTCCAGGTTGCGGGATTATCGTGAGGGCAAACGATCGGGGACGGTCATGAACCGGATCGCAGCCGGCCTCAAGGACTGGGAAATCGAAGGGATCGCCAGCTTTCTGGGAAAGAGGCCATGAACCCCCGGCGTCGATTCCTGCGTCTCCTGGCAGCCTGCGGCTTGGGTTGGGGCTTGGGCGGATGCGCTTCCGGAAGGTATCTCCGCGGCACCGGCTCCGGCCGGGTCGTGGTCGTCGGCGGCGGCTATGGCGGCGTGACCGCGGCTCGCTATCTGAAGCTGATGAATCCCGACCTTACCGTCACGCTCATCGAGCCGCGCGACACGTATATCTCCTGTCCCGGCTCGAACGAAACCGTCGCCGGGCTCAGAGACATGGGCACGCTCGTGCGTTCTTATGATGCGTTGCGACGGGAACTGGATATAAAGAAGGTAAACGCCCAGGTCGCCCGGCTGGATCGGCCGCGACGGCGCGTAGCGCTGACGGACGGTTCCGAGGTCTCCTACGACCGGTTGATCCTCTCCCCCGGCATCGACTTTCGCTGGGATGCGATAGAAGGCTACGACGAAGCGGCGAGCCGAACCGTTCCCCATGCCTGGAGAGCCGGTCCCCAGACCGCGATGCTCGCCCGGCAAATCCGCACGATGCCCGACGGCGGACTGGTGCTGATCACCGCGCCCCCCAACCCCTACCGCTGTCCACCTGGCCCCTACGAACGTGCCTCGCTCATCGCCTGTTACCTGAAGAAGCACAAACCCCGCTCCAAAATTTTGATACTGGACGCCAAGACCCGCTTTTCGAAACAGCCTGCGTTCGAACAGGCTTGGCGCGAACTCTATGGAGACATGCTGGAATGGATTTCCTCGGAAAAGCAGGGCCGGCTGGAGCGGGTCGATGCCGCCGCGCGGACAGTGGAAACCGAATTCGACGCCTTCCGTGCGGACGTGCTCAACGTCATCCCGCCGCAGAAGGCGGGGGTTTTGGCGGAAACCTCGGGTTTGACGGACGCCTCCGGCTGGTGCCCGGTCGACCCGTTGAGCTTCGCGTCTCCGTACGATTCCGCGATCCACGTCATCGGCGATGCCTGCCAGGCCGGCCCCATGCCCAAATCGGCCTTTTCGGCCAATGCCCAGGCCAAGGTCTGCGCCGCCGCCGTCGTCGCCTCGCTTGCCGGCGAGCCACCGCCGGAACCTCTGCTGATCAATCACTGCTACAGCTTCGTCGCAGCCGACGAAGCCGTCTCCATCACCGGCGTCTACGGCTACTCGCGAAACGACGGTCAGCTCGAAACCCGATCGACCGGCGAAACGCCGCCTCACGGCGATCGCAAGCGGGAGGCGATTTACGCCCGGGCCTGGCAACGCAGTTTCAGGACAGACGTCTTCGGCTATTGACGCCGCCCTGCCGGCGTCGAGCGCCAACCCGCCGTCGCACCCTCAGAATGAAGATAAAACCGAGCAGCGCCGCGGCGGCCCGAAGCCCCAGGCCGAGATCGAGCGCACTCCGCCGAGAATGACGCTCAGGATGCTCCGGCATCCAATGCCTTGGCCACGACGGCGCCGAGACTGCCCGGAAGATCGAGTTCCAGTGCGCGGACTCGGGCCGCGTCCGACATCTTTCTCCAGGTCTTGCGGACGATGTCGATGAGCTTCGGCTCGTCGTGGCCGACGGCGAAGGGGGCGAAATAGTACTCGAGGAAAACCAGGCAAGCCGTGTCTTCGAGCGTTTGCGATTCCGGGTCGGTGCGCAGATCCCGCTTGCTCAGCAGGCGTTTCACCCGCTGGATCGAGCCCTCGTCGTAACCGGCCCCGGCCATGATCAGCCCGAGCTGGTCACCGTGGAAGCCATACAGGCGGGTCCGCCAACGCAGATAACCCTCGCGGCTACGGGGATAGTCGCTGCGCGGAATCTCCCATCGCCTGATATGCTGTCCCCGCGCCGCCAGCCGCAGAACTTCCGAAGCGCCGGGACAAATCCGTTCCAGGCATTCGGTCATCCGCCGGCCGTAGAGCAGCTCCTTGGGATGCTGCGCCCCCTCCCAATCCTCAAGGTTCGGGTCCTGGGCATTGACGGCGTCGATCGCCTGCAGCGCCCGGTTGAAACGGTCCGAATTCATCGGATGGAACTCCATGGAATACACTGGCCGCGGATTGTATCACCCGCCATCGGGCCGGTGCTCTCCTTCGTTGACAAACCCCGACGACGGGCGCACCCTTTGCCCCGATGGGCGTGAAGCGCCCATTGAAATTCCTATCCTTAACCTCACGATCGGAGTCAAGCATCATGAAAACTAACGAACGCTTGATCTTGAGCACAGCCGCGGTACTGCCGTTGCTGGCTTCGGTGCCGGCGGAAGCGGTAGCATCCTCGGATACTCAGAAAGGCGCATCCGGCATTCAATTGACCGAGCAGCAGCTCGATGGTGTGACGGCAGGAATCGAGTTCCCCGAGTATTCCGGAGGTTGGCACCGATGGTATCCACCCCAGGGTAATCCAATCTATAATCCGCCCAATAATGGTCCGGGCGAGGTCACCACGATGGCTGTTGGCGAGGAAGGCGGACCTGGAAATCTGCAAATGATTCCCCTCTAATCAGGCCAGGGTCACCAGAACAGCCATCTCCAGGAAACCGCAAGGTGACAGCTATTGGGTTTCGAGCCGGTTTCTCCACTCGGATCTCAATGCCGCTCGTTGTAAACGGTTCATGCCGGTCGGTCCTGTGCCGAACTTAATAAAGGGACCGGCGTGAACCGTTTATGCGCTCGACCGGCATCGCAGGCCATCACCACGAATAATCTCGCCATACTCGGCAGCCCAACCGAATTGGAAGTCGTCAGACTTATCGATTCCCTCTCCGAATTGGACCACCCGCCGCTTCTGATCGATACTTCGGAATTTCCCCGCCGACATGCTCTCGGCTTTTCCGATTGTGGCTGGCAGTACGATTCCGTAAGCCTGAACGGGATCAAGGCCTTTTTCCTGCGGAGCCTCCATTGCAACGACTGGCACAAGCAGGATTCCGGCAAGGGTCAGAAGGACGGTGAGCCGTTGCACTTGCAGCTTCGGACATTGCGGGAAAAGGATTCGATGCTGGGAAGCCTCTTGCGGTGGGCGGTAACCCATGGAAAACCCGTGGTGAATCCCCTGAGCACCCTGCTTTGCCATTACTATAAATTGCACACCGTGGACCACCTGAAACAGGTGGGGATTCCAGTGCCGACGACTTTTGCGGGCAATGACTCCGAGTCGGTGAAAGGCTTTGTCGCACGGCATGAGCAGGTGATTTGCAAACCTCTGGCGGGGGGCGCCGAGGCGGTGGCGCTCACCGCGGAGGATTTGTCCCCGGAGTTCCTGGATCGGTTGTCGGAGGCGCCGGTCCTGCTGCAGGAACGCATCCATGGGACCGATGTCCGCGCCTATGTTCTGGGCGGCCAAATCATCGCCGCCGGGGCACTGGTGACCGATCGGGTGGATTTCCGCACAGGTCCTCAAAACTTCGAGCCGACCCCCCTGAGCCCGGAGGAATGCCTCGACCTGGTCAAGACCGCTCGGGCCATGCACCTGGCCTTCGCCGGCATCGATTTCAAGCGCACCGAGGCCGGCCGCCACGTCATCCTCGATGTCAATCCGGCGCCGATGTTCGCGGGTTTCGAAAGGCTCACGGGGCTGGACATCGCGGGACCGATTGCGAGTTTTTTGATCGAAATGTCAGGGTAGTGCAGAAAATCCCATTCGCATGGTTTTTACCTCAGGAACAGCAAAGGAGAATGCACTCATGGCCGGAGATTTTCGTGAAGTTCCCTCCATGCTCGAAGCCTTCGGGCATGCGCTGGGCCGGATGCGGGCATGACTTTCTGGTCGCCTTCTCCTGCAAGGGCCGCGGGATCTGCCCCTCGTGCAGCACCCGGCGACCCTTGCCGGAGGAGGCCACGGAGCTCATGCCGGGGTGGAACCACAGCGGCAGTTTTCATCGCTGTACGTCCATGTACATCGACCCACGGGCGGCCTTCGGCCGTGCAGCGGCTGTCCCGCCGATTTGTCGCTGAACGCCGAGGTCTTTCGTCGCGCCGTGGGACCACGCCGGCCTGGAACGGCTGTTGCGCTATTGCTCACCCCATCCCTGGGGTTCACCCTTCGAGCCGCGCAGTGCGCGTCCCAGTATGCTCCCGGCAAACTGGTGCGCCCGGCCGATCTTCGCCGGCGAGCGCCTGGCCTGGGTCGAGCCCGACGAGCGATTGATCTACCCCCTGCCCACAATTTCGCCGGGAGCGAATTTGGACGCGCGTAGAGCGCCCGCAGGGTAAAGACCACGGATGGTCTTCATCATTCCCCGTCCCGACGGTCAGACGGTGCTATATCTGCCCCCCCTGGAAAGCTCATGCCGCACCTCCCTGTGCGGCACCCTGCGGGCGGCTCCGCCGTGCAAATCATCTGTCCTGACGATTTGTCCTGGATCGTCTCGCCAACCTGGTCCCGCCGCCCCGGAAGCACCGGCATCGTTACCACGGCGTGCTGGCGCCCGACTCCCCGTTGCGCCCGGCGGTGACGGCGTATGCCGGATTACCGCTGGACCGGCCCGCTCCCCGCCCGAGGAACACGCCCTCGACTGGGATCAGACCTCCGGTGAGGCCGCGGGAGGTTGCGAACCGTCCTTCGAACCGCCGCCGGAATTCGAATTTGATCAGACCGTGAATTGGTAGCACGCCCGCTTCCTACATGCCACGCCGGCTTCCTCGTCGAGTCCGGCGCAGATCCCCTTGCGCCGGCGCATGTCCGAACCGACCCGAAGGTTATGTGACGGGCCTTCCGGCGACTCACTTTCTCCGTTCGAAGCCCAAAACGGTCGCTCTCCCTCGCCATCGGGCCGGCTTGCAGGACACCGGAAAGCCGGGGAAAATCGCAGCCGCTACCTGACCTGAACGAGAGACGCGCTCCATGGCCTTACAGACACGGGATATCGATTACCACCACGCCGATACGCTGCTGTCGGGCTACTTCGCCTATGACGACGGTTTTCCTCTGCCCCGCCCCGCCGTCCTGATATCCCACGCCTGGGGCGGACGCGATGAATTCGTGTGTGGCAAGGCGCGCCATCTGGCGGAATTGGGCTATGCCGCCTTTGCCCTGGACATGTACGGCAAGGGGGTATTGGGCAGCGGCCCGGAGCAGAACGCTCAACTCATGGGACCGTTCATGTCCGACCGCGGACTGCTGCAGGCAAGGATCAGCGCGGCCCTGGACACCTTGCGCTCGCTTCCCGAAGTCGATCCCGGACGCATCGCGGCGATGGGATTCTGCTTCGGCGGGCTGTGCGTCCTCGACCTCGCCCGCACCGGTGCCGATCTCCGGGGCGTGGTCAGCTTCCACGGCCTGTTCATTCCGCCGGGCAACACCGCGGGCCGGAAAGTCCGCGCCAAGGTACTGGTGCTGCACGGTTACGATGATCCCATGGCGCCGCCGGAGCAGGTCATTGCCTTGGGCCGCGAGCTGACCGAGGCCGAGGCCGACTGGCAAATCCACATGTACGGCCACACACTCCATGCCTTCACCAACCCCTTGGCCAACGACCCGGCCTTCGGCACCGTTTACGATCCCGCGGCCGACCGGCGCTCCTGGCAGGCGATGCAGAATTTCCTGGCCGAAGTGTTAAACTAAGCGGTCACATCATTCCCGGCCCATTGACAACGCCTAAATGGATCTGAAATTCCTGGATTTCGAACAGCCGATCGCCGAGCTGGAAGCCAAGATCGAAGAGCTCAGACACGTCGGATTCGACAACGAAATCAATATCTCCGAGGAAATCTCCAAGCTCGAAGAGAAAAGCCGCAAGCTCACCGAATCGGTCTTTTCCTCCTTAAGCGCCTGGCAGATTTCCCAGATCTCCCGCCATCCGCAAAGGCCGCACAGCCGCGATTACATCGATCTGATCTTCCAGGAGTTCCACGAACTGCACGGCGACCGGGCCTTCGCCGACGACCCCGCCATCATCGGCGGCCTGGCCCGGCTGGACTGCACCGCAGTGCTGGTCATCGGGCACCAGAAAGGACGCGATACCAAGGAAAAAATCTACCGGAATTTCGGCATGCCGAGACCGGAAGGCTATCGCAAGGCCCTGCGGCTGATGCGGCTCGCGGAGCGCTTCCAGTTGCCCATCGTCTGCTTCATCGACACCCCCGGCGCCTATCCCGGCATCAATGCCGAAGAACGCGGTCAGAGCGAGGCGATCGCCCGCAACCTGTTCGAAATGGCGCAGTTGCAGACCCCCATCGTCTGCGTGGTGATCGGTGAAGGCGGCTCCGGCGGGGCTTTGGCCATCGGCGTAGGCGACCGTTTGCTGATGCTCCAGTACAGCACCTATTCCGTCATCTCGCCCGAAGGCTGCGCCTCCATCCTGTGGAAGAGCGCGGAAAAGGCCGAGCTGGCGGCGGAAGCCATGGGCATCACGTCCGAGCGCCTGATGGAGCTGGGCCTGATCGATTCGATTGTCCCGGAACCCCTGGGCGGCGCCCATCGCGACCGGGAACGGATGGCCGATAACCTCAAGATCGAACTCAAGCGCAATCTCGAGGAAATCTCCGCATTGCCGATGGACGAGCTCCTTGCCATGCGCTACGAGCGCCTTATGGGCTTCGGCTTATACGACGAGCCGGTCGCCTGAGCGAACCTGCCGGTACGGGGCGAATCCGGTGAGATTGAGCCTCGGTAGCTTCCGCGCCGGCCTCCACGCCGGCTCCGCTTACCGGGTGGCTTTCAGCGGCGGACTGGACTCCGCCGTCCTGCTCGATCTGATGCAGGAACTTCGCCTCCTCTCGTTCTTCGATCTGCGCGCCGTCCACATTCACCACGGACTCCTGGCCGAAGCCGACGCCTGGTCCCGGCACTGTGCGGCGGTCGCCGGCAAATACGGCATCGCTCTGGACATCCTCCGGGTCGACGGTCGTCCCAACCCCGGCGAGAGCCCCGAGGCGGCGGCGCGCGCCGCCCGCTACCTGGCCCTCGAAGCCTTGCTGAATCCGGGGGATATCCTCGTGACGGCGCAACATCTCGACGACCAGGCCGAAACGCTGCTGCTTCAGCTCCTGCGTGGCGCAGGCTTGGCCGGCCTCGCCGCGATGCCGGGTGCCATGCCTTTCGGTCCGGGCATCCTGCACCGTCCCCTCCTCCGCTTCAGCCGCGGGGAAATTCTGGCGTACGCGCAAGACAAGGGCCTGCACTGGATCGAAGACCCCAGCAATCGCGACGAGCGCTACGACCGCAATTTCATCCGTCGCCGGATCATGCCGCAGCTCGCCGAACGCTGGCCTACAGTTGCGGCCAATCTCGCCCGCAGCGCCGGACACTGTGCCGAAGCCGCCGAACTCCTGGACAAGCAAGCGGAAACCCTGACAACAGCCGCGACGGCTGCGGACGGTTCGGGCAGCCTCGACCTCGATGCCGTGCAGAGGCTCCCGCCGGGCGAACAACGGCTCCTACTGCGCCGCTGGATACGGAACCGAGGTCTGCGCGCACCCTCGGCGAAGCTGCTGGAGCGGATACGGAGGGACATTGTCGAAGCATCCGGCGAGCATTCGCCGACAATCGCCTGGGCCGACGGGGAGGTGCGGCGTTACCGTCACCGTCTTTATCTGGTCCCTCCAGCGACGGACTTCGACCCCTCCTGGACGAGAGCCTGGAACGGGGAAACGCCGCTCATGCTGGCCGGCAATGGCCGCCTTGCCGCTTCGCTGGAACCTGGCCCCGGCATCGATCCGGACAAATGGCGGGGCGGGCGCATCTCCGTGCGTTACCGGCGCGAAGGCGACAGGATCGAACCGGCGGGCCGCAAAGGACACCGGGAACTCAAGAAACTGTTCCAGGAGGCCGGGCTGCCGCCGTGGCTGAGAAACCGCCAGCCCATCGTCTGCGTCGACGGCAGAATCGCCGCGATCGGCGGCAGCCGGTGGCTGGCTTCCGAATTCGCAGGCCCCAGGGAACAGGCCAACGTAGTCATCCGCTGGAACCCGGAAAACGCTCACAAATTGTCGTAGCGGCTCAGATCCAGCCAGCCTGCCGTGACGGGGTTCGCCTCGAGGTGGCGCCGGTTGAACCAGTCCGATACCTTCCAGAATCCGGGGTTCGCGCGGCGGACGCCGAAGCGTTCGGCCAGCTTCGGCCCGAACGCCTTCGGGCTGTCCAGGCTCAGGACGGCGTCCACGAATTCGCCCACCTCGGCTTCGTCCAGGTCGAAAAAGAAATTCGGATAGCTTCCGACGACGCCGCGCACCAGCGTCAGGGTGTCTTCCTTCGGTGTCCGCCTCAATTCTTCGAGAAACAGTATCGACACATTTTCGAGCGCAGTGTTCTTGACGAGGCTGTAGATCCAGCCCTCTTCCGTCTCGCCGGTCCGGATGCGGACGTAGGACAACTCGGGAAGAAAGGCGATCCCGCTGCCTTTGGCGAATGCCAAGCGCCTCAGCTCACGCTCCACGGATGCCTGCGCCGGCGGAACTGCCGGCGCGCCGCCGTTTCCGCATCCCGCCGCGCCGCAGCCGGTGAAAGGGTCAGGAGCGCCTGCCGCCCCGCCGAAACGGACTCGGACCAGATCGAAGAATTCTTTCTTGGGATCGCCGGTCCGGTAGCCGATGGCCGTCTCCGGCGCCAAGCCCCAAAGGGGATTCTGGAAGAGGTTGTTGATTTCCCCGCCGACGCCTTTGTACCAGCTCATGCGTTCGGCCTGCCTCATGTTCGCCGGGAGGAACCGCAGAAAATTGTTTTCCGCCTCCATGCGCATGAAATCCATGTACAAGCGGGTCGCCAGCTGGTGGCCGACATTGCCGAACACATCGAAACCGGCGACCAGCAGATAATGAATCCGCTCCAGCAAGGGGTAGTCGACGACCCAGGCGGTCAGGGGGGTGTCGCCGACCAGGCCCCGCTCTACCGAGGCGCTGTCGAAATGCCGGAACACCGTCAGCAAGGCATCGCGATTGTTGCCGTCGCCTTCCCAGAGGTCGCGCAGCGCAGCGCCGCCGCGATCACCGTGGATCCGCAGCCAGCCCGCCTTGGCTGCCTGATAGTCATCCTCCAGCGCCCGGTAGGTGTACCAGATGTCGCCGATCCCAGGTGAATTTTCCTTCTCGGCCGGCAGCCGCAGGCGCTCCGCCTGGTTCGCCAGGAATTGGGCGTCGTTGCTGACCGGGTCGGCATCCGGATCGGTGAAAGCGACCCAAAAACGGTCCTGGATCACGTTGAGCGCGGCCTGCCCCCGGCAGACCGGCCCCTTCATGAAACCGGAAAAGAAGAAATGCGCGTCGTCGAGCAGGAACCGGTAGCGCGACCGGGGCGGAATGGCGACGAAAGTCTTGAACGGATTGGCGGCGTCGGCGGCGGCATAACCCGGCAGCCGGTCGACCGGGTACTCGGGTTCCAGAAACAGCTCCCGGTAGCGGCGCATCCGGACGTCGTCGAGTTCGTAGACCATGTGGGTCTTGTCGACGATGCTCTGCCGCACCGGCCGCAGGCGGTAATAGAATTCCCCCGGTCCCGGACTGTCGTACGGCCGGATGGTCGCGATTTCCCGGATCGGCTCGCCGGGCGGCGTGTGGGAGCGCACCAGCCGGAAGAATTCGCGGGGCGCCAATCCGCGGAAATGCAGGTTGCCGATGAAGAGATGCTCGTAGACGTAGCGGGCGAACAGCCGCTCCTTTGGACTGGGGCCATTGAGGAACGCCTCCCAGCGCGCCACGGCCGAGCCGGCCTCGGGCGATACGGGATTCGGCGGCGGCGCGAACCCGCCCTGGCGCAGCCAGCTCACCAGGGTATCGTGCTCGCGCCCGCTCAGGCCCGGAAATCCGTAAGGCATGCCCCACTCGGGGTGATCGTCCGCGAAATCGCCGAACTCTTCGACGGCAGGGCAGTTCAGCGTCCGGTCGAGACCGAAGTCGAAAGTGTCGGGCAACACGCCTGAAGTGGGCAGGGGATGCTCTTTCTTCAACTCAAGCATCCGAAACAGCAAGGAGCCCAGCAGGTTCGCCTCGGACGAATCGCGCCGTTCGTTCAGCACCGGGAAGAAGCCTTTGGAGCGCCAGGCCTGGACGCCGTCGGCGTCGATGAACAAACGCGTCGGCGGAACAGCCTGGATGCGGGTGGTGTCGTACACGGGGGTCTTGCTGCCGCCGCGTTCCAGGCCCTCGAAAGATTCCAGCTTCAACTGACAAGGCGCGTCATAACAGCCGTGACAGACGACGCAGCGCGAATCGAGGATAGGCTGGACATCGCGGGCATAGGACACCTTGCCGGCGGCGAGCTGCGCCAGATAAGCCGACTCGCTCAGACGCCGCTCCCGCGGCGCGGGTGGACCGTAGCGTCTGTCGTAATCGGTGCGGTAAGCCTCGATACAGCCGGCGATCGCAAGCACAGCCAACGCGACCGTCAGGCAACGGCGCCATCCCGGAAATTCACACCAGATCGCCTTCAGTTTCATCGGTCGCACCCGACGCAATTTTCAGGTCCAGGCCTGGGCGCTCTGCCATGCCGCTGACAGCGCCTCGGCCTGCTGAAGTACCGTTTGCACAGCGGCATCCTCAAGTCCGGCGGGTAGCCGTACTTGCGCAGGATGCGCTTAACCAGCACGCGCATGCGTGCCCGCGCCGACTCGCGGTGCGCCCAGTCGACCGTCAGGTTTTCCTTGAGGCTCACCAGCAGATCGTGGGCGATGACGCGTAGCCTGGCGTCGCCCATGACCTCGACGGCAGATTCGTTCTCCGCCAGGGCGTCGTAGAAGGCGATTTCCTCCTCGGTCAGCCCTGATTCCTCGCCCCGCTGCCGGGCGGCGCGGATGGTGTGTGGATCAGACTTCACAAGCGCCTCACGAATCGCCTGGAAGAAACCGACCTCCTCTCGGATGGCACGCGCTTCCTCGCTCGCGGCAGCCAGCGCGAACGCCTTGGAAAGCGCGAGTACCGCGTCCTGGTAGCGCCGCAGTGCTGCCTTCTTGCCCTCCCAAGTCGTCTCGTTGGCGGCCCACGCCTGCTGGCGCCCGAGAATGAAATCCACGGCCGCTGCCATCAGGGTCAGTCTCGCCGAAGGGCTGTCGGCAAGCGCCGAACGGTAGTCGAAGCCGTGGAACATGTCGCGCACGATCTCATACTTCTCCTGCATCACCGCAACCGCCTCGGCCTCTTCGATGCCCGTCTGTTCTTGATCGCGGCGGGAGTATTGCGAAAGTGCCTGCTTAAGGTTCTGGGCGATGCCGATGTAATCGACCACCAGCCCCGCCGGCTTGTCCCGGAACACACGGTTGACACGTGCGATGGCCTGCATCAGACCGTGGCCGCGCATGGGTTTGTCGATGTACATGGTGTGCATGCATGGGGCGTCGAAGCCGGTCAGCCACATATCGCGCACGATGACGAGTTTCAATGGATCATCAGGGTTCTTGGCGCGTTTGGCGATGAGCTCGCGCCGCGCCTTGTTGCCGATATGCGGCTGCCAATCGGCAGGGTCTGAAGCCGACCCGGTCATCACGATCTTGATTGCGCCGGCGTTGTCGTCATTGCTGTGCCAGTCGGGCCGCAGCGGGGGATGGTCTTGTGTCCCGATGCAAATGATGTTGTACAAGGCCACGCAGATACGCCGGCTCATGCACACGAGCATGGCCTTTCCATCGAGCGCGGCGACCCGATCCTCAAGGTGCTGCACGATGTCCCGCGCCACTTGCCGGAGCCGGTTGTCGCTGCCCACCAGCGCTTCGACGGTGGCCCACTTCTGCTTGGCTTTCTCCCGCGAGGTTTCTTCCTCGTCTTCCAGCAATGCTTCGACTTCGGCGTCGATTCTGGGCTTCTCGTCCTCGGCGAGGTCGATGCGCGCCAGCCGCGATTCGTAGTAGATCGGCACCGTTGCGCCGTCCTCCACGGCGCGGCTGATGTCGTAGACATCGATGTAGTTGCCGAATACCGCTGGCGTGTTTACGTCGTCGGCCTCGATCGGTGTACCGGTAAAACCGATGAATGAGGCATTGGGCAAGGCATCGCGCAGGTACTTGGCAAAGCCATAGGAAACTTCTCCCGATTTCGCCTCCACCCTGGCCCGGAAGCCGTATTGACTGCGGTGGGCCTCGTCGGCGATCACGATGACATTGCGCCGGTCGGTGAGCCGTGGATAAGCCGTGCCATTCTCCGGTGCGAACTTCTGGATGGTGGTGAACACCACGCCGCCGGAAGCGCGTGCCAGCAGCCGCTGCAATTCCTCGCGGCTGCCCGCCTGCCCGGGCGTTTGCCGGATCAGATCGCGGCACATGGCGAAGGTGGCAAAGAGCTGGTCGTCCAGGTCGTTGCGATCCGTGATGACGACGATGGTCGGATTTCCGAGATCGGGGTGGCGCACAAGCTGTCCGGCATAGGAAGCCATCAGCAGGCTCTTGCCCGAACCTTGAGTGTGCCAGATCACGCCGATGCGCTTGTCCCCGCGCGGTTGGTCGGCCGCCCGCGGCAGGCCGTAGTCGGCGGGGTCTTCCCACAGCTCACGCGGAAGTGCCATTGCCCGCAGGGTCTGTTCCACGACCTTGCGCACGGCATGGAACTGGTGATAGCCGGCGATGATCTTGACGAGCCCGGCGGCGGATTGACCGAAGACGGTGAAGTCCTTCACCAGAGCCAGCAGCCACAGCGGCTTGAGTACCCCTTCCACGACGACTGCCAGCTCCGGGCTGTCCTTCGGCGCAACGCTCGCGCCGTCCGTCGTGCGCCAGGGCATGAAGCGTTCGAAATCGGCTGCCAACGAACCCACCCGCGCGTTCAAGCCATCCGAGACGATGAGCAGGGCGTTGGTTTGGAAAAGCTGCGGAATCTGCTGCTTGTAGGTCTGTAACTGATTGAATGCGGCGGCGAGATCGGCGCCCGCATTGCCCGGCGCCTTGAGCTCGATGACTGCGAGCGGCAGGCCGTTCACGAACAGCACCACGTCCGGCCGGCGGTTGATCTGTCCGTTGATGACCACGAACTGCGGTACCGCCAGCCAGTCGTTGCTCGCGGGCTGATCGAAGTCGATCAGCCAGACCTTGCCTGCCGTGAGGGTACCGTCTTCCCCGTAGTACTCCACATCCACACCCTCGGCGAGCAGCCGGTGGATGCGCCAGTTCTCCTCCACGAGATGCGGCAGTTCCGACTGGGTGATCTTCAGGATGGCGTCGTGATGCGCCTCGGGGGGCAAGTCAGGGTTGATTCGCGCCACGGCACGTTCAAGCCGACCCGGCAAGACCGCCTCATCATGGCTTTCCCGCTCGGGCCGATGCCCGTCCGGGCCGATGTCTTCCTCGCGCTCGATCTGGTAGCCCAGCCCCCGCAACTGATCGAGCAGGGCCTGTTCGAGGGCGGATTCGGACAGGAAGGTCATCAGAGCCCCCCGAGCACAAATCGCGCATGTTCCCGACGCAGCATTTCGTATGGGGTCATGAACCGCACGTCGAGGCCGATGCAGGCATTGGGAATCTTGATGCGCTTGGTCGAGTTGGCAGGCGTTTCGTGAGTTACCACCGTATGGCCGTTGGCCAGGGCATGGGCGATGAGATAGAAATCCGCCACTTGCAGAAAGGTGTTGATGGCTGCCGGCTCGTACCGTTGCTGCGTGGCCCAGGCGCTTACCTTGCCAAACTGCGCGGCAACCTGCGGGTCGGCTTTCAGGAAGAGACCATTTCCACGCTGGTGCATCCAGTCCGTCAGTTCGTCGGCGCCGGCGGCAATTTCATCCGCCACCTTGTCGATGCTGAACACGTGTCCAGCCGTATTGTTGTCGATCAGCCAATCCCAGAAAGCGGGGCAGAAGTCCAGGCTGTAATGCAGATTCTTGGCCTGAATGAAGACATTGGCGTCGAGCAGGTAGGTCATAGCATCACCTCCAGCTCCCGTGCGGCCTCATAAAAGGTAGCCGTCTTGCGCACGCCCAGCATCCGGAATGCATCCTGGAAGAGCGTCTGGCCCTCCAGCGTGCTGGAAAGCACCGCACGCGCAAAGCGTTTACCGGTACGCGTACCAAGGGTACGGTAGAAATCGCCGCCATCGCCTCCGCCAAGATTGAGCGCCCGAATGCGTGCCAGTTCTTCGCGATAGGTCTGCCAGAGGGCCGCCTGATCGATGAACCCAGCATCAAACAGGCGGCGCAGCGCCACCAGCGTACTGACCTTGAAACCCCGCGCCAAGCTCTGAATCTCTTCCTGGATGGAGATGCCAGCCCGGTATTCGCGCCGCAGGTCTGCCATCGGCACTAGCAATTCGGCCGCCACGGCATTACACCAACGCTCGGCGGCCTGTTCGGGAAGCCGTGCAATTTCGGGATCGGATATCCCGCTCTCGCCAAGCCACAGGTGGGCCAGCTCATGCGCCAGCGTGAACATCTGCGCCGCCTTGCTGTCGGCGGCGTTGATGAACACCAGGGGGGCGAGATCGTCGGCGAGGGCGAAGCCGCGAAACTCCTCCACATCGAGCTTGCGATGACTGTTGCAGCCTACGATCGAGCTCGTCATCACGAGCACGCCGGCTTCTTCCGCCTTTTGGACCAGTTGCCGCAAGGCGTCGGACCAAGTCGGCAGGCGCCGTCTTTCGGCGACGGAAAGCGCGAGTGTTGCCCGCATCGTCTCCGCCACGGCCACGGGATCGTCCTCCACACGCACGCTGCCGATGAATCCCAGCGGCTCAAGTCCATGCAACCGCGCGTAATCGCGATACCAGTCCTGGCGTTGCTGACAGAGATAGAGCGTATCCAACAGGTTCGGGCTGGGGCGGGTGACCGCTCGCCCGGACAGCGTGCGGAAATCAGGGATCGGCAACGGCTCGTCCGGGGGGGACGGGAGGAACAGATACCCGATGGGAACATGGACCGTATGGGCGAAAGCCTCGATCTGCCGTAAGGTCGGCATCAACTCGCCATCCTCCCAGTCCGCTAGCTTCGGGAAGCGCCCAGCGAGGTCGAGCCTGTCCAGGCCGGCACGCTCACGTGCCCAGCGCAGCAGGTCGGGATTGACGGGGATGCGGTTCATGCAGCCAGCGCCTCTCGGGACTGTTCGCGTTGCGACCACAACACCGGTTCAAGATCGTAGTTTCTTAACGCGTCTACAACCGAGGGCGAAACAGACGACGTGCTGTCATTCAAGAAGGCATACAAGCGAGATTCAGGAGGGCGAGTCTCCCGCGTATCCAGCCATTTGAATACCAACGCTTCAGCCACATCCTTCTTCGGGTTGCTGATCGCCTGCACAATCCTCTCCGGCTGCTGGCGGGACCGAGGGATGACGAAATCGAACATGTGGTCATAACCGCTTTTGCCGGTGAACTTGACCTTGGGCGTATAGCGGATGTCCGCCAAATCCAGCCACTGGGTCACATCCTCATAAAACAGGCTGGCGACATAAGGCGATGCCAAATAGAACAAGTCGTTCACAGCGAGCATCGCCTGAATCAGGTTGTGTTTCTTGAGCGAAAAATTGTCCGGCGTTGCCTTCAGCACCATCTCATCGCCATCCAGGTGAACCCCGAACCCGGCCAAGGTCGTCTTCAATAATTCTTGTCGTTTCGGGCTATCCAAAGGGCAACCGGAATTGATGAGGTCGTTGAGGGTGTATCCGTCGTCCGTGAGCACATACCCGTTGTTCTCCTTGCGGACATAGAACTGGAGTTGATCGTTGTGACGGTCCAGGTATGGCGTTGTCACCTGAATCCACTCGCCGCGAATCTGGCGCAATACCGTCTTGTCCCGTAGCCAACGGGTGTAGTTATCCAGTAGTTTCTGGACATCATCGATCATGCTCATGCGAATAATCCCCGATCGATAACCGGCTTGCCGGTCACCCGGCAGTAATCCATGAACGCATCGAGCAAGTGGATGGCATCGTTGATGCCTTTGAACGCATCGGGCAACGGCGCTGCCCACTTGTCCCCGAAGCCTTCATGATAAAGATGTAAATGGGGGCAGCCTATTTCCTCCCCATCAGGGTTCCGGTGTGGCGGCCCGCCCAGGTCCAGCCGCGCCAGAATGACCGCCTTGCGGGCACGTGTTTGGAAGGTGTGTTGCGTCAGGGCAATACGGCCCTGCCAGATGTCAAGGCTGAATTCCTCGCGCCGATCCGTCGAATGCAGCGGGATACGCAAGGAGCCGCCAAGCCCGGGAAATGCAAAGCGATCCGCGCCGAAGTAGTGTTTTTCCAAGGCCAACAGGGCGTCGGCTTCCTGTTGCGTCAGGATCAATGACATGGCGTTCCTCCCCGGCTTTCCAAGAATTTCTCGGCGTCCATGATGCGCAACTCGCCGGAGATGAGCTTGGGCAGCAGGGCATCGCGCAGGGCGGCGAGGGTGCGGGACTGTAGCAAGCTCTTGTGAATGCGGCGAAGCAAGGGTTCTGCGAGTTGCTCGAACTCGTCAACCACCCGATCAGGCGGCATGATCACCGCGATCCCAGCGAGTGTATCTCGCGTAATTGTGTCGAAGACAGATCTGTGAGCCCGCTGCTGCAGGACGCTCACCAGTGTGCGCGTCGCGAAGTAGGTGTAGAACCCTTTGGCTCCCCGCTTGCTTTGCAGACCGTAGCAAGACTGATTCATCGCCATTGGAACACCAACGAGAGCAAGTCTTCCAACCGTTCCTCGGGCAGAGATAATGGTCGTGCCTACTGGCAGAACTTTCGTAGACGAAGCCTCGATACCTTTTTGCGTCACTTTCTTTTCGGTATCAACAACCCAGATATCGGCGAGGCTCGGTGCATCGATGACCGAGAACCATGGGATATCCCCGCCCCAGTACTCGGAGACAGAAGTTTTTGGCGTTCCTCCGCCAATGACTTCCACGGTCTCGGAGAACGGTTGAACCTCCCATCCCTCCGGAATCTCGCCGAGTTCGGATTCGACGAGACGGTCGGGAAAGAGGTCGTAGAGGTGCGCGGGCAGGCCGGGGAGTGACTCGCCGCGCCGCCAGCGGCCTTCCAGCTTGGCGCGCACAGGGCCGAAGTCGACAAACCAGTCCTTGAACAGGACGCGGGCCATCGCCTCCAGCGTCTCGTTCTGGCGGTGCAGATTCTCGATCTTGTCGTCCAGCGTGCCGAGGATGTGGGCGATGGCGCGTTGTTCGGGCAGCGGTGGCAACGCCAATACGTACTTTTCTATGGCCGTTGAAGGCACGCGCTGTCGCCCGGACGTGCCTTCCATGTGACCAATTGCGTAGCGCCGAAAGTCCGGAGAACGGGCCAAGTAATAGCCGTACAAGCCATCGCTCAAGCTCTCTCTGCCGGGGAGGACTATGTATTCCGTAGAGCCATGACCAACAGAGCTGTCTGGCAGACCAGCAACATACGCCGTCTTGCCGTTCTCAAGACACGGCGTAATTCGTGCGATCAAAGTATCGCCGTTCTTGAACCGAGTGCCAGAACCCGTGAATTCACGGTAGTCGATGCGTTCAAACGCTCTCGCGTGGACTGGCAACGCATCCATAGGAATGAAGGGCGCGACGTCCCCTCGCTTCAATGTGCGCGACGGACCGATCTCGAACGCCTCGCCGACAGTGGTTTCGGTCCAATCACCCGCCATACCCAAGCCCCCTCAGGTTGGCCTCGATCGCCGCATCCAGCTTCACATACACCACATACTCCCCCTGCACATCCACGGCCAGAAGCGCGCCTTGCCGCAGTGCCTCGACATGCGCTGCCGTCAAGGTGATGGTCTCTTGCCGCCAACGCTTGCCGAAGGGGCGTTCGCTTTCATCGCAATCGAACGGGGCATCGACGATGGCGATACGCGGGTCGGAGGCGGCTCGTCGTTCGCTCATTCGTCCGCTCCTTGCTCCACGGCCCAGGCTTGCAAGTGTGCTGCGATCTGCTCAGGGCTGGGCAGGTCGTTGCGGTAGTCGGCCGGGAGTTGGGGGGTGACGGTGTAGGTGACGATGCCAAGCGGGCGGTTCATGTTTCGCAGGGCGTATTCGACCACGGTGCGGGTCTTGTCGCGGCAGATGACGATGCCGATGGGTGGGTTTTCGCCCTCGAAGCGGTGGTGCTGGTCGAGCTGGTCGAGGTAGAACTCGATCTGGCCCTTGTGCTCGGGCTTGAACGAGCCGATCTTCAGTTCGATGGCGACCAGGCAGCGCAGGCGGCGGTGGAACAGCAGCAGGTCGATGAAGTAGTCCTTGCCGTCGACCTCCAGCCGGTACTGGTTGGCGACGAAGGTGAAGCTCTCTCCCATTTCGGTGAGGAAGGCGCGCAGATGTCGGATCAGCGCTTGCTCCAGCTCGCGCTCGGAATGTTCGTCGGCAAGGCCCAGAAAGTCGAAGGTATAGTGATCTTTCACCGCCAGCAGGGCTTGCGCACGGATGCTTTCGGGTACGGCGGCGTCGAAGTTGGTCTGCCCGGCCAGATACTGGCGATAGCTCTGGTTGTCGAGCTGGTGTTGCAGGACGTTCTTGGTCCAGCCGAAGCGGGCGGTGGCACGCAGATAGAACTCTCGTTCCGGATCATCCTTGCAACGGGCCATGATCAGCAGGTTCTTGGCCCAACTGATTTCTGCAACCAATGGTTGCGGTTTTGGCTTGTCCGCATAGGCACGGTAGAAGTCCAGCATGTTCCACAGGTTGCGTGCCGAGAATCCATTGCGTCCGGGAAATTCGGCTTGCAGGTCGTGAGCCAGGCTTTCGACAACCGCCTTGCCCCAGCCCTGTTCGGTCTGACGGCGACTGATGGTTTCACCCATCCACCAGTACAGGGCGAACAATTCCTTGTTGGCCGCGCGTAGCGCCTGATACTGGCGCTGACGGATTTGCTGTTTGATTTCATTCACGAAGTCGGCGTAGCCGACAGGTGTCGTCAGATCAGTCATAGCCGAGCGCCTTCAAGTTGGCCGCGATCACCGAATCCAGCCGCGCCGCTTCGCGCTGCTGCTCGCGCCACTGGGTGCTGAGCCGCTGCATCTTGTCGGCAAAGGCCTCGCCGTCGTCCTCGGCAGCCTCGGCGCCGACATAGCGGCCGGGAGTGAGCACATGGCCGTGCTTGCGGATTTCATCGAGCGTGGCGGATTTGCAGAGGCCGGGTACGTCGGCGTATTGGCCTGCTTCGGGTTCGCCACGCCAGGCGTGGCAGGCGTCGGCGATGCGTTTGATGTCTGCATCGGTGAGTTCGCGCCGGGTGCGGTCAACCATCACGCCGAGCTTTCTGGCGTCGATGAAGAGCACCTGGCCGCGCCGGTCGCGCAAGCCCTTGCCGGGGTTCTTGTTTCTGGCGAGGAACCACAGGCAGGCCGGGATTTGGGTGGAGTAGAAGAGCTGGCCGGGCAGCGCCACCATGCAGTCCACGGCGTCGGCCTCGACCATGGCTCGGCGGATTTCCCCCTCGCCGGACTGGTTGGAACTCATCGAGCCATTGGCGAGCACCACGCCCGCCGTACCGTTGGGGGCCAGGTGCCACCAGATGTGCTGAAGCCAGGCGTAATTGGCGTTGCCCACGGGCGGCGCGCCGAAGACCCAACGCGCATCCTCCCGCAGCCGCTCCCCGCCCCAGTCGGAAATGTTGAGTAGTCCTTGGGCAGCACGCCTTTCAGGGATTCGTTGTCTTTCTCGATGGCGCGCATCGCCTCGTCGATGAGGCTGCCGATGGTGGGTTGGCGGGCAGCGGCCTTGAGGCGCGACCAGCGGGCCTCCTTGGGCACCCAAAAGACGTTGTCGGCGAGGTATTCGTCCTTGTCCTCGGCAGCGGCTGCATCTTCGGCGAGCAACGCCTTGTGCTTGGCTTCGAAGGCGTCGGAGATGTACTTGAGGAAGATCAGCCCCAGCGCGACGTGCTTGTAGTCGGAGGGCTCCATGTTGCCGCGCAGCTTGTCAGCGGCGCGGAACAATTCGGCCTCGAAGCCGAGGTTACCGTTGTTCTTCTCTTTGCCTTTGGCCATGTATCGCTTCCGGTTTCGCTATACCGTGGAGGTCAGTCCAGTACCGCCGCGGAAACTCCTTGGCCAGCGCTTCCTGGCTCACCGCACAGGTATCCGGGCCCGATGCGGATGATCCAGGCCGCGGCGTTCCATGCTACCCAGGTTATGGGGTTACGGGCCGCACGGCGCGACGGGCCGTTCAGCTCCGGTACCCGTTGCCATCGGGAAGCGAACCCGATCTCAGGAGTGAGGCGATCGGCGGAATCTGCCGGGGAAGCTGAAGCGCCCGACCCGATGGCTGGGCATGTGACCGACCCTTTTGTGCGGTCGGGATCATATCATCCGGGTGCAGTGGCGGTCAGCCTCGGCACGAATCGGTCGCCCCGCCAGCGCAAGCCGGCTCCCGTACTGCCGTTCCATGCCTCAGTGGTAGCATGGGCGCTTTGCACGGCATTCCCCCGATCATGAATCCGCTCAAGAAGCTGGCAGGCCAGACCGCGATCTACGGCCTCAGCACCATCATCGGCAGACTGCTCAATTACTTCCTGGTTCCGCTGTACACCTACCAGTTCGCCGATCCGGCGGAATTCGGCGTCATTACCGAGTTCTATGCCTATACGTCGTTTCTGAACGTCGTCCTGACCTATGGCATGGAAACCGCCCTCTTCAATTTTTCCGCGAAATCGGGCGACAAGGCCAGAGTGTACAGCACGGCACTGCTGTCTCTGGCGCTGTCGACGGTGCTGTACCTGATGGCGGTGTTGTGGCAGGCCGACACCCTCGCCAGCCTGCTTCGACATCCGGACCGCGCCGATTACGTGCGCTGGGTCGCCTGGATCATCGCTCTGGACGCGCTTGCCGCCATTCCATTCGCCAAGCTCAGGGAACAGCAGAGGGCAAGGCGTTTCGCCGTACTCAAGACCACGAATATCCTCGTCAACATCGCCGCCAATGTCTTTCTCATCGGCTTGTGCAAATGGGCGTATGACGCCGGAACCGCGGGTTCGCTGGCATGGGCGGCGCAGCTGTACGACCCCGCCATCGGCATCGGCTACGTGTTCATCGCCAATCTCGTCGCCAGCGGGCTGACCCTCTTGCTGCTGCTGCCCGAGCTGGCCGCGGCGAAGCTTCGCTTCGATGTCGCGCTGTGGCGACGGATGCTGGCCTACGCCCTGCCGCTGCTGGTCGCCGGCCTCGCGGGCATGGTCAACGAGACCATGGACCGCGTTCTGCTGAAGTATCTGTTGCCGCCGGATATCGCCATGGAACAGCTCGGCATCTACGGCGCCTGTTACAAGATCGCCATCCTCATGAGCCTGTTCATCCAGGCGTTCCGCTATGCCGCCGAACCGTTTTTCTTCTCGTACTACCGGCAGAAGGAAGCGAACGAACTCTACGCCCTGGTCATGAACTGGTTCGTCATCGCCTGTTCCCTGATCTTCCTGGGCGTGATGCTCAACCTCGGCTGGATCCAGTATTTCGTAGGGGCCAAGTACCGCGCCGGCATCGGCGTCGTCCCCATCCTGCTGATGGCCAACCTGTGGCTGGGCGTCTTCTTCAATTTTTCCATCTGGTACAAACTGACCGAGCAGACGCGCTTCGGCACCTACCTGACCGTCTGGGGAGCGGCGGTCACGCTGGCGCTCAACATCTATTGGATACCGCGGCTCGGTTACATGGGCGCCGCCTGGGCGACGCTCGCCTGCTACGGCAGCATGGCCTTGCTGTCCTACGTCCTGGGCCGGCGCTTCTACCCGGTCCGCTACGACCTGAAACGAATTCTCGGCTATCCCCTGCTCGCCGTGAGCATCTGGCAGTTGACCGAACGGATGCCCTCGTTGCCGTTCTGGGCTGAATTCACTTTCGGCAACAGCCTTCTGCTCCTGATCTTCGCCCTCGTGGTCGTGCTGGAGCGACACCGTCTCCGTGGACCGGCACCCACCCGCTAGGCCGATGCCTTGATTTTCGGTTCCCCGGACGTCTGGCATCGATCATGCTAGTCTTCTGCCGACGCCGATGCCGGCGCTTAACCTTTACCGGCATGAGTGCGTCCATCATCTCCCATCTTCAGGACACGGTTTCCTGGCATTCCGTATCAAGGAATGTTCGGCCATGGATGGCGCATTTTCTCGATCCTGGCGGCACCACCAGAACCCGAGCCCGCGTCCGAACGAAGGCTCCGGTTTACATTGCCGCGAATCCCGCCCAATAATGTCGGCGGCCCGCAACCGGGCCAACGACCACACATCCATCGAACAGGCTGACCACCTATGAAGCTGCTGGTTGCGATCGATTTCTCCGAAATCACCGACAAGGTGCTGGGCCAGGCCAAGCTCCTGGCCAAAGCGTTATCTGCTGAAATATGGCTGCTGCACGTTGCCGAACCGGAGCCGGATTTCGTCGGCTACGACGCCGATCCTCTGGTCATGCGCGACCTGGCCGCCGAAACCTACAAGATTTGGCACCGGCGGGTTCAAGAGGCGGCCGAAGCCTTGCGGGCCGAGGGATTCAGCTGTACCGGCCTGATGGTCCAGGGGCCGACGGTGGACTCGATTCTCAAGGAAGCCGAGCGGCTTAAGGCGGACATGATCGTGCTCGGTTCCCATGGCAAGGGGCTCTTCGCCCGCCTCATCGTCGGAAGCAGTTGCGAGGGCGTCCTGCGCGGGACTTCCGTGCCCGTCCTCATGGTGCCGGCATGAAGGCATCCGATCGCTACGGCACGAGCGCCATCCTCCCAGCATCCTCCGTAGCGAGTATTTTCCGTACCACGGTCCGGGCGGCTTTCGCGGCCATGGCACTGCCCGTCCTTGCCGTCGAACTGCCCCCGCCGGACAGGCTGGAATCCGAGACCGGCGTTCCGGCAGAAACCGTGGAGGTGATCGAGCCGCACGCTTCCAGCCCCGGACACGAACTCCGGGTCGGCTACCGGGGGTTCGGAATGGCGGGATTATTGGACCGGCTGTTCGGGGAACGCTGGAAAGCTCCGGGCACGGAGGTCGTGTTTTTCGCCCAGGATGGCTACCGCTCCAGCACCGACTCAGGGCGTTTTCTCGCCGGCGCCGCCTGGCTCGCTTTCGGCCGCGCCGACGGCAAGCCCTTTGCGGTCGACAATCCGAGCCAGCACCAAAGCGGCGTGGCGCTGGGGCCGTATTACCTCATCTGGGACAACCTGCACGACCCCCTCGCTCGCGCCCAAGGTGCATACGGCTGGCCCTACCAGGTCGTCAGGATCGACCTGGCCACGCCGGCGGACTATGCCGCGGCGCGCCCGTCGGACGCCGACCCCGCGGCCAGCGAAGGTTTCGGCCAGGCCAAGAAATACTGCCTCACCTGTCACCGGATCGCGGGTATCGGCGGCGAGAAACTCCCCGGCGACCTGCGCGAAATCTCCCGTCCGCTCAGCGACCAGGCGCTGAAAAGCTGGATCATCGAGCCCCAGAAAATGCGCCCCGGCACCACCATGCCGCCGCTGGCTCCCCTGGTGCCCGAAATCGAACGCAACCGCATCGCCGACCTGATCATCCACTACCTGCGGGCAAAACCGGCATCGGCTATCACAACGCCGTGACTCCTTGAGGAAATGCCGGTCATTGGAACGACCGGCGGGGGCTGTAAGAGAACTTGATTAGCAAGGAAAGTCAGCTAAACCGAAAAGCGTCTTTCCGGCAGAGCCTGCCCCGGCAGGGATTGCCGGGGGATTGCCGGACCAATCCGCCGGGAGCGGATTGGCACTGGCCCGACGGGTGCCGGGCAGGACAGCCCGGCATGAATCCAGATGCCATGGATGGCGCGGGCTCCTCACGTCCCTGTGTCCTGGATGCCGGCAATCCATGCCGGCATGACGAGCTGGCTGAATATTCTTTCTAATCAGGTAAGGGAAAGACCCGCGCGGTCAGAGCGCGTTGATCGCCTCCCGCAGATTTTTCGCGGGGATGATGGAAACGCCGGCGAGACCCTGCTTCGGCGCGTTCTTGGCCGGCACCAGGGCGTGCTTGAAGCCATGCTTGGCGGCCTCGCGCAGCCTTTCTTCGCCGTTGGGCACGGGGCGGATTTCGCCGTTGAGGCCGAGTTCGCCGAAGACGACCCAGTCGCCGGGCACGGGGCGGTCGCGGAAACTGGAGACCACGGCGCAGGCCACGGCGAGGTCGCCCGCGGTCTCGGTGAGGCGGACGCCGCCGACCAGGTTGACGAACACGTCCTGGGCCGCGACGGGAACCCCGCCGTGGCGGTGCAGCACCGCCAGCAGCATCGCCAGGCGGTTCATTTCCATGCCAACCACCAGGCGCCGCGGGGCCTGGAGATGGGATTCGTCGACCAGTGCCTGGACTTCGACCAGCAAGGGCCGGCTGCCCTCGCGGGTCACGGTGACGATGCTGCCCGGCATGTCCTCGTCGCCCCGCGACAGGAAGATGGCCGAAGGGTTGCGGACTTCCTTGAGACCGGTCTCGGTCATGGCGAACACGCCGAGTTCGTTGACCGCGCCGAAGCGGTTCTTGAACGAGCGCACCACCCGGTAGCGGCTGGACGCATCGCCCTCGAAATACAGCACGGTGTCGACCATGTGTTCCAGCACCCGGGGACCGGCCAGCGCGCCCTCCTTGGTGACGTGGCCTACCAGGAACACCGTGGTCGAACTCTGCTTGGCATGGCGCACCAGTTGCGCCGCGCATTCCCGCACCTGCCCCACCGAGCCCGGCGCCGATTGCAGGGCCTCGCTGTACACGGTCTGGATCGAGTCCACCACCAGCACCTCGGGCTTGTGCTGGCTCGCGGCGCCGAGGATGCGCTCCAGGGAGGTCTCGGCCAATGCCTGAATGCCGTGGTCGTCCAGTCCCAAGCGATGCGCCCGGAGGCTGACCTGGCCGAGCGATTCCTCGCCGGTCACGTACAGCGTGCGCGCGCTCTTGCCAAGGAAAGCCAGGGTTTGCAGCAGCAATGTGGACTTGCCGATGCCCGGATCGCCGCCGAGCAGGATCGCCGAACCCGGCACCACGCCGCCGCCGAGCACCCGGTCGAGTTCGGCCAGGCCGCTGGCGACGCGGGACAGTTCCTCCAGGGACACCTCGGCCAGGGAAACCGGGACGCTCGCCTCGGCGACGCCGGCATAGCCGACCTGACGCCGCCCGGCCGCCGGCGCCTCGATCTCCTCGACCAGGGTGTTCCACAGGCCGCAGCCGCCGCACTGGCCGGACCATTTCGGCTGGCTCTGGCCGCATTCGGCGCAGCGGTAGACGGCCCTGCCGGGCTTGGCGCGGCCGGCGCTCAGGGCTTGATTCCCGTCACCAGGGCATTGACCTCATGGCGGTAATGCACGGTGACCGGTCGGAAACCGGCTGCCGCCATGTGTTCCAAAGCAGGGGCCAGACGCATGACGCGGTCCGGCGACTCGTCGCTGAACAGATGAACGATCCAGTGTTCCAATAGATCCATGCGGTCAAGTTCCCGGAATACCTTGAAGTACTGTTTGACCTCTTCCTGGATGAGCCGGGTGTGCTCCAGGGTGTCGTCCAGCCCATAGCGGTCTCCGTTCAGGAACAGCCCGCCGGGCTTGAGCACCCGGAAGATTTCCCGCAGCACTTCGCCGCGGTAGCCGTCCATGAAGTTGTGCAGGGTGAAGGCCGAAGCGATGATGTCGACGCCGTCATCGGTCTGGCCGCGGAGAAAGGACAATGCGTCGTTCTCGACGAGCCGCAGGCGCCCCGCCTCGATCCAGGGCGCAAGGTTCACCGCGGCCTGTGCCAGCATGGCGGGTTCGGAATCGACGGCGGTCAGCGGCGCCTCGCCCAGCGCCGCAAGCAGGGCGGCGGTGGTCACCCCGGTACCGCAGCCCAGTTCCAGCACCGTCCCCGGGACAGCCCGCCCCCGCAGCCACTCGGCCAGGAACTCGCCGACGCGCCGGCTCATGTCCGCGGCGGCGGGACAGATCAATTCGAGCTTTTCGTATTCTTCGGCTATCAGGCCGGAGAACAGCCTCTCGGCAGTATGCAAATTCGGAATCGCATTCATGGAAAGGGAGTTACCGCATCGTCGAAAGAACATCGGGCGGCGCTTGATTTTTCACCCGGACGCCGCAGATTATGGTAGCACTCAAACAACCACGGGTATTCCCGCCATGCGCATCCTTTTGTTCCTGCTGACCAACGCCGCCGTGCTGGTGCTGATCAGTATCGTCTTCAACGTGCTCGGCCTGGGCCAGCTGCTGGCCCAGCAGGGCGTCGACCTAAACCTCAACAGCCTGCTGGTGTTCTCCGCCGTCATGGGCATGAGCGGCTCCTTCATCTCGCTGCTGATGTCCAAGTGGATGGCCAAGCAGTCCATGGGCGTCTTCGTCATCGAACAACCCTCCAACAGCACCGAGAGCTGGCTGGTCGACACCGTCGCCCGCCAGGCCCGGCAGCTTGGCCTTGGCATGCCGGAAGTCGGCATCTTCGACTCCCCGGAGCCCAATGCCTTCGCCACCGGCGCCAGCAAGAACAGCTCGCTGGTCGCGGTCAGCACCGGCCTGTTGCAGAACATGAACCCGGACGAAGTCGAAGCCGTGCTCGGCCATGAAATGAGCCACGTCGCCAACGGCGACATGGTGACCATGGGCCTCCTGCAAGGCGTGGTCAACACCTTCGTGTATTTCTTCGCCACGGTGGCCGGCCACCTGGTCGACCGCGTACTGTTCCGCTCCGGGGACGACCGCGGCGGCTACGGTCCGGCCTATTACATCACCCAGATGATCGCGCAGATCGTGCTGTCGATCCTGGCCACCATGATCGTCATGTGGTTCTCGCGCTGGCGCGAGTTCCGCGCCGATGCCGGCGGCGCCCGCGTGGCCGGCCGCGGCAAGATGATCGATGCCTTGCGCGCGCTCCAGCGGGCCCATGAACCGCACGACCTGCCCGGCCAGCTCGCCGCCTTCGGCATTGGCGGTGGCGGCGGCATGAGCCGGCTGTTCATGAGCCATCCGCCGCTGGAAGAACGCATCGCCGCCTTGCAGAACCTGCGCTGAGCCCCACCTTCGGCGCCGTCATCCGGACCCTCTCTCCGCGTGAGAGGGTCAACCGTGGCGCCAGACTTTGAAGGCTGATATCGCCAGAATCGCCGCCAGCGCAGGCAGCAACCAGCCGGTAGGAACCAGACCGAGCAGCAGACCGCCCACCCAGGCCCCGGCAAGCGAACCCAGCGCCATGACGGCGATGAAGCGGCGCTGCGCGCCGATCACCGCGAAGCTCCGGTCGCGGCTGTAGCGGGCGAAGCTCGTCACCATGGTGGGGAGGCTGACGGCAAGCGACAGGCTCCCGGCCAGTTTGAGATCGAGGCCGAACAGCAGAACGATGGTAGGAATGAGCAGTTCGCCTCCCGCAACCCCCAGAACCGCCGCGACCACGCCGATGCCGGCGCCGGCAAGCGCGCCGGTCAGGGCCAGGGCAAAGCCTTCTAGCGGCGCGGAACTTCCGGACGCCACGCCATGCCCCCACAGCAAGGCGGCGGCGATTCCCGCCAGCAGTACCGCAATCACGCGGTAAAGGGTCCGCGACTGGAGCCGGGTCGCCCAGCTTGCGCCGAACCAGGCGCCGGCGAGACTGCCGGAAAGCAGCGTGAGGACCACGTCCCAACGGGACAGCACGCTGGAAAAAGGGACGCTTCCGGTGCGCAGCGGCAAGGCGGCGGCCACCACGATGAGGCTCATCGCCTTGTTCAGGATGACCGCCTCCAGCGCGCCGAAGCCGAACAGGCCGATCAGCAGAGGCAAGCGGAACTCCGCCCCGCCGAGGCCGATCAGCCCGCCCAACGCGCCGATCGCGGCGCCGCTGCCGAATACGGCGAAGGGTGTACGGACTTCGCAGGATTTGGAAAACATAATCTGATGCTCCTGGGCTTCGTGCCTCGGCCCAGGCTACCTTGGGATTGGAAAGTCCGCTCCGGCCCGGATATGCGGCCGGGGCGGACGAGGACGCTTAGCCGGCCACCCCGAGAATGACCCACCCGGCTTTGAATACCGCGGTCGCCGCCTGGCCTTCCACCAACCCCAGCGCTTCCAGGCTGTCGTTGGTGATGGTGGCTGCCACGGACTCGCCGCCGCCCAGGTCGATGATGACGTCCGAGTTGACCGCGCCCTTGTGGATGCGGCTCACCGTGCCGCTCAGCTGGTTGCGGGCGGACAGGCGGTAGCCGGCGGTGTCCGTGACGACGATGACCTGGGGCGCCTTGACCAGCGCCACGGCATCGCCCCCCACCTGGACGCCAAGCTTCTCCACCGATTCCTTGGTGATCGCCGCGACGATGCTCTGCCCCCCCTTGAGACCAACGGCCACCTCGGCGTTGACCGCGCCGACGTTGACGGCGGTGATCTTGCCGAAATACTGATTGCGTGCACTGGTTTTCATGACTCGACTCCTTATGCCTCGTTAACCGCCAGCAAATTGGCTATCCGGAAGTGGCGGCGGCTTCCGGCGCAATGGCATTCTTCGCCGCCTCGTTGCATAGGGATGAGCGGCGCAGAACGGCTCAAGCATATCCCCGTCTTGTCTCAACTATGCTGCGGCCTTAGCGGAGCGTCTCGCCGTTGCCTTCATCCAGGGCAAGATAGGAAAACGAACTGGCCTTGATCAGGCAATTGATGGCATCCCCCGCCCGCAAGGCCAGATCGCGGGCGGCCCGCTGAGTGACCTCGGCGCGGAGGAGGACGCCGGCATCGATGACGACCTGGACGCCGCGCTCCGAAGCGTCCAGCGACACGACCCGGCCCGGCAGCTGGTTCTGGATCGAAAGCCCTTCCACGAGCCTGCGGGCCAACGCGATCTCCGACCGGTGCACCGCCACGTATACCCTTTCCCCAGGGATCAGTTCCGAACGCAACGGCAGCACCAGACGCCGGCCATGGAACACGCCGTAAGTGCATCCCCCTTCGATGTCGTGCGATTCGAGGGTGACCGCAAGACTGTTGTCCAGCCCCAGCCGGTCCTCGGACTGGATCTGTTCCGCCTCCAGCAATGTGTGCAAGGGGCCTGCGCCGAGTATCTTGCCGTCCGCAATCAAAGTCAGGCGGTCGGTGAGATAGAGGATTTCCGGCAGGGAGTGCGACACGTAAATCATGGGCAGGCGCAGCTCGTCCCGGACCCGCTTCATGAAAGGCAGAATCTGCTCCCTCAAGCCCCGGTCCAGCGCCGCCAGCGGCTCGTCCAGCAGCAGCAGCCGGGGCGATGCCAGCAGCGCTCTCCCTAAGGCCACCCGCTGCTTCTCGCCGCCGGAAATCCGGCGGGGGTGGGAATCGAGCAGAGGGCCGATCGCCAAAAGCTCCACCACGTCGTCCGGCTTGAAGCGGCGCTCCTTCGGCGGGGTCTGTTTCCAGCCATAGAGCAGATTGCCTCGGACGGTGTAATGGGGAAACAACTGGCTGTCCTGGAACACGAAACCGATGCGGCGGCGATGCGAGGGGATACGCAGTCCCTTGTCGCTGTCGAACAGCGTCTCGCCGTCCAAGACCACCCTGCCCCGGTCCGGATCGGTCACCCCGGCGATGATGTTCAGCAGGGTGCTCTTGCCGGAGCCCGAGCGCCCGAACAAGCCGCTGACGCCCTCGCCGAATTCCACACGCGCATCGAGCCGGAACCGCCCGCGGTCGATTTCCACATCCAGCCTCAGCATGGCGGCGTCACTCTCCCAGCAAACGGCTCTCGGCGCGGCGGCCGAGGATTTCGCTGGCGACCAGGGCCGCCAGCGCCACGCCCAGGGAAATCAGCACCAGACGGAATGCCGGCTGTTCCATACCCGGCGTCTGGGTGTAAGTGTACAAGGCCAGGGGCAGCGTCCGGGTTTCCCCTTCGATGTTGCCGACGAAGGTGATGGTGGCGCCGAACTCTCCCAGGCTGCGGGCGAAACTGAGGATGGCCCCGGTGAGGATGCCGGGTGCGGCCAGAGGCAGGGTGATGGTCAGGAAAACCTTCCAAGGCCGGGCGCCGAGGGTGCCGGCGGCTAGTTCCAGGCGCGGATCGACCAAGCTCATTGCCAGCCGCACCGCCCGCACCATCAGCGGAAAACCCATCACCGCCGAGGCGATCGCCGCGCCCTTCCAGGTGAAAGCGACCCGGACGTCGAACAGCTCCGCCAGCCAGTAGCCCAGCCAGCCGTTGGCGCCGAAGGCCAGCAGCAAGACGTAGCCGATCACCACCGGCGGCAGCACCAGCGGCATGTGCAGCACCGCCTCGATCACCGCCTTGCCCGCGAACTGGAACCGCGCCAACGCCCAGCCCAGCAGGATGCCGGGAGGCAGCGTCGCCGCCACGCTCCACAGGCTCACTTTCAGCGACAACAGCAACGCCGCGATTTCGGCCTCGGTCAACACCACTCCCCCCGGCTTGCCCAGCCGCCTCAGCGTGGCTGCAAGGTAAATCCGTACCTCAGGAAGATCTCGGAAGCCTGCTCGGTCTTCAGGAAATCCAGGAATTTTTCGGCATCATCGGACGGCTTCACCAAGACAAAGGGATAGACGATCCTGGCATGCGTGTCCGCCGGGAATTTTGCGACGATCGCCACTTTCTCGCTTTGCCTGGCGTCGGTTTCGTAGACGATGCCGGCACCGCATTCTCCCCGCTCCACCAGGTTCAAAGCGGCGCGCACGTCTTCGGTGCCGACGACGCGATAACGGATACCGTCCCACCAGCCGAGTCTGGTCATGGCTTCCTTCGCGTAGATGCCGACCGGCACGGAATCGACCAGGCCTGTGCAAAGCTTGCCGGAAAACGCGCCTGGGAAATCGAAGCCTTTCGCCATATTGACCTCGAAACCTTTACCAATAGGCGCCACCAGCACCAGGGTGTTTCCGAGCAGGTCCACGCGGGAACCGGCGTCGATCTTGTCCTTGTCGTACAGATAGTCCATCCACTTGCTATCGGCCGACGCGAACACATCGGCCGGCGCCCCCGACTCGATCTGCTTCGCCAATGCTCCCGAGGCGGCAAACGAAAACTTGACGGGTACGCCATGCTGCGCTTGAAAGGTCTTGCCAAGTTCGGTAAGGGTGCTGGTCAGGCTGGCTGCGGCGAACACCGTCACGTCGGCGGAGGCTCGCGCCACCCCCCCCAGCGCCAGAATGGCAGCCAGAACGAAAGAAAGCACATTCTGCAGGGCCTTTGGCATACGATGGGTCTCCACAAATATTTCGATCGATAGCTCGAACAACAGGTCACGAGATCATGATAAAGCATCGCCATCTGGCAGATCCGCTACCGGCAGTAAATAACCCTTTCGAAGCCGCTCAAGATGCGGCTGCGGTGAGTTCCTGGGTGATTACGGCTGGCCATTTTACGCGGCTTGTAACAGAGAACTACCGACTCCAGGTACGAACATTGTATCTACATCGATATAGGGCTTCTTCGGTATCAAGCCTCAAAACAACTTCGATCCGCCGGCCGGCAACTGGGTTGCCTTCGTGCTAACCGGCCGCTGGGCCGGTCTCGACATCGACGCCCACGCCTTCGAACCGTTTAGCGGAGCCAACGGCAAGAGCGCCACTCTGGCCAATCCTCTGACCTCGGTCTCCAGCGCCAACAGCTGGGGCGTTGCACTCGACTGGCACCTCAACCCGTTCATGAAAGTGCAGACCGACTACAACAATACCTACTTCCAGGGAGGCGGCGGATTGAAAGGCGAAAACCGGCGCCAGGAGCAGGCTTGGTTCACGCGTTTCCAGATCGCCTATTAACGTGAAAGTCGCAGCAGCCTTGCTCACTCTCTCCCTTCTGGGATAGGGGTCGGGGAGGACGTGAGTCCTTCCCGACCCCTATCACCATCCAGGGCGGCTGGTCGCCATGGTCGTTACCGTGAAAGTCGCGAAGCGAACACCTTGTCCCCCTCTCCCTTTGGGAGAGGGTTGGGGTGAGGGAAACCGTTCATGCCGCAAGCGGCTTACATGTTCCGGGGTGCCGCTCGCGGCATGAACGGTTAGCTTCTGCGTCCAAAGGAGGTGACGACAGCCATCCGACTTTCTAACCGTCGCGCTTCTGTCGGCGGTCGCGATAGATCAATTGCGCGTTCATTATATTTCACAAACGTTAACACTCTTCGGATTTCGACACGAACCTAACGGAATCAACCCGGACCGGCGGTGCCGCTCGCCCCGTTTTGCGCCGGCCGATCCAGGCGCCGTTCTAGCCTTCAGCCGGGCTCAAACCCAGCTGTCGGATAGGACGTTCGCATCAATCGACAGTCGCCGACGCGCCGAAAGTGAGGCGTTTCTCCGTCCAGGAACGCTTCCCCGCGTTTGACATCGATATGTCTAATTAGCTATAACGAAATCACGCCCTTGCCTGCTGACTCGAACCCCTTCCCCCGCCGAAGTCGACTCGGACCGAGATGAGTCTCGGCTCGGCTGACGAATACCCGAACCACTCTACTGGAGACGAGAGATGAAGCCTTCCGTTATGAATTCCGCCCTGATATCCGGCGGCCTATGGATTTTCAGCGCCGCTGCACCGGCACTGCAGCCCAGCGAGACTCCGGACATCACCATTCGCATCGCGGGATCCACCATCCAGGACAACAACTTCAAGAAGGTGCTGGACGACCTGTGCAAACCGGGAACCCTCGACACGTACAAAGATGCCGACGCCACCGGCAAGGGCACTTTCTACAGAGCGTTCTTCTGCCAGATCGACTCCAACAAGGTGCCCGGACTCAATCTCAAAGATCCCAAGCTGCTGCTGCTAAAACGCAACCGCAGCGGCGCCATCACCGGCGTCTATCCGTTGCTCGAGCCAGAAAAGACCATCAATTTCATGGGTATCAGCAATTCCCCGAGAGGCGAAGCGCAGTGCGCATCGGCCGGCTCGCAAAGCTGGAACTGCCGCACCGACCGCCCGGGCGATGTGTTCAAGGCCCTGCCGGACATGGGCGTGTCGGACATCGACCCGCAGATTTTCCGCGGCCTCAATTACAACCCCACCATCGACGGCATTGCGTTCAACCAGCCCACCCCGGCCGCAGTCGCCGCGGCGCTGACCGTCAAGAATGCCGGCGCGGTGTTGCAGAACACCCCCGTCAGCAAGAACCTCCGCGACGCTTTGCAGGAAGCCCAGGTGGCGCAGGGCAAGCTCGATCCGCAATGTCTGACCGACGCAGCCCTGCGGGAAACGGAAGGCTGCATGCCTTCGCTGAGCAAGGGCTTCCTGACCAGCCTGTTTGCCGGCCGTATCGGCAAATGGAGCGACGTGAAGGTGGAGTTCACCGCATCAAGCTCGTCCAGCGCAAGTTCCAAGCCGCTCACGGACTTCAACAGCGGGTCCTTCAGCACCCCTCTGGTCCACATCTGCCGCAGGAACAAAGGCGCAAGCACCCAGGCAGCCATCAACGCCTATTTCCTCAACACTCCCTGTGCCGCAACCGGTTCGGTGCCGGTGGAAGTCAGCAATCCCGTCGCCGGTCCCGTGGTAGCAACCCCCACCCAGGTGACCATAGAGGAACATTGCCTGGCGGACTTCAACGACGGCACCAACAACAGCACCTACAATCCCAACGCCGCCAAGGCGTGGGCCGTCGGCATGCTGACCACCGAACGCAACGGCAACCTCGCCCTCGCCTACCGCTATATCAAGATCGACGGCGCGGCGCCGACGGTGGAGGAAGTCGCCGCGGGCCACTATCAGTATTTCTCGGAAGCAGCCTATGTCTGGCGTCGGAACGCCCCCGCTCCGACCGGAGACACACTCACGCTGATCCAGAAGATCGCGACCGACGCCACGACGCCGAGCATGTTCGGCCAGTTGAACGCCGCCATTGCCCAGCCCTGGGGCAAAGGCTCGTTCGTCGCCGTGCCAGCGCAGGGCTATTCGGTCACGCATCCGTTCGATCCGAACAATCCGGTCACCGCGTACACCCATGCCCCCACGGGCAACCTGGACAATTGCATCTATCCCCAGGTTGCCGAAGGGCAGACGCCAAACCTCTGAGCGGCCAGCGGGCACCTAAAGCGGGATATGCATCATGAATAGACTTGTCACCCTAAGCCTCTGGCTGCTTACCTTTTGGGCCGAGCAGACCTTGGCGCTCACCAGCAACGGCGGCGATGGCGCGCCCTCCTCCCTGTTCATCGCGGTGTTCGATCCGGATAGCCGCAAGTCCTATTGCCGGGACCTCGGCGCCACGATGGACCAGTTCCTGCAAAGTCCTTCCGCCAGCGCCGATCTGGCATCGGATGGAAGCTTTGCCGCCTTCCTGGGCAAACCCAAGCTCGTCTACAACGTCGCGGCGTTCCATGCGCTCAAAACCGACCAGAGCAATATCGCCAAATGGGGATATCTCCTGACCTCCGCCGAGGGCCGCGGCATTTTCGGCCGCAGCTTCGTCGCAGTGGACGCCGTGCGGCAGCGCATACTGGTTTACGCCGGCTACCTCACCGGCTCCAGCGGCGTATTCACCGCGGGGGATGCCGGCTACTTCGACGGCGACCACTGGGGGCCGAGTCTCAACGGAGAGTTGGCCGGAAGCAGCACCGGCCTGGTGGGGCAGCCCCTGCCGTTCTATTTCGTCAGTAACTCGACGGGAGATTCGGCCGGTGGCGTCGTCCGAACGCTCGGCGCCTGGACCTTGGCCGGTGACGGCAAGCTGAGCTTTTCCGCCCAGACAAGCGCCAACCAGCCGCCTGTCGCGGATGCCGGCAGCGCCCGGACGGTCGACCAGGGAACGCTAGTGACGCTGGATGGCAGCGCCAGCCATGACCCGGACAACGGCCCCGATCCTCTGTCCTACGCCTGGAGCCAAACCTCGGGCCCGTTCGTGGCATTGGCCGGGGACAACACGGCCAAGCCGAGTTTCACCGCCGCGAAAGCCGGCACCTATGGCTTCCGCCTGACGGTGGGCGATGGGGAAGCTTCAGCCACCGCTGCCGTAACCGTGGCGGTGGGCGCAGTGAATCAGCCTCCGGTTGCCGCTGCGGGAGCGTCCCAAACAGCGGTCGTGGGGAACCCCGTGACTCTGGACGGGAGTACCAGCAGCGATCCGGATCAAGGCCCCTCGCCCCTGGCATACCAATGGATTCAGGTATCCGGCCCGGTCGCGGTTGCCCTGGCCGGGGATACGACGGCAAAGGCCGGCTTCACGCCGGCGCAGGAAGGTACCTATGGATTCGAACTCACCGTGAGCGACGGCGCCGCCTTCTCGACCGCGGCTACCCAAGTGGAAGTCAGCGCGGCGAAGCTCATTACGCTGACCGCACCCACCCAATGGAAGGTCAGGGTCAAACAGCCGATCGGCTGGGATCCGGGCATGATCAAGGGCAGCCGGCGGGTGAGGATCCAATTCGCCAAAGACGGCGTGAATTTCAAGACGATCGGAACCGCACCAGCCAAGAAAAGGAGTTTCAACTGGAAGCCGACCCGGAAGCAGATCAGCGGCCAGGGCGTGCTCCGGGTTTGCGTCAAACCGACCGGCCAATCGCCGCTGGTGTGCGATGCGGTATCGGTGGTGGTGGAACCCTGAACCGCGCTCCTGCCGCCGTCAGGAATCGGGATGGGGGATCTCGGCGGATTCGCCGATCGGCGGCGTAGCGGCCATACCCGGACGAAACAGCCGCAAATAGGTGTCGGCGACCTGCTGGAGCGCACCCTGGACCTCGCGGTAGCGCTCCAGCACCTCCTTGCCGAAGGGCGTCAGGTGGGCACCCCCGCCATGCCGCCCGCCACGGGAGGCATCCACCACCGGCTCGCGGAAGGAACGGTTCATGGTGTCGACCAGCAGCCAGGCTCGCCGGTAGCTCATGTCCATGCTGCGGCCGGCGGCCGATATCGACCCGGTCTGTTCGATCGCCTCCAGCAATTCAGCCTTGCCGGGGCCGAAGGCGATTTCGGTACCATAGAGCAGACGCAAGCTCAGTTTGAACTTCGGCTCGACGAAACAGCGAGGCGGATGCGCCGTTTTCTTGGTGCGCCGCTTGCGCGGCTCCTGCGTTTCTTCAGCCGGAAGGCCGGTGCCCGATGGCAGCACTGGCGGATTAGTGCCTGGATCGGAAGACTGGGGTTTCTCGGAAGGCATTGGCAACTCTTCTGGAAACGGCGCTCGAACGATCTCGCCGAGGCGCAGCGCAATCTCTGCGCCCCTTCGAGTGCGGAAAACCTTCAGGCGGCTCTGCACCTCCTGGAACAAGGCACGGTAAACGTCCCCTGCACACCGGGTCATGCCTGACGGCTTGAAGTGATATGAGTCCTTGACCTGAATGGTGGGCGGTGCAGGGATCGAACCTGCGACCCCTTCCGTGTGAAGGAAGAATTCTATCCGAATTGCTTTTAATTTCAAATTGTTGCAACGAAATTCCCCGCGCGGATTTGACCGAAAACGACACATAACGCGGCTGTGTGACGTGGCCTGCTCACAATTTCGGCACACTCCACGAGTTGTCGGCAAGACTCTTTATAACAGCTTCTCTCGAAGCGCCGGATATGATTCCTGCTGAATAGTGCGCTTCATGATTCGCGTCCTGCGCAGATTTCAACCCAAAGCCCGCAACACCGCCCCCGGCTCTTTTGCCACCACATGGAGCAAAGTCAAAGCCGGACCGTGAGGCTTACGGTCTCCCCGCTCCCAATGCCGAAGTGTCCCGACACTGATCCGCAATTTTGCAGCGAACTCCATCTGCGTCAGCCCCAAGCTATGGCGCAGCTCCGCCACGTTCACCTCATCCGGGCGATGCGTTTTCGCCGGAACCGGTTGTCCCTCCGCCAGCGCAATAGCCTCCTTCAGCCCCTGCGCGATACTTTCAAATGCCTTGCTCATCGTTTCTTCTCCAATGCCGTTGTCACCAGCACGTCTACCAGCTTCGCGAGGCTGTTCCGCTCCGCTTTTGTAAGGTTCGCCTGCTCGTTCTTGCCGAATACCGTCAGCAACAACAGGGGCAGCCGTTCGTCGTGGTAGTAATAGATCACCCGGACCCCGCCGCTCTTGCCCCGGTTCCCCCGCCCCCAGCGCAGCTTGCGGATTCCGCCCGTACCCTCCATCACATCCCCGGCGCGAGGATGAGCCGCCAGGTAATCGACCACGGCCTTACGATCAGCCTCATCCAGGAGATCGTTCGCACGTCGAATGTACTCCGGCAGTTCGGTAACCGTGGTAAGCATAGCCTCAATGTAAGCCAATGGCTTAGTTCGCGCAAGGTCCTTTTCCTTACGACTCCGTACGAAACCGTGCATGTTGACTTCATCAGGAAGACGGCAAACCGGTTCCCTCGCCTTCCGCGGCCGTTGAAAATTGCGAGCCGGCCACATAAGTTGGACGGTGTGCCTTATGCAAGTCTTATGTGCGACTTCAAGACCTATGCCGTCTGAGTGAAAATACGCTTGACGTAACGCGGAATCTGCCTTTAACGTCACCCCATGATCATCAGCTTCCGAGACAAGCGCACCCGAGAGTTTGCCGAAGGTAAGCGGATCAAAGCCTTTGAAAGCATCGAACGCAAAGCCGGCATGAAGCTCGACCAGCTCGACGCGGCGACCTCCTTACGGGACCTCGAACTGCCAGGCAATCACCTCGAAGCCCTCAAAGGCGACCGCCAAGGCCAATACAGCATCCGCATCAACAAACAGTGGCGGATATGCTTCGAATGGCCGCTCGACGCACCCGGTCCGGTCAACGTAGAAATCGTCTATTACCACTGAGGAACACCATGGCACGCACCCCCATCCACCCCGGCGAACACCTCGCCGAACAACTCGAAGCGCTGGACATGAGCGCCGCCGAACTCGCCCGCCAAATCCAGGTGCCCACCAACAGGATCACCTCGATCCTCAACGCCCAGCGCGCCGTCACTGGAGACACCGCACTGCGCCTCGGCCACTACTTCGGCACCAGCGCCGAATTCTGGCTCAACCTGCAAAAGCTCTACGAACTGCGCCGGGCCGAACAGAAAGCCGGCGATGCCATCGGCGCCTTACCCACGTTAGCCAGGACATCGAACGACGGGGCCGGGCAATCTCAGTGGCCGCAACGCCCCTGATCGGGTTCAATCGCCAGAGAATGAGTTTGGTGGGTTATCCTCTTATCGGATGTAGGAGGGACCGATGAAATACCGCAATCAAATCGCTCTGATCCTGGCCGCGACGTCCGTCAATTATTCTGCCGCGCTTCACTGACTTCCTCGCGGGTGTCCTCTAATGGCTACAATTTCACCTGCAGTACAGATCAATATTTGTATTAGCAAGGTTGCGATCGTACCGTGCCAAGTGCTTTTTCCAGTAAAGGCAACGGTCCTCCTTCGCCTTCAGCTCCAAATACCGCCGGTGAGTTTCGCTCTCTACCGGAGCGGCCGCCGCCTGCGCGGGCGGGGCCTGTTGAACGTAGATGTGATTGTGAATCACCGTCGTTACCTGAGGCGGTGCCGGGTCGCGTTCCGACCACGATCTGTCCCGGTATGAAGACACGGCGGCTTGTGGTTGGATTGGCGGATTCGGCCTAAAAGCCGGGGGCGAATTGACCGCTACCGGTTGAGGCTTCAATCTCAGCCACTCAGTCAGCGATTGCATGGACTCTCTCGGCGACTTGGCGATGTTCACGAGCCCGATCATCACGAAAAGGACACCGACTGCGATCGCGAAATCCCCTAGGCCAGCCCGCGACCTACGCCGGACTTGCGGGAGCTGGTTGGTGCAGGCCGGTCGGCCGATCCATGAAGTGTCCGCCCTACTCCGTCACAGTGACATTCGAGTAACCGATAAGGTTTACGCTCATCTGGCGCCGGAAAATCTTCGAGCAGCCGTACAAACTTTGGAAGAAACCAGGGCACATTTTGGACACACGGGCAGTTTCCAGGGTGCGCAAAATGAGTGATAACAGATTGATTTATATGGTGGGCGGTGCAGGGATCGAACCTGCGACCCCTTCCGTGTGAAGGAAGTGCTCTCCCGCTGAGCTAACCGCCCTTATCCGGTGAACGGCGCACGACATTGCGCGGCTTTGAAGTAGACATATCGGGCTGCGTCGGACTCGAACTAACAACCCCGCGAACCGAAGGAATCCTATCTTAAAATCAAAGCGTTGTAAACGGCCAAGTGGTTAGCTGATACTCTGTAACATCTTGATTTGACGTGATTTCAGCTTCAGGATTGCTGGGACTGGGTTTGCTGCCTCCCTGAACCTTGCCGGTTTTCATTCCACCCCAGCCGCTCGATAACCACCCTCAAAAGCGAGATTCTGGCTCGTCCGAACTCCCTACGACTACGAAGCCCTAGTCCATCGGCTCCTGCATAGCCGAAGCAAGCCGCCGTGCTCGGATATGTCGTCATCCAATTGTCACATACGCATGGGATTATTGTCATGATCCCATGGTCCGGTTCGTGGTCGTCAGTCCGTACGAAGCGACGCCAACCTTGCGCTCCCCAAGAGACCGTATTGGTTGGACCGGTGACGCGAAACCCTATCACCATCACCCATGTCATCCGTCACCACTCGGCCTCCAGAACTCAGCAATTCAAGGTTCAGGGCAAGTCACGGGGATTCGATATCTCCGTCCTCCCCGAGCGCAACAACGCATAGTCCAAAACCAGCGGCCAGATATTTCCTATTGAAACGGGCCTCCGTTCGTACTTCCGCCGCCCTCTACCCGCGTGACCCTACCGCCACGATAGGGGATTCGGTCATTGCGGACCCCCGCATCGCGTGCCGTCACGTCAACGTCTACTACGGCGCGAAACAGGCCATTCGGAATCTCACCCTGGACATCGGCCGGAACGAGGTCCTTGCGCTCATAGGCCCCTCAGGGTGTGGAAAGACCACATTCCTACGCTGTTTGAACCGCATGAATGACACCATCGAAGGCTGCAGGGTGACCGGCGAAATCCACGTCGACGGCCGCAACGTCTGTCAGGAAGGATTCGACGTCGTACCGTTGCGCGCCCTGGTCGGGATGGTATTTCAAAAGCCGAATCCGTTCCCCAAGAGTGTCTACGACAATATTGCTTTCGGGCCTCGCCTCCACGGTTTGGCACGCAGTCCAGCGGAATTGGATCAGATTGTCGAATCATCTTTACGACGCGCCGGCTTATGGGATGAAGTCAAGGACGACCTGGATCAAATGGGAACCAGCCTCTCCGGTGGACAGCAGCAGCGCCTCTGTATCGCACGGTCAATCTCGGTGAACCCCGAAGTCATTCTCATGGATGAGCCCTGTTCGGCCCTCGATCCGATCGCCACAGCGACCATCGAACAACTCATCGACGAACTCAGGCGGCTATACACCATCGTCATCGTGACTCACTCGCTATCCCAGGCCGCCCGAGTGTCACAAAGGGTCGCCTATTTCCACCTGGGTTGTCTCATCGAAGTGGGGTCCACCGACGTGATATTCCGGAATCCACGCCATAAACTGACAGAGGATTACATTACCGGGCGCTTCGGCTGACCGGAACTGTTCTTTCGGGACCCGCAAGGCGGTCCCAATTACTCACTCCGTCCCTTGGGGTTCGCCCCTTTTGGGGCCTGCTTTGCAGTCCAAAATCGTTCCCCACGAGTTTGTCGCTCGGGTGAATCCGTCCTTGCCGTTGCCGGCTCCTCTCCTGGACTTGGTCCAGGAGAGGAGCCAGGTGATTTTGATAGCACAAGCCCTTCGACTACGCTCAGGCCAAGCCTTGTGGCGGGTATTGAGGTATGCCCACGCCGGAGCGGCGGCCTTGTTCGGCGAAGAATAGCCGGCTCGCGTTCGCTTCAAGAACAAACAATATCCTCGATATGCACACGCATGTCGGCTGTAATCTCATAGATGGAACGGTCCGGAATCTCGCGCCAAGCTTCGTGCGACAGCGGCTCCGAGGCGACGACGACGGCGAAGTACGGATTCCCCGGGGTATGGTCGATGTGGGGGAAGCCGCAGATTTCGCAATCGAGCAGACCTTCGCGTTCGACGTAGTGGAGCGTCCTGCCCAAGCGCGTGCCGACCAGCCGGTTTCCATCGGTGAGCATGATGTTGAGTCCGAGCCCGCGATGGGAAGGGAATTCCTTGCACCACGCCATGATCCGCCGGGCGCCATCGCGCACGATTTCGAGCAGCGGGCGGGCCGGCGCCGCCTCGTGCATGCTGAGGAGGAGATGGAAGATGTGCTCGCTGTCCGTGGAGCCGCCGATCGCCGCCCGGTGCTCGGCCGTCATCGCTTCGAGCATGGGGTTTCTGATCTCGGAAAACCGGGGGAGGGTCCCGTTGTGTGCGAAGGTCCAGCAGCCGTGCGCGAAGGGATGGGTGTTCTCCAGCACGGGCCGGCCGACGGTGGCGTGGCGCACATGGGCGATGACGGTGGAAGCGCGGACGCGGGCCGCGGCGCGCCGGAAATGCTCGCTGTGGTAGGCCGCCCAGGCTTGCCGTTCCACGTGCGGGAGGCGGTCCTCGTAGGTCGCCACCCCCCAGCCATGACCATGGCGCAGCCCCTCGCGGTCGCGCCGGCTCTGGACCATCAGCGCGTTCTGGGCATGAACCAGCGCGCATTCGACCTTGGTCGGTTCGGTGGCGCGAAAGCCGTACAGCCTGCACATATTACGGTTTGCCTGCCTCGAAGCGGATACGTAGACTAAATCGTATGGAAAACCGTCAGTCGCCTCCAGAGCATAACTTATTCGATGCGTTCCGCGAGGATCACGCCGTGCTCGGACGGGGCTTTCACCAGCTTTCGCAGTGCCTCCGGGGCAACGACGCCGCCGGCGCGCGCGCGGCCGCCGAGCGGATCGACGCGGCAGCCGGCGCGCACATCGCGTTCGAGGAAAGGCACTTCTATCCCGCCTTGGCGCGGATCTTAGGCGCGCCGGAGGTGCGCCGCATGTACCTGGAGCACGGCAAAGGCTTGGCGGCAGTCCGGGCCTTGCTGGAACGCAAACCGGGGGCACCCATCGCAGAAGACGAGCGCAGCCGGCTGATGGAGCTGTCCCGGGCCATGGAAGCCCATATCGCCGAATGCGGGGAGATGTTCCAGGCGATGAGGCGGCTTCCCGACGCGGAACAGGCCGCGTTGTACCGGCAATTGACGGTCTGGCGCGAACGGCATCCGCGCTGGACCCGCCTGCCTGTCTCCGGCTGAAGCCGCACCGGCGCCCGCAATGGCCGCGACGACGAAGTGCTCCCTTTCCGCTTCGACGCGGCCGTCCTTGCCGATCGTCGGGTTTCCCGGCCTCGGCCTCGATGCCGCCCAATGCAAACGGATCGCGGCCATCGCCAAGCGCATGCTCACCGACGAGCCGATGCTCGCCTCGACCCAGATGTTCGGCGACAGGGTCTCCACCGGCGTCGACGACGCTCCTGCGCTGGTTTTCGAGGATCACGCCGAAATCGCCCTCTACTCCCGGCCCGGAGGAGACCTAGCGCTACAGTACCGTTCGCTGATGCTGGCCGGAGATGAGGACATGGTCCTCATCAGCGGGCCGCGCAACCGGGACTTCGAGGCGTATTGCCGCCACATGCTGGGACTCGGAAGCGTCACCGTGCTCGGCGTTCCGTCGGCATCGGCCGTTGGTTTCGCCACCCTCCCGGAGCGCTGCGCCGCCGCGCCAGGCGCGCTCGAACCCATTATCGACACGGCCCGCAAGCACCGCCGCCTGAACTTGATCCCGTACATCGGCACCCGGCAGGCATGGCGGTTCGCGGGCCTGATCGCGGAGCGGTCGGGGGCCCGGATCCAGGTTGCCGCGCCGCCGCCCCACCTCACGCACCGGGTCAACGACAAGCTCTGGTTCGCCCAGTGCGTCAAGGAGTTGCTCGGTCCCGAGGCGCTGCCGCCGAGCTACTGCACGTTCGGCCCAGCCGGCCTTTCGGCGCGCGTGGCGGCGCTCGCCCGGCGCTTCGAGCGGATCGTGATCAAGATACCGGACAGCGCCGGCGCCGCCGGCAATCTGGTATTCCAATCCGAACTGATCCGGAGGACGCCGCCGGTCGAGCTGAGCCGGCAGGTGCTGCCGGTCCTGGCCAAGCGCGGCTGGAACGGCGGATTTCCGCTGCTGGTCGGGGCCTGGGACTGCGATGTCCTGGCCAGCCCTTCCGTCCAGATCTGGATACCCCACCCAGACGACTCGGGCCCGGTCGTCGAAGGGGTGTTCGACCAGGCCATAGCCGGCGAGAGAGGCACTTTCGTCGGCGCCGTGCCATGCGAATTGCCCGAACCGGCGCGTTGCCGCCTCGCCACAGAGGCGCTGCAGCTCGCCAGCCTGTTCCAGCGGCTCGGTTACTTCGGGCGCTGCAGCTTCGACGCGGTGGTCGCCGGCGACGACGCGGCCAGCGCCCGGCCGCACTGGATCGAATGCAACGGACGCTGGGGCGGAACGTCGATTCCGATGACGCTCGCCAACCGCCTGCTCGGCGACTGGAAGCAACGGGCATTGCTGATCGTGCAACTGACCGACCTGCGGACTTCACCCTGCGATCTACCCACCGCGCTCGATCGCCTGGGAAACCTCGTGCTCCGCGACAAGGGTGACGAAGGCATCGTCATACTCACTCCCGGCGGGCTGGAAACCGGAAGCGGCGCGCATTTCATGTCGCTCGCCGGGAGCCAGGAGGAGGCGCGCAAGCGAGCCCGTGCCGCCGAATCGCTGCTGCGGGAATGCCACGCGGATGGCCAAGCGAATTTCCAGGCCCCTTAGGGACCGTCGGCGCCGGATACCCGGTAGGGCGGGATTCAAGCTGTCAGCGAGAAATCGATGATCGCGTCCAGATAGCCGGCAAAATGGCGGAAGCTGTGGCCCCCGCCCTCGATGACGGTCTGGCGGGCGCCCGCGTATTTTTCGACGGCTTCGCGGTAATCGAGCACCTCGTCACCGGTTTCCACCATCAGCCAGAACCGCTCGGGCCGGCTGAACCGCGGCACTTCGAGCTCCGCCAATTCCGCCAGATGCCGTTCGGTAAACTCGAAAGGCTCGCCGGTGTAGAGGTTCCGCTGCGGCCCCACCGCCGAAGCGAGGCTCCGATAGGCGTAGGCTGCGGGATTGACCAGCACCGCGCGCAGGTCGTGCTTCTCGGCCAGATAGGTGGCGTAATAGCCGCCCAGCGAACTTCCCACGAGGGAAGGAGGCATCGGGCACTTCGCCAGGACTGTTTCGACGAACTCGATGGCTTGGCTCGGGCCGACTGGAAGCTGTTCGCACCAGAACCGGTCTGCCAGAGCGCGCTCCGCCATACGCTGTGCAAGAATACGGGCCTTCTCCGATCGAGGGGACGAACAAAAACCGTGAAGATAGAGGATCATGGCTTACGACCTGCGGTAGTGCGCGAAATACTGCCCTCGGCGCCAGCGACATGACAAACCCGGCAACCCGACGCAGTTGACGCGAATCTTACCCCTCTCCGACAGGAGGCCGTTATCGTGCTGAAATTCCTGAGCTCGCTGTTCACACAGGATACGCCGGAAGACGCAGGCCCCGACCGGGCCTTGATCGACGCCGCCATCGAGCGGGCGGTGGACGGCACCGACCGCCGTCTGCGGGCCTTGGGCGACTACCGGCAGCGGCTGCGCGGGCCCGTCGAACGCGCGGCCGAGCATGTGATCGCCCTGGTCGACGCCATGCCGGCCCCGACGGAAATCAGCGCGCACGGTTTCGGCAGCGATCCGTGCATCCGGGCGTTTTTCAGTTCGGTCGACCACCTCCACGGCGTTCTCGGCAAATTCAAGGACGTCCGGGAATACCAGCGCCGGTGCGCAGAAACAGCGGCCAGCAGAATCTTCGGCCTGCTGGTGATGCAGAAGGATGAACGCACGGTGCTGGGCATGGAACTGGAGGGCGATGCCGTCCGGAAGGACGTAGTCCAGCTGGCGGTCAGCTTCTCCCATCACCGTTTTATCGCCCCGGCTTCCACCGAAAAGGGAGCCCGGTGGGAACTGAAAAAGCGCGCCTTCGACTTTCTGATAGAGCGGGCCCTGGAGCAGTTAGCCAGGGAAACCCGGAAAAGAGCCGAAATGGACCGCCAGCGCTGCCTGCTCCGGCGAAAGCTCGACGCCCTGCGGGTGGGCAACTGGGGACTCGGGTCCGCCCTCGCCGACAACGGGCAAAACGAGGCGGACATCGACGCGGTGGAAGCCGAAATCGAAGCGATCGATGCCGAACTGGGTCAATTCGGAACGAACGCCATCGGCCTCGAACAAAGCCTCGATTGCATAACCGGCGTTCTGGGCCAGCCGAAGGGATGGCTCGATGTCCGGCCGGTTACTCTGCGGCTGGATTACCGCGGCGTCAAACTTGCGGATGCTTCGGCCGAGGGCAACGAACTCCATTTGGCGGAACTGTGCTCGGGAACCGGCGCGCGGCGAATAGTCCTGCCCGGACACATCCCCCGCACGGAAATGCCCGACCGCGCCGATGTGGTGAAGGAACTCTCGCGCTACCTGGACTGAGACCGGTTTTCACGTTCCATGAGACATAGGATTCGGCGGGCCACGAATTGCCTTGCCTCCGGCGCGTGCCCGCCGGAAAATTCAAGCGCGTCAATGCGCCTGAAGCTCATCGCCCGATGAACCCACAGGCACTCCAAGCAACCATTGTTCTATTTTGGGGAGAACATGACCGAAGTATCCTAAAGACACCGGCATCGCGATGGCTCTGTTGGAGCGCATGAGGACGCAGAGGCTTCCCAGGGCTTTCGCGCTCAAGGAAAAGGTCGACCGGCGCGAACGGCTGGATGACGGCGACCTGGCGTTTCTCCGCGAAGTGTTCGAAACCGTGGAATAAATCAAGCCGATGGTCGACCGGCATCCGGAATACCAGGATATCTATTGCCGGGCGCTACATCTCTACAAGGAAATTACGGACAAAGCCCTGGAGAATGAAAAATCCGCACACACGATGGGCTGAGCAATGGATTTTTCTTGCGGAAGATTGCGTTCCAGCGGACTCCGCTACGCCGCTGAACGTAGCCGTTGGGCACCTTGAAGCGCTTTCGCTGTGCCATTGACATGGTGTAGCCACGTGGCTACAGTGAGGCCATGATTGAAATTCGCAAGACCGACGCCTTTGCGGAATGCCTCGATGGCCTCCACGATATCCAAGCCAGAGCGCGTGTTCAAGCCAGGATCGAACGGCTCGCCGCCGGAAACCCAGGAGACGTCGAGCCAGTCGGCGAAGGTGTGTCGGAGTTGCGAATCGACTATGGTCCCGGTTACCGGGTCTATTTCAAGCAGCGAGGGCGAGAGCTGGTCGTTCTCCTGGCTGGCGGCGACAAGAGCTCCCAAGCCAAAGATATCAAAGCAGCCCTACGCCTCGCCCGTAATCTTTCGGAGTAACCGCTATGGCCAAGACCGCTACCACTCGCTACGACGTCGCCGAACACCTCAGAACCCCAGAGGAAATGGCTGCTTACCTAGAAGCCTGCCTCGAAGAGGCAGACGGGGACGCCGCTTTCATCGCCAAGGCCCTCGGTGACATCGCCCGTGCCAAAGGCATGGCGCAGGTTGCGCGAGATGCCGGGCTCTCCCGCGAAAGCCTATACAAAGCGCTTTCCGGCGAACGCAGTCCCGGCTTCGATACCATTCTCAAAGTCATCGGAGCTTTAGGGCTCAAGCTTCATGCCGAAGTCAGCCGGAACTGACTATCTGCCCGGCATGGTTCTTCAAAAAATAACGCCGCCTGTGTGTGTTCCTTACCCGGCCCTCTCCTAATTTTTACTGCGCAACTCAACCGCTTGCCTGACCCATGGATTCCAACCCGGAAAAGGCTGCTGAGTTATTTCTCATACCGGCAGCCGTCGTTATCGACCATTTTCTAGGCGAACCACGCGCCTATCATCCGCTCGTAGGATTCGGCCGGCTGGCGGACCGGCTGGAAACACTCGCCTATGGTCCGCCCAGGGCGCCCGCAAACGCGCGGCGGATGCGGGGAATGTTGGCCGTGACCGGCCTGTTGCTGCCCGCGCTGGCGGCTTCTCTGGCGATGGCCGGCGCTGGCGTGATCGGGACGCTGGCAAGCCTCGCCGGCCTTTATCTGGCGCTGGGCGCCCGAAGCCTCTGCGAGCATGCCGCGGCGGTACGGGATGCGCTGTTGGACAACGACCTGGGAAAGGCGCAGCGGGCGGTTGGCCGGATCGTCAGCCGCGATGTTGCGGAAATGGACGAAAGGCAGATCGCCGCCGCCACCGTCGAATCGGTACTCGAAAACGGTTGCGATGCGGTGTTCGGAGCGCTGTTCTGGTTTGCGGCCGGAGGGCTGCCGGGCGTGGTCGTCTACCGCCTGGCCAACACCCTGGACGCCATGTGGGGCTACCGCAACGAACGCTATCGGGATTTCGGCTGGGCAGCGGCCAGGCTGGACGACGCGCTCAATTTCCTGCCGGCCCGGCTCACGGCCATGAGCTATGCGCTGTGCGGCCGCCTGCCCACGGCGCTTAGGGCCTGGCGACGGCAGGGCCGTCACTGGAAAAGCCCCAACGCAGGGCCGGTCATGGCGGCCGGGGCCGGGGCGCTGGGCATCAGGCTCGGAGGCCCGGCCAGCTACCACGGCCGCCCGACCCACCGCCCCGCGCTCGGTTACGGCCGGCCCGCCGAAGCCGGCGACATCGGGCGCGCCATCTCCCTGGTCCGCCGCGCCTTGGCGCTCTGGCTCTTAGTTCTCCTCAGCGGAGGCTTCGCCCTTGCTTGAGCATGGCGGACGTTTGCGGCAAGCGGCCATCGCCACGGGCACCCGCCCGGAAGACTGGCTGGACTTGTCCACCGGCCTCAGCCCCCATCCCTGGCCGCTTCCGGAAATTCCGCCGGACTGCTGGACCCGTCTGCCGGAAGACGAGGACGGCCTGGCTGAAGCCGCCGCCGCCTGTTACGGCGCCCCGGACCTGCTGCCGGTGGCGGGCACCCAAGCCGCCATCCAGCTCCTGCCGCGCCTGCGGCCGCCGGGCCACGTGGCGGTGCTGAGTCCGGCCTATGCCGAACACGCGCATGGCTGGCGGCGGCACGGACACGCGGTCCACGAACTGGGCATCGGCGCACTGGAAGCGCGGATGGAGCGGTTCGATGTGGTGGTGGTGGTCAACCCCAACAACCCGACCGGGGAATACCGCGCCACCGGGCGTCTGAGAGAATGGCATGCCGACCTGCGGGAGCGAGGCGGCTGGCTGGTGGTGGACGAAGCCTTCATGGACCCGACACCGGACGCAAGCCTGGCCGCCGAGACTGAGCAGGATGGGCTGATCGTGCTGCGTTCCTTCGGCAAGTTCTTCGGCTGTCCCGGCGCCCGGCTCGGCTTCGTCGCCGCCCGGCCCGTATTGCTCGAAGCCTTGAAAGAGCTTGCCGGCCCCTGGGCGGTGGGGGGACCGGCGCGCTGGCTCGGGCAACAGGCCTTGGCCGATTCCGCCTGGCAAACCGAGGCCCGCCGCAAGCTCGTCCGGGACGGCCGGCGGCTGGCGGCGCTCCTCACCCGGCGCGGCCTGGCGCCCAGCGGCGGCACCCCGCTGTTCCAATGGCTGCGGACCGATCATGCAGGGCGGCTCGACGAGCACCTGCGGCGCCGTCTGATTTTGCCGCGCCGGTTCGAACATCCGGCCAGCCTGCGCTTCGGCCTGCCGGCGACGGAAAGCGGCTGGGAGCGGCTTGACGCCGCGCTGGCGGCATGGGCCGGCGGCTAGCGCTATTCCTCCGCCCCGAACGCCCGGCGGTTCCAGCGGTTTTCGAACACTAGTTCCTCCAGGGCGCGGCGCCGTTCCCAACCCGCCGCTTCCAGCATGGGACGAGGGTAGAACGACTCGACATGGCCCAGGCAAAGCAGCGCGGCCGGCTTGCCGCCCGGCGGGATCTCCAGCATCCCGGCCAATTCCACCGGATCGAAAAACGATACCCAGCCCATCCCCAAACCCTCGGCGCGGGCCGCCAGCCAGAGGTTCTGGATGGCGCAGGCAAGCGAGGCCAGATCCATCTCGGGCAAGGTGCGGCGGCCGAAGACATGCCTGTCGCGATCATCGGCCAGCGCCGCCACCAAGAGCTCTCCGCATTCGAGGATGCCCTCGATTTTGAGCTTCCGGAACTCGTCCTCCCTCTCGCCCAAGGCTTCGGCGGTGCGCTGCCGCTCGGCCTCCACCAGCGCGTGGATGCGCACGCGCAACCCCCGCTCGGTGACGCGGATGAAGCGCCATGGCTGCATGAAGCCCACGCTGGGCGCGTGATGGGCGGCCAACAGCAGCCGCCGCAGCATCGCGGGGTCGACCGGATCGGGCCGGAAATGACGCATGTCGCGCCGCTCGTGGATGGCCCGGTAGACCGCTTCGATCTCTTCCGGCGTGAAATCGGGCGGATTCATGGCCGGAGCAGTTCCGCCGCGGCCTCCGGGCAGGAAGGCAGATACCAGTGCAGGTAGGACGCGGTGAGCCGGCCCCGCCGGTAGACCGCCTCGCCCACGCCTCCCCGGCGCCGCTCCGCCACCAGAACCGGGGACAGCGAGGTTTCCAGGCGCGAATAATGGAAAGTGTGGGCGCGCAGGGTTCCGGATGGAAAAACCGCCGACTGCAATCCCAATCCCGCCAGCCGCGCCTCTATCGCCGCCCGCCCGGGCAGAACGCCGCACATCGCGCCGGTGCAACCCTGCCGGTCCATCAGTTCTTCCAGGAGATACAGCATGCCGCCGCATTCGGCGAGCAGCGGCTTGCCGGCGGCGGCATGTTGCCGCAGGGACGCCTTCATCCTTTCGTTTCCGGCCAGGGCGTCCAGGTGCAGCTCGGGGTAGCCGCCGGGCAGATAGACGCTGTCCACCTCCGGCAGGCTTCGATCCCTTAAGGGAGAAAAGAAAACCAGATTCGCGCCCATGGCCCGGAGCAGGTCCAGATTGGCCGGATAGAGGAAGGAAAAGGCTTCGTCCCGCGCGATGCCGATCCGGACGCCTGCCAAGAGGCGCGGCGGGGTTGCCGCGGGCTCCGCGGCGAAAGGGATGCTGTCCGGCAGCTCCGCGAGTTCCGTGCCCCCGATGGCGTCGGCCAGGACATCCAGCCGCCGCTCCGGATCGCCGAGTTCGAAAGTCTGGACCAGCCCCAGATGCCGGTCGGGAAAGCCGGCGTCGGGCTGACGGAAGAACGCGCCCCGGAACGGAATGTCACCGGGCAAGCCGGCGCGCAACAACTCGGCGTGACCGGGTGAAGCGACCCGGTTGGCGACGACGCCGGCGAAGGGCAGCCCAGGCCGGTGCGTCGCCAGTCCGCGCGCGAGGGCGCCGAAAGTTTCCGCCATGCCGGAAGCGTCGATCACGGCCAGCACCGGCACCCCGAAGGTCTGCGCCAGATCGGCGGCCGACGGCGCGCCGTCGAACAGCCCCATGGCGCCCTCGATCAGGATCAGGTCGGCGAGCCCCGCGGCTTCGGACAACAGGCTCCGGCATTGCGCCTCCCCGACCAGCCAGAGGTCGAGCTGATAGACCGGCCGGCCGGTGGCCGCTTCCAGCCATAGGGGATCGAGAAAATCCGGCCCCACCTTGAACGCCCGCACCCGCCGCCCAGCCCGGACGTGGTGACGGGCCAGCGCCGCCGTCAGCGTGGTCTTGCCCTGGCCGGAAGCGGGGCCGGCGATCAACAGGGCGGGACAGGCGTTCAAAACTCGATCCCCTTCTGGGCCCGGATGCCCTGGGCGAAGGCATGCTTGACGTTGGCCACTTCGCTGACGGTATCGGCCAACGCGACCAATTCAGGCTTGGCGCCCCGGCCGGTGACGACCACGTGCTGGCCCGCGACGCGCCGGCTCAGCTCGGCCAATACCCCGTCCAGCGGCAGATAGCCGTGTTTGAGGACGATGTTCAGCTCGTCCAGCACCACCAGCCCCAGTTCCGGGTTCTGGAGCATGGCGCGGGCGGTTTCCCAGGCGGCTTCGGCAGCCTGCATGTCCCGCTGCCGGTCCTGGGTGACCCAGGTGTAGCCCTCGCCCATGACCCGGTAATCGACCTCCCCGGGGAAACGGCGGAAGAACGCCTCCTCGCCGGTGGAAAACGCGCCCTTGACGAACTGCACCACGCCCACCTTCATGCCATGCCCCAAAGCCCGCGCGACCAGGCCGAAGGCCGAACTGCTCTTGCCCTTGCCGTTGCCGGTCAAGACCAGCAAGAGGCCTTTGTCCCGGCTGGCGCGCGCGACCTTCGCCTCGACGATCTCCCGCTTGCGCGCCATGCGGGCGCGGTGGCGTTCCTCAGCCGAGGCCACGGTTCGGCCCCTGATGGAAAATCAGTTCGGCCACCGGTTCGCCGCCTACCAGATGTTCGCGGATGATGCGATCCAGGTTGGCCTCGGTGACGTCGTAATACCAGACGCCGTCCGGCTGCACGCAGACCAGGGGGCCGGACTTGCAGGCGGCGAAGCAGGAAACGCGGGTGCGCTTCACCCGCAGCTCGCCCTGGTCGATGCCAGCGGCCTTGAACTTCTCGCCCAGACTGTCGAACAGGGCTTGCGACTCGCCGTTCGCGGTGCAGCGCGGCCCCGTGCAGACCAGCAGATGGCGCTTGTAGGCGCCCATTTTGGGCCTGACCGGCCTCTGGCCATCACTCATCGGTCGCGGCCTCCGTATCCTGGACGTCCGCTTCGGGAACGAACGCCAGCCCGTGACGCGCCTGGGCCAGCTTGAAACGATCGAGGGCGGAGGCGTCGAACGCCCCGCCCGGTTCCGGCTTGACCAGCAGCAGCGAGAACGCCATGTCCCCGGCCTGGTCCAGAAAATAGATACCATGCTGGCGCGATTCCTGGCTATGGAACCACAGGCTGGCGATCCGGGACAGATCGGCATGCAAATGGCAGTAAGGGTTGACCAGATTCAGCCAATCGCCGCGCCGGCTGAAATCCGCGGCCTCGCATAGCAGTTCGGCGACCGCCCCGCCTTCGTTGCGCACCACGGCCCGCAACCGGCCCCAGTCGCGGGCGCTGTCCAAAAGGGCGTCGAGATCGCCGCGGGCCGCGGCCAGGGCGGTATGGGCGCCTGCGCCGTCATCGGGCCGGGCCGCGCCCACGGCGGCGAGGATCTCGCCCAAGGGCGCGCCGAAATGGCGGGCGGCGTCACGGAGGGAAGCCCCGGGCTCATCGCGCAGCCAGCGGCGCACGCAGCCATGCCAGCCGGCCAAACCCATGCCGAGGGAGCGCCCGGCCCGCTCGCCTTCCTTGGCGGCGCCGGTAAGTCCTTCGTACTTGTCGGCATAACCCCGCGGTGTGATCATCAGTCCTTCGCGCACGAAGCTGGCGCTGTTGCCGACCAGCACCGTGCACAGCATGCCGATGTCGCAGTCGGCCATCGTATCCAGCGTGGTCATCTGGATGTGCTGGCGGCGGCGGTAGGCGGATTTGACGATGGCCACCGGCGTATCCGGCCGGCGGTGGCGCAGCAGGACGCGCTGCGCTTCGACGATCTGGCGGGTGCGGCGTCCGCTCTTCGGGTTGTACAAGGCCACCACGAAATCGCCCCGCGCCGCCGCCTCCAGCCGCCGCAGGATGGCGGGCCAGGGCGTGAGCAGATCGGACAGCGAGATGGCGCAGAAGTCGTGGGTGAGCGGAGCGCCGACCAGCGCCGCACAGGCGTTCAGGGCCGTGGCGCCGGGAATCACTTCCACCGCGATGCCGCTCGCCGGGGTCCAGCCCGCTTGCAGCAGCACCTCGAAGGTGGGACCGGCCATGCCGTAGACGCCGATGTCGCCCGAGGAGATCAGGGCGCAGGTCTTGCCCTGGCGGGCCTGTTCGTAAGCCTCCACGCAGCGGTCGATTTCCTCGGTCATGCCCTTGCGGACCACCTCCTTGCCGTCCAGGAGTTCCTGCACCAGCTTGATGTAGGTGGAATAGCCGATCACCACGTCCGCTTCGGCGATGGCCTCCCGCGCCCGGTAGGTCATGTGCTTGGGATCGCCGGGGCCGAAGCCCACCAGCAGGATTTTGCCTTTATTCATCGTTCAGCCTTATCGGTCATGAAGACTTCCCTTTCTAAGGAAATTTACCGCGGAAGTTGAGCGCTGATATCCTCTGCGGCAACCTCTCGTTCATGAGGAGGCCACTTCATCGGCTCCTTCCGCCGGTGGCGTAATCACCCGGCGGATGGAGTCGGGTGTGGATTGAAACGCAATCGAAACCGTGGCGTTCTTGCCGTCCGCGCCCCGGTATTTGTGTTTTTCCAGCAGTAAATCACCGCTGGCGGCGAGCAAGGCCGCGGCCTCGGCCACCGCCGGCGTGCCCATGTAGCGGCGCACCGTTTCGGAAGGGTTGGGCACCGGCACGCGGGCCAGTTCCTCCGCCGTGTAGAAGCGCAAGGGCCAGCCGTGGCGGGCCGCCAACCGCAGGATCGCGTCCTCGTCGCGCTTCTTGTCGATGGTGGCCAGTCCCGCGACCGCATCGCCGTTCAGCCCGGCCAGCGCCAGGGCCTCTTCCACCGCGGTTTGCAGGGTCTCGAGCGCCGCGCCGCGGTCACAGCCCAGGCCCAGAATGACCTGCCTCATGGCGCTTCCGGCGGGCGGTAGACCACCAGCCGCTCTTCCAGCTTCGCCCACAGTTCCGGCGCGATCTCGCGGCGCGTCACCCAGAGCACGGCGCGGTAGCGGTCCAGGTCGACATCCTCGAAGCGCTCGAAGCAGCGGATGTTGGTAGGCAGCGACGTAGCCCTGGTCCACCAGTTTCGCGAACCCGCCTCCTGCACGAAGGCGACGGGCTCCTCGTTCACCACATGGGCCGATACCCTCGTGATGTTGAGCTTGGGCGCTTCCACCACCCAGCCCATTTCCCGCCCCAGAATATCCACCGGGATGGTCTTGCCGACATCGGAGGCCGTCGTGAGGACGGGCGTGGCGTCCAAGAGTTCGGCCAGATATTCGGCATAGGCGTTGGCGCCGCCCACATGGCCGGACAGCACCGGGATCACGAACCGGGCGTTATCGTCCACCACCAGCACGCCGGGGTCTTCTTCCTTGGACTTGAGGTGGGGCGCGATCAGGCGCACCACCGCGCCCAGGGACACGAAGAACACCAGTTGGTCGTAGCCGGCGAACAACTCGCCGATGTGGGCGCTCAGAGCGCCGGTCAGCACCCGTACGGCATTGGGCAGGGGCGGCAGATCGGCGAATTTTTCCGTGACCACCACCTCGGCTTCCGGCAGTTTCGCCGCCAGCCGCAGGAGGCTGTGGACGCCGTGCTTGGTGATGCCCACCAGGGCGATTCGTGGGGGTGTCATGTATATCCTCTGGTCAGTTTCGTAGGGTGGGTTGGACGCGCATCACCCGGGAATTTTCCGAAAGGCCTGAGCGCGTCTAACCCACCATTCGGAGTCGCGGCCCCGGAATGGTGGGTTACGGCGCGCGGAGAGACCTGTGGGGAAGGGAAACGTCATGCAGTGCGCGCCTAACCCACCCTACGATTCTTGCGGCAGCCGCGCCGCATTTCGCCGCGCGGCCGCGCCGGATTCTTCACCAGCAGCAGCGAGAGGTAATTCACCTTTTCGCCGCGCAGGTGGGCCATGTCGCGCTCGATGCGTTCGGCGGGCGTGCCGGCCTTCTCGACGAAAGCAGCGTATGGCAGCAGGCCGCGCCCATCCAGCAGGTCCAGGATGTCGTCCAAGAGCGGCTTCACCTTCAGCAGCACCAGGGTGTCGAAGTCGTCCAGCAGCCGCCCGATCATCTCGATGCCGTAGCCGGCGGGAACGATCGCCACGGTTTCGTCCGTGTCGGCCAGCGGCATGCCCAGCCGGGCGGCGGCGGCGTTGAAGGACGGTACGCCGGCGATGGCCTCGACGGCGACGCCGGGCGAGAGCGCCCTGACCGTCCGGGCCAGATGGATGAAGGTGGAATAGGTGGACACGTCCCCTTCGGCCAGGAACAGCACGTCCCGGCCCTCCCGCAATCGTTCCAGCACGGTTTCGGCCGCCCGCAGCCAGTAGCCCGCCAGGATTTCCGCGTCGTGGGTCATGGGGAAGACCAGCGGCGTGTGCTCCGCCGGCAAGGCCAGCCCCGCCTCCAGGGCGATTTGCAGCGCGAAGCTGTCGCCGCCCTTTTTGCGGACCGGGTAGCTCCAGTGGACATCGGTCCGTTGCAGCAGCTCGAAGGCGCGGCGGGTGATCAGGCCGGGATCGCCGGGGCCGAGCGATACGCCGAAGAGACGCCCTTGCTTGGTTTCACTCATCGGTTCCTCGCTGGGCGCAAACGATCCAGATCGGGTTTTCCGCTTGCAGGCGGTGCATGTCGAGAAGGGGACGGCTGCGCGATGCTTGCAGTTGGGTGACATCCCAACGCGCTCCGGACGCCTTCAGGGCATCCACCGCCGTCGCCAGGTTTTCCAGGGTGGCGAAGTTCATCACCAGCCAGCCGCCGGCGCGCAGCCGGCGCAGGCAGTTCTGGATCAGCTCGCGCAGTTCGCCGCCGGAGCCGCCGATGAAGACGCCGTGGGGATCGGGCCAGCCGTCCAGTTCCCGCGGGGCCTTGGCCTGGACCAGCGTGTAATTGGTGACCCGGAGGCTCTCGCGGTTGCTCAGGGCGATGGCGAAATCCTCCGCATTTTTCTCGATGGCGTAGACATGGCCCTTGGGGCACAGGCGCGCCGCTTCCAGGCCGACCGCGCCGGAACCCGCGCCGATGTCCCAGACGATGCTGTCCGGGCGCAGGGCCAGCCGGGCCAGGGACACGGCGCGCACCTCGCGCTTGGTGATGAGGCCCTTGTCCGGGGCGCGCTGCCGGAAACGGGCGTCGGCAAGTCCAAACAGCGCTTCGCGCTCGCCGGGCCTGCGGCGCAGCAGCGCCACGTTGGGGTCGGCGTAGCGCCGGCCGGCGGCCTCGGCGATACCCATCCAACCGTGTATCCGCTCATCCGGCAGCAACAGCCGCTCCGCCACCGCCATCTCGAATTCGAATTCCAGCCCTTCGGCTAGCAACATGCGGGCGATGCGGTCCGGGCCGTTGTCCGGGCTGGTGAAGACGCCCATGAGATCGGCCTGCGAGAGCTTTTGCAGCAGCCCGTACAGACCGTGCACGGGGCCGGCCCCCGGCGTCCACTCGCCGGCATCGCGGCTGTGCGCCGAGCCGATCGCCAGGTCTTGCCAGGGCAGCCCCAGCCGGGCGCAGGCGAGCTGGATCGTCGAGACATTGGGGACGACCGCCAAAGCCTCGCGGCCGAGCTTGTCGCCCAGATAGGCGGCGATGCCGTGGCATAAGGGATCGCCGGTGGCCAGCACCGCGACCCGCCGCCCGTTCCGGCGCGCCTCGGCGATCCAGTCCGGTACTTGCGTAAGGCGCCCGCTGAGATCACGGCATTCGGCGCCTTCGGCCAAGTGTCCTTCGAACAGGGCGAGGGTGCGTTCGGCGCCGATCACCAGATCGGCTGCGCGCAGGCTCGCCAGCGCCGCCGGCGTCAGACCCTCGGGGCCGTTGTCCAGCACGCCGATGATGCGGCAGGGTTCAGTCATGCCGGTCCTCTTCCGCCACTTCCGCCAGTTTGTTGGCCTCGAAATCGCACATCAATATCCGTAAGCCGAATCGATCGGGATAGCGTCCGCGCAGGGTCCGGATCACCCGCCGCCCCAGGGCTTCGTAAAAGGCCTTGATGAGGCCCAGCTCTTCCATGCGCTCGCTGGCATAGCGGGCCATGGCGGAACTCCGGATGTCCGCGCAGACTTCCGCGGGCGCGCCAACGGCGGCGGCGATGTCCGCCAGGAGCTCGGTATCCACCGCGTTGCGGTTGGCGTGGGTGATGGTTTCGCCTTGGGCGATCTTGGTCAGCTTGCCGACCATGCCGCCGATCACGACATGGCGGAGGCCGCAGCGCACGACGGTGTCCAGGGCGTACTTGAGAAAGTCCCCCATCTGCACAAAGCAGGCCGGCGGCAAGTGCGGCAATTCGTTCATCACGAAGCGTTCGGTGCGGCCGCCGGTGGTGAGCACCACGGTGTCCTGGCCCTGGCCGGCGGCGACCTCGATGGCCTGGACCACGCTGGCGCGGAAAGCGGCGGTGGAATAAGGGTGGACGATGCCGGTAGTGCCCAGGATGGAGATGCCGCCGACGATGCCGAGGCGGTAATTCAGCGTGCGTTTCGCGATCTCCTCGCCGCCCGGCACCGAGATGACGACCTCCAGCCCGGCCCGCTCCAGCAGGTCGCCCGCCGCCTCGCGCACATTGGCTTCGATGTTGCGGCGTGGCACCGGGTTGATGGCGGGTCCGCCGACTTCCAGTCCCAGCCCGCGCATGGTGATGATACCCACGCCCTCCCCGCCCTTCAGGCACACGCTGCCCGCCGCTTCCGGCAAGAGGCGCACATCCGCGGTCAGCCGCGCCTTGTCGGTCACGTCCGGATCGTCTCCCGCGTCCTTGATCACCACGGCATGGGCGGTGGCGCCGTCGCAGCGGCCATCGGTGACGGCGAACACCACGCGCTGACCGTTGGGCAGCTCGCACTCTATCCACTCCGGCACGGCGCCCTGGACCAGCCCCAGGGTCGCCGCCCGCGCCGCGGCGGCGGAGCAGGCGCCGGTGGTGAAGCCGGTGCGGGTGCCCTTGGGTTTCTTTTCCATTCGCTCGGCTACTTAGCCCCCTTCGACTACGCTCAGGGCAGGCCCTTCGGCCAGGGCCAGCAGCGCATGCAGGGCCGCGACCACCAGGGTGGAGCCGCCCTTGCGGCCTTCGGTGACGATCCAGGGCGCCGAGTCCAGCGTCTGGGTCTTAGCCTTGGATTCCGCCGCCGCCACGAAGCCGACCGGCATTCCGACGATGAGCGCCGGCTCAAGGCCCTCCTCGCGGACCATGCGCGCCACTTCCAGCAGGGCGGTGGGCGCGTTGCCCACGGCGATAATGCCCTGGTCCAGGAGGCCCGCCGACCGGGCCTTGCGCATGGCCTGCACGGCCCGCGTGGTGTTTTCCGCCTTAGCGCGGGCGATCACGTCCGGATCGGCGATGAATTGGTGGACGGCGACGCCGAAATGTTCCAGGCGCGGCCGAGACAGCCCCACGCAGATCATTTCGACATCGGCGACGATGGGCGCCCCTGCTTTGAGCGCCCCGAGACCTGCCGCGATGGCGTCGGGGTGGAAGCGGGTCAGGCCGTTGAAATCGAAGTCCGCGGTGGCGTGGATCATGCGCCGCACCACCTGCCATTGTTCCTGGCTGTAGCCGTGGGGACCGGCTTCGGCATCGACGATGGCGAAGGAATCGTGCTCGATGCGGCGGCCCGCTTCGGTGAGCTGTTCGGTGACGATGTTGTTCATTAACGTGAAAGTCGCAGTACTTTGTTCCCCTCTCCTTATGGGAGAGGGCCGGGGTGAGGGGAACGGTCATGGCGAGCAGTCGCGCTCATGCGATACATCCCTGTATCGCACCCTTTGGGCGCTGCGCGTGCAAATCGGCCTTCCTGCCGATTTGTCATAGTCCAGGGCGGCTGGTCGCCATGATCGTTAGGCGTGATGATGATGGGTGGCGCCGTGTTCGGCGACGAATTCCCGGTATTTGCAGCCGTCGCATTCCATCATGGCTTGGGACTCTCCGGTTGCCTCGGCGAGGCGCTGCTCCAGGAGGGCATAGATTTCCTCCTCGAAGCCGAAATAATCGCCGAGAGCGAAATCGATGCTCGGATAGCGCCGCTCCAGCCGCGCCACTTGGCGCTTGATGCGCTCGATGAGCGTGCCGGTGAACAGGTAATAAGGCAGGACCACGATCTGCCCCATCTCCAACCGGACCTGCCGCTGTACCACCGATTCCAGCCGGGGATGGGTGATGCCGGTGAAAGCGATGTCCACCAGGGGGTGTTCCCCTGCCTCGAACAGCCAGCGCGCCATGCGGGCCACCTCGCCGTTCGCCACCCGGTCGGACGAACCGCGCCCCAGGAGCACGATGCCGGTGTCGCGCGGGTCCGGCATGTCCAGATGGCTCATGGCCTTGCGCAGATTGCGCTTGAGTATGGCGAGGATGTCCTCGCAGGCACCCAGGTGGCGGGCGTAGACGAATTCGACTTCCGGGTGGCGCGGGCGGGCGTGCTCGATGGCCTCGGGAATCTCCATCTTCACATGGCCCGCGGCGTTGAGGATCAGCGGGACCACGATCACCCGCCCGCCGAGGCGCGCGGCGCGGTCGAGTCCCTCGTCCAGCAGGAAGTCGGCGAATTCGATGAAGCAGACCTCGATGCGCCACTCGGGACGGCGCTCCCGCCACTTTGCGGCGAACTGTTCGACTTCCCGGTTGCCGGCGCTCTCCCGGGAGCCGTGGCCGACCAGTAAAACGGTGTCCTGTGGATTCATGCGGTCTTGTCAGCCTCGCGGAAACGGTGAGAGAAACCGGCGTCGTAGAGCCTGGAACGCCGGATGTCCGGCCAGTGGCGCGCGCCCAGCGCCGGACTGACGATGATCATGGCCTGGCTGGCGATCCGCTCGGCCTTGCAGCGTTCGCGTATGTCCGCCAGCGTGCCGCGCACGATCCTTTCCTCGCCCGGCCAGCTTGCCTTGTGCACCACCAGCGCCGGCGACTCGTCGGACCAGCCGGCGTCGAGCAGGGCCCGCCGCACCTCGCGCAGCAGGGTGATCGAGAGAAACAGGCACAGGGTGCAGCGATGGCGGGCCAGTTCCCGCAGGGATTCGCCTTCGGGCATGGGGGTGCGTCCCTCGACCCGGGTGAGGATCACCGTCTGGGTGACTTCCGGCAGGGTCAGGCTTTCCACCGCCGCCGCGGCCGCAGCCATGGCCGAAGAGACGCCGGGCACCACACCGACTTCGATGCCGGCTTCGTCCAGCGACCGCACCATTTCGACCAGCGCGCCGTACAGCGAAGGGTCGCCGGTTTGCAGGCGCACGACGACAGGGCTGCGGCGCGCTTCCCGGATCAGCCACTCGGCGATCTGCGCCAGGGTCATGTCCTTGGAGTCGGCGACCACGCAGCCGGCTCTGGCCCAGGCCAGGGCGGCTTCCGCCACCAGGGAACCGGCGTAGAGGATGGCGCCGGCGGATTCGACGAGTCCGCGTCCCTTGACCGTGATGAGGTCCGGGTCGCCGGGACCGGCGCCGACGAACCAGACTTTACCGCCCGGCCGGGTTTCTGAATTCACGGGGAGTTCGAGTTTGTCACTCATGGTAAAAACGCCGGAAAAGGGCGGCGGAGACTACCCCCAGCAATGCCCAAAACAGGGCGTTGCTCAAGAGGGTGGCCAGCCTGAACTGGACGCGGAGGATTTCGGGCGCAGGCCCGCCGCCCAGGGCGGGGTGGGGGGCGCCGATCAGATGCGGCAAGGCCAGCAGCAAACCGCCCAGCAGCCGCAGCGGGCGGCGCTCCTCAAGGAACGCCAGGCCCAGCCCGCCGGCGGTGCAAAGCGCGGTAGCCAGCCACCAGGACTGCCGCGCGCCGAGTTCGGCGGCGAAATCGCCCGGCAGTTCCGGTAGCAGGCCAAGACTAGGTGCGGCGAAGAATACCGCAAAGCCCGCAAGCCCCCAGACCAAGCCTTGCGCCATGCCCTGCGGGCGGCGCCAGGCATACAAACCCGTCAATATCAGTCCATAGCCGATGCCCAGGATGGCGTTGCCGACCGCCGTCGCGAGGACACGCGGCCGGTCGTATCGCGGCAGAGCCGCTCCCACATCCCTCCCCTTGTCAGGGTTTTCCGCCCGATCCGGCGCCCCGGCGACGGCGGCCTCCTCGTAAGCCTCCGCCTCGAGAATCAGGGGAGTCACCCAGAAGACTTGCGTCAGGGTCAGCACGAATGCCGCCGACAGCCCCGCCAGAAAGGCCGAAAATCCCAAGGCCCGGAACATTGGCGGCCGGCGGTCAGTGGCAAGGGAAAGCGGCGGAATGGCGGGTGTCGTGAGCCGCGTTGTGCACGGCCGGCATCGGCGAAAAGCCGACCATCAGGACAAGAAACCCACCGAGCGCCACGGCCGCGATGGCGGCGGTTCTGACCGGAGCATGGGTCAGCGAAGAAGAGAGATGCGTTTGTGCGTTCATCGGAAACTTCCCGTCAACAAGCGATCTTAGAGAAAAAACCGCGGGAACTGAACGCGCCTTTGGCGCCGCCGAAAAGGGCGACGCCATTGGGCCGCTCCCGCCCGCCGCGGGTCAGCGCCACTGCCGCGGGCCGGTCTCCGGACTTGCGAGCGACGCCTTGAGCGTCGGCCCATCGCCTTCCCGCGGGGGCAAGCCCTTGCAGTGGCGTCGTGATGGGTTTTGACTCGCTTACCGTTGCGGGGGCAGCGCCGGCCTTGCTCCCCCTCCCCCCAAGCGGGGAATGGAGGGGGAACGCACCGGCTTCCCGTTTAACCCGGACGCGGCGAACGCCGGCCGAGCACCCGAAAGCAGATAAGGCGCACTCTAAAAGATTTGTCCCATCCCGTCAAAGTCCGTGCGCGGGGGCGGGAGCGGCTTCCACTGTGGGAGCGGCTCCGCCCCGACCCGTGCGCGGCCGAAATGCGCTCGCCGCTATGCAAGACTTGAGCGAACGGCGAGAATTCCGGGTTTCTGTTTGAATCAGCCTTCCGTTTCCACTCGCCGCGGCACACGAATCGACCAATGACCCACATCCTTCCCATGGGCCGGGGAGAGTCCGACGGGCACCACGGAGAAATCCTGCAAGGCGCGTTGCCTTCGGCGCGCGGCACGCCGAGACCCATCCTGGTCACGCTGCCTTGCCGCAGCTACCGGGTTGTCGCCCGCTTTTTCCCCGCGGCCGGCAGCCGGTTGCAGACCCTTCCCGGCCCCCGCCCCAAAGCGGCGCGGGCGGCATTGCTGACGCTGTCCTGTCTTGGGTTTTCCGGCATCGGCGGCCTGCTGATCCTCACCGGCGACATTCCCCACGGTCATGGCTTAGGCTCTTCCACCGCCGATGTCACGGCTGCGATTCGGGCTATCGCCCATGCCTGCGGCCGGAGCCTGGCGCCGGAGCGGATCGCGCGCCTGGCCGTCCATGCCGAGGCCGCGTCGGATCCGCTGATGTTCGACGGCGCCGCCCTGGTTTTCGCGCAGCGCGAAGGGGTCGTCGTGGAACGATTCGACAAGCCCTTGCCCCCCATGGAACTGCTGAGCGTCCGGGACCCGGCCAACGGCCGCGGAATCGATACGCTGGGCGGCGCGGCGCGCCATTACGACCGTCGGGAAACGGCCCGCTGCGAAGCCCTGCTCGAGAAATTGCGGGATGGCATCGGACGGGGCGATGCCGGCTTGATCGGCTCCGTCGCGACGGCCAGCGCGCGTCTCAACCAACGGTTCGTCCCCAAACCCCGCCTCGATGAGTTGGAAGCACTCGGCAGACATCATGGCGCAATCGGCATTCAGGTGGCCCACAGCGGCACGGTCATGGGCCTGTTGTTCGCACCGGGGCAGCGGGAAGCCGTCCGCGAGGCGATGCGGCAGCTAACCGTGCGCAGGTGGAACGTCGGCGCCAGCCATGTGCCGGCCTCCGCTCTCGCTTTCGCACCGCACGCCGATCGCATCGCCACAACCGCCGGCCACTGACATGTCCCCCCCTCCCCTCACCCCCCCCGCCGCGACGCTGATGATTCAGGGCACGACGTCCGACGCCGGCAAGAGCACGCTGGTGACGGGCTTGTGCCGGGCCTTGCATCGCCGGGGTTTCCGCGTCGCGCCTTTCAAGCCGCAGAACATGGCGCTCAACAGCGCCGTCACGCCGGAAGGGGGCGAGATCGGCCGGGCTCAGGCGGTCCAGGCGCAGGCCTGCGGTCTGTCGCCGCATACGGACATGAATCCGGTCCTGCTCAAACCCTATGCCGATCTCGGTTCGCAGGTGATCATCCAGGGCCGCGCCGCGGGCAACATGGACGCCCGCCGCTACCATGAATTCAAGCCCAAGGCCCTGTGCGCGGTGCTGGATTCCCACGCCCGGCTGGCACGGCGATATCAAGCCGTCATCGCTGAGGGCGCGGGCAGCCCGGCGGAAATCAACCTGAGGGCGGGAGACATCGCCAACATGGGATTCGCCGAGGCGGTGGACTGCCCGGTGCTTCTCGTCGCCGACATCGATCGCGGCGGCGTGTTCGCCCATCTCGTCGGCACGCTGGAACTGCTCTCGGCCAGCGAACGCGGGCGCATCCGGGGCCTGATCATCAACCGGTTCCGCGGCGACATCGGCCTGTTGCGGCCCGGCATCGAGTGGCTGGAACGCCGCACCGGCAAACCGGTGCTGGGGGTGTTGCCCTACCTGGACGGCCTCTACCTGGATGCGGAAGACGCCGTGGCGAGGTTAAAGCCCGCCACGGCCGGCGGCGCCCGGTTGCGGGTGATCGCGCCGAGGCTGCCCCGCCTCAGCAACCACACGGACTTCGATGCCTTGCGCATGCATCCGGAGGTCGCTTTCCGCTTCATCGGCGCGGGCGAGCCCCCGCCAGGCGCAGATCTGGTGATTCTGCCCGGCAGCAAGAACGTGCGCGCGGACTTCGCCTGGTTGCGGGCGGCGGGGTGGGAAGAAGCCATCCTGCGGCATCTGCGCTATGGCGGGAAACTGCTTGGCCTGTGCGGAGGTTTTCAAATGCTCGGACGGGCGATCCACGATCCGTCAGGCCTCGAAGGCCGGCCCGGCTCCGGTCCCGGCTTGGGGCTCTTGGATTTCGAAACGACGCTCGAAGCGGAAAAGCAGCTGCGGAACGTCTCCGGGACCCTGGTTCTGGAAAGCGCCAAGGTCAAGGGCTATGAAATCCATGCCGGCGTCAGCAAAGGGCCGGCCCTGGAGCGGCCCGCCTGCTGGCTGGAACGAGGACCCGACGGGGTATTGTCGGATGACGGGCAAATCCTCGGCAGCTACGTCCACGGTTTGTTCGACGAACCCGAAGCCCAGAGCGCCCTCTTGCGCTGGGCCGGCATGCCGCGGCCCCGGATGTTCGACGTCGGCTCGGAACGCGAACGCGGCATCGACCGCGTTGCCGACGCCGTCGAAGCCGAACTGGATATGGAAACGATCATCGGCCTGCTGACGGACCCGTTCCGCTGACAGGCCCGAAGGCAGAGACAAGGACTGATACCGGGCGGGGCGGTAGCCACCCCCGCTGTAGTTTCGTCCGATGCAAGAGGCTGTAAATCCTTTTGGACATTTTCTGGCCGAAGGGCGAGTCGCTGTCAGATTCCGACAACGGAGGTCATAGCCCAGGAAATCGCGGCCGATCTTGGGTATGACGGGCCCAACGCGTCCTAGGGGCCGAAATCCGAAAGACTTCTAGCGGCGGACGATCCTGGATTTGGCAAGCGGCCTGCCTCCGGGACCCAGTGCAACGACCTGGAAATAAGGACCCAGATTCGGAGGGAGAGCGGTCGAAGTTTCGAAGCCATCGCGGACGACGCGCTTAACGACGCGCAGATTTTCCCGCTTTTTTCCCGCACGCACCTCCCAGGCGGCGGTTTCCGTCGAACCGTTCCAAGACGCATAGACAACGTTTTCGTCTCTCCCGGCACGTACAGCAATACTGGGCCGATACCATGGCCTTCCCTCCCAGTCGAGACGATACACACGGTAAGAATTGTTCGTGCCGGGCATCTGCACGTCATAGATCATGTTGTCAGCGGCATCGAACTCGGAGTAGTAGGGCTGTTGCCCCCAGCCGATGAACCAATGTCCGTCTGGAAGGGCCTGCATATTGCCCTGGCTGTTCGCGGAGAGGTTGGGGGTATGGTAGAGCTGCTTCACGCTCGTCGCAGTCTTGGCTTCGTAGTCCATCGCCAAAAGCAGTCCGTGGGATTCCTGCTCGGCCGGTTCTGGGCCTGTTGGCAACAGGGCGCAACATCCGTCGTCGAACATGCTGATTCGGTTGTCCGGACGAACCTCGACGTGGTGCTGCCAATAGAATCGAGCGTCGGACGCAATGGTGAAATCACTTTTCTTTCCTCCGAGGGTCCAGAGGATTTCGCCGGTGGGACGGCGCACACGGTACGCCGCCCAAGTGTCCCTGGCCGAAATGAGGAGATCGCCGTTGTCGAACAGGCTGATGGAGTTCAGGTGATAGGCATCCCAGGAGATGTCCGCGCTGGTCGTCACCGGCTGCTCCGAGTCGCTCAACGGGACGTGCTCCATGATGTCCCAGAAGAAGACGAGTCTGCCGGTCTTTGGGTCGATTTCCTGGACACTGTGATCCATGACCCAGCCGTCCGACGGCCCCCCATAGGGAGACAGGTCTGCTCGTACCGGCTTGGCGGCGATAAACAAGAATGTATTGTTCGGAGTGATGAGAAATTCATGAAAGTCCGCGACCCAGCCCTCGCCCTTAGGCTGGACGGAGGCAATCTCGCGATAACGCCGATCGGCGATGACGAAGTGCCCGGAGGTAGGTGCCCCTGGTGGAATAAATCCGTCTGCGCTCAGGCTGATTTCTCCCTCCCACCAAGTGAGAACAGGCTTACCTCGGTATATCTGGACCCGGAAATCCATGGCGTAGGGATGGGGGCTAGACACGGGGCGAAAATAGATCGGGTTGCCGAGGTTGTCCATGATCAGAGCTCCCGGCTGACCTGTGGTTGACCCCTGAGTGGCATACGGCGACATGAACGCGTAACCGGGGTTGGCGATCGGCTCGATGATGTTGATCGTTACCCGCTGCGGTTCCAAATAGGGTTCAGAGATGAAGTGCCAGACCTCGGATGAGGTATTGCCAGCCGATTCGACTGCGGATTCTTCATTGGTACTAGCCGCCGCTACGGGAATACTTAAAGTCATGCAGAGAGCAAATGCTCTCCATGCGCTTAAGATGGATGTATTTCTCACGGTTGTCCCCCCTCCAATAATTTGCTATGACAACTCCAAGAGCAATAACCCCGGTGGCGGAGTAATAAGAAGATGGCATGATGGGACCATATACCCCGTGTCGTATGCCGGCCAGAAAAGAAGCCGCAGTTCAAGTAACACGGCCTGCAAGGGACAGATGAAGCGATTGTAACGCCGGATGGCAGCATCGCCAGCCTTCTTTTGTGACACGCCCGATGGCAGACGACGATGCCACCTGAGTCCCACCACTACTGGGCCGGCTTCGGCGCATTCGGGCTTGGAGAAATGTCTTGCCTTGCTGGGCTTTCTCCTGAATGCCATCCCATCGACATCATTCCGTAAAAGCCACCCTTCACACTGATGCTCGCCACGTTTGGACCAGACCAACAACGGGCTACAGCGTGCCACCCCCTGGCTCACGCTGGCGTGGCATTCTTGCCGGGATGGGCGGGAGATTTCGATAGTCCCGCGTATGCGGGACTTCTTTTTTTACTGGGCGAGCTTCTTCACAAGACCCGGCTGCGGCGCGCGAATGGTTCCCCTTGGCACAGTGGGGAGTTTCAATGGATATCACCACTTTCATCAACCCGCTATTGAGGTGAGATAACCCCCGAACCTCCGGCAAATTTGCCTGAGGGGGTTGCCGGCGAAATGCAAAGCTCCACCACGGCCAATGGCTGCAAATGTGCTAAGGGCTGGTGGATGAGGAGGAGACGGGATAAGGATGGAGAGGCCAACCAAAAACGGCGGATTCGTCCACCGTTTTTTCCGCGTTCAGCCGCGTTTCCGTATTTTTTTCATACGGCCGCCGCCTTAATTTTTAACCCATTGATTTAATGGCGTCCCCAGGGGGATTCGAACCCCCGTCGCCGCCGTGAAAGGGCGGTGTCCTGGGCCTCTAGACGATGGGGACAGGACTGACTTCTAACTTTGAGTTGGTGGAGCCAGGGAGGATCGAACTCCCGACCTCAACAATGCCATTGTTGCGCTCTCCCAGCTGAGCTATGGCCCCAACCTAAGTGGAGCAACCATTATAGGGTCGAATCAAATACCCGTCTAGTCTTTTTTTACTTCGATATACTGCAAAGCTTTGTCGATGCGGCCAAGAGTGCGTAATTGGCCCAGCAGATACAGGGTCACGTCCATGGGCGGCGACACCGCGGTGCCGGCCACCGCCACCCGCAGCGGCTGGGCAACGGCCCCCAGCTTCAACCCCAACTCCCCCGCTGTGGCTACAAGCACTGCGTGCAGGGGCTCCTTCTCCCAGGCAGGGATAACAGCCAGCCGGCGCCGCAACTCTTCGAGCGCCGGTACGCTGGCTGCAGTCAGGTTTTTCTGGGCGGATTTCGGATCGTAGCCATCGAAATCCCGGTAAAGGAAGCGGCTGGCCTGAGCCATTTCCACCAGGGTCTTGCAGCGCTCGCGCTGGGCCAGTACGACGTCGACGGGATCGGGACCCTCGGTCGGATCGATGTCCAGCCGCCCCAGGTGCCACCGCAGATGGTGGGCGACATGGACGGGATCGGAATGCATCAGGTAATGGTGATTCAGCCACAGCAGCTTGTCCGGGTTGAAGGTGGATGCCGAGTGGTTGATGTCGGTGGCCTCGAAATACTCGATCATCTCGTCGATCGAGAAGATTTCCTGATCGCCATAGGACCAGCCCAGCCGGACCAGATAGTTGAGCAACGCTTCCGGCAGATAGCCTTCGTCGCGGTACTGCATCACGCTCACCGCGCCATGGCGCTTCGACAACCGCGCGCCGTCGGCGCCGAGGATCATCGGCACATGGCCGTAGTGCGGCAGTTCGGCGCCCAGTGCCTTGAGGATGTTGATCTGGCGCGGAGTGTTGTTGACATGATCGTCACCGCGGATGACATGCGACACTTTCATGTCGAGGTCGTCGACCACGACGGTGAAATTGTAGGTCGGGGTGCCGTCCGAGCGGGCGATGATCAGGTCGTCGAGTTCGCTGTTCTGGAAGGCAATGCGCCCTCGCACCAGATCGTCCCAGGCCACATCCCCTTCGGTGGGATTCCTGAAACGGATGACCGGCGGCACGCCCGGCCTCGGCTCGGAGCGGTGGCGGCAGCGGCCGTCGTAGCGCGGCTTTTCCTTGCGCTCCATCTGCCCCGCCCTCAATTCGTCCAGCTCCTCCCTGGTACAGTAGCAACGGTAGGCATGGCCTTCTTCCAGCAGTTGCTCCATCACCTCGCGATAGCGGTCGAAACGGTGGGTCTGGTAGAACGGCCCCTCGTCGTATTCCAGTCCCAGCCAGGTCATGCCTTCGAGGATTGCATTCACCGATTCGACGGTGGAACGCTCCAGATCGGTGTCCTCGATGCGCAGGATGAAGGTGCCGCCATGCTTGCGGGCGTACAGCCAGGAGAACAGGGCGGTACGCGCGCCGCCGATGTGCAGGTGACCGGTCGGGCTGGGTGCGAAACGTGTGCGGTGGGTCATCCCTAGAACCTGATGGGTGAGCGGTAAATCGGAATAAATCCGCCAATGATACCAGGGCGGGCGGCCTCAAGGGCGATAGCGGGTCGGATCGGCGATGCCGGCCTGCTCGAACCCTTGGCGACGCAGGCGGCAGGAGTCGCAGACGCCGCAGGCGCGGCCCTCCGCATCGGCCGCATAGCAGGAGACGGTCTGGGCGTAATCGACACCCAGCGTGGTGCCGGTGCGGATGATGTCGGCCTTGGAAAGATCGATCAGCGGCGTGTGAATCCGGAACCGCCCGCCCTCGACGCCCACCTTGGTCGCCAGGTTGGCGAGTTGCTCGAAGGTCCGGATGAATTCCGGCCGGCAATCCGGATAGCCGGAATAGTCCACGGCATTGACGCCGATGAAGATATCCAGCGCACCCAGCACCTCGGCCCAGCCCAGTGCGAAGGAAAGGAACACGGTATTGCGGGCAGGAACGTAGGTGACCGGAATCCCGCTTTGTGGCTGATCGGGAACGGCGATGCTCAAGTCCGTCAGCGCCGAACCGCCGATGGCGTCGAGGCCGATGTGCACGGTCTTGTGCTCGACGGCCCCCAAGGCTTGGGCGAGGCAGCGCGCGGCCTTGAGCTCGGCGCCGTGGCGCTGGCCGTAATCGAAGCTCATGGCATGGCAGGCGAAGCCCTCGCGCCGGGCTATCGCCAGGGTGGTGGCGGAATCGAGTCCGCCCGACAACAAGACTACGGCAGGTTTCATCATCGCCCCGGACTGTCGCCCCAGAGCAGCTTGTGCAACTGGAGCTGGAATCGAACCGGCAGCCGGTCCCGCAGGATCCATTCGGCGAGCTGCGCCGGATCGAGCGTGCCGGCCGCCGGGGAAAAAAGGATTTCGCAACGCTCGGCGAGTCGGTATTCGCCGAGCTTGGCCACGGCCCAATCGTAATCGGACAGATCGGTGATCACGAACTTGATCTGGTCGCCCGCGCGGAGTGCGCCGACGTTCGCATAAAGGTTGCGGGACATCTCGCCCGAGCCAGGGGTCTTCAGGTCGACCACCCGCACCACGCGCGGGTCCACCGCCGAGACGTCATGCGCGCCCCCGGTCTCCAGGGACACCTCGTAGCCTTCGTCGCACAGGGCGGTAAGGAGCGGCAGGCAGGCCTTCTGGGCCAGCGGCTCGCCGCCCGTCACCGTCACGTAGCGTGCGCCGTAGCCGCCGACCCGTTCGACGATCCCGGCGATGCTCATGCGCTCGCCGCCGCTGAAGGCATACGCCGTATCGCAGTAGACGCAGCGGAGGGGACAGCCGGTGAGACGGACGAACACGGTCGGCAAGCCGACCGTGCGGGTTTCGCCCTGGAGCGAAAAGAAGATTTCGGTGATGCGGACGAGGGTTTCCGTCACGAGGCTCAGCGCTTCTCCTGCATCTTCTGAAGCCGTTTCTCGGCCTGCTTCGCCGCGCTAGACCCTGGATAGCGCTTGATGACGTCGTTCAGCATCTGCTTCGCGCTGGCCGTCTGGCCGGTATCGGATTCGATGTAGGCCAGCTTCAGCGCCGCATCCGAAACCTTGGCGCTCTGCGGAAAGTTCCTGATCAGCTTCTGGAAGGCATCCTTCGCGCCGCTGAAATCGCGGTTGACGTAATAGGCCTCGCCCAGCCAGTACTGGCCGTTGTCGGCATAGTCGCCGCTAGGATAGCGGGCGGTGAAGCTCTTGAATTCCTTGATTGCTTCGGCATATCTGCCGTCCTTGAGCGTACCGAAGGCTTTCTGATACGCGGCTTCCCGGGCTGCGCCATCGGCCGCGGGGGGAGGCGCGGCTGGCCTGCTCGTCGGCGCCGGCACCGGTGTCGCGGCCGCGGTTCGGGTATCGCCGCCACTCCCGGCCTCATCGGCTCCGACATCCTGGGCATCCGCCGCAGCGCCGTCAGGCGGCGCGGCCGGCGCAGCGCCGCCCTGCCGAATCCGCTGGTCCAGATCCGTGTACATCGCCTGCTGTTGGTTCTTCAGCGTCTCCAGCTTGTGGTTGACCTCTTCGAGCTGGCCGCGCGTTTTCGCCAACTCCCGCTGCAGGCGCTCGATCTGGGTGTTCAGATCCATCAGCACCTGGCCGGAGAGCTTCTTTTCCAGCTTCGCGACGCGCTCGTCCAAGGTCTCCGCGCCGTAACCGCCGGCGTCATAGCCGTAGCCCTGCGCCCGAACCGGAACGGCCAGCGACAATCCGCAAAGGATGAACAGAACGGATATCGGCTTCATCGGATCAGTTTCCCGGATAGACGATTTCGACACGGCGATTCTTGGCCCAGGCCGACTCTCCGCCGCCCAGGTCCGCGGGTTTCTCCTCGCCGAAGCTCACGATCTGCATCTGGCCGTCGCTCGCGCCCTGAAAGCGCAGGGTGTTGGCGATGGAGCGCGCCCGCTGTTCGCCCAGGGCGATGTTGTACTCGGGCGATCCGCGTTCGTCGCAATGCCCCTCCAGCGTCACCGTGACGTTGGGGTGGGATGCCAGATAAGCGGCATGGGCGTTGACGACCGGCACGTACTCGGGCAGAACCTCGCTGCTGTCGTAGCCGAAATAGATCACGCGGTTGGAAAGCGGGCTGGAAGGATCGTTCAACGCCGGATCGCCCGCGCCGCCGTAAGCCGCTCCGCTGCCGCCATAGGCGCCGCCGGTTCCACCGTAAGCCTTGCCGGCCCCGCCGGCCGCGCCGTATTTGCCGATCTGCGGGCCGCCCGGACCGCCCCCCTCCAGGCCCACGCCGGCCGTATCGTCCGGCTTGACCTCTTCCGTCTTGGAGCATCCCGCCAGCAGCAGCGATGCCGAAACCACTATCACCAAACCCGTTCTCATGCGCTTCATATTGCCTACCTTTCCAAAACCGTGGGATTTATGGCCGTGTACGCCGCAATCAAGGCGACCACGCCGGCTCCCGCACTGCGCCGCCTTCGATCTTAAGGCTCTGGCGGACCTTGCCGTCGATCGACACCGCCGCCAACTGACCCCGGCGCGCCGCGTACAGAATCATGCTGCCATTGGGCGCGAAGCCGGGCGATTCGTCCAGAGGGCCGCTGGTCAGAACCCGGACCGCGCGGCTGGCTAGGTCCATCACCGCGATCCGGTAGTCGCCGCCCTTGCCATGCACCATGGCGAGACTGCGCCCGTCCGGCGAGAACACGCCGCGGGCGTTGTAATCCCCGTCGTAGGTCAGCCGCTCGGCCGGTCCGCCGCTGGCCGACACCAAGTACAACTGGGGTCTACCGCCGCGGTCGGAGGTGAACACGATGGATCGGCCATCCCGGGACCAGTTCGGCTCGGTGTCGATCCCGCCGTGATCGGTGATCTTGTTGAGCCCGCCCGATGCCAGGTTCATGACGTAGATGTCGGGATCGCCGCCTTTCGACAGGGTCAGCGCCAGCCGCGATCCGTCCGGCGAGAACGCCGGCGCGCCGTTGATGCCGGGTGCGTCCGACACCTTGCGGCGCTCGCCGGTCGCCAGCGTCTGCACGTAGATCGCCGAGGTCCGGCTTTCGAACGAAACATAGGCGATCTTCGTGCCGTCGGGCGACCACGCCGGCGACATGATCGGCTCGTTCGAGGCGATGACGCTCTGCGGGTTGTAGCCGTCGGTGTCGGCTACTTGCAGGTTGTAACGGCGACTGGCGCCCTCGCCCGACACGGTGACGTAAGCGACGCGGGTCGCGAACGCGCCGGGCTCGCCGGTGATCGCCTTGTAGATCACGTCGGCGATCCGATGGGCCGCCTGGCGGGTGTCGACCCGGCCGAACGGCAGCCTGTAGCTGATGACCAGCGTGCCGCGGATGACGTCGACGACATGGAAATCAGCTTCGTAGCCGCCGCCGGCCGGCTGGATCTGCCCCACCACGACGAAATCCTGGCCCAAGGACTGCCATGCCGCCGGTTGAATCTGGTCCGGCGTGGCCGGCCGCTCCCGCATGGCGCTTTCCGCCAGCGTCCTGAAGCGCCCGCTGCGCTGGAGGTCGGCGGAGACGATCTGGCTGACGGATTCGCTCAAGCCTTCCTGGTTGGCGAAGGGAACGATGGCTACCGGAATCGCCCCCTCCACGCCCTGGCTGATCTGAACCTGGAGTTCCGCCCGGGCCGGACCCGCGGCGAAAAGCAACAGGAACGCAATCCAACGGGCGATCGCACACGCCTTGCTCATCTCTGTACCTTGACTCGATTAACCGGAAGGATCGAATTTGAACGTGAAAGACCTAAGTTCCGCGGCGACCTTGGGATCGGACGGCATGGGCAGGGGGGAGGCCTTTTTCACCGCGCTTTCCGCGGAGCGGTCGAAGACTGCCTCGCCACTGCTCTTGACCACTCGGGCTTCCACGACCGTTCCATCCCCAAGCGTTCGTACCTGAATTATACAGGAGAGGCCGGCTCTGGCGGCAGGCGGCTTGAGCCACAAGCCCTCCACCCGGGGTTTGATGTAACGGTTCGCCCATTTGTTCGCTTCCCGCTCGGCCAGTTCCCTGCGTTCATTGTCGATCTGTTCGTCGAGCTCGGCCCGGCGCCGCGCATCCTCAGCCGCTTTCTTCTTCGCCTCGGCCGCGGCCCTGGCCCTGGCCTCTTCTTCCATTTCCCGCCGCGCATCAGCCAGGGCTCGCGTTTTGGCCTCTTCCGCTGCCTTGCGCC
>JBFMDC010000068.1:0-11013 GCA_040753975.1 Pseudomonadota bacterium
TGGCCGCCGTTAAAGCGACCTTGGCCGGTTTGCCTTTTTCGACCAATCGACGATGGAAAGTGGCGATGGGATTATCGCCTCGGGTAGCGGCCAAGGTCGCCATGTACAGCACCGAGCGCACCTCCGCTCGTCCGCCCCAAATCATCCGCCGTCCTCGCTGGAAGCCACTGTCCCGATTAAACGGCGCCAATCCCACCAGGGCAGCGATCTCGCGCCGGTTGAGTTTGCCGAGTTCTGGCAGATACGACAGCAACGTGAGCATCGTCACGGGGCCTACGCCCGGTGCACTTTGGGTTGGGGTGAGGGAAACCGTTCATGCCGCAAGCGGCTTACATGTTCCGGGGTGCCGCTCGCGGCATGAACGGTTAGCCTGAAAGCCGCATTTCGTAGAGGTTGGATGCGCATCCCCGCTAAATCTCCCGATCCCGGATCGTGGTCTTAGGACATGTTTTTTTAGGAGCTGTGGGAGCGGCTCCGCCGCGATACGCCGGGCGGCCCCGGCATGGTGGGTTTGCTCACGTAGCCAGACCCCGTTTCGCGGAACCCGAAGAGACGGTTCCGCCCTACGCCGGAACTGTGGCCTTGAGCCAAAATGAGAATTGCTGGCGTGTGAAAGCGCGTCTTGTCGCAATGAAACTCCGCTAATATAAAGCGGTCTATTGATCTTGTGTGAAACAACTTGAGGAGCTATCGAATGAGTACCCCCCGTGAACAGGTCTTGAGCCGCGGCGCCTATGTCGCCGTGCCGCGCCACAAGGTGCTGACCAACACCTACGCGCTGCTGTCGCTGACGCTGCTGTTCAGCGCGGCGACCGCCGGCGTGTCCATGGCGCTGGCGCTGCCCCATCCGGGCATCATCATCACCCTGGTGGGCTATTTCGGCCTGCTCTGGCTGACCCATAAGTTTTCCAACAGTGCCGTGGGCATCCTCTGGGTCTTCGCCCTGACCGGCTTCATGGGCTACACGCTGGGCCCGATCCTGAACGCCTACATCACGCACTTCGCCAACGGCACCCAGCTCGTCATGATGGCGATGGGCGGCACCGGCGCGGTGTTCCTGGGCCTTTCGGCCTATGCACTGACGAGCCGCAAGGACTTCAGCTTCCTCGGCGGCATGCTGGGCGCCGGCATCCTGGTCGCCTTCCTGGCCGGCCTGGTCGCCGTCTTCGTGCCCGGTCTGATGGGGCTGAGCCTGGCGGTATCGGCGATGTTCGTGGTGCTGATGGCCGGGCTGATCCTGTTCCAGACCAGCGCGATCATCCACGGCGGCGAAACCAACTACATCCTCGCCACCGTGACGCTGTACGTGACGATCTTCAACCTCTTCACCAGCCTGCTGCAGTTGCTCGGCGTGTTCGGCAGCGACGATTGATCCTCCCGATCCTTCGGGCATCAAAAAACCCGGCCTAGGCCGGGTTTTTCATTGGGGCGGGTCGGCCGAAGATCACTCGACGGCTTTCATGCTGAGCCGGACCCGGCCCTGGCGATCGATCTCCAGCACCTTGACCTTGACCACGTCGCCTTCCGCCAGTTTGTCGCTGACTTTCTCGACATGCTCGTCGGAGATCTGGGAGATGTGCACCAGCCCGTCCTTGCCCGGAAGGATGGTGACGAAGGCGCCGAAGTCCATCAGCCGCGCCACTTTGCCTTCGTAGATCTTGCCGACCTCGACTTCCGCCGTGATGTCCTCGATGCGGCGGCGAGCTTCCAAACCGGCCTGCTTGTCGACCGAGGCGATCTTGATGACGCCGTCGTCGGTGATGTCGATGCTGGTGCCGGTCTCTTCGGTGATGGCGCGGATGGTCGCGCCGCCCTTGCCGATCACCTCCCGGATCTTGCTGGGATCGATGGTGAAGCTGGTAATGCGCGGCGCGTAATCGGACATTTCGCTGCGCGGCGCCGGCAGGGCTTGCGCCATCTTGTCCAGGATGTGCATCCGCCCGTCGCGGGCCTGATGCAGGGCCTGGCGCATGATTTCCGGCGTGATGCCGTCGATCTTGATGTCCATCTGCAGCGCGGTGACGCCGTCACGGGTACCGGCAACCTTGAAGTCCATGTCGCCCAGGTGGTCCTCGTCGCCCATGATGTCCGACAGCACGGCGAATTCTTCGCCTTCGAGGATCAGCCCCATGGCAATGCCGGCCACGGCGCCCTTGGTCGGCGCGCCCGCATCCATCAGCGCCAGGCTGCTGCCGCAGACCGAGGCCATGGAGCTGGAGCCGTTGGATTCGGTGATCTCCGAGACGATGCGGATGACGTAGGGGAATTCGTCCATCGTCGGCATGATCGCCTGCACGCCGCGCTTGGCCAGGCGCCCGTGGCCGATCTCGCGCCGCTTGGGCGAGCCGATGGCGCCGGTTTCTCCCACACAGTAGGGCGGGAAGTTGTAGTGCAGCATGAAGTTTTCTTTGTACTCGCCTTCCAGTGCGTCGATGAGCTGCGCGTCGCGGCCCGTGCCCAGGGTAGCGACCACCAGCGCCTGGGTTTCGCCGCGGGTGAACAGGGCGGAGCCGTGGGTGCGGGGCAGGACGCCGGTGCGGATCGTGATGGGACGCACCGTGGCGAGGTCGCGCCCGTCGATCCGCTTGCCGTGGTGGAGGATGTTGCCGCGGACGATCGCTTCCTCCAGCTTTTCGATCTGGCGCTTGACCGCGTTTTCGTCATGGGCGCCTTCCGCGCTCAGGCCATCGATCACCGCCTTCCGGACTTCCTTGAGCTTCTGCTGGCGGAGCTGCTTGTCGGCAATGCTGTAGCCTTCGCTCAATCCCGCCCGGGCCAGCCGGTCGACCGCGGCGACCAGACTGGTGTCGACGGCCGGCGGTTCCCAGGACCAGGGCGTCACGCCGGCTTCGGCCGCCATATCGTTGATGGCGCGGATGGCCGTCTGCATCTGTTCGTGGCCGAAGACGACCGCCCCCAGCATCACTTCCTCGGGCAGAATCTTCGCTTCAGATTCGACCATGAGCACGGCATTGGCGGTACCCGCGACCACCAGGTCGAGCTCCGAAACCCCCATGGCCGAGCCGTCCGGATTCAGGACGTAGGCGCCGTCCACGAATCCCACCCGGGCGGCGCCGATCGGGCCTTTGAAGGGCAGGCCCGACAGCGTCAGCGCCGCCGAAGCGCCGAGCATCGACGGAATGTCCGGGTCCACGTCCGGATTCAGCGACATGACGGTGGCGACGACCTGGACTTCGTGGGTGAAGCCGTCCGGAAACAGCGGCCGGATGGGCCGGTCGATCAGGCGCGCGGTCAGCGTTTCCTTTTCGCTGGGACGCCCTTCCCGCTTGAAGAATCCGCCCGGAATGCGTCCAGCAGCGTAGGCCTTTTCCTGGTAATTGACGGTGAGGGGGAAGAAATCGCCGTGGGGGGAGGCTTCCTTGCGTCCCACCACGGTGACCAGCACCACGGTGCCGGCCATGTCCACCATGACCGCGGCATCGGCCTGACGGGCGATCTCGCCGGTTTCGATCGAGACGGTATGATCGCCGTACTGAAATTGCTTCCGGATCGGATTCACGGGTTCTCCTTGGGCTGTTGGCGGGCCAGAATTATTTACGGAGACCCAGGCGCTCGATGAGCGTACGGTAGCGTTCGTTGTCGGTGCTCTTCAGATAGTCCAGCAGCTTACGGCGCTGGTTGACCAGGCGGAGCAGGCCGCGGCGGGAATGGAAGTCCTTCTTGTGCTTGACGAAGTGCGGGGTCAGGTAGTTGATGCGGTTGGTCAGCAGGGCCACCTGCACCTCGGGGGAACCGGTATCGCCTGGGGCGCGCTGGAATTCCTGCACGATGGCGCTTTTTTCTGCTGCTGTGAAAGCCATGGGATAATCTCCAAAAAACTCGTTGAAAACCTTTTGAACAATCGCCAATTGTACCGTCAGGGATGGGATCAGGACAAGGTTAAGGTGTCGTTAAGCGAGACAGTCTCATCGGGACCTTGGCCCCGCATCGCCGCCCGATGGGGCGACCACCCGCCTGGGCGCCAGCCGGCCTTTGCCGACGCTGCGGCCGATTCCGAGAAAAGCGTGTTCGTGATCATAGACCCGCAGCAGGTCGCCAACAGGAGCATCGACTACGGTCACGGCCCGGCCGTTAAGGAATAGCCGGGACGTTTCGGCATCGAGCGATACCGCCGGCCAGTGCGGCACCATGCTGTCCATCGGCCGCAGGCAATCGAGCCGGGCCTCCGGCGCCATCGCTTCCAGTTGGTCCAGGGTGACGGCCTGGTCGACGGAAAATCCGGCGACGGCGGTGCGCCGCAACACTTCGACATGGGCGCCGCAGCCGAGAGCGCTGCCGATGTCCTCCACCAGGGTGCGGATATAGGTGCCCTTGGAGCAATGGACGTCCAGTTCCAGGTAATCCGCCCCCCGTCCGGTCAGTTCGATGCCGAAGATCGTCACCGCGCGTGCCTCCCGTTCGACTTCCACACCTTTGCGCGCCAGTTCGTAGAGCCGCTTTCCCTGGTGCTTCAAGGCCGAAAACATCGGCGGCACCTGAAGGATGGGGCCGGTGAATTCTGCCAGGAGCGCGAGGAGGCCTGGTTCGTCGAGCACGGGGACGGGCGAGCGCGACAGGATTTCGCCGTCGGCGTCGCCGGTATTGGTGGTGGCGCCGAGGCGGGCCACGACGCGGTAGCGCTTGTCCGAATCCAGCAGGTAGCCGGAGAGTTTGGTGGCCTCGTTGAAGCAGAGCGGCAGGATGCCGCTGGCGAGAGGGTCCAGGCTGCCGGTATGGCCGGCCTTGCGCATATCGAGCATCCGCCGGGCACGTTGCAAGGCGCTGTTCGAGGTCAAGCCGCTGTTCTTGTCGAGCAGCAGAACCCCCGACGGCGCGGCTGGCGAAGCGGGCTTCATGCCTTAAGCTTCGCCGTCCTTATTCAGTGACCGCAGCACTTCGTCCATGTGCAGGCCGCGCTCGATGGAGTCGTCGTAGGCGAAGCGGATTTCCGGAATGACGCGCATGCGCATCCGCCGCCCCAGCGCCTGCCGGAGCTGAGGCGCGAGTTCGCCGAGACGCTTCAAGGCCGCCCGGGTTTCCAGCCGCCCGCCGAGAAAAGACACGAACACCTTGGCCACGGCGAGGTCGCGGCTGACCTCGACGTCGCTGACGGTGACCATGCCGAGTTCCGGCGCATCGATGCCGGTGCGCAGGAACTCGGCGATTTCCCGCTGCATCTGGGCGGAGACCCGGTCGCTGCGGCTGAATTCTCTAGGCATGTTTCCGGCTCACCGTGTCAGTGCGGCATGACCTGGACCTTTTCGAACACTTCGATCTGGTCGCCTTCGCGCACGTCGTTGTAGTTCTTGACCGCGATGCCGCATTCCATGCCGGATTTGACCTCGTTGACGTCATCCTTGAAACGGCGCAGCGATTCGAGCTGGCCCTCGAAGATGACCACGTTTTCCCGCAGGACGCGGATCGGCAGGTTGCGGCGGACATGGCCCTCGATGACCAGGCAGCCGGCCACGGTGCCGAACTTGGACGAGCGGAACACGTCCCGTACCTGGGCGATGCCGACGATCTGCTCCTTGAACTCCGGCTCCAGCATGCCGCTGATCGACTTCTTCACCTCGTCGATGGCGTTGTAGATCACGCTGTAATAGTGCAGGTCGATGCCGCGTTCCTCGATCAGTTTGCGGGCGCTGCCGTCGGCGCGCACGTTGAAGCCGATCAGGATGGCGTTGGAGGCCAGCGCCAGATTGGCGTCGGTTTCGGAGATCCCGCCGACGCCGCCGCCGATCACCCTGACCTTGACCTTGTCGGTGGATAGCTCGGTCAGCGCGCTGCGCAGGGCTTCCAGGCTGCCCTGGACATCGGCCTTGATGACCAGGTTGAGGTCGATGGTTTCCTCGCTGCCCATGAGCGAGAACACGTCCTCCAGCTTGGCGGCCTGCTGCGCGGCGAGCTTGGTGGTGCGGAGCTTCTCTTCGCGGTGCATGGCGATCTCGCGCGCCTTGCGCTCGTCGGCCACCACGATGAACTCGTCGCCTGCATCGGGTGCGCCGGACAGCCCCAAGACCTCGATCGGGGTCGAGGGACCGGCTTCCTTCAGCGACTTGCCGTTTTCGTTGAACATGGCGCGGACGCGGCCGATCTCTTTGCCGCACAGGAGGAAGTCGCCCTTCTTCAGGGTGCCGCGCTGGATCAGGATGTCGGCCACCGGGCCGCGGCCCTTTTCCAGCTTCGATTCCAGCACCACGCCGGTGGCCGGAATATCGGCCGGCGCCTGGAGTTCGAGCACTTCGGCCTGAACCAGAATGGCGTCCAGCAGGGCGTCGATGCCGGTGCCGGCCTTGGCGGATACCGGCACGAATTGCACGTCCCCGCCCCATTCCTCGGGGACCACCTTGAGTCCGACCAGTTCCTGCTTGACCCGGTCGGGATCGGCGTCGGCCTTGTCCATCTTGTTCAAGGCGACGACCATGGGTACGCCGGCGGCGCGGGAATGCTCCACGGCTTCCTTGGTTTGCGGCATCACGCCGTCATCGGCTGCGACGACCAGCACCACGATGTCGGTGACCTTGGCGCCGCGGGCCCGCATCGCGGTGAAAGCGGCGTGGCCGGGCGTGTCGAGGAAGGTGATGGAGCCGTGGTCGGTCTTGACCTGGTAGGCGCCGATGTGCTGGGTGATGCCTCCGGCTTCGCCGGCGGCGACCCGCGATTTGCGGATGTAGTCCAGCAGCGAGGTCTTGCCGTGGTCGACGTGGCCCATGATGGTGACCACGGGCGGACGCGGCAGGTGCGGGGCTTCCGCTTCGGCGGCGAGATTGGCCATGATTTCCGCTTCGAGGTCGTCTTCCTTCTGCGCGGTCGCCTTGTGGCCCATTTCCTCGACCGCCAGCATGGCGGTTTCCTGGTCCAGCACCTGGTTGATGGTGGCCATGACCCCCATTTTCATCAGGCCCTTGATGACTTCGATGCCCTTGACCGACATGCGCTGGGCCAGGTCCGAGACCGTGATGGATTCCGGAACGGCGACCTCGTGTACGATGGGGGCGGTCGGTTTCTCGAAACCGTGCTTCTGTTCCGGCATGACCATCGGCCTGCCGAGCTTGGGTTTCTTCTTTTTTCCGCCGCCTTTGCGGAAATCGTCACCCAGAAGTTCGCGGTATTCGTCCTTGCGGCTTAAGCCCGCGCCCCGTTTTTCGCCGCGGGCTTCCGTTTCGCGTTCCGCGGTCGGTCCGCGAGGTGCTTCGCCTCTAGGTTTGCCGACGGCCGGCCGCGGAGCCGCGGGGCGGGGTTCCGGCGCGGGACGCGGAGCCGAGGGAGCGGCCGGCGCGGGTTTGCGCGGCAAGGCTTCCCGCTCTGCCGCCGCTTTGCGTTCTTCCTTTTCCTGGCGGACACGCTCTTCGGCGGTTCGGGCCGCTTCTTCCTGCTTACGGCGTTCTTCCTCGGCAGCCTGCTGACGGAGCAGTTCTTCCTGCTGCCGGCGGGCCTCCCGCTCAGCCAGTTCGCGCTGCTGCTGTTCCTCCAGGGCTCGCCGGGCCTGTTCGGCTTCGGAAAGGCGCTCGCTGGTTTCAGGCAGTTCGCTGCGCTTGACGTAGGTGCGCTTCTTTCGTACTTCCACGCTGATGGTCTTGGCGCCCTTGCCCGGTACCGTGCCCTGCTTGAGCTCGGTGACGGAGCGGCGCTGGAGCGTGACCCGCTTGGGCTCGGTCACGCTTTCCTGCACCTTGCCGTGGCTATGCCGCAGATGGTTGAGCAGTTTCATCTTTTCGGCATCGCTCAGCACATCGTCCGCGTCAGATATCTGAAGACCGGCGTCTCCGAGCTGATGGAGCAGCCTGTCGAGGGGAATCCCCACGATCCCGGCCAGTTGTCTCACTGTTACGTCACTCATGATTCAGCCCCTATCGGTAATCGTCCTTTCGTCTTTTAGGAAAACCACGAGGCGCGCGCCTTCATGATGAGGTCCGCGGCCTTTGCCTCTTCCATGTCTTCGATGTCCAAAAGATCCGGGACGGCCTGGTCGGCCAGGTCTTCCAGGGTGCGAACGCCGTGGCGCGCAAGGCGGTAGGCCAGTTCGCGGTCCATGCCCTCGAGTTCCAGCAAATCCGCGCTGGGCTCGGTGTCCTCGAGCTTCTCCTCGGAGGCGATGGCTTTGATGAGCAGCGCGTCCCGCGCCCGGTTGCGCAATTCTTCCACGATATCCTCGTCGAATTCCTCGATTTCGAGCAACTCCTTGCTTGGCACGTAAGCCAGTTCTTCCACGCTGGAAAAGCCCTCCCGGACGAGGATTTCCGCGACGTCTTCGTCCACGCTCAGTTGCTCGACGAAGGTCTGGATCAGGCGCTGGGTTTCTTCCAAAGTCTTGGCGTCGGCCTGGGTGGAACTCATGACGTTCAAGGTCCATCCCGTCAGTTCGGAAGCCAGACGGACGTTCTGGCCGCCGCGGCCGATGGCCTGCGACAGGTTTTCGTCGGCGACGGCGATGTCCATGCTGTGGCGGTCTTCGTCCACGACGATGGATACGATTTCGGCCGGCGACATGGCGTTGACCACGAACTGGGCCTCGTTCTCGTTCCACAGAATGATGTCGACGCGCTCGCCCGCTAGTTCGTTGGAAACCGCCTGTACCCGCGAACCGCGCATGCCGACGCAAGCGCCGACCGGGTCGAGCCGCGGATCGTTGCTCTTGACGGCGACCTTGGCGCGTACACCGGGGTCGCGCGCCGCCCCTTTGATTTCAATGAGGTTTTCGCTGACTTCCGGCACTTCCAATCGGAACAGGGCGATCAAAAGCTCCGGGGCGGTGCGGCTGACGAACAGCTGCGGCCCTCTGGCATCCGGCTGGACCGCGCTCAGGATGCCGCGCAGGCGGTCGCCGGCACGGATGGACTCGCGCGGGATCATTTCGTCACGCGGGATGAAGGCCTCCACGTTGCCGCCGAGGTCGAGAAAGACGTTGCCCCGTTCGATGCGTTTGATGACGCCGGTGATCAGCTCGCCGACGCGGCCCTGGTAGGCGTCCGCGATCTTGCGCCGTTCGGCCTCGCGCACTTTCTGCACGATCACCTGCTTGGCGGTCTGGGCGGCGATGCGGCCGAACTCGATGGAGTCGAAAGGTTCTTCCACGAACTCGCCGACGGCGACGCCGGGGCGGATTTTGCGCGCTTCTTCGAGCAGTATCTCTTTTTCGGGGAATTCGACGCCGCCGTCGAATTCCGCGCGGGGTTCGACCACTTGCCAACGGCGGAACGTCTCGTAGTCACCGGTCTTGCGGTCGATGCTCACGCGCACCTCGTACCTGCCGTCGTGCCGCTTGATCGTGGCGGTGCGGAGCGCCTCTTCGATCGCGGAAAAAATGACTTCTTTTTCGATGTCCTTTTCGTTCGACACTACGTCGACTACCAGCAGGATTTCTTTATTCGCCATCAGCTCGTCCTACAATGTTAAATCTCACTCGGGTATCAATCGGGCCTTGTCGATCAGGTCGAAAGGGATGGCATGCAGGCCGTTGTCGTCCTCGATGTCGACCACTCCCTCCCGAACGCCCGCGATCTTGCCCTTGAACCGGCGCTGGCCATCCAGGGAACGTACCGTCTGAAGCCGCACCTGGCGGCCCGTGAAGCGTTCGAAATGCTCGATGGTGAACAGCGGACGGTCGAGGCCGGGCGACGATATTTCCAGTTGATACTGGCCGGGGATGGGATCTTCCACGTCCAGCATGCCGCTGAGCTGGTAGCTGACCTTCGAGCAGTCGTCGAGACCTATCCCTTCGGGATGGTCGATGTAGACGCGCAGAATCCTGGCGCGGGCGTCGAATTCGATCCCCGCCAGTTCGTAACCCAGTCCGGTAACGACGGGTTCGATCAAACGCTGCAAGTGTTCGGGCATCCGCATGGTCAGTTTCCGGCCCACAAAAAAAGGGCGCAAGGCCCAATGTTGTTATCCCGTTCCTTCAGAAACTAAAAACGCCCGCAAGGGGCGCTGTTCGGGACGCTGGTCCTCCAGGCTGGAAGACCCGTCTCATCAGTCCGCGTATGCTAACATAAATGCCCAATGGAGATAAACCCCCAGTTTCTCAAGCACTTTACGCAGCCGTTCGGCCGGACCGGCGCTTTTCCCCTTCCGAATCCACGGAGCAGACTTTGAGAGCGGAGACGCTGTTCATTGCCGATCTGCACCTGAGCGCAGCGGGGCCCGAGCGGGTCCGCCTGTTCCAGGATTTCATCGCCGGCCATGCCCGCGGCGCCGAGGCTTTATACATACTCGGCGATCTGTTCGACGCTTATATCGGCGACGACGACACCGCTTTTCCCGCCGGGGCGGTCCGGCAAAGCCTCCGGGAGCTGGCGCACTCCGGCACCCAAGTGTTCTTCCAGCAGGGCAACCGCGATTTCCTGGTGGGCGCGGGTTTCGCCGCGGCGACCGGGGCGAGATTGCTCGACGATTATGCGGTCGTCGACCTGTATGGCCGCAAGGTCGTGGTCACGCACGGTGACCTGCTGTGCACGGACGATCTCAAATATCAGCAGGCCAGGGCGCGGATTCGCACCGACGAATGGAAGCGCCATGCCCTGGGCAAGCCTTTATGGGCGCGCAGGCTCTATGCGCGCTGGTACCGCTTGCGCTCGGCGCTCGATAAGCGCGGCAATGCACCGGAGATCATGGACGTCAACGCCGCCGAGGTGGAGCGGGTGTTCGGACGCTTCGGCGTAGAGGCCATGGTCCACGGCCACACTCACCGTCCGGCGGATCATGAACTGGCCTGCGGCGGCCGTCCGGTCCGCCGGATCGTGCTGGCGGAGTGGCGCAGCGAAGGCGAATTCCTGCGCTGGACGCCGGAGGGGCGCCAGCGGGTGCGGATCTCCCCGTAAGCCCAACCGCTCATGCCGCAAGCGGCACCCCGGAGTATGTAAGCCGCTTGCGGCATGAGCGGTTTCCCTCACCCCGGCCCTCTCCCGCTGGGAGAGGGAGATTAAGGGGTACAAACCGGTATGATCCTTTACAAATTAAACCGGGCACAGGGTTTACATTCTGTAAGGTATTGGCGAGGAGGACACGCCA
>JBFMDC010000069.1:0-1081 GCA_040753975.1 Pseudomonadota bacterium
GCTAGCGACTCCTCCATCCGTCTCATCCATGAACTATCAAGCGACCGTGAGGGAAAAGCTCAACCGCATCGATGAGCTGTTTCCGCTCGAACGTCTGGCGAAGAGCAAGGAGCGCTGGCGACGGCTTTGGAACCACGAAGAACCGCTGGACCGCCTCCCGTTCACCTACGGACCGGTGGCTTGCGGCTACTGGAATATTTCGCCGCGGGAGGGCCGCCTGCTGGAGTACCTGGACGAGTTCATCGCCCGGGGCCTCCTGGAGGACGATTTCATCCCGGGCATGTTCGGCGGGTGCCACCAAGGCGGGATGGCCAGCCTCTTTGGCGCGCGAACTGTTGAAGTGACGAACGAAGGGGTGGTGGACACCAGCTGCGAGAGGCTCCTGCCAACCGTCGCCGATGCCGCCCGGCTGCAGCCGTCCTCGCTTCGGGCGGACAGCGTCCCGGCCCGGTGGCTGGCCGATGACGCCTGGTACCTTGAGGTAACCGGGCGCCGCCTGCCGGTGCACATCCTCGACAGCTTCGGCCCCGTCGAAATCGCCGCCAAACTCTGGGGATACGAGAACCTCTTTGAGGCGGCCACCGAAGCGCCGGAGCTCTACGACCGGGTCATGACCTTCGCGGCCGACGCCTACATGCTCTTCATCGATGCCCAGAGAAAGGTCGCGGGAGACTTGCTGATCGAGACCTGCCTGAATGCCCACGACTGGGTCCCGGCGGGATCAACCCTTGCGCTCGGCATGGACAGCCTGGCGCTGGTGTCGCCCGCCTTTTTCACGGAGCGCGTGGCTCCCTACCTGGAGCGGATCGCCGGGAGATACGCCCCGTTGACCATCCATTCCTGCGGCTGGTTCCCGAAGCTGATCCCAATCATCCAAGCCGCGCCCTTCATCAACGGGTTGCACCTGGGGCAGATGTCCCTGGCCGAGCTCGTGAACGCCGGCCTGGACGGCCGGGTGGTCACGATACCTTCCGGCGTCAGCGTGGAATCGCTCAAGGAGCATATGAAACTGGTGAAAGGGCACGGCCTCCGGGTCAATCTCTGCATTGGCGGCATCTGGCCGAAATGCCCGCCGCGGGAG
>JBFMDC010000069.1:1091-3372 GCA_040753975.1 Pseudomonadota bacterium
GCATGAACATCACGTGCTCCCCTTCCTGAACTGAGACCATCGAGGATCGCCTCATTCGCAAAACCACTCGCTCAGAAAATTCCAAGATCAACCGTACCACACCCACCCCATGAAAACCGAACTGACTCTGAAAGACCGAATCGAGGGCTGCCTGCTGGGTGCCGCCATTGGCGCCGAGCTCAGCTGGACCTGGCACGTGCACACGGACCGCTACCGCCGGGTCGCTTGCGCGCAAGATCTGCTTCACCTGAAGCTGGAGCCGGTCCGCCCCGAGGACGAAAAAGCGTACTGGAAGCAGCGCCCGTTCGGCACCTGCCATCTCCATCCCCGGTTGACGCCGCTAATCGATATCGGCGTGCGCGCGTACGTGGACCGGCAAGGGCGGGCCACTCCTGAGGATTTTGGACGTGCGCTTCAGAAGAACCGGGCGATTGCCGATTCCAACCACACCCTGTGGATGCTCTTCTACACGACCCAGGAATTGCTGAATGAGGGCGGCAACCCGCGCATCAGCGGCATGGGCACCGTTCCTTCCGGCCTGGTCGCGGATGCGATGCCGGGCGTCGGCATCTTCCATCACGGCGATCCGGAGTATGCCTTCCTGGACGGCGTGGAGCTGGCTTCGGTTTGCCAGCCGCGCCTGGGCGCCGAGTGGGCCGGCCTCGCGGCGGCAGCGATCGCAGCGGCGTTCGACGCGAGCACCCCCGAGGAGATCGCGCACGCCGTTCTCGACCTGGCCCAGGCGAACAACGAGGCGGTCTATGACGAGCTGAACGGGGTGGTGAACTACCATCAATGGTTCACGGACAAGACCAAGCGCGAGCAGGACATCGACCGGTGGCTCAAAGCCTTCCCCGCCACGCAACGGGGATCCAGCCCCCTGGCGCCGAACCCCATCCGTTTCGTTCTGCCGCTGCTGAAAACGCCGCTCGATCGCGATCCCCGGCTGCTATTGTCCCTGCTGCTCTGTCCGCTGCCGGACGGGGAACCCATGGGCGCGCCGATCCTGGGCGGAGCCATCCTCGGCGCCCGGCACGGGAAACAGGTTTTCCCGGCCGAATGGCAACGCTGGGCCGAACCGATCGCCCGTCCGTGGAAGGCAATTCTCCCGGTGGTGGAGCAACGCCGGCAGCGCGAAAAGGCGATCATCACCATTCATGAAACCCTCGTGCGCAAGAAATCGAATGGGCGAAGCCTGCTGGAGGACAAGATCTACGGTTGTCTGCTCGCCAGCTCGATCGGCAACGCCATGGGCTCGCCCGTCGAGGGCTGGACCTACGACGAGGTCGATGCGAAATACCCGCGGGGGGTCACCACGATCCTCGATCCCCGGAAGCTGGAGTCGGAAGACGACAACCAGCAGATGATGCTGTTGCTGGAGACCTACCTGGCCCGGGAAGGCCGGCCGGTCATGGCGCGTCACCTGGCGCACACCTGGTGCGAGAACTGGTCGCGCGCCAACCTCTGGCCGTTCTGCGACCGCCATTCCTACAACCTGATCCGCCAGGGCTGGGACCCGCGGATCACCGGCCACTGGAACCCGATGGGAACCTCGGTGATGTGCATCGAACCCGTGGGCATCCATCACCTCGCCGATCCGGATTACGCGGTGGTGGACGCCCCCACCGTCGCCTACATGCACGTCCGTGGATTGGAGATCGCCGCAACCTCCATCCTGGCGGCGGCGGTGGCGGAGGCCATGCGCCCGGATGCGACCGTGGACCGGGTCTGGGACGCGGCGCTGAACGTCGCCTCCCGGGACTGGCGGCTCTCCTGCCCCAACCAGTTGCGGGCGTCGAACGGACACCGGTTCAAGAGCTGCCACGACTACCTGGCAACGTGCTTGTCCGTCGCCAAGAAATACAGTGACGTCTTCGCCGCGCGGAAGGAACTCTACGCCAAATGCCTGATGTACAACTGGTGGCAGTCCGCCCACCTCGAGATCGTCGGCCTGCCGCTCGCGATCCTGAAGATCGCCAAGGGCGACGTCCGTCAGGCCGCGATCGGCGGAACCAACATCGGGCGTGACGCCGACACCAACGCCGGCCGGGCCGCGATGCTGGCCGGCGCGCTCCGTGGCGCCGGCGGCGTACCAAAGGAATGGATTCGCATGTTCAAACCGGCGGTCTTGGAGCGAATCAAGCATCACGCCCGCGCCATGGCCCGGCACCTGGCCGGCGAAAAGCTCGAGCGACTGCGTCGACGGCAAAGAAGTGCCGAGCGATGAGTGCCAATTGCCGAACAACAATCTGATGTCACTGTCCAACTGTAGGAGCCGCTG
>JBFMDC010000070.1:0-15029 GCA_040753975.1 Pseudomonadota bacterium
AAACCGGCCAAGGTCGCTTTAACGGCGGCCATGCGTAAGCTCCTCACCATCCTGAATGCCATGCTGAAACAAAATAAACCTTGGTCATGTCCACAAATCGCTTGACCTCTAACACAGTTGCTCTCCCAGAGGGAGAGGGAATGTTGTGTGACATTGCTTTGTTAACCGTTAGTACATGGCAGCCTGCATGACGCGGCGCGGGGAAGCCGCGTCTGGTGCCGAAACCGGATGGGATGCCTAGATAAAGTAAATGAGACGGACAGTCAAGAACGGACGGTGACCACCTGCTAGAATTCCGTCCTGTTCTGGGACTGGATCGGCCCCCGGGGGGCGGTGCTTCTCGCCGCAGGCATGCTGCCAGGGGAATGTGTGCCGGACGAATCTGATATTCGTCAAGTTCTACAGATGAAGAAAGGCAGCCTACGGGCGGCACGGCTGGCCGCGTTGATAGCTTATCTCTCGATGAATTATCGGTGTCACAGCCTGTCCGTCGACGCCCCTGGCGCTTTTCGAACGCGGCGTATCCTGGCCAGGGTGTAGGAATGAGCGGCTGTGATGTTCCGGACCTCCGCTCCGGCGGCAGGATATTATTGGGCTCTAGGCTGGTCCCAAGGCGAAATTCAAGGGGCCAGAACGCGACAGGACCGTCGCAGGCGTGCGGCAGATGCCTTTAGTCTGGGTATTTCTGCTCAGGCGGCTTGGTTTCTGATCGCATCGTTGTCATTTGTTCTTACTGTTGACGGAGAAATAAATATGAAAAGAAATAGGGTGCAAGCCTTCATCGCTGGCGCGGCTTTCGTTTTTTCATCTGTCGCCGCGGCGGAAGGGGAGGCAAGTGCTCCGTCCGTTGCAGGGACGGTTTGGAACGCCAAGATGAATACGAAGATCGAGGCGACGACGGTGTCGTCCTGCAAGAAACAGCGCCACTATTCTAACGAAAGTCATGGGTTGCCATTTGTCTTGTCGTTCAAGGATGACTCTAATTTTGAGATGAGGTTCGATGACTCCTGCATATCCGCCGTGAGGGAGGGAACTTATACGCAAAAGGACAACTCGATCTACTTGAGTCTGCCGGAAAATGATCTCGGTTACGTAATGAATCATTATTGCGGAGCGAGGCCGGTATTGAAGCAGATCGCAAAGGTTACAAATAAGTTAAAAAAGACATCGGCCACGTTGGTCGAGCCACCCCAGGGAGAATTTCTTTCCAACGGTGGTCTTCTTGTTATGACCGAAAAATTGGAGTACTGGAACGTGACGCCAAAAAATCCGAAACCAAAACCGGATTGTTACGCCGTGTTTAAGATGACGAACGAGTATTCCGCTATTCGCCAGTAGTTGGTTTTGGAAGTGCGGGGCTGAGTGCATTCAAACCCAGTCGTCTTGCTGTACGGATCGCACGGCCCCTGCATGTCACGTTTACGGGCCGTTTGGGGATTCACTCCGCTGCATCGTTATTTTGTTTCCTCCAAGGAGAGTGAAAAATCAATGAAGAGAAAAATGCGTACTTTCCTCGCTGGAGCGGCGTTCGTTTTGTCGCCTTTGGCCATTGCGGATGGCGAAGCGCTGTCCGGCGCGCTGTCTGTTTCCGGAACCACCTGGGATATAAGTCTGAATACTTCTCTCGACGCGGCTACGGTTTCCTGCCGTTTCGAGCGCGGGCGTCATAGCAAAAGCACCGCCATCCCGGCGGTGTTGTCGTTCCAGGATGACGGCAATTTTGAAATCGCGGTCAAAAACCTGTGCGGGTCGCCGGTCATCAAGGGAAGTTATCAGCAAACGGACGATACGATATTATTGAACTCTCCGGATGAGCTCGGTTACGTCATCGATAATTATTGTGGAGCCAAAACCGCATTGAAGGGCGTGGGGAAAATTCCTCCAAAACGGTATGAAAAAAGCAGGCCGGTCAATCCGGATGCCGGAGCGGTTGCAAAAGTCTATGAGGGCGGGTTGGGTCTGAGTATTCGCGAGTACAAGCACTACGTTTTTCGCTGGCCGAAAGGCGGTAAGAGCTGCAAGGTGGATTTTCAGGTGACCAACCAGTACCATGGCAAGCCGTCGCAGGGCGGGCCTTCGCAGTAAAGGGCGTCGTATTGGAGTGCATGAGTGATGGAAAAATGTTTCCGTAATCGTTCGCTGGCTGTTATGGCCGCGTTGTTTCCCTTGCTGGGAGCGGAGTCCGCCGGCGCTACGGCAGCGGATGCGCCGGCCACAGCCGTCGTCATGTTGAAGGCGGACGTGGGGACGCAGGCGCCCCGCCCGGTCGAACCGGCTTTGCTGGGGCGGTGGCGGGCGGCCGCCGGCGTCGCGCTGCAATGGGCCGGCAATACCCGCACCGGGGCGCAAATCCTGCGGTTCCCGCCGGGCCTCTCCAGCGCCGATGTCCAGGCGGCGGTGCGGCGCATCGGGGCCATGGATGGCGTGCTATGGGCGGAAAGCGAAGGCGGCCAGCCGGTGCTGTCCTCCCGGCAGCGGGCCAAAGCCTCGGAGGTCCGGCCGGCGATAAGGGAATTCATCGTCAGGCTGAAGGATGGAGATGGCGGGGCCGACGAAGCCGATGCCGCGCGGTTGTCGGCCATCGCCGGTATCGGCCTGGAGCTTTCGCGGTCTACGACCGGCGCTCTGGTATTCCGCCTGGCCCATCCGGTCGGCGAAGCCGAAGCGCGGGAGATCGAGCGGAAGCTGGAAGCGGCGGCTGGGGTGGTGTATGCCGATCCGGTCCGGAGGAAGCACGCCAGGACAGTCGTTCCCGACGATCCCAGATTCGGGGACGAGTGGCACCTGCACAGCGGCGACGAGGCGCCGGCCGGATCGGCGAACGTTCAGGCCGCCTGGGAGCTGACACGCGGTTCGCCCGATATCGCGGTGGCGGTCGTGGACTCCGGGATCCTGTTCAGGCCGACCCATCCCGATCTCAGGGGCCGGATGGAGTTCGCCGACGAAGATCGCACCGCCATCGTCGGCTGGGACCTGGTGAGCGATGCGGCGCTGGCGCGTGACGGCAACGGCCGCGATCCCAGACCCAAGGACGAGGGCGACTGGCGCCGGGCCGGTTTCTGCGAGGAAGAGGCCGAAGCGGAACCCAGCTCCTGGCATGGCAGCCATGTGGCGGGAACGCTCGGGGCGGCGACCGACAATGGCCGCGGCATCAGCGGGGTCGACTGGTTTGCGAAGATCGTTCCCGTGCGCGTGCTCGCGGCATGCGGGGGCGACGACGCGGACATCGTCGATGGCGTCTACTGGGCGGCGGGGAAGCCGGACGTGCCGGATACCGAAGCCAATCCCCTGCCTGCGCGCGTCATCAATCTGAGCCTGGGCGGGGATGGTCCCTGCTCCGACGCTTACCAGGCCGCCATCGACTATGCCCTCTCGCGCAACGCCGTCGTGGTGGCGGCGGCCGGCAACGAGAGCGAAGACACCGCCAATAAGGTACCGGCGAATTGCCATGGCGTCATCACCGTGGCAGCGGTCCGGCCCGACGGCAACCTGGCCGACTACAGCAACTTCGGCCGGCAAGTCACCCTGGCAGCGCCCGGCGGAGAAACCGCCGATAGCGATTCCAACGGCATCCTGTCGACTGTCAACGCCAGCAAGAAGCGTCCTGCCGCGGACAGGATGAAATACGGCTGGGACCAGGGGACCAGCATGGCGACGCCGGTGGTTTCGGGCGTGGTGTCGCTGATGCTGGCGGCGGACACGGCGGGCAGGCTGAATCCGCAGAAGGTCAGGGACATGCTCGCGGCGACCGCTCGTCCGTTCCCGGAACAAAGCCGGTGCGTAACCGAACTTCAGGGGATGTGCGGCGCGGGCATCGTCGATGCCTATGCGGCCGTCAAGGCCGCGCAAGACTTGCAGTGATCCGAAGGCGGCCGGGGTTCACCCGCCGCCCAGGGAGTTCTCCGCGCCGTCCGCGAAAAACTTCAGTTCCTCTCCGACATTGGCTGCGAGTACCAGATGGCCCGCCCGCAGCCGGATGCCGCAGATCAGGGCTGGGTCCTGGCGGAAACGCCAGGTTACGGTCTGGCCGGCGCGGGTCTCGATCATCCGCGTGAGGCCGGCGCAGGATTCGGGCTTCAGCGGGAACGCGCTGGCGATTTCGGCTTCGGCGTGTTCCGGTTCCTCCAGCGCGCGGGTCAGCGCCAGCCATTGCTCGGTGTCCATGGCGGCGAGGTCGTCGCCGAACAGCCGGAGCAGGGCGACTTCCATCTCCGGCCCGGCCAGCCGCTCGAGGAAACGGGCGGCGAACTGCCGGCTCAGGCGCAGGGCTTCGCGTTCGAGGTCCGATTCCATGCCGCGGCGCTGGCGCTCGATCAGCACCTGGGCCTTTTCCCGTTCGGCTTCCAGCGCCTTCTCCTGCTCGCCCAGGGCGCGGCGCCGTTCCGCTTCGAACTCCTGTTTGAACGCTTCGCGCGCCCGCCGTTTTTCGGTCTCCCAATCGGCCAGCCGCGATTCGTACTGCATGCGCAAGGCTTCCGCCGCCGCCTGGGCATTGCGGGCCTCGTCCACCGTCCGGGCGATCTGCCGGCGCCGTTCCTCGATGGCGGCGCTCACCGGCCGGTACAGGAAGCGCTTGAGCAGCCACACCAGGATCAGGAAGTTGGCGACTTCCAGAACGAAGGTGGAAGGGTTCAGGTCCACGCTCAGCGGCCGAGGTATTCGATCAGCGGATTGCGGAACAGCACGATCAGCACGATGACCAGCGCATAGATGGCCAGCGATTCGATCATCGCCAGCCCGATGAACAGGGTGCGCATGATGGACTTTTCCGCCTCCGGCTGGCGCGCCAGAGCTTCCAGCGCGGTGGCGATGGCGCGGCCCATCGCCACCGCCGGCACCATCACCGCCACGGCGATGCCGGCCACCGCGGCCACGGTGGAGAGGCTGACGAACCCGGTCATGTCGTTCATGGGGAGCTGTTCTCCTGTTGCGGGCCGGACTGGATGCCGCCGGCGATGTAAACCAATGCCAGAATGCCGAAAATATACGCCTGCACCAAGCCTTCGACGATGTGCAGGAACAGGATGGGCACCGGCACGAACAGCCCGCCGATGACCAGGAGCAGCAGCCCGATCAGCTCCAAGCTCATCATGTTGCCGAACAGCCGGATGGCCAGGGCCAGGGTGCGGGTGATCTCGCCGATCAGATGGAAGGGCAGCAGGAGGGGGTTGGGCATCAGGTAGTGCTTCAGATAGGCGGACAAGCCCTGCTGACGGATGCCGAACCAGTGCACGGAGAAGAATACCAGCACCGCCAGCGCGGACGTGACCGACGGGTCGCGCGTCGGCGAGTCGAAGCCGGGGATGAGGCTGATCAGGTTGGCGGACGCCAGGAACAGCCACAGGCTCATGATGAACGGCGTCACCTCGCGGTAAGCGGTCGGGATCACGTCGCGCACCGCATTCTCGCAGGCCGACACGATGCCCTCCAGGACCACCGGGACGCGGTCCGGCGGCGCCGCCCTGCGCCGGGTCAGGATTGCCGAAACCGCCCCGAGCAAGGCCGTCACCAGCACCGAAGTGAGGAGGCTGTCGCTGAGCGCTACCGGTCCGACATGGCCGAGGACTCTGGCGAAAAAGTCGATTTGCTCCATCGCCGCTCAATCCTCATGCCGCCGGATCAGCTGCCAGGCGTTCCAGGCCCCGACGACCAGCCCGAGGAACAACAGGCTCAGGGTCCAGCGGATCGAATAGCCCGCGCTTTGTTGGTCCAGCCAACGCCCCAGATAAGCCCCCGCCACCAGCGGCAGCACGAACACCAGGCCCAGCGTGCCGAGATAGGCCGTCTGCGCCAGCACCCCGCGCCGCTCGCGCTCGGCCCGGCGCAGGCGCTGGGCCTGGCGGTCGACGGAGGTACTCAGGCGGGTTCTTGAATTGGCGGGGGGTGGCGGTTTCACGATGTGCCGGTCGATCGGTTGCTCCGTCTAGCCTACTCCCTCGCGAAAGTATTTTCACTCACCGGAATCCCACCCTTCCAAAATCATAAAACTCCACTAAGGTTAGTTGCTTGTGTGTTCATGACTTTGGTTTCCGCAACGCTTTGGCTAAGGTGAGGCAGGGGTATGGTCGGACGGATCGGTCGTTTGGCGCTAGCGGTCTTCGGGCTGAGTTGTCTGCTGCTCGGTTTGGCCTGGGGGCGCGAAGAGGAGCACCATTCACCACGCGATGCACCATTCACGATCGAGTCTTACGCCGAAGTCGGCAAGAAAGTCCGGGTAGACAGACATCGCTTCCGTCAGACCTACCGGGCCGTGGTCCGGAACCGCAGCGGGGAGGACGCGCTTCACCTGACCGCGGTATTGGCCGGGCACGCTGACGACGTTACGGTCATCGACGGCGACCTGGACTTCGGCGACGTCCCCGACCGCGGACGCGCCGTGAGCCTCGACACCTTCACGCTCGAAACACGCTCCGGCGGACACTCCGCTCTGAAGAAGCTGCGCTGGCGCTTTAGCCAGAACCACGCGCCCGTCGCCCGGGCCGGCGCCGATCAAAGCGTCAGGGTCGGCAGCCGGGTGCAATTGAACGGCAGCGGTTCCAGCGACGCCGACGGCGATGTCCTGAGCTACCGATGGACCTTCGTCTCGCTACCCGCCGGCAGCCAGGCGGCCTTGAGCGATGCCGCCGTGCCCGATCCCGACTTTATGGTGGATCGGCCTGGCAGCTATGTGATCCAACTCGTCGTCAACGATGCCCATTCGGACAGCGCCCCGGACAGCACCACCATCAGTACGCTCAACAGCGCGCCGGTAGCAGATGCCGGCCCGGATCAGACCGGCACCCTCGGCGGCCTGGCGCAGTTGGACGGGCGCGGTTCCAGCGACGCCGACGGCGATCCCCTGGGTTACCGCTGGACCCTCCTTGCAGCGCCGGAAGGAAGTCAGGCGGTGCTGTCGGACCCGCTGTCCGCCACCCCGTTGATCAGGCTGGACCGCCCCGGCCGCTATGCCGCGCAGTTGATCGTCTCCGACGGCGAGCTCGACAGCGATCCGGACAGGGTCAGCCTCACCACCGCCAACTCCGCGCCCGTCGCCCAGGCCGGTCCCGACCGGACGGCGCTGGTGGGCGAGGCCGTGGACCTCGACGGCGGCGCCTCCAGCGACGTGGACGGCGATCCCTTGAGCTACCGCTGGGCCCTCGTGACTCGCCCCGCGGACAGCAACACGGTGCTATCGGCGGTCACGGGAATGAAATCGGGCTTCATCGTCGACCGGCCCGGGACCTACGCCGCCCAGCTCATCGTCAATGACGGCCAGGCCGACAGCGAGCCCGACACCGTCGCCGTCACCACCCGCAACAGCTTAGCCCTCGCCCGTGCCGGCGAAGACCAGAGCGCGGCCGTCGGCAGCCGGGTGAGCCTGGACGGTTCGGCTTCCAGCGATGCCGACGGCGATGCCTTGAGCTATCGCTGGTCCCTAATCAGCCGGCCCAGCGGCAGCGGCGCCGTGCTCGATCCGGTCGATGCCGCCCTCAGCGGCTTCGGCATCGATCTTCCAGGCACCTACGTCGCCCAGCTCATCGTCAACGACGGCCAGAGCGACAGCCCGCCGGACACCGTCAGCATCAGTACGGTCAACAGCCGCCCCGTCGCCGCCGCCGGTCCCGACCAAAGCGTCGTCACCGGCAGCGCCGTCAGCCTCGACGGAAGCGACTCCCACGACCCCGATCTCGACGTCCTGAACTATCGCTGGTCGCTGCTGAGCGTGCCCGACGGGAGTCGCGCGGTGCTGGACGATCCCGCCGCCCCTCTCTGCCATTTCCGGGCCGACGTTCCCGGCGATTACCTCGCCCAGCTCATCGTCGGCGACGGCAGCCTGGACAGCGTCCCCGACACCGTCCTGATCCAGGCCGTTTCGCCGCCGAATCGGGCGCCGGCCATCGGCTCGGCCGCGGTGGCCGTGGCCGCCGTGGGGGAGATTTACGAATATCTCGTCGTCGCCAGCGATCCCGACGGCGATACCCTGGCCTACAGCCTCGCGGAGGCTCCCGCCGGGATGAGTATCGACGGAGCCGGCGGTGCCATCCGCTGGACGCCCGCCAGCGAAGGCCGCTATGCCGTCACGGTCGTCGTCACGGACACGCGCGGCGCCACTGCTGCTCAAAGTTTCGAAATCGTGGTTTCAGGCGGCAGCCTGCCGCCCGATCCGGTCCGGATCGCCCCGCCGGTCGACCATGGCGTCGCCACCACCGTCGCCGATTCCACCCGGTTCCTCTATGCCGGCAGCCATCCGGTGCAGACCGGCGTCGCGGCGGGCACCATCGAAGCCAGGCGCGCCGCCGTCATCCGCGGCAAGGTGCTGGACCCGGACGATGCGCCCTTGAGCGGAGTCACCCTGACCGTCAAGGGCCATCCCGAATTCGGCCAGACCCTGAGCCGGGCCGACGGCCAGTTCGACGTTGCCGTCAACGGCGGCGGCGTGCTGGTCCTGGAATACGCCAAGGCCGGCTTCCTTCCCGTGCAGCGGCAGGTGAGCGTGCCCTGGCAGGATTTCGCCACCGCCGAAGACGTGGTCCTGGTTCCGCTCGATCCCCAGGTCACCGCCATCGACCTGAGCGGGGCGGTGGCCGGCTATCAGGCCGCCCAGGGCAGCCTCAGCAGCGACGCCGACGGCAGCCGCCAGGCCACCGTTCTGTTCCCGCCCGGCCTACAGGCCAGCATGACCCTGCCCGATGGCAGCCGGCAGCCGCTTTCCACGCTCCATGTCCGCGCCACCGAATACACCGTCGGCGCCAACGGGCCGAAACGCATGCCTGGTCCCCTGCCGCCCGCCTCCGGCTACACCTACGCCGTCGAACTGTCGGTGGACGAGGCCCAGGCGCAGAACGCCAGACAAGTAGTCTTCGACCGGCCGGTACCGGTCTATGTCGACAACTTCCTCGGTTTTCCGGTGGGCGAGACCGTCCCCGCCGGCTGGTACGACCGCGACAAGAGCGCCTGGATTCCGTCCGACAACGGCCGGGTGATCCGGATCCTCGCCATTGCCGATGGTTTCGCGCAGATCGACGGCGACGGCGACGGGCAGGCCGACGATGCCGCCAGGCTCTCGGCGCTCGGCGTCACCGATGCCGAAAGGGCGTCGCTGGCCGGGCTTTATTCCGCAGGGAAGAGCCTGTGGCGCGTGCCGTTCAATCACTTCACTCCCTGCGATTTCAATTGGCCTTGGGGCTTCCCGCCGGATGCCATCACACCCAACGGCGGCGATCCGAAAACGGGCGATGAGTTGCAACCCAAGCACTGCGAGGGCGATTCCCGCACCGGTTGCCTGATTGAGAGCCAGTCCCAGGTGCTGGGCGAAGAATTGGCTGTCGCCGGGACGCCCTATCGTCTGCAATATCGCAGCGACCGTACCCCCGGACGCAAGACCAACACCACCCTCACCATTCCCTTGAGCGGAGCCACGGTTCCGGCGAGCCTCAAGCGCATCGAACTGGTGGTCGAGGTTGCCGGCCAGCGTTACACCCAGGCCTTCCCGCCCGCTCCCAACCAGAGCTACAGCTATACCTGGAACGGCCTCAACGCTTACGGCCAGCCTGTCGAAGGCAGCCAGGCGGCCGTCGTCCGGGTCGGTTATGTATACAGTCCGGTGTACTACGAGGCAGCCAACCGTACCGCCAGAGCGTTCGGTGAAACTTCAGACAACCCCGGAGCCGGAATCTTGACGTCGGTGATGGATCGAGAGAATGCCGTCTATATCCATTGGAAAACCTGGAACAAGCGTTTGGGGTTTTTCGAACCGAAGGCCGCTGGTCTGGGTGGCTGGAGCCTAGACGTCCATCATGCCTACGATCCGGTCGGTTCGGTCTTCTATGGCGGCAATGGAGGAGTTGACGGAGGGGACGAAATCATCGAGACCGTGGCGGGCGATGGGACGGCTGGATTCGGCGGCGATGGCGGGCCGGCGGCGAACGCACGACTGAACACTCCGTGGGATGTGTCTGTCGGTGCCGACGGCAGCTTGTATGTCGCCGATTCGGGAAATGGACGCATTCGCCGTATCTGGCCCGACGGAACTATCAGGACCGTTGCAGGCGGGGGTAGCAGCACGTCAGACGGCGTCCCGGCGACTTCAGCAAACCTGGGCGGACCCTTAGGAGTCTATGTTGAGTCCGATGGACGGATTTTCGCGGCGATTCGCAATAGCAGTTCCGTCAAGCTCGTCGAGTCCGATGGGACAATCCGCACCGTTGCTCGGGGGGTGGACGCAGTTCACGTCGCGTCGGGGGCGGCCGGGAGCGTGTACATCACGAACAACAATAGGGAATCGATCGAGCGTCTAGCTCCCGACGGAACCCTCAGTCGCTTCGCCGGTGGCCGCCGCCAGTTTTCAGGAGACGGCGGTTCTGCCGTTTCCGCAGGGCTATCCAATCCGTTCGGCGTGGCGGTGGAACCGAGCGGCGACGTGCTGATTGGCGACACCCTGGCATACCGGGTGAGACGCGTCGATTCTGCCGGCGTCATCCGGACGGTAGCGGGAGGCGGAAACCAAGTCCCGGACGGTGTCGCTGCGACGTCAGCGCAGCTTTCGGGTCCCGAGGATATCACCAGCGATTTCAGAGGTGGGTTTTACATCACCGACGTCTATGCCCACCGCTTGTTCCATGTCAACGCAAACGGCGTTCTTCGCACCGTGGCCGGCAACGGCAGTGCCGGGTTCGGCGGTGACGGTGGTCCGGCCCGAGCCGCCAGCTTTAATACGCCTGTGGGAGTAGCCGTAGCTCCCGACGGCAGTGTCTACGTCGCCGACCGCAATAACCACCGCATCCGCCGGATCCGTTCCCGCTTTCCCTATTATTCCGGCACGGAAATCAGCATCGTCTCCGAAGACGGCGGCGAACTCTATGCTTTCGATGCTGCCGGCCGGCACCTGTATACCCGGGACACCCGCACCGGCGTCAGGCTGTACAGCTTCAGCTACGACGGCGAAGGCCGGCTCGGCGCCATCGAGGACGTTGACGGCAACCTGACCCGGATCGAGCGCGACGGCGCCGGCCTCCCCACCGCCATCGTTGCCCCGGACGGCCAGCGCACCGTGTTGTCCGTGGATGCCAACGGACATCTCGCCGCTGTCGCCAATCCGGTCGGCGAAACCTACCAGATGAGCTACAGCGCCGATGGCCTGCTGCTCGGCTTCACCGATCCCAAGGGCCAGGCCAACACCTTCGAATACGACGGTCTGGGACGGCTGACCCGCGACACCGACGCCGCCGGCGGCGGATGGACGCTGGCCCGGACCGAACAGGCTTTGGGCTTCACCACCCGCATGACCTCCGCCGAAGGCCGGACCACCGACTTCCGGGTCGAGGTCCGCGCCAACGGCGACCGTCATTTGGTCAATACCTATCCCGACGGCGGCGTGGAAGAACGGTGGTTCACGACGGCGGGTGAGAGCCGCTACAGCAGCGCCGACGGCACGCTGACCACCGTCCTGAAAGGACCCGATCCGCGCTTCGGCATGCAGGCGCCGGTGGTGTCCAAACGCGTGACCAAGACACCGGCCGGACTCACGGCGACGGTAACGCAAAGCCGCACCGCCACACTCTCCGCGCCTTCCGATCCCTTGAGCCTGAAAACCCTTGCCGAAACCGTTACCGTCAACGGCAAGAGCGCGCGGAGCATGTTCGACGCAGCAGCCCGCAGCGTCACCGTCACCTCACCGGGCGGCCGCAGCGCCGTCGCCACGCTCGACGCCAAGGGCAGGCCGGTCTCGTCCCAGGTCGCCGGGCTGGAACCGGTGCAGTACGCCTACGACAGCCGTGGACGCCTGCGGGAGGTGCGCCGCGGCCAAGGCAACGATGCCCGGACGCTGCATTACGACTACCATGCCAGCGGACCGGCGCAGGGTTATCCGGCCGCCGTCACCGACGCCTTGGGGCGCAGCGTCCGCTACGACTACGATGCGGCCGGGCGCATCATCCGGCAGACCGGCCCGGACGGCAGCAGCGTGCAGCTTTCGTACGATGCCAACGGCAATCTCAGCGGGTTGATTCCGCCTGGCCAGCCCGCCCACCTGTTCGACTACACCGCCGTCGACCGCGCCGAAAGCTACACCCCGCCCGCGGTAGATACTGCCGACCCCGCCACCCATTACCGGTACAACCGCGACAAACAGCTCACCCGGATCGTCCGGCCCGGCGGCGAAACCCTGGATTTCGCCTACGACAACGCAGGGCGCCTTACCACCCTCACCGCTTCGCCCGGCGACACCGCCTACGCCTACGACGTCGCCGGGCGGCTCAAAACCCTGAGCGCACCGGGCGGCATCGGCCTGAGCTATGGCTACGACGGACCGCTGCTCACCCAGGAGACACTCACCGGCCCCGTCTCCGGCAACTTGACCCGCAGCTATGACAACGACTTCCGGCTTACCCGGCTGAGCGTCAACGGCAGCGCCATCGCCTATGGCTACGACGACGACGGCCTGCTGACCCGCGCCGGCGACATCATCCTCAACCGCGATGCCCGGAATGGCCTTCTCACCGGCACGACACTGGGCCAGGTCAACGACAGCCTCGCGTATAGCGGCTTCGGCGAAGTCCAGGGCTATACCGCCCAAGTCAACGGCAGCCCGCTGCTCAGCCTCGGCTACAGCCGCGACGCGCTCGGCCGCATCACCCAAAAGACCGAGACCGTGGGCAGCGTCACCGACACCACCGACTACGCCTACGACCTCGCGGGGCGGCTAATCGAAGTCAGGAAGAATGGCCAGCCCCAGACCAGCTACGGCTACGACGCCAACGGCAACCGCACCATCGTCAACGGCGCGACGGTGGCGACCTACGACGCCCAGGACCGGCTCAAAACCTTCGACCCCAGCGGCACCGGAGCCGCGACGAGGATCTACAACTACAGCGCCAACGGCGAACTCCTGACCAAAACCGTCGGCAACTCGACCACGAGCTACCGCTACGATGCCCTTGGCAACCTTCGCCATGTCGCTCTGCCCGGCGGCACCGCCATCGATTACCTCATCGACGGCCGCAACCGCAGAATCGGCAAGCAAGTCAACGGACAGCTCGTGCAAGGCTTCCTCTACCAAGACGCCTTGCGCCCTGTCGCCGAACTCGACGGCCAAGGCAAAATCGCCGCCCTGTTCGTTTACGCCGACAAGACCAACGTCCCGGCCTATCTCGTCAAAGGCAGCCAGACCTACCGCCTCCTCTCCGACCACCTCGGCAGTCCCCGCCTGGTGGTCAACACCGCCGACGGCACGGTCCTGCAGCGCATGGACTACGACGCCTGGGGCAACGTCACCTACGACAGCAATCCCGGCTTCCAGCCCTTCGGCTATGCCGGCGGCCTCTACGACCGTGACACCGGATTGATCCGCTTCGGCGCCAGGGACTATGATCCGGAAACCGGGCGATGGACGGCGAAAGACCCGATTTTGTTCGGGGGTGGGGATTCCAATCTCTACGCTTATGTTGACAACGATCCGCTGAGTTACGTTGATCCTGATGGCAGGATGCCCATTCTTTGGCCCTTGCTGGGTTTTGGGCTCGAAGTATGGGCTATGGCCACCGATGAAGGGGTTACGCCGGGCGGTGGCTTGGCGAGTACCGGGGGGCGGGTTTGCAATAGCGTTGCAAAGGGAGTCCAAGGGCGCACATTCTTCCGCAGCATGAGCAGTGCGGAAGCCGAGGCTGTCAAAAACGGTGGCGTGTTGCGTGGCGGCCGGCCAGGCGAAACTTTCTTTACAGACCAGCGAATACGAAGTGGCGCAACTGCCCAAGACAGGCTTTCTTTGCCGAATCGACCTGAAGTGCAGATGGAGTTCAGGATTAGGAACAACCCCGTACTCAATCGGGCCGGAACTCGCGTAAAGCCGGATTTTGGTGGCCGCGGTGGTGGCAGAGAGTTCTCAACTTTCGATCCAGTCGAAGTGGAGATCATCAATGTCCAGCCATTCTAAGCCCCTAGTTGGCCGAGAGTTTCGGGCGATGATCGGTGAACCGTGGGATTTTGCTTCTGATGCCGGAGAAAATGTCCTTGAGGGTCAAATCATAGAATTGTCAACAAGTATCGACCCATGTGAATGGATCAGATGCAAGATTATTCCATTCATGGCTGGAAATACCAGTGTCTTCGAGGTTGCCCTTGTTCGACGTTATGTAGACTCAAATAGTATAGCGGCTCAATTGGAGACAGGGAAAGATGTCGGTGCAAATATTGTTTATGATCCTCGTCACGGGATTCTCCCTGCTTACGAACTGCGCGAGGCCTTACGAAAAAAAGTGGGACTTTCGTTTCTCGTTGGGTCAGTAAAGTTGTTGTAACCAGCACGGAGGAAACGGAGTCGAGGAAACGGGGTCACGAGGAAACGGGGTCAGACACGATATTCTATGCTGTCTTGACGCTTTCATTCACTTCCCCTTCCCATGAACCGCCATGGCCCGCCTTCCCTGCTATGTAATACCCGGTCAGCCACAGCACATTATCCAGCGCGGTAATAACCGACAGGTAATCTTTGCCGCTGACGAGGATTATCAATTTTTTCGTGATGCTTTGGTTGATGCGGCCAAAAAATATGGTTTGTCGATTCATGCCTATGTGTGGATGACGAATCATATCCATTTGCTGGTGACACCTGAATTCGGCTGCAGCATCAGCAAAGTGTTGCAGTCTGTGGGCAGGCGTTATGTGAGGTATTTCAATTTGACTTACCGGCGTAGCGGCACGTTATGGGAAGGGCGCTATCGGGCGACGGTGGTGGACAGTGAACGCTATCTTCTGACGCTGATGCGTTATATCGAGCTTAACCCGGTACGAGCCGGGATGGTGTCGTATCCTGCGGATTACTCCTGGTCAAGCTTTCGCCATCATGCGCAGGGTGAGTCCGAATGCCACGCTGAGTGGCTGACGGCGCACGAGGAGTATCTACGGCTGGGACGCACTAAGGCAGACACCTGAATCCGTGTTTCTTGTGAGCTAAGTCACTGACGGTTATGAGATAATTGGAATTTTTCCGTTCACCCATTGTGCTCATGCCCCATTTTCAACTGAAAGAATCGAATCGCCATTTGACCTCGACG
>JBFMDC010000071.1:0-104889 GCA_040753975.1 Pseudomonadota bacterium
CCGGCGGATTGGTCCGGCAATCCATGCCGGAATGACGACCAACCCAATTTCGACAAAGCCCCACTCCAGGGTTTGTCAAACTTTGTGAGTCCCCCGGCTAAGCCGGGGGTTTTCCCGCGATAAATAATCTTGATTAGCAAGGAAAGTCAGCTCAACCGAAAATCGTCTTTCCGGCAGGGATTGCCGGAATCCAGAGGCCATGGATGGCGCAGGGTTCTCACGTCCCTGTGTCCTGGATGCCGGCACTCCATGCCGGCATGACGAGCTAGCTGACTATTCTTTCTAATCAGATAAATAATTGTCGGGGAATATGCCGCCTACCCTTCTTCGGCGGGGAGTGGTTACAGGGACAGGCCGACTCTCCGGCGGGCATCCAGACAGTTCGCGCTGCCGCGGGTGAAGTCCCGGCAGGTACGGGGGCGGTCCTGGTAGATGCGGCAGGCATAGGATTCAGCCGGATCAACGCCGCCCGCCAGGGCGGCGCAGCGCTCGCCGGCGCGGCGCAGTTTCCGCCGGTTCCCGGCGACCATGACCAGTTCCGGATGCAGGCGGACGACCGGTTCGCGCGCCGATATTTCTACCGCTTGGTAGGCTTCCCGGCAGCAGGCGCCGCAGCTCGGGCAATCGAGCTCTTCCGCAGGCTCCCAGCGCATGCAGGCCGGCGCGTCGGGGGCGATGCGCGCTTTCGGCGCATGCCGGCAGCGAATCCCCTTACGTTCGGCGTATGACCATGCGCAGCCGGCGCAGCCTTTGTCAGCCCGATGGAGCGCGACCATGGCATGGCCCGCCGGATGCCGCGGCGGCGGCGGTGCGACCGTGCCCCACAGGGATGATATCTGCCCGCCGCCGGCGCCATCGCTCCTGATGTTGCGGGGGACGAGGGCGGCAACGGCCGCGGTCGCCGCCAGCGCGGACTGAAGGTGCGGCGCCCAGCGCGGCTGCGAAGCCCGCCAGGCGGCCAGCCGCGCGGCGACGCAGGAAGGTTCGCGGCGGCCGCCTTTCTCCTCCGGGGCCGTCATCGGGTCGCCGCCGAGGGTCGGCCAGAATTTGACGCGAAAATCGGTGGTGGGGGCGAAGAAATGGCGCAGGCCCACGCCGTCGGCGAGATAGGCCTGGAGCCGCAGGCAGGCCTGCTCGCGCCACAGGTGGCGGTTGCTGGTGTTGTCCAATCCCCAATCGACTTGGCTTTCGCCGGCCTCGCCTTCCACCAGCGCATGGCACAGCTCGTGGAGAATCATCTGGGCGAGGGAGTCGTCGGGGTCGAGTAAGTCGTCGCTGCCGATCAGGATCGTGCCGCGCCCGTCGGTGGACGCGTAGACCTCGGGGCTGCGCGCGATGCGGAAGCCTACGTGTTCGGCGCAGGCGGTCCAGATTCGCGCCAGGGGATCTTCGTAACGGTGATGGGGTTGGCGCAGGAATGCGGTCATGTACCGGAAGTGGCGGTGCGGGGTGAAACGGGAAAAGCGGAGGGTGAGGATTGCCGATGCCGTCAAACGGCCGAAGGGGGGAACAGCGTCATCATGACACTGTAGCTTCCCGCCACATACGCGACGGCAAGCAGCAAGCCGCTGGTCCAGGGTTTGGACAACGCATGCCGGAAGATGTGCGCGACGACGGCGATGTGCCAGAGCATCATGCCGAACAGGATGAGATGGATGCCGGCGGCGTCGGGGACTGCAAGGGTCCAGCCCACCAAGGGGACGGCGGGCGCGCTGATGACGACGTCGCTGCCGAGCATGGCGGTCGCCGTCTTCTGCCAGCGCGGCGTTTTCTTGAAGAGAGCCAGCAGCAGCCAGACGAATCCGAGGAGCATCGTCAGTTCCGCCAGCGACTCGACGATGGCCGGCAGCCATTCCACTTCCAGCCCCAGCAGGATGAAGCCGACCATGAGGTAGGCGCCCGCTGTGAGCCACAACAGCAGCATGGACGGCGGGATATCCTGGGGACCTTTGCGGAACAGGCAGATTTCGATGAACAGTCGGATCAGCGGCATGCGGTGTCTTCTCCGGATTCAGGCCATGTCAGCCAGGAGCTGCGCCTGTTCCAGCGCCTCAGTGGCGGCATACCAGGCCGCTTCGGCGCAGACCAGTGACTCTTCCGCCTTGGCCTTGTCCAGCAGCAGCAGTTTGAGCCGGTCCTTCGCTTCCTCGGCGTAAACGCAGGGATCGGCCAACTGTGCATCGAGTTCCTCCCGCCGCTTCGAGCAGCGCGCCAGCTCCGCTTCGGCACGTTCGAGCCGCAGGCGCAGAGGCCGGAGCTGCTGTCGCCTTTCGGCATCGGCCCGCCGGCTGTCGCGGCGGGTGGATCCGGCGTCGCGGCGGCCCTCGGCGGCGGGGGATGCCGGTGAGGCACGGTTGCGCAGCCAGGCGCGGTAGTCGTCCAGATCGCCGTCGAAAGGGGTGACCCGGCCGTCGGCAACCAGGAAGAAATTGTCCGCCACCGCCCGCAGCAGGTAGCTGTCGTGGGATACCAGCACGGCCGCACCTTCGAAATCCTGCAGCGCCCGGATCAGCGCCAAGCGCATTTCCAGGTCCAGATGATTGGTCGGTTCGTCCAGCAACAGGAGATTGGGGCGCTGGTAGACGATCAGGGCCAGCACCAGCCGGGCCTTCTCGCCGCCCGAAAACCCCGCGACCGGTTCGAAAGTCCGGTCGCCGTTGAAGCCGAAGCCGCCGAGGAAATCGCGGATGTCCTTTTCTGAAGCCATTTCATCCAGCCGCTGGACGTGGAAGATCGCGTTTTCATCGGGACGCAGCAGTTCCAGCTGATGCTGGGCGAAATACCCCAGCCGCAGCTCGCCCGAAACTCTGCGCTCGCCGCCGAGCGGCGGTTGCAGCCCGGCCAGCAGCCGGATCAAGGTCGATTTGCCGGCGCCGTTGCGGCCCAGCAACCCCACGCGATCGCCCGGCATCAAGGACAGGCCGATATCGGCCAGCAGCGGAACGTCTTCGTATCCCACCGCCACACCTTCGGCCTGCAGCAATGGACGGGGCAGCTTTTCCGGCGGCCGGAAGGCGAATTCGAAGGGTGAATCCACGTGGGCCAGCGCAATGACCTCCATCTTCGCCAGCAGCTTGAGTCGGCTCTGGGCCTGGCGCGCCTTGGTCGCCTGGGCGCGGAACCGGTCGACGAAACCCTTAAGGCGGGCGATCTCGGTCTGCTGCCTGCGGAACGCCGCCTGGTTCTGGGCCAGCCGCTGGGCCCGGGCCTGTTCGAAGGCGGAGAAATTGCCGGTGTTGAGCACCACTTCGCCGTTTTCGATGTGCAGGATGTGGTCGGCCAGGCCGTCGAGGAAGTCGCGGTCGTGCGAGATGAACAGCAGGGTGCCGGGATAGGCCGCGAGCCATTCCTGCAGCCACAGCACGGCGTCGAGGTCGAGGTGGTTGGTCGGCTCGTCCAGCAGCAGCAGGTCCGAGCGGCACATCAGCGCCCGAGCCAGGGCGAGACGCATGCGCCAGCCGCCGGAGAAGGCGTCGACCGGACGCTCCGCATCGCCCGCCGCAAAGCCCAAACCCGCGATCAGCCGCCCCGCGTTGGCCCTGGCCTGATAGCCGCCGATGGCCTCATAGCGGGCGTGGGCGCGGGCCAGCGCGAGGCCGTCTCCCGAGGTTTCGGCCGCGGCGATCTCGCGCTCGACCTCGCGCAGCTCGGCGTCGCCGTCCATGACGAACTCGATCGCGGCCCGTGCGTCCGTTGGCGTTTCCTGGGCGACAAGGGCGATCACCCAGTTCGGCGGGAGCTGAACTTCGCCGGCGTCGGCCTGGCCGCTGCCGGTCACCAGCTTGAACAGGCTGGACTTGCCGACCCCGTTGGCGCCGGTCACGCCGACCTTCTGGCCCGGGAAGATGCTGAACGAGGCGTGCTCGAACAGTATCCGGCCGCCGATCCTTAAGGTGACGTCGCGAAACCCGATCATAGCGAATGGCTCAGCCGCTCAGTCCGCCGCGGCAATCCGTTCGTCGGCCGCCCGCACGAAATCGCGCAGCTTGGCGGCATTGGCCGTTGCCCGCGGCACGATCAGGGCCGCGTCGATCGCCACGAAAATGAATGCGTACTTGTCGGTGAGCTCGATCCGCAGGATTTCGCTCCAGGGAATCCGGCTTTCCTCGCCGTCCAGCTTGTTTTCGATCAGCGCGTCCTTGGCTACGCTCAGCCGGTAGCGGCCCAGGATGCGCTGCTTGTCTTCATCCGAGTACATGGCGAGCAGTTGCTTGCGCGTGGTCCACCGCATGTAGGCGGGAACCAGGAAGCCCCAGGCCAGCGCGATGACGCCGACGTAGGCCGCGGACACCAAGTCCTTGTAATAGAACCATAGAAACAGCGAAATGACGACGAAGAAGGCTGGGATCGTCGACTGATGCCGTTGCCGCCGCTTCTTCAGCGCCTTGGTTTCCCGTATCTGATGCTCGCTGAAGGCCAGCAGGTCCTGTTCGCGCAGTTCGTACTCGATTTCGTTCATCTGTTGAAGGTGTTCCGTTCGCCGACGTTGTTGTTTCCTTGCCGCTAGCGCGGCGGATCTGGCGTATATTCGAAATGTGCAGGGCGTTTTTCGATGGCTGACTAGTATACGTAATTCTGTTTCAATTACGTACGACAACCACAATGGCCCCGATGGGCCGCGTCCCGGGAGATTAAGGAAATGAAAGGTCAACCTGAGGTGATATCGGCGCTGAATCGGCTGCTGGCGGGCGAGCTCGCCGCGATCGACCAGTATTTCATCCATGCCATGATGTACCGGGATTGGGGATTTCATGCCTTGCAAGAGCACACCGCCCATGAAATGCAGGAGGAGCAGGCTCACGCCAGTGCGCTGATCAAGCGAATCCTGTTTCTGGAAGGGGTTCCGGATATCGTCAGCCGGGATGCGATCCGCGTCGGACGGAACGTGCCGGAGATGCTGAAAAACGACCTCGACGTCGAATATGCCGTGATCGGCCATCTGCGCCAAGTGATCGGCTTGTGCGAGGAGAAGAGCGACTACGAAACCCGTCGCATCCTCCAGGATCTGCTTGACGACACCGAGGAGGACCACAGCTTATGGCTGGAGATCCAGCTCCGGCTGATCGAGCGCGTCGGTCTGGAAAATTATCTGCAAAGCCAGATGGAAGACGGGGTTTAGGCGCCGATGCCGAAAGCCGCGGCGGGAAACGCGGCTTTCTCGATTCGGAAACAGAATTTTTTCCGATTCTCATTTGAGAAACGTTCTCAGTTCTGCTAGTCTAAGCTCGTATCCAGTTTTGAGGTTCATGCTCATGTACGTCTGCATCTGTAGGAACGTCACTGAACGCCAGGTTCGGGAAGCCGTCGTTCGGCACGGCGCATGCAATCTGCGCACGCTGCGGAAAAGTGTGGATGCCTGCAGCCAATGCGGAAAATGCGCGCTGGAAGTCAAGACGCTCATCAGGGAGACCGTGGCGGAGAACGCCATTCTGCAACAGCAAGACATCGCGGCCTGAAGACGCCGCCCTTCCTTTTCGGTTCCACTGTCGGAGCCGTTTCCCATCCCCTTCTGTGGGGACAAATGAAACCCGTCATCTAGTCCGGGCCGCGGTCTAGCGGACGTGATTGGCTTGGTCGGTGAAGCCGCGTCCGGCGAAAATGGGGCGGCCGCGGAATCGACGTGGACGCCGTCGCCCTTGCGCAGGCGAAGATCGCTTCCGATGCTCGCGGCCTCCCGTTCGCATCGTTCTCAACGCCCTGCCGGTTCCCTTAGGTTTGTTTCTCCCTGCGATGGAACCGCAGGCTTCCGGCAAAACCTCCGGGCCTGCGGTTTCGCGGGGGTGTCGCACCGGCTCGTTTCGCTGTACCCCCCTGCGCGGCGTCAGCGCGTCGGCGCTTCGGTGGTTGGCGCCGGTAGCAATTGGCCGAACAGCCTCGCGTACATGAAGCGGTACACGTCGGTGTTGTCAAAGCGCGCGCTGAAGTCGGCGAGCGTGACGTTACCACGCCAATCCGCGTTTACGCCACGATTGCCGCCGGCGCGCGCCAGGATGCCGCCCGAAAAATCCGGCGTGCCCGTCCACGCGATGCCGAAGTGGAGCACGCGGCCGAACTGATCCGGCGCTGCCGCGAAAGACTGCGTAGCGCGGCCGTACAAGCCGTCAAGCGGGTTGCGGACGGCTGCGAGCCCGGCGGCGGGATTGGCGGCCAGATCGGTTACGTTCGGAGTCGCAGACAAGGCCGCGAGCTGCATGCCGCTGGCGTCGCTATCGGCGGCCGTCAGCACGGTAGTCGAAAAGCGCGAATCCATCGGATCGCGCAGCCGTGCCTGCTGCGCTTCGAGCACCACGCCTATCATGTCGTCGGCCACCTTCAACGCGGTCAGCATGCCGATCGCGTTGTTGCTGTTGCCGAAGTTGTCGTTGCTTTCCGGCTCGGCCACGAGGAAGTACGGCTTGTTGACAGTGTTGGAAACGCGACTGAGCACGATCAGCGCCATCCTCATCATCTCATCACCGCGCGGCGGGTTGAAGCCCGGGTCGGTCGCACGCGGGTTGCCGAACAGCACCAGGTTGGAGCTCTTGGCGTTGACGTCTATGCTCGGGTCGCGGAAGCCGCTGGCGATCAAATCTTCTTCGTTGCGGTCATTGAACGTGTGATGCGCGGCGAACAAGCCGAGGATCTTCGGCTGCCAGTTACGATTGCTTTCGATGTGCGCGCGTACCGCCTCGAACTCAGCGCGCGTGCGAATCACGAGGTAGCCGGCATTGGCGGCCTCGAGCAAAAGGTTGCGGGCATCGGTGCGGTCGGCCGTCGCCACGCGGCCAATGCCCAACGGGCCGGTGGCGCCGGAAGGCTTGCTCCAGTCGAGCGTGTGTACCATGCAGTTTAACGGGTAGGTGGGGATGCCGTGCTGCATGAACGTGCCTGCGGCTCCCGGCGCGCAGGCCGGGGTGCCCGCCGGCAGGAAATTGCGCTCGCCGCCGCCGAGGATGACGTGGGGCGCCTGGTCGGTCGAACTACCCACCGGCGACGCACCGTCGCGGCCTGCGATGATCTGCAGGGCGATCGCGTTCCAGTTGTCGCGGTTGCCGACTTCGGCCGCGAAGACGCCTGTGCCCGGCTCGCCGATGTTGCCGTCGTTGATCAGCCCGACCGGATGGCCGCTGTTGCCGGCCTCGCGCAGGATGCTGCCGGGGTAACCCGACAGCGCGTTAATGAAGCGGTCGGTGGGCGGAACGAGGTTGCCGTCGCCGTCCTTGCCGAACGACCCCCGTCCCTCGACCTTGTAGCCGAACGCATGCACGGTCGCGCCACCGTTCGAGGTGCCGGTGAGCATGTCGGTCATATGGCCGCGGTAGGCCGCCATCTGAGGTAGCCGGTCCCAGTTGAGCTGAGCGTCCGGCCCTTTCCAGTAGCTCCGCGCCGCGTTCCAGTGGTTGGGGCCGGTGCCGTCGGGATGCAGGAAGATCACGTTGCCGGTCATCTGTGGAAGGACCGGAACAACCGCGCAGGCTGCGCCTGAGGTCGCTAGCATCGCGGCGGCGGCCATGGTTTTCAAGCTGTAACGATTCATGGTGGCTCCTTAATCTTGGCGGTTTCAAGTACGCTCGTCTTTGCCTGGCCCGGCTTGACCGGCCGGGTTGCGCAATCGCGAGCCACAAGACTTTTACTTGGCCAGGATGACACCAGGATGAACTATGCAGGCCCGCTTCAGTCCGTTCGGACCGCAGCCGGAAGGGGGGAATCGGGGACAGACCACGATCATTCGAGCCGGTTCCAGGATGAAATCTCTCATGCGGGGCCGACGGGCAACCAGAGGCAAGGCGGGTGAACCAGTCATAAGGGTTGATAAGTGAGGGAAAACGTGGTTTGTCCCCTGTCTTCTGTCCTATTTTCTCCATTCATCATCGCGTCATTTTAATCGGCTAAAAACGCGGCCGGCGTTCCACCGAATTCCCTCGACTCGATCCAGATCCGCCTTGGAGGAAGACATGAAGAACTTGCGATCCGTGAAATTCAACGATGCGATAGCGGCTGCCTTTCTTGCGGGATGTTTGGCTTTGAGCGGCTTAGCCGGGGCCGCGCCTGCATCGCCTACGCTGATCGGACGTGCCGTACTGCCGGCCGATACCTTTGCAGAGGGTCCGACCTCGGGGCAATTCATCACCGGCAACACCAATGGCCGGGAGACCCCGTTTTACGCCGCCCAACCGGTCCAGGGTTTCTCGGCTGTGCTGGCCGGACGGAAACGGGGGACCTACCTGGTCATGTCGGATAACGGATTCGGCGCCAAAGCCAATTCCGCCGACTATGTGCTGCGTATTTACGGCGTGGAGCCGGACTTCCGAGAGGGCAAGGTCTATCCCGTCGACCTGCGGTCCGGACTACGGCTCGCCAGCTTCAGCCGGGAAAGTTTCCTCGAGATCAGCGATCCGAAGCGGCTAACCGGCTTTCCCATCGTTGCGGAGCAGTCCTTCTATCCCAACGGAGCGGGAGGCATTGCCGTCGACCCTGCCATTGCCGACGGGCGTTTGCTGACGGGCGCGGACTTCGACCTGGAATCATTCCGGCGGGCCCGGGACAACAGCTTCTGGTTCGGGGAGGAATTTGGACCGTTCCTGCTACATACGGACAGCAAGGGCAGAATGCTCGATGAGCCGATCCCTCTGCCCAACTTCAAGCAGCTTGGCGTCAACTCCTTCGTGCAGTCGCCGGACAACCCTTTCCTCGCAGCCCCCGAGCTGGCGAACCTGCCGCGTTCCCGCGGTTTCGAAGGCATGGCCTTGAACGCTAGCCGCACCAAACTCTATGCGATGCTGGAAGGGCCTCTGACCGCAGATCCGGACCGCTCGCGGCTGCTGATCCATGAATTCGACCTCCACGGCAAACGCTACACGGGGAAGGTTTTCCACTACCGCATGGAGCATCCCACTGGGGAAGGGCAAGCCATCGGCGATCTGACGGCCATCAATGATCACGAGTTTCTGGTGATCGAGCGTGACGGCCGCCAAGGCGATCCCAACAACCCGGCCTTCACCGATCCCGCCCGGTTCAAGCGAATCTACAAGATCGACATCGGCAAGATCGACCCGGACGGCTTCGTGGAAAAGAGACTGCTCGTGGACCTTCTGAACATCAGTGATCCTGGGAATGTCGGCGGCAACGGGACGCGCAACGGAATATTCACCTTTCCGTTCGTAACCATCGAATCGGTGTTGCCGGTGGGCAGTAGGACCCTGCTGGTGATCAACGACAACAACTATCCCTTCAGCGTGGGCCGCACGCCGGGGCAGCCGGACGACAACGAGTTCATCCTGGTCAGGTTGGCCGAGCCCCTGCACCTCCGCTCCTGCGGCGGGCGAGGCCACGGAAGCCCCCACCCCTGTGACTAGCGGCGTGAGGATGAAGCCGCACAAGGCCGGCATCCTCGACCTCTTCGGCAACCGGCTGGGGCGATCGGCCGTGCCAGCGGCACGGCCCTGACTCATGGCCCACGGGTCCGGGCGGGCAGGTCCCTGTCTGCCCGCCCGGCGCTTTTTTTGTGCTATGGGCGGACACCGCTTCGGTCACGGGCGAGCCGCTGCTGCTTGGGAGAGCCTGGATTGGGCCGTAAACCCTGGGGATCCCCAGGGCTGTGGAAATGGGCCAGCATCTCTCATTTTGAACTTAAGTAAGCGCAAAGAGGCTTTGATCACGCCTCCAACAAGCGACTCCCACACCGCAATCCACGCCGGGCCGGCTGGCCTTCGCCCAGCGTCTGGCTAACGGGGCGCTTTCGGCCGTTTCCGCTGCCGGGTAGGCCCACGACGGCGATGCCAATCGTCAAATCTGGACCCTAGTCTTCTCACAATGCCCGCGTTAACTGTACCCTCCCATGCCTGGCCGGCCTCTCAACTGGGTTTATGAAACATCCGGGCTAAAATCGGCCTCTCTATCAGAGTGCGTTCAGGGAGATAGTCGATGGGGGAATCTGGTGTCGGCAGCCTTCGTGTCGCCGGTTTCGCGGTGCCTTTGTTGTTCGCGCTGGGCGTTCAGGCCGAGGAGGGGGGGCGGTCCTTGGCCGAAAGCAAAGGGTTGGCGGACTATCTGTCGGGCAGGGATGTCGACGAAACCACGTGGATGAAAAGCATCGGCTTGACCGTGGGAGGATGGGTGAATGCCAGCGTGACCTACAACGCCAGCAGCCCTTCGGACAACTTCAACGGACCGGTGACCTTCAACGACCGCGCCGGCGAACCCCAGATGAACCAGTTGTATCTCTATCTGCAGAGAGCCATCGAGGTCGGTCCGGAGGCGTGGGACATCGGCGGCCGTTTCGACTTCATGTACGGCACCGACGCGATCTTCACCCAGGCTTACGGGATCCCCTATGTGGACCCGAGAACGGGCCGGCCGCTGGATCGGGGGCATTGGGACCTCCATCTGTCGAGCTGGTCGGACCGGTTCTACGGCATCGCCCTGCCGCAGGCCTATGCCGAATTCAATGTGCCGGTGGGCGACGGTCTCAGCGTCAAGGCCGGGCATTTCTATACGCCGATCGGCTACGAGGCGGTGACGGCGCCGGACAATTTTTTCATCACCAAACCTTATACGTTTCAGTTCGGGCCCTTTACCCATGTCGGTCTCCTCGGCAATTACGCCGTCGATGGCAATTGGATGGTGTCCGCCGGAGCGGTCACCGGCAGCGCCACCGGCGGCTTTGACGGCACCTGGGACCAGCAGCTCGGCAACTGGGATTTCCTCGGCGGCGGCGTCTGGACCAGCGACGATGAGAACTATTCGATCAGTCTGAATTCGACGGCGGGCGGCCGTTCCGAGCAGTTCGGCGATCTCTGGGCCATGTACAGCCTGATCGGCAAGGCGGCATTTTTCGATGGCCTCTTGCACTATGTCATCGAGCACAGCCACGGCTATGCCGACAACGTGCGTACCGCCAACTACACGCGCAACGGCGGCCAACTGGAGGACGCCGAGTGGTACGGCATTAACCAATATTTGTTCTATAACCTGGACCGAGAATGGTCGGTCGGTCTGCGCGGCGAATGGTGGCGCGACAACAACGGCTTCCGCGTGTCCGGGCCGCCGCGCTGCAGCGGGAGCGTGAACATCAACGGCGCAGGCACCGCGCGGCCCTATGCCTGCAACCCAAATTTTTCCGCGGTCTATCCGTTCCAGGGCAGCGGGTATTATGCGCTGACGGTGGGTTTGAACTGGAAGCCCCTGAGCTGGGTCATCTTGCGTCCCAACGCCCGCTACGACTGGTCCGACAACATCAAGATTTTCGATACGGGGAAACGCTCGGACCAATTCCTGTTTTCCGCCGATGTGATCGTGACTTTCTGACGCCAGCGGGTTTGGCGGCGAAGGGGTGCGTATTCCTCAATGGGCAGGTCGATGCGGGATGACGGCGTTCGCCCGGAATTTCCTCGCCTATATCGAACTGCTGCTGTCCATCACGTTTGTCGTCAACTCGCGTTATTTTGCGACGACCCCTGCCTTAAGTCGCGGGCATCGTAAACGGGCGTCCTGCACCTTTTCCGCGCGCGGCTGGAAAAGCTCTGGGCGGCGTCCTGGCTCCCATATCTATCAATGACATGAGTCCTGATTGCCCGGCGAACTCACATGCTTATCCACAGATTCTGTGGAAATGTTTCAGGTAAGGAAGCCGCTCAAGCGCCCGTCATCGGGGTTTTCCATGCTACTGGTCTGGTTATTGCTTCATCCTGGTCGATGCCTGAACCGTTGGTGTTTGCCGCGGACTTACGCGCCGCCGTCCTGGTAAGGAACCGCCAGGCGGTGCCGGAAGTTCACAGGGCGCGGCCGAAAAGGCCGGGCCGGTTCGGGCGCAGCATAATCCTTGTTGAACAATATGTTATAGAGGAAACAGTCATGGGGAAGATAGGGATCTTTTTCGGCTCCGATACCGGCAATACCCGCCGCGTCGCCAAGCAGCTTGCCAAAAAGCTGGGCGATGACGCGGATGCTCCGGTCGACGTCAAAAAGGCCAGCATCGACGATGTGCTCAAATACGACGCACTGATTCTGGGAACGCCGACCCTGGGGGACGGCGAACTGCCGGGCCTGGACTCCGGCGCTTCGGAGGAGAGCTGGCTCGAGTTTCTGCCGAACTTCAAGGGCAAGGACTTGTCGGGGAAGACCGTGGCGCTGTTCGGCCTGGGCGATCAGCAGGGGTACGGCCATGAATTCGTCGACGCACTGCGCGAAATCTACGAGCAGGTGATCGAGTGCGGGGCCAGTGTGGTCGGCGCCTGGCCGACAGACACTTACGCGTTCGAAAAGTCCAAGGCGGTGGTGGACGGCAAGTTCGTCGGCCTGGTGATCGATCACGAAAACCAGAGCGAAATGACGGACGAACGCCTCGACGAGTGGCTGGAGATCGTCAAGCCGGCGCTCGTGGGCGCCTGATACCCTCTGCTCGCAACGCTGTATAAGGAAGCTCCGGGTCGATCGGAGCTTCCTTGAATTTCCCGCCCGTTGCCTGGTCAAACGCTACAGGGCTTGCGCGGTCTGGATGCGAGAGGCCGAAGTTCTCGAGAGCGCATGGCATTCGTCTTCGTCGGCCGGCCAAAGACGGCAGCAATTCTCATTTTGCCTGAAAGCCGCATTTCGTAGGGGGGTTGGATGCGCATCCCCGCTAAATCTCCCGATCTCGGATCGGGGTCTTAGGACATGGTTTGGCGGAACCCGAAGAGACGGTTCCGCCCTACGCCGGAACTGTGGCCTTGAGCCAAAATGAGAATTGCTGCAAAGACGGCGCCAGGCTTCGTTACAAGCGGCAAACTGCTTTATCATCCCAAGTTTTCCGATTGCGCCGCGGCTCTAAGCGAGGGAGCCGGGATGGCCGCTGAACTTCCGAGGGAAATGATGCCGACAATATCGACCAGCGTCTGCGTGAACTACACGCAGGACCAGATGTACGAGCTCGTCAACGACGTCGCCGACTATCCGAAATATCTGCCGCTTTGCCGCGACGTCAGAGTGCTGTCCGCGGCGGAGCGCCACATCAAGGCGACCATCACCCTGGCGAAGGGCGCCGTGAGGCTGAATTTCACCACCGCCAATACCATGGAGCCGGGCCGGCATATCCACATGAAGCTGGTGGAAGGGCCGTTCAAGTATCTGCGCGGGAACTGGCGTTTCGACCCCAATCCCCACGGCGGCTGCGACGTTTCGTTCCGGGTGGATTTCCAATTCGCAAATCCTTTGCTGCAGATGGCCTTGGGCGGAATTTTCAGGGAAGTGATGGAGTCGCTGGTGGCGGCGTTCTGCGATCAGGCGGCCAAGCGTTATGGCAATGGCGGCCCCGCGTTGGCGCCGCGGCCGGCGATCGACGGCGCTGGGCAGACCGGACCGGCCTGACCCAGGCTCCCTCAGGCCGGCGGCGGTGGCGGAGCCAGCACTTGGCGGCTGCCGTTGGTATCGGCCGGCGTGACCACGCCGGCACGCTCCATGTCCTCGATCATCCGCGCCGCGCGGTTGTAGCCCACCTTGAAGCGGCGTTGCACGGAAGATATGGAAGCCTTGCGGCTTTCCGTCACGAACCGTACCGCTTCGTCATAAAGAGCGTCGCCTTCATCGCCACCGCCGCTCTCACCGTTCCCGCCACGGAACCCCGATCCGTCTCCTAAGTCCTCGCTGAACCGTGTGATGTCCTCGATGTAGTCCGGCTCGCCGGTGCTCTTGAGGAATTCCACCACCTTGTGGACATCGTGGTCGGACACGAAGGCGCCGTGGGCGCGCTGGGGGAAACCGGTGCCGGGCGGCAGATAGAGCATGTCGCCGTTGCCGAGCAGGGCTTCGGCGCCGCCCTGGTCGATGATGGTGCGCGAGTCGATCCGGGACGAGACCTGGAACGCGATGCGGGTGGGGATGTTGGCCTTGATGAGGCCGGTGATCACGTCCACCGAGGGCCGCTGGGTCGCCAGGATCAGGTGCAAACCCGCGGCGCGTGCCTTTTGCGCCAGCCGGGCGATCAGCTCCTCCACCTTCTTGCCCACGATCATCATCATGTCCGCCAGTTCGTCGATGACGATGACGATGCAGGGCAGGGGCTCTAGCAAAGGCGGCTCCTCGTCGCCCAGGGCCAGGTTCGGGTTCCACAGCGGATCGCGCAGCGGCTTGCCGGTTTCGGCGGCCTCCCGCACCCGCTGGTTGAAGCCTTCGAGATTGCGCACCCCCAGCACCGACATCAGCTTGTAGCGGCGCTCCATCTCGGCGACGCACCAGCGCAAGGCGTTGGCCGCCTCCTTCATGTCGGTGACCACCGGCGTCAGCAGATGGGGGATGCCTTCGTAGACCGAAAGCTCCAGCATCTTGGGGTCGATCATGATCAGCCGGACTTCGGTGGGGCCCGCCTTGTACAAGAGGCTCAGGATCATCACGTTGATGGCGACCGACTTGCCCGAGCCGGTGGTGCCGGCGACCAGGAGATGCGGCATCTTGGCCAGGTTGGCCACCACCGGGTGGCCGCTGATGTCCTTGCCGAGCACCAGGGTGAGAGGGGAAGAGGCCTGCTGGTAGGCTTCCGAAGACAGCACCGAGTGCAGCAGCACGATCTCGCGCTCGCGGTTGGGGATTTCCAGGCCCACCACCGACTTGCCGGGGATCACTTCGACCACCCGCACGCTGGTGACCGACAGCGCCCGCGCCAGGTCTTTCGCCAGGCCGCTGATCCGACTGACCTTGACGCCGGCCGCCGGTTGCAGTTCGAACCGGGTGATCACCGGGCCCGGATGGACCGAGACGACCTCGACGTCCACGCCGAAATCGGCCAGGATCGTTTCCACCAGTTCCGACATCTGCTGCAGCACCGCTGGCGAATAGGCGTGCACCTTGGCCGAGGTGTCGTTCAGCAGGGTCAGGGCGGGCAGAGCGCCGCTGGCCGGCTTCCGCGCGACAGGCGCCGCCGGCGGCTTCTTGGGTTGCAGGAAAGGAATCACCGGAGCGCGCTGTGCAGCGGGTTCCGAAGGCTGCGCCGCCCGCTGCTCCAGCGGCTTGACGGGCCGCTGCGCGGGTTGGCGCGGTTTCACCGGCGTGGCCGCCGCCAGTTGCGGCGGCTCGGAAGCGGGTAGGGACTGGTGCGCGCCTCTGGTCAGGAAAGCGGGAACGGCCGTCACCGTGCGGATCAGCGTCAAAACCGCCTGGCCGATGGTATCCACCAGCCTTAGCCAGGACAAACCGGTGGCCAGGGATACCCCGGCCAGGAACACGCCGCCGAAGAGGACCGATGCGCCTTTGACGCCTAACGAGCCGGTTACGAGGTCCGCGAGTTCCCGGCCGACGATGCCGCCCGTGGTCTCCGGCAGGGGCAGGGGAATCCGCAGCAATTGCAGGTCGATGATGCCGGAACCGGCTGCGATGGCGGCGCCCATTCCGAGCCAGCGCAAGGTGGAATCGAGCAGCGAGAACCGGTGCTGCGCGCTGCGGCCCCGGTAGATGCGGTAGCCGTAACCGGCCAATAGCAGCGGCAGCAGGTAGGCCATGATCCCGAACAGGGAAAACGAAAAATCCGACAGCCAGGCGCCCACCTCGCCGGCGCCGTTGGACACCGGGCGGCGGCTGCCGGTATGGGTCCAGCCGGCATCCTCCAGGTCGAAAGTGACCAGAGCGATGAGGAAGAACGCGGCGAGCGCCAGATAGGCCAGAAACGCTCCCTCTCTCAAGGTCCGCACCAGGGAGGAGCGCAGATCGTCCGCCGGCGTCATTTTCTTGTCTGCTCTCGCCAAAAGGCCCACCAAATCAATCAAATAAAGAAACCGGGTATTGTTTCAAATGTGCGCGCCGATCCGCAAGGCGCACCGCTCATGGCATAGGCCGTCCCCCCCGCACGGCCGGTTAGAAATCGCGCCGCGCCGCGCCGTATAATGCTTTCATTTTTGCAGCAGGATAGAGGATTTCATGAGCGAACCGAAGCATTCCAGGGTTCTGATTCTGGGCTCCGGCCCGGCGGGCTATACCGCGGCGGTCTACTCCGCGCGCGCCAATCTCAAGCCGGTACTCGTGACCGGCATCCAGATGGGCGGGCAGCTTACCACGACGACCGACGTGGACAATTGGCCGGGCGATGCCGACGGCGTGATGGGGCCGGAGCTGATGGAGCGGATGCGGCGCCATGCCGAGCGTTTCGACACCGAGATCGTCTTCGACCATATCCACACGGCCGACCTGTCCCGGCGCCCCTTCACGCTGACCGGCGATTCCGGCGTCTACACCTGCGATGCGCTGATCATCGCCACCGGCGCGTCCGCCCGCTACTTGGGTCTGCCTTCGGAGGAGGCGTACAAGGGCCGCGGCGTATCCGCCTGCGCCACCTGCGACGGTTTTTTCTACAAAGGGAAGCACGTGGCCGTGATCGGCGGCGGCAGTACCGCGGTGGAGGAGGCGCTGTATCTGTCCAACATCGCGGCGAAGGTCACCGTGGTCCACCGCCGCGATAAGTTCCGGGCCGAAAAGATCCTGTCGGACAAGCTGCAAGAGCGTGCGGAGAGCGGCAACGTCAGCATCGAATGGAACAGCGTGCTGGACGAGGTCCTGGGCGATGAGATGGGCGTCACCGGCATGCGCATCAAGAACGTGCAGGACGGCACGACCAGGGACATCGCGCTGGAAGGCGTGTTCATCGCGATCGGCCACAGCCCGAACACGGAAATCTTTTCCGGGCAATTGGAGATGCGCAACGGTTACATCGTGGTCCGCAGCGGCAACGAAGGCGGCGCCACGGCGACCAGCGTGGAAGGGGTGTTCGCGGCCGGGGACGTGTCCGATCCGATCTACCGTCAGGCCGTCACCTCGGCGGGCTCCGGCTGCATGGCGGCGCTCGACGCCGAGAAGTTTCTCGACAGCCTGGGGTAAGCCGCGGGCGGTTCTAAGCTTGTGCCCATCCACTTTTTCAGGCGCGTGAAAAGGCTTGCCGGATGAGCGGCGCTAAAGCTTTTCCCGGAGCGGCGTCCGGGCTCCGCCCCGGATTCGATCCGGGGACATGTTTCCCTGCTTCGAACCTCATGCGAATCCGCCAACTCCCCCCGCAACTGATCAACCAGATCGCCGCCGGCGAGGTCATCGAGCGGCCGGCTTCCGTGGTGAAGGAGCTGGTCGAGAATTCCTTCGACGCCGGCGCCCGCCGGATCGAACTCGACGTGGAACAGGGCGGGGCGCGGCTGATCCGGATCCGCGACGACGGCTGCGGCATCGACCGCGAAGACTTAAGGTTGGCCCTGTCGCGCCACGCCACCAGCAAGATCGCATCGCTGGAGGACCTGGAGCGGGTGGCGAGCATGGGCTTTCGCGGCGAGGCCTTGCCCAGTATCAGTTCGGTAGCCCGGCTGACGCTGACCTCCCGCACCGGCGATGCCCAGTGCGGCTGGCGGGTGACGTCCGACGGCAGCGAGAGCGGTTTCGACGTCCAGCCCGCCCAGCACGCGCCGGGCACGACGGTCGAGGTGCGGGACCTGTTCTACAACACGCCGGCTCGGCGCAAGTTTCTGCGGGCGGAGAAAACCGAGTTCGGACACATCCAGACCCTGGTGCAGCGCATGGCGCTGGCGCGGTTCGACGTCGGTTTCAGCCTGCGCCACAACCAGCGCGAAGTTCTCCGGCTGCGGCCGGGCGCTGAAGAAACCGACCGGGCCGAACGCATCGGCGCGCTGTGCGGGCCGGATTTCCTGGAACAGTCGCTGCGGGTGGATTTCGAATCCTGCGGCTTGCGCCTGCACGGCTGGGTCGGGCTGCCGACCTTCTCGCGCAGCCAGGCCGACCTGCAGTTCTTCTACGTCAACCGCCGGTTGATTCGTGACAAGCTGGTCGGCCACGCCATCCGCCGGGCCTACCAGGACGTGATGTACCACGAGCGCCAACCGGTCTACGCGCTGTACCTGGAGATCGATCCAGCCCTGGTCGACGTCAACGCCCATCCCGCCAAACTGGAGGTGCGTTTCCGCGAAGGGCGGATGGTGCACGATTTCCTGTTCAGCGCGCTGCACCGTTCGATCGCCGGGCATAGGCCGGGGCAGGCGGCGAGCGTGGCCGAGGCGCCCGCCATGGAACGTCCGGCCTCACCTCCGGAACAACCGCAGCGGCGCCAGCAGCCTTTGTTCCGGGTGGCGGAGACGCCGCACCTGCCGTACCTGCCCGGCGGCGCGGCCGAGACCCTCGGCGATCTGCGCAAACTGTATTCGGCGCCCGTTCCGAATCCGCCGGAGACTCAAGCCGAGCAGGACATCCCGCCGCTGGGCTACGCTCTGGCCCACCTCAAGGGCGTGTACATCCTGGCCGAGAACGCGCAAGGGCTGATCCTCGTCGACGGCCACGCCGCCCACGAGCGGATCACGTACGAGCGATTGAAACAGCAATACCAGGCCGGCGGGATCGCCAGCCAGCCCCTGCTGTTGCCGGTGCGGATCAAGCTGAGCCTGGTTGATGCCGATCTGGCCGAGGAGCACGGCGAACATCTGGCGCGGTTAGGTGTCGAGCTGCGGCGCACCGGCGAGGACAGCGTGCTGGTCCGCGCGGTGCCGGCTTTGCTGGACGGGGGCAACGTCGAGCGCCTGGTGCGGGACATGCTCGCCGACCTGCGCGAACACGGGTCTTCCGAGCGCCTGCAGGAAACCTTGAACGCCACTCTCGCCGCCATGGCCTGCCACGGCTCGGTGCGGGCCGGCCGCAAGCTCACCGTGCCGGAGATGAACGCGTTGCTGCGCGAAATGGAGGCCACCGAGCGCGCCGGCCAGTGCAACCACGGCCGGCCGACCTGGGTGCAGCTCGATACCCAGGAACTCGACCGTCTGTTCCTGCGCGGCCGATGACCGCTTCCGAGCTGCCCCCGGTCGTGGTGCTGATGGGGCCCACGGCGTCGGGCAAAACACGGCTGGCGATCGAACTCGCCGGTGCCCTGAACGGCGAGATCGTCAGCGTCGATTCCTCCCTGGTCTACCGCGGCATGGACATCGGCACCGCCAAGCCCGGCAAGTCGGAACGCGCAGCCGTGCCGCACCACCTGATCGACATCCTCGATCCCTCCGAGCCCTTCTCCACCGGCCAGTTCCGCGACCGTGCGCAGGCGCTGATCGCAGAGATCACCGCCTGCGGCCGCCTGCCGGTGCTGGCCGGCGGCACCATGCTGTATTTCAACGCCCTGCTGCGGGGGCTGGCGGAACTGCCCTCGGCCGATCCGGACATCCGCCGCGAGATCGAAGAGCGGGCGACGCGGGAAGGCTGGCAGGCGCTCCACGCCGAACTGGCCCGCGTCGACCCGCCCGCCGCCGCCCGCATCCACCCCAACGATCCCCAGCGCCTGCAACGCGCTCTGGAGGTTTTCTATGTCACCGGCCGGACGCTATCCGGGCTATGCGAAGGCAGCCGGACTCCCGAGCTGCCGTTCCGGCCCCTGCGCCTGGTGCTGGCGCCGTCGAGCCGGGCCGTGCTGGCGGAGCGGATCGCGGAGCGGTTCCGGCGGATGCTGGAGGAGGGTTTTCTGGAAGAGGTCGAAGCCCTTTATCTGCGCGGCGACCTGAACGAAACCCTGCCCTCGATCCGCGCCGTGGGCTACCGCCAGGCCTGGGGCTATTTCAAGGGCGAATGCGACTTCGATACCTTCGTCGAACGCGCCATCATCGCCACCCGGCAGTTCGCCAAACGGCAGTACACCTGGTTGAGGAAGGAGACGGAGGCGACTTGGCTGGAGAGCGAGGCGCCTGGCTTGATCGAGAGAGCAGTGGCGGAGGTGAGGGCCGGCCTATAGCTCGTCGGGCACATTCACGATCTTGACGGACCGCCCCCTGAGCAAATTCTTCAAGCGGAATGTCGCCCGACAGGCATTGCTCCTATATTGCAATTCGTGTCAAGCGGTCTGCCAAGCAGGCGAACTCCGGGTCAGCGGTCAGCAAGGTAGCTTCACGAACCATGGCCAGGGCGGCGGCGAAGCAATCCGCATATGACATGGAGTAGTTAGCCTTGAGCTGGACTGCCTGCCAGAACAATACATCGTCGAAAGGAACGATCGCGATGGGCAGCAGCGTGATTTCGTGACGTTTGCGTTCGGCCAAGGCCCACCCATGGGTTTTGCCGATCCGATAGACCACTTCGCCCAGATTGATCTGGTGCATCAGGACTTCACACTCCCCATGCCGAGCTGAGTAGAGGTATTCCGCCACCTTGGCCATACCCGGTTCGGCCTGCGCCAGGCGCAGCAAGGCGCAGGCATCCAGCACGAAAATAGGTTTAACGCCTTTTGTCACGTTCAACCTCTGCGGCGTGCTCGGAAATGAGTTCGTCGGTGAGGCTGACGTCTCCAGCCAGGGAACCGATAAATGCGGCGATAGGATCCTTGGGCATTGGCCAAAGTTCGATGTGGTCGCCGCTGACTCGCAGTTCCAGCAACACTCCGGGCTCGATGCCGAATTGTCCCCGCACTTCGGCGGGAATGACGACCTGGCCTTTCGCCAGGGTGCGCACCGTGCGCATTCGTATCTCCAATTGAGTTGTGGGAGATATTAGTTTAACCAGGTTAAATAGGTTAAACCAAGATATCACCGAACACTCAACACCGCCCGGCAAGCGCGAGGGAGGGCAGGTGAGGGGGCAGGGCCGTGATGGTTGTCCGGCAGAGGCCGCAAGGGCGGGAGGGATAGCCACCAGTCCAGCGAGGCGTCGCAGCCGTCGCCGGGTTCGAGCGGTTTCTGCGGGATGCAGTCAGGGCTGTCGGCCGGGCAGGCGAGGCGCATGTGGAAGTGGTCGTCGTGGCGGTGCCAGGGACGGATTTTCCGCAGCCAGGAGCGGTCGCCGCGCATGGAACGGCAAAGCTCCTGCTTGATGTGTGCATTGACGAAGATCCGGTCGACGCGGTGGTCGCGGGCGGCGGCTTCCAGCACGCGGGCGTGGCTGGCGTCCCACAGCATGCGGTTGAGTCGGGTCTGGTCCGAGGTCAGCAGCGAGGGCGCGGGGATGTTGCTGCGCAGGCCGTCGGCGTTGCGGACCAGGTTCGGGTCGAGCGCGAACCAGACGTCGGCGTCGATGCCGCTCTGGTGGCTGCGGTGGCCGAACCGCATTGGCCCGCCGCGGGGCTGGGACAAATCGCCGATATGGAGTTCGCCCCAGCGCCCTTGCACGGTGGCGCGTCCCAGTTCGACGATGCTGCGGATCAGGTCCGGGTGGCCGTAGTTGCGGTTGCGCTCGAGGTGCATGACCTTGTAGCCCTCGCCTTCGGGGGGCAGGCGCACGCCGCCGGCCAGGCACCCTGCGCCGGTTTCGCCGATGGCTTCGGGCGTCCCGGGGGTCGGGGAGGTGACGTCTCCCCAGCCGCGGCTGGCCGCAGGTCGGCTGAAGACGGACAGCAGGGCTAGAAGCAAGGCTAAGCGGTTCGACGGCATCGGCAACTCACTTTTCCGGCAATTCGGGGGGCAGGCCGGGCGCTTCCGGCCCGTCGAATTCGGCGTTCTGGCCGAGCTGGAACCGGCGCGAGGCGTTGATGATCCAGCCTTTGGCCTTGGCGAGCTTGATGTCCTTGACCTCTTCCTCCAGCAGCAGGCGCTGGCGCTCCAGCGCGAGCAGCTCGATTTCCCGGCGCAGGCGGGCGTCGGCGTCGTCCATGGCTTCGGCGCGCCGGGCCTTCGATTGCAGCTCGGCCTCGATTTCCATTTCCCGCAGCTTCTGCTCGTGGCGTACCTGCTCTTCTTTCTGGCGGGTTTCCGCGGCCCGGCGCTCGGCCTGCAGCGCTTCCTCGGCGGCGAGTTCCGCCTTCAGGCGCTCGGTTTCGTGGACGTACTTCGCCTTCCGCAGCTCGGTCTCGCGCTGTTCGAGCGCCAGCCGCGCCCGTTCCCGCTCCAGCCGGGACGCTTCGTCCTGGGCCTCCTGCTCCCGCCGCCGCCTTTCGGCCTCGGCGGACAAGTCGCGCTGGCGCTGCAGCAAAGCGTAGTACAGCGGACGATGGGGAGACCACGGCGGCAGGTTCTCGACTTCCGCCTCATCCAGCGCCTCGAATTCCGGGGTAAGCACGCAGCGGGCGCGGCAGCGGATGCCCTGCGCGGCCAGGGTCTCGTTGGTCAGGGTTTCGACGCGCCGTTCGATCCCCGCACAGCCCTCCCTCAGCCAGAACGGGTCTTCCAGCACCCGCAGTTCTTCCAAGGCCATGTCGAGCAGAACCCGCTGGTAGCGCAGCTTGATGGCATGGGCGAGCTGGTCGAGGCTGTCGGGATTGCCGCGGGCGTAATCCAGGGTCGGCTGGAACCGCACGGACAGATCGACGCCGATGCGCAGCGCCTCACCCAGCATCAGGTCGGGCACCGGCAGGCTCCAGTCCTCGATGGGCAGTTCGGTGAGCCGGTGGTAGAAGCGGGGCGTGAAATCGCGCGGCTTGAGGAACAGTTTGCGGAACGGGCCGAGCCGTGCGGTGACGAGGTAGTGGTCGCCGACGAAGCCGGGGTCCCAGCGCTCGGTGTCAGGCTCGCCGTTCATGGGCTTTTCTCTCGATGAACTGCCGTATGTTGCCGTCGTGGATGCCCTCGCCGGCGCCGGCCTGGGATGGCTCCTTTCTCATACATTCGGCCATGATGGGGTAGAGGTTGGGCGCGAATTCCACACTGCGTTCGCTCACCTTTCTCAAGAACCCGCGGTTGAGCAGGAAGGCGACGGTGAACATGCGGTTCCAGTCGGGATAGCGTTTCGCCCGTTCGAGTTCGGTCTTCTCGAACACGAATTCCAGCTCGTCGTTGCCGTTGATGGCGAATTGCGAGAACTGGCGCAATCCCTGGAAAGCCAGCACCTTCTCCTCCTCGGTCAGCGGCCCGGGCGCGCTGAATTCCAGCCGGTAGGACAGCACCAGGGTGAAGAAGTCCACCATGGCGGCGCAGGCGAGCGCGAACAGGGACAGGTCTTCCCACATGGCGAAGGAGGGGGTGATGCCGCGGACGAACTCGGCATGGCTGCCCCAGGCCGGCGCGGGCACCGGGGTGGCGCCGTGGACCGAGGCCAGATTGTCGGCCTTGGACTGGGCCTGCCGCACCTGTTCCATGAGTTCGGCGTAGAGGGCCGGATTCTTGAGGTCCGCCGAAAACCTCTGCACCGCGCCCCGCGCGGCCGCGATGCGCTGGTCGAGCTCGCCGAAGCTGGCTTCCATCTGGCGCAGCCGGTTTTCCTCGGCGAGTTGGAGTTCGTTGTAGTGGCTCCACATCGGCCCCTTGCCCACCCGTTTCCGGCTTTCCTCGCGGATGCCCTGCAAGGTGCCGAGATAGGCCTGGGTGGCCTCCTTCGCCGCGGCGTCGGTCCGCTTCTGCTGGCGCGCCATCAGCGTGCTCTTCACCTTGTTGACTTTGTCCAGGTAGTCGTTCAGGTTCTGGTCCAGTGCGTGGTAACGGGTCAGCAAGGTGCTGTCCTGCTGCGAAAGTTCGTAGAACTTGAAGTAGGAGAACGACACCGAGACCACGAGAGCGACCGCCAGCGTCACGCCGACGGTGAGGAAGCGCGCCAGGTTGGCGCGCCAGTGGCAGCCCGCCAGTTCCAGGGAGCAGATCACGATGACCGACTGCACGGCGACGGTGATGATCAGCGCGATCCAGTCCGTAATGAAGTGGGACAGGCCATAATAGGTGGTATAGCCGGAGGCGAGGCTGAGCAGCAGCACCAGCGGAATGGACCAGATGCGCAGGAGGCCCACGAAGGTGCTCTGCACCGAGTTCAATATTTGTCCGATGCGCCAGACCGATGTGTTCATGGCGTCCTCGTCCGGGCGGAATGGAAACCTTGGCGGCGGGTCATCGATCGAGTCTATGGGCGAATGTGAAGAAGGATGCCGTGGAGCTGTTCCTGATTTTCTCCATTATTGCTTTCCTGGTTGTCGTCGGCAACGCATTGCTTTTGCTGCGCACGAGGTTGCCCGGAACAGCGCGGCGGAAGCCTTACCGGGACGGCGAGGACTGATGAATTGTTGCAAGCGGGGAGTGGGGATTCCATGGATGCATCCGAAAATTCGCTGATCGGCCACGTGGTCGAAGTCCGGCCCGGGCGTTTCGCCGCCCGTCTGCTGTCGGACGAGGAAGGTTTCCGCAGCGAGATATCGGTGGGGGAGGAAGCCCAGCGCCCCGGCCAGGTCGGCGCCTACGTGTCGGTCCGGCACGGCGCTTTCCGCATCCTCGCCCTGGTTCGGGAGGTCTGCGGCGGGGTCGCCGGATCGGCCGCCGGCAGTTCGATGCAGCTGGTGCCATTGGGCGAGTTCAACGACAAGGGCGCATTCAGCCGGGGGGTGCGGCGTTACCCGGTGCCGGGCGCCGAGGTCCACGCCGCCGCTCCTCAAGAGATCAACGCCGTGTTCGCCCGCACCCGCAGCCTGCGGTTCAATCCGGGCTACCTGCCCAATCATCCCGCGACCGGCGTCTATCTCGACCCTTCCGCCCTGTGCAGCCGGCATTTCGCCATCCTCGGCCAGTCCGGCGCCGGCAAGTCCTGGACCGTGGCCAGCCTGATTCAGCGCCTGCTCGTCTCCAGCCCCAAGGCGCACATCATCCTGCTGGACCTGCACGGCGAATACTGCTGGCGTGACGGCGAAGGCGCGCTCCACGGCGCATTTCCGCCCGAGGCCACCCGGGCGATGGATGCCCGCGAGCTGGAAATTCCCTACTGGCTGATGAGTTTCGCCGAGCTGGTGGATCTCCTGATCGAGCGCGACGACCCGGCGGCCTCGGTCCAGACCGCCTTCCTGCGCGAAGCGGTGTTTGAACTCAAGCGGCGGAGCGCCCGCGAGTTGGGTCTGGAGGGGGTGTCGCTCGATGCGCCGGTGTATTTCCAGCTGCAGGAGGTGTACGAGCGCTTCAAGGAAGCCAACGAACACCGGACCGATTTCGGCAAGACCAAGGGGCCGCTGTTCGGGCAGTTCGACGAATTCCTGCTCAAGCTCGGCAGCCGGCTGCACGACGCGCGCTACGACTTTCTGCTCAAGCCGAGCCGCCGCAACCGTTCGGAAACCTTGCCCGGTCTGCTGCGGGATTTCGTCGGCTTGGGCGAGCCGCGCTGCCAGATCAGCGTGGTCGACTTGAGTCCCGTGCCGTTCGACGTGCGCCCGACCGTTTCCGCCCAGATCGGCCGCCTGGCCTTCGAGTTCAACTACTGGAATCCGGACCGGCGGGAATTCCCCATCCTGCTGGTCTGCGAAGAGGCGCATGCCTACATTCCGCGCGAACGCGTCACCCGGTACGAAGGCACGCGGAAGTCGATGGAGCGCATCGCCAAGGAGGGGCGCAAATACGGCGTCGGCCTCGCCGTGGTCAGCCAGCGTCCGCACGAGCTTTCCGAGACGGTGCTTTCGCAGTGCGGGTCCTACATCTGCCTTCGGATCAGCAACCCGGACGATCAGGCTTACGTCCGCAAACTGGTGCCGGAAGGTGAGGCCGATCTGGTGGAGGTCCTCACCGCCCTCGGCCGGGGCGAAGCCCTGATCCTGGGCGAGGCGACACCGCTGCCGGTGCGCTGCCAGATATTCAAGCCGGACCCGCCGCCCAACAGTAACGATGTGGATTTCCATCGAGCCTGGAACGCCGATGCCGACGGTCTCGACATCGAGGCGATCGTCCGGCGCTGGTGGAGCCAGGGGCGGTAAGTCATGCGGCGTCTTCGCTACGCTTGTATGCCCGCCGCCTTCGGTGTATGAGTACACGCATCCACGCCGGGTTGAGTGAGGACTTATGGAAAGCCTTAGGAATCTTAAGTGATGAACCTTTCGACCGAAATCATCGACGGCAAGACCGTCCTGAGCCTGGGCGAGCAGCGCCTGGATGCCCACAATTCCGGCGAGCTGAAGGATTTCATGCTCAAGCTGCTGGAGGGGGGCAGCCGCCATCTGGTCGTCGATCTGAGCCGGGTGGGTTTCATCGACAGCTCAGGGCTGGGCGCCCTGTTGTCCGGGCAGAAGAATGCCGCTCTGCGCTCCAGCGTCTTGCTGCTGGCGGGCCTCCAGCCCAGGGTGCGCTCCATGTTCGAGCTGACCCGCCTGCACCGGGTGTTCGAGATCTATTCCACCGTTGAGGAAGCATTGCGCGGCGAGTAGCGCAGGAGGTAGCCATGCAGGGCGAAACCGATGTCAATGTCGACATCGTGGTCCCCAACCAGACCCGTTACCTCGGGCTGATCGGGAACATCGCGGAGCAGATCGCCAGGGAACTGGTCGACTACCGCGGCGACCGCGATACGCTGGGCTACCACATGAACCTGGTGCTGACCGAAGCCATGGTCAACGCCATCGAGCACGCCACGCCGGGCGAGACGGACAAGACGGTCCGGGTGTGGATCCACATCGAGGACGAGGAGCTGTGCATCCGGGTCTACGACCAGGGGCAGGGCTTCGACCTGGAATCCGTTCCGACGCCGGATTTCGACGATCCGGGCGAACACGGCCGCGGCATCTTTTTCATCCGCGCGCTGATGGATTCGGTGACCTACCGCCGTTCCGAGAGCGGCAATGTCCTGGAAATGCGCAAGAAGCTGGCCTAGCTCACGGGGGGCACCGATATGAGCGGTAGCCGCAGCAGGCGGCAGGATGCCGGCCAAAGCTGGGAAAGCGCGTACACGGCCGTTCTGAAACGATTTTGCCGCAGCAGGAGAATCGCCGCGGAGTCGCTGCCCCATGCCCGGATTTTCCCGGCCGAATACCGCTCGCGGATCCCGCCGGCGGCGGCAGTGCGGGATGCGATCCGGCTGGAGGAGGCCGTGCGGACGGAATCCGGCACCGCCGATCTTTGGCGGTCTTCTCCGCACTTCGGCGATGCTCACTGCCGGCTGCGAATCTACAGCCCGGCCGAGCAGGATCTCGACCGGGTCATGCCCTTATTGCAGAACCTCAAGCTCCGCGTCATCGACCAGATCCAGTTCAGGCTGGTATTCCAAGAGCGGTCTTGTTTCATCCGCAGTTTCGCCGTGGCTTCGGGTGGAGCCCCGGCCGGCGGCCTCATGCCGCTGCGCAAACCGCTGCTGGATGCCCTGGCCGCCTTGATGGCGGGCCGCGTGGAGAATGATGCGCTCAATGCGCTGATCCTCGCCACCGGTCTGTCATGGAAGGAAATCGACGTTTTCAGGGCTTATCACAATTACCGCCTGCAACTCGGCGGCCGGTTCGGGCGTTCGCGCTTTTTCCGGGCGCTGTTCAACAATCCCGATGCCGCCCGTCTTCTCTACCGGTATTTCGAGAGCCGGTTTCACCCGGACGCGCAGGGTGACGAGGAGGCGCAGACGGCGCTCCGGCAGGATTTCGTCGCGGCGCTGAACGATGTGACGGACAGCGGCGAAGACCACGTCCTCCGGAATCTGTTCAACCTGATCGACGCCACCGTGCGCACCAATTTCTACCGGCGCCGCGACGATCCCGATTTCTTCATCGCCCTCAAGATCAGCGGCCTAGGCGTCATCGACATGCCCGCGCCGAAACCGCTGTTCGAAATCTACGTGCATTCGGCGGCGATGGAAGGCATCCATTTGCGCGGGGCGCGGGTGGCTCGCGGCGGCATCCGGTGGTCGGACCGGCCGGACGATTTCCGGGTCGAGATCCTGGACCTGATGCAGACCCAAATGATAAAGAATGCCCTGATCGTGCCGCAGGGCGCCAAAGGCGGCTTCGTCCTGAAGTCGCTCTGCCGCGATCCCGAAGAGTGCCGGCGCCTCGCGCAAGAGGCCTATGCCACGCTCATCCGGGGCATGTTGGACTTGACCGACAACGTCACGGCGGGCGGTGTCATGCGTCCCCCCTTGGTTGTCGCCTACGACGATCCCGATCCGTATCTGGTCGTCGCCGCCGACAAAGGCACCGCGCCGCTTTCCGACACCGCCAACGCCATCGCGCAGGAATACGGCTTCTGGCTGGGAGACGCCTTTGCCTCGGGAGGTTCGCGAGGCTACGACCACAAGCGGCTCGGCATTACGGCCCGCGGCGTATGGGAAGGCGTGAAGCGCCATTTCGCGGAGTTGAATCGGGACATCGAAAAGGCGCCGTTCACGGTGGTCGGCATCGGCAGCATGGACGGCGACGTGTTCGGCAACGGCATGCTGTATTCCCGGAACATCCGGTTGCTGGCGGCTTTCAGCGGCCAGCACATCTTCCTGGACCCGGACCCCGATCCGGAAGCGTCGTACCGGGAGCGGCGCCGGCTGTACGATCTGCCGGGTTCGAGCTGGGCGGATTATGACAGCCGGGCGATCTCGTCCGGCGGCGGCGTGTTCCGGCGCGATGCGAAGGATATCCCCCTGTCGGCGCCGGTCCGGGCCTGGCTCGGCGTGCGGCACCGGTCGATCGACGGCGAAGGGTTGGTCCGCCTGCTGCTCACCGCGCCGGTCGACCTGCTCTGGCTCGGCGGCATCGGTACTTATGTGAAAGGCGGTTCGGAAAGTCACGAAGACGTCGGCGATCGGGCCAACGACGCGGTGCGGGTGGACGGCGTCCAGCTGCGCGCGGCGGTAGTGGCGGAAGGCGCCAACCTGGGCTTTACCCAGCAGGGGCGCGTGGAGTTCGCCTTGGGCAACGGCCGCATCAACACCGATGCGGTGGACAATTCGGCCGGCGTCGATCTGTCCGACCACGAGGTCAACCTGAAAATCCTGACCGGTTTGCTGCGGGAGGAAGGGATGATGGCCGGCGGGGAGGAACGCAACCGGTTTCTGGCCGAGCTCACCCCGACCGTTTGCGATTCGGTGCTGCGCGACAACGCCTCCCAGAGCCTGTGTCTGTCGCTCGACCGGGAGCGGTGTCTTCGCGACGCGGAGCCTTTCCTGGAGCTCGCCGACCGGCTCGAGAACGCCGGCAGCCTGGACCGGCTCTACGAGTCCTTCCCCACTCGCAAGGAGGTTCAGGCTCGGGAGGGGCGCGGACTGGTGCGGCCGGAGCTGGCGGTGCTGCTCGCTCACGCCAAGCTGGCCCTGAAGCGGGCGCTGCTCGATGCGCCCGCTTTCCTCGACGCGGAATGGTGCCGTCCGATCCTGGCCGAATACTTCCCGTCGGAGGTGAGGCGGCGTTACGGATCGGTTCTCCCCAAGCATTCCCTGGCCCGTGAAATCACGGCGACCGTCATCTGCAATCGCATCCTGGACCAGGCCGGGGCGTCTTTCCTCGTTCTGGCCGACGAACTCGAACCGGCCATCGGGGCCGATCTGGCCGGCGCCTACCTCTGCTTCGACGCGGCCCTCGGGGGGGCAGCGTTGCGGGGTAAGATTTCGGGGTGTGGCGGGAGCGTGGAGGCGTCTCGCCTGTACCGGATGCTTCTGGACCTGGAGGAGGTCCTGTGCGCATGCTGCGACTGGGCGATCCGGGAGGGCCTCGGACTGCGTCCCGGCGAAGCCGAAGTCGGGGCTTGGCGGTCCGATCTGGCAGAGTATCTGGACTACCGGGAGGCCTCGCTCGGCGCCGTCGAGCGGACGGCTTGGGGCGGGCGGCTGGTCGAGTTAAACATGCTCGGGTTCGGCCAAGAGGAAGCGCGGATAATGGCATTGCTCGGGGGGCTACGGGATTTTCCGGTAGTGGCGGTTCTCGCACGATCGGCCTGCGCGCCATTGGAAAAGGTTGCCGCTATGGATGACGCCATTGCCGACCATCTGGGGATTCGCCGCTGTCTGAACCTGCTCCGCGGCGTCCGGCCGCGCGACCGCTGGGAGCGGCGCGCGCAGGCCGCTCTCCTCGATCGGTTCCGCAAGACCTCGGCGCGCCTGACCGGGCAGGCAATGCGGGCGGGGCAACGAGAACCGTCGGCCGCGTTTTCCGGGGAGCGGCTTCGGCGCCGTCTGGCGCGGTTCCGGCGGCTGCTGAACGAGCTGGAAGAAAGCTCATCGCCGTCCCTGACGCCTTTTGCCGTGCTGGGCGCGGAGCTGGACGCTCTGGTCGATCTCGGACGGTCACCGGCTGACTGAGGGAGCGGTCCATGCAGCAAGCGGAACTCTCGCGGGCATTGCTGAACGCCTTCGACGAGGCCCTCTGCCTGTTGGATTCGGCCGGGAACCTCGTGGACCTGAATGCGGCGGCGGAACGCCTCCTCGGCAGCGGCAGGCAAGCCTTGTTAGGGAAAAGACTGCTGCCGGAGCCGGCATCCGGGTCATCGGGGCGGCGGATGCGGATCAGTCTGGGCAGCGGGAAAGACCGGCTGCTCGATTGCGAAATCCGTCCGCTGGATACCGCCGGCATCGCGATGAGCCTGCTACGCCTCTCGGTTCCTTTCGTGAGCGATGCCGGCCGCCGGGACAGCGAAGCGACCTTACGGGCGGTGCTCGATACGCTGGTCGACGGCATCGTCGTGATCGACGACCAAGGCGTCATCCAATTGTTCACGCCAGCGGCGGAACGCATGTTCGGCTACCATGCGGATGAGGTCCTCGGCCGCAATGTCGGACTGCTGATGCCATCGCCCTATCGCGAGGAGCACGACGCCTACATCGCCCGTTATCTCCGCACCGGCGAGGCGAGAATCATCGGGACCGGACGGGAGGTCCAGGGGCGGCGGAAGAACGGCCGGCTGTTTCCGGTCCACCTTTCGGTCGGCGAGCTCCGCATGGACCGGCGCCGCTGGTTCGTCGGCGTTACCCGCGATCTCACCTCGAGGAAACAGGCCGAGGACCGGCTCCTCATGCTCTCCAGCGCCGTAGACCAAAGCCCCTCCGGGGTGCTGATCGCCGACCCGCGGGGCCGTATCCAGTACGTGAATCTGGGTTTCACTGCGCTGACGGGATACGGGGCGGAGGAGCTCGTCGGCACGCGGCCCGGTGTAGCGAGGGCGGAGGATCAGGACCGGTTCGGACGTCTGCGCGACGTCATCCGCTCCGGGCGGGAACGGCGCGGAGAAGTCCGGGATACTCGCAAGAACGGAGAAATCTACTGGGCGCTCGAAAGCATCACGCCGATCCTCGGCGCAAGCGGCGAGGTGACCCACTATCTCCTGATCCAACAGGACATCACCGAACAGAAACGGGACAAGGAAGCCCTCGCCGAAAGCGAGGAGCGATTCCGCCAAGTGGCGGAAATGGCCGGGGAATGGCTCTGGGAGCAGGACCCCGAGGGGCACTACATCTACAGCAGCGGCGCGGTCCGGGCCATCCTCGGCTTCGAGCCGGACGAGGTGCGCGGCAAACATTACTTCGAGCTGTTGACGCCCGAGGACCGGCAGCACTGGATGAGCACCCTGCCGCCGTCCAAGGCGACCGAAAAGCCCTTCTTCCGACTCATCAACCGCTACCGGCACAAGGATGGCCACGAGGTCTATACCGAATCAACCGGGGCGCCGATCTTCGGCGAGCGGGGTGAGCTCATCAAATGGCGGGGCGTCGACCACGACATCACCACCCGCAAGCGCTACGAGGACGAACTGAGGGTGCGCAACCGCGCGATCGAGTCGGCGAGCGTCGGCATCAACATCGCCGATGCGCAGACCAGGGGATTGCCGAACGTCTACGTCAATCCGGCGCTCAGCTCGATCACCGGCTATTCCCGGGAGGAGCTGCTCCACCACAGCATGCGGATGCTGCAGGGATCGCAAACCGATCCGGCGCGCATCGAAGAAATCCGCGAGGCGATCCGGGCGGGCCGGCCATGCCAGTTGACGATCAGGAACTACCGCAAGGACGGCACGCCGTTCTGGAACGAACTGCTGATCTCGCCCGTGAAAGACGAGGCCGGCGTCATCACCCACTACATCGGGATCCAGACGGACGTGACCGAGCGCCGCAAGGCGGAGGAGGCGCGGCACGAGCTGGAAATCGCAAAGCAGATCCAGCTCTCGCTCCTCCCCGAGGCTCCGCTACACCTGGCGACGGCCGAGATCGCAGGCCTCTGCGTGCCCGCGACCCACGTAGGGGGCGATTATTTCGATTACTTCCATCGCGGCGACCTGGTGGACCTGGTCATCGCCGACGTCTCCGGCCACAGCGTGGGCGCCGCGCTCATCATGGCGGAGGCCCGCAGCGTGCTGCGGGCGGAGGCTCGCAGGACGCTGGCCGAGCCGGCCCCAGGCGAAGGTGTCGCCCCGATTCTCGGCGGCGTCAACGACATGCTGCATGATGACCTGTCAGGGGCGGACCTGTTCATCACGATGTTCTACGTCCGCTATGATTGCCGGACGCGCCGGCTGAGCTACGCCAATGCGGGGCACAACCTCGCGCTGCTGCTTAGGAGCGGCGAGAAAAGCTGCATTCCTCTGGACGCGGAAGGACTGGTCCTGGGCGTCAGAAAAGGCGTGGCTTTCGAGGAAAAGACCGAGGACTTGAAGCCCGGGGACTGGCTGCTGCTCTATACCGACGGTGTGATCGAGGCACAGAACAGTGACGGGGAGTTTTTCGGCATCACCCGGCTCTGCCGCCTGTTTTCGGCGCGCCGCGCGCTGGCGCCGGAGGCGATGGTCGCCGGACTCCTGTCCGAACTGCGGGCATTCGCCGGGAAAAACCCGCTGCGGGACGACGTCAGCATGGTGGCGCTGCGGGCGCGTTGAGGCGGGACGCCCTGTTTCGTCCGAACGGCCACCTTGCCGGCCCACCCAGGCCGCCACCCTCATTCGGCTTCCGTGCTCGCCTTGAATACCGGCATGGCGGCCTGGAGATAAACGATCATCGACCACAGCGTCAGCACGGCGGAAACCACCAGCAGCAATTCTCCCGCCGTCTTGACCGTGCCTTGGGGAATATCCAGGCCGAGCAGCAGGAGCGTGATCGCCAGCATCTGGAAGGTGGTTTTCCATTTCCCCACGGAGGACACCTCGACCCGCTTGCGCTGGCCGATTTCCGCCATCCATTCGCGTAGCGAAGCAATGGTGATTTCTCTGCCTATGATGACGGCGGAAGCCACGGCGATCAGCGGTTGCGGCTCGGCCTGCACGATCAGGACCAGAGCCACGGCGACCATCAGTTTGTCGGCCACCGGGTCCAGGAACGCGCCGAAGCGGGTGGTCAGGCCCATCCGCCGGGCGAGGTAGCCGTCCAGCCAGTCGGTGACCGCGGCGATAGCGAAAATGATGCCGCAGACGACGTGGGCGGCGCTCCATGGCACATAGAACAGCACCGCGAGAACCGGGATGAGCACGATCCGCAGCAGTGTCAGGTAGGTGGGCAGGTTGAAGTGCATGAGTTAGGCGCCCTGATCGTGGAACATGTCGTAAATGCGCTGAGCCAGTTGCCGGTTGATTCCTTCGATGCTGCTCAGGGCCTCCACGTCGGCGCGGCTGATCTGCCGCAAGCCGCCGAACTGCCGCAGCAACTGCTGGCGCCGCTTGGGGCCCAATCCCGCGATCGCCTGCAGCGGCGACTGGGTCGCGGCTTTTGCCCGCCGCTGCCGGTGCCCGGTGATGGCGAATCGGTGAGCCTCGTCGCGGATGTGCTGGATGAGCAGGGAACCGGGATTGTTGGGCTCGACGACGATGGGGCCGCTGCAGCCTGCTTTGAACAGGGTCTCCATGCCGGGCTTTCTGTCGGGCCCTTTGGCGATGCCGATTATACGGATATTTCCCAGGCCGAGTTCGTCGAGCGCCTGGGCTGCCGCGTGGATCTGGCCCTTGCCTCCGTCGATGAACAGAATGTCCGGCGCCTCGACCTCGCCGGCGCGGACCCGCTGGTAGCGGCGTGACAGCGCCTGGGCCATGGCCGCATAGTCGTCGCCGCCAGTGATGCCTTCGATGTTGAAGCGGCGGTAGGCCGACTTCAGCGGCCCGTTGCGGTCGAACACGACGCAGGCCGCGACGGTCTGGTCCCCCTGGGTGTGGCTGATGTCGAAACATTCCATGCGGTTGGGCGGCTCCGCCAGACCCAGCATCTCGGTCAGGTGCCGCAGGCGATCGGCGATGTTCTGCTGGCTGGCCAGCCTGGTTTTCAGCGCATATTCGGCGTTGGCCTGAGCCAGTTCCAGGCGCCTGGCGCGCTCGCCCCGCAGCCGCCAGGAGATCTTGACGCCGCGTCCGGCCTGCTGCCCGAGCACGGCTTCGAACAGCTCGCGTTCGCGGATCTCGTGGCTCAGCAGCAGTTCGCGCGGGATCTCCTTGTCCAGGTAGAACTGGGGGATGAAGGCTTCGAGCACGGCTTCGGCGTCGTGTTCGTCCTGCATTCTCGGGAAAAAGCTGCGGTCGCCGATCTGCTGGCCGTTGCGGATGAACACCACGTGGACACAGGCGATATTGCCCTTGATGGCGCAGGCAATCATGTCGAGATCACCCTGCTCTCCGGCGACGAGCTGCTTCGCCAGCACGGTCCTGAGGTTGGAAATCTGGTCGCGGTAGCGCGCCGCCTTTTCGAACTCGAGGTGCTGGGCGGCCTGTTCCATGCGCTGCGCCAGCCGGTCGATCAGCGATTCTCCCCGGCCTTCGAGGAACAGCAGGGTGTTGGCGACGTCCTCGCCGTAAGCCTCCGGCCCGATCAGGCCCACGCAAGGGCCGGTGCAGCGCTCGATCTGGTACTGCAGGCAGGGCCGGGTGCGGTTGGCGAAATACGAATCCTCGCATTGCCGGACCGGGAAGATTTTCTGGAGGGTTTTCAGGCTGTCGCGCACCGCGGCCGCGCTCGGGAACGGCCCGAAGAAGCGCCCCGGCCGCGCCCGGCTGCCGCGGTGGAAGGCCAGCCGCGGAAATTCCTGATGAGTGGAGACGTAGATGTAGGGATAGCTCTTGTCGTCGCGCAGGTTGATGTTGTAGCGCGGCTTGTGGCGTTTGATGAGCTGGTTTTCCAGCAGCAGGGCCTCGCCCTCGGTGCGGGTTACGGTAACCTCGATCGCCTGCACCCGCGCCACCATCGCGTTCTGCTTGGGCGAGTTGTCGCGCTGGGCGAAGTGGCTGGCCACGCGCTTCTTCAGGTTCTTGGCTTTGCCGACGTAAATCACGTCGCCGTTCCCGTCCAGCATCTTGTAGACGCCGGGGGCGCCGGTCAGGGTCGCCAGGAAGGCCTTGATATCGAAAGCCGCTGCCGCGGTGTTCATGGTGCCGAGAGGGTTAAGCCTGGGGGGATTGCCGACACCGATTATATTCCTCCGCTACCGCTTTCCCCATTCGTCCGCCCGGCCGCTGGCCGGCGGCCCGCGCATTTCTCCAGGGGTCGGGTTTTGCGGTATCATGCGCGGATTACGTTTTCGTCCGGAATTCACCAAAATCATGCTTGGCAAGCTTGTCAAAAAAGTCGTCGGCAGCCGCAACGACCGCATCATCAAACGCAAGAGGCGTCTGGTCAAGAAGATCAACCAGCTCGAACCCACGGTCGCGGCGCTGACCGACGAGGCGCTGGGACGGAAGACCCTCGAGTTCCGGGAACGGCTGAACAGCGGTGAGACCCTCGACGACCTGCTGGTGGAAGCTTTCGCGGTGGTGCGGGAGGCTTCGCGGCGGGTGCTGAACATGCGCCATTTCGATGTGCAGCTGATCGGCGCCATGGTCCTGAACGAAGGCAAGATCGCCGAGATGAAAACCGGCGAAGGCAAGACGCTGGTCGCCACCCTGGCCGCGTATCTCAATGCCCTGCCCGGCAAAGGCTGCCATGTGGTGACGGTGAACGACTATCTGGCGCGGCGCGACGCCGAGTGGATGGGCAAGCTTTACGGTTTCCTGGGGCTGAACACCGGCGTCATCGTCAGCAACCTGGACCAGGAGCAGCGCCGCCAGGCCTATGCCTGCGACATCACCTACGGCACCAACAACGAATTCGGTTTCGACTATCTGCGCGACAACATGGCGTTCACCCTGAATCAGCGGGTGCAGCGCGATCCGTATTTCGCGATCGTCGACGAAGTGGACTCCATTCTCATCGACGAGGCCCGCACGCCTCTGATCATCTCCGGTCCGACCGAAGACCGCAGCGATCTCTATCACAAAGTCAACACGCTGATTCCTCATCTGATCCGCCAGGAAAAGGAAGGCGGGCCGGGCGATTATTCGGTGGACGAGAAGGCGCGCCAGGTTTATTTGACGGAAAGCGGGCACGAGGCCATCGAGCGGGTGATGGTGGAACAGGGGCTGATCGGCGCCGAAGAAAGCCTCTACGACGCCGTCAATATCCGGCTGATGCACTACATCAACGCCGCCCTGAAGGCGCATGCGCTGTTCCAGCGCGATGTCGACTACATCGTGCGCGATGGACAGATCATCATCGTCGACGAATTCACCGGCCGCGCCATGCCCGGCCGGCGCTGGTCCGAGGGCCTGCACCAAGCCGTGGAGGCGAAGGAAAACGTGCAGGTACACAACGAGAATCAGACGCTGGCCTCGATCACCTTCCAGAATTATTTCCGTCTTTACCAAAAACTGGCCGGCATGACCGGCACCGCGGACACCGAGGCGGCGGAATTCCACCAGATCTACGGCCTCGAGGTGGTCATGGTCCCGCCGAACCGGCCGATGATCCGCAACGACATGGGCGATCTGGTCTATCTCACCGCCCGCGAGAAGTTCGCCGCGATCGTCGAGGACATCAAGTATTGCGTCGAACATGGTAAGCCGGTGCTGGTCGGCACCGCTTCGATCGAGAATTCGGAGCTGCTGTCCGGCATCCTGCGCCAGGCCGGCGTGCCGCACCAAGTGCTCAACGCCAAGCATCACGAGCAGGAAGCGCACATCATCGCCCAAGCCGGCCGCCCGGGGGCGGTCACGATCGCCACCAACATGGCCGGGCGAGGCACCGACATCGTACTGGGCGGCAGTCTGGAAGAGGACTTGGCCCATTCCGATCCGGCCCTGGCCGAGCTGGTCAAGGCGGAATGGCAGCGGCGTCACGACGCAGCCGTCGCCGCCGGCGGCCTGCATGTCATCGGCTCCGAGCGCCACGAATCGCGCCGCATCGACAACCAGTTGCGCGGCCGTTCGGGACGCCAGGGGGACCCGGGTTCCACCCGCTTCTATCTCTCGCTGGAAGATCCCCTGATGCGTATCTTCGCTTCCGACCGGGTCGCGGTGCTGATGCAGCGCCTCGGCATGAAGGAAGGGGAGTCGATCGAGCATCCGTGGGTGACCCGCGCCATCGAGAACGCCCAGCGCAAGGTCGAAGCGCGCAATTTCGACATCCGCAAGCAGTTGCTGGAATATGACAACGTCGCCAACGACCAGCGCAAAGTGATCTACCACATGCGCACCGAGCTGATGCGGGCGGATGATATCTCCAAGACCATCGAGGATATCCGCCACGACGTGCTCGGGCGCATGTTCGCCGAGCACGTTCCGCCGCATACCCTCGAGGAGCAGTGGGACGTCCGGGGCCTGGAGGAGGTGATCGAGCGCGAGATCGGCTTGAGCCTGCCGATACGGCAATGGCTGGACGAAGAGCCCAATCTCCATGAGGAGACGCTGGCAGAGCGCCTCATCGAGGAAGCCGACGCTGCCTATGCCGCCAAGGTCGGCGCGATCGGACCGCAGGTCATGCGGCATTTCGAGAAATCGGTGATGCTGCAGGTGCTCGACAATTCCTGGAAGGAACATCTGGCCTCGATGGACCATCTGCGCCAGGGGATACACTTGCGCGGCTACGCCCAGAAGGACCCCAAGCAGGAGTACAAGCGGGAAGCGTTCGAGATGTTCACCGGCATGCTGGACAACATCAAGCAGGAGGTCGTCGGCATCGTCTCCCGCGTCCAGCTCCATTCCGAGGAAGAAGTGCAGGAGATGGAGGAGCAGAGCCGCCAGCCGCAGGAAATGCAGTTCCAGCATGCCGAACTCAGCGCCCTGACCGTCGAGGAACCTCCCGCCGCGCCGGAAGAGTCGCAGGCCCCAGCAATCCCGGAAGGTCCCCGGCCGTTCGTGCGTTCCGGCGACAAGGTCGGCCGCAACGACCCTTGCCCCTGTGGTTCCGGGAAAAAATACAAGCAGTGTCATGGCCGCCTCGCCTGAGAAGAAAGAAGCCGCCTACGCCCGCATCAGGCCGATAGCCGGCATCCGCCTCGGCACCGCGGCGGCGGCGATCAAGCATGCCGGCCGCGACGACGTGCTGCTCGTCGAAATGGCGGAAGGCTCGGCCTGCGCGGCCGTGTTCACCCGGAACGCCTTCTGCGCCGCGCCGGTCACCGTGGCGCGCGAACATCTGCGGCAGGCGCCGCGCTGGCTGCTGGTCAATTCGGGCAACGCCAATGCCGGCACCGGCGCGCGCGGTCTGGCGGATGCCCGCGCGAGCTGCGAGGCGGTCGCCGCGCTGGCCGGCGGGCGGGCCGGGGAGGTCCTGCCGTTTTCCACCGGGGTGATCGGCGAATATCTGCCGCTCGACAAGATCCGCGCAGCCTTGCCGAAAGCCTTCGAAGCCCTGTCGGAGGACGGCTGGGAGGCCGCCGCCCAGGCCATCATGACCACCGACACCCGGCCGAAGACGGCGACCCGCAGGGTCGAGATCGAGGGGCATGCGGTCATCGTGTCCGGTATCGCCAAGGGCGCCGGCATGATTCACCCGAACATGGCGACGCTGCTGGCCTTCGTCGCCACCGACGCCCGCATCGGGGCCGAGTTGCTGCAGAGCGTCCTGCAACAGGCGGCCGACCGCTCCTTCAATTGCATCACCGTGGACGGCGACACCTCGACCAATGACGCCTGCGTGCTGATGGCGAGCCAACTCTCGCAAGCGCCGCTGATCGAGCCCGGCAGTTCCCATCTTGGGGTCTTCCAGGCCGCTGTCGAGGCGGTGCTCGATGAGCTGGCCGAAGAGATCGTCCGCGACGGCGAAGGCGCCACCAAGTTCATTCGCATCGTGGTCGAAGAAGCGGCTTCGGAGAACGAAGCCAGGCGAGTCGGCAAGACCATCGCGCATTCGCCCCTGGTCAAGACCGCGTTCTTCGCCAGCGATCCCAACTGGGGCCGCATCCTGGCGGCGGTCGGGCGGGCGGGATGCGAGGGCCTGGACATCTCGCGGGTGGCGATCTGGCTGGACGAGGTCCGGGTCGTTGCCGGCGGCGAGCGCGACCGCGGCTATACCGAGGCGCAGGGCGTCGCCGTGATGCAGCGGCCGGAGATTACCGTGCGAGTATCCCTGGGAAGGGGTAAAGCGTCCGCGCGCGTGCTGACCTGCGATTTCTCGTTCGATTACGTCCGGATCAACGCCGAGTACCGGACCTGACTCCATTGACGCTCCACGGAGATAAGGAGATTCGCGTTGCCGCCGGGGTCATCGAAGATGCCGCCGGGCGCATCCTGATCGCGCAACGGCCGGTGGAGACCGATCAGGGCGGCCTGTGGGAGTTTCCCGGCGGCAAGATCGAACCCGGCGAGACGCCGTTCGATGCCTTGCGCCGCGAGCTGATGGAGGAGATAGGCATCGCCGTGGACGGCGCCGAACCGATGCTGGTGGTGCGCCACGACTACCCCTCGCGGCGGGTCGTCCTGGACACCTGGCGGGTTCGGCGGTTTTCCGGTGTCGCCCGCGGCTGTCTGGGACAACCCATCCGCTGGGTCGGCGCCGACGAACTGGTCGATTTCCAATTCCCGGCGGCGAACCGTTTCATCGTGGCGGCGGTCCGGCTGCCGTTCCATTATCCGATCGTGGACGATGCCGCGGGCGATCTCGCAGCCATGCGCCGTCATTTCCGGCGGCTGGTGGCAGAAGGCTATTCGTTGATCCAGCTACGGGCAAAAGCGCTGTCGCGGGCGGATTACCACGCGTTCGCCCGGGAATGCTTGGATTACTGCGCAGACAATCGCGCTCGATTGATATTGAACGCCGAGCCGGAACTGGCAGTCGAGCTCGGTGCCGCCGGCGTTCATCTTACCAGCGCGCGCTTGAACAGCCTGGATTCAAGGCCGCTGGATGGCAGATTCTGGGTCGCCGCCTCGTGCCACGATGCGGGCGAGCTGGAAAAGGCGGAATCGCTGCAACTGGATTTCGCCGTCTTCGGTCCCGTGTTGCCGACCCGGTCCCATCCGGCGTCGGCGCCGCTGGGCTGGGAGGGTTTCTCCAAATGCCTCCAGGCCGTCAACCTCCCGGTGTTCGCTTTAGGCGGGATGGCGGCGGAACATCTCGCCAGCGCCAGATCGGCTGGCGCATGGGGGATAGCGGGCATTCGGGGATTCCTGCGATCGTGATGCTCCATGGAAGTGCCGTAGGCACTATTATGGTGCGCAGATCGTTTCGTGTGGCGCTTAACTCGGGCGTAAAATCAAGAAGATATTTGCCCGGCACCATTGGTACAATTTTTGTGTAATTTTCGAGTTACCCAATCCTAGCTGGAGGAGACGACCTTACTATGACACCGAAAGACGTATTGCAGATCATCAAGGAAAAGGAAGTCCGCTATGTGGACCTGCGTTTCGCCGACACCCGCGGCAAAGAACAGCACGTGACGGTCCCCGCTTCGACGATCGACGAGGCTGCCTTCGAAGAGGGTAAGATGTTTGACGGTTCCTCGATCGCCGGATGGAAAGGCATCAACGAGTCAGACATGATTCTGATGCTGGACGCATCCACCGCGGTGATGGATCCGTTCTTTGACGATCCGACGCTCATCGTCCGTTGCGACATCGTCGAACCGGCCACCATGCAGGGTTATGAGCGCGATCCGCGTTCCATCGCCAAGCGGGCCGAAGCCTACATGAAGTCCGCCGGCATCGCCGACACCGCGTTGTTCGGGCCCGAAAACGAATTCTTCATCTTCGATGACGTCCGCTGGGGCGCCAACATGTCCGGGTCCTTCTACAAGGTCGATTCCGAAGAAGCGGGCTGGAACTCGGAAAAAGTCTACGAAGACGGCAACATCGGCCACCGTCCGGGCGTGAAGGGCGGCTACTTCCCCGTTCCGCCGGTCGACTCCTTCCAGGACCTGCGCTCCGCCATGTGCAACACCCTGGAAGACATGGGCATGGTCGTGGAAGTCCACCACCACGAGGTGGCCACCGCGGGTCAGTGTGAAATCGGTGTCCGCTGCAACACCCTGGTGAAAAAGGCCGACGAAGTGCTGATGCTCAAGTATGCCGTCCAGAACGTGGCGCATGCCTATGGCAAGACGGCGACCTTCATGCCGAAGCCCCTGGTCGGCGACAACGGCAACGGCATGCACGTTCACCAGTCGCTGGCGAAGGACGGCAAGAACCTGTTCAGTGGCGACCTCTATGGCGGCCTGTCCGAAACCGCGCTGTACTATATCGGCGGCATCATCAAGCACGCCAAGGCCCTGAACGCCTTCTGCAATGCTTCCACCAACAGCTACAAGCGGCTGGTGCCGGGCTTCGAAGCACCGGTCATGCTGGCCTATTCGGCGCGTAACCGGTCGGCTTCCATCCGTATCCCCTACGTGATGAATCCGAAGGCGCGCCGCATCGAAGTTCGCTTCCCGGATTCCACCGCGAATCCTTACCTGGCGTTCGCGGCGATGCTGATGGCCGGTCTCGACGGCATCCAGAACAAGGTTCATCCGGGTGATGCCATGGACAAGGATCTGTACGATCTCCCGCCGGAGGAAGAAAAGGCCATCCCCCAGGTCTGCTACTCCTTCGAGCAGGCGCTGGAAGCCCTGGACAGTGACCGCGAATTCCTCACCCGCGGCGGCGTCTTCACCGACGATATGATCGACGCTTACCTCGAACTCAAGGGCCAGGAAGTGACTCGTCTGCGCATGAGCACCCACCCGGTCGAGTTCGATATGTACTACAGCCTGTAAGCCCGGTCTGAGGTGATGGATAACCCGCTTGGTCCATGACCAGGCGGGTTTTTGGCCGATTTTCTACCGGATTTGGACGTATTTTGGCAAGACCGACCGACCTGCGGTTCGCCTTAAGGTGCTGATTCGGAAGTAGAAAGATGGAGGCTGAGGTCGGAATCGAACCGGCATAGACGGATTTGCAATCCGCAGCATAACCACTCTGCCACTCAGCCTTTGAAGTTAAAGCAAAAAGCCGCGTTTCGGTGCGCGGCTTTTTTTTGAAAGCGATGGAGCGGGAAACGAGACTCGAACTCGCGACCCCAACCTTGGCAAGGTTGTGCTCTACCAACTGAGCTATTCCCGCATTCGATTCGGCACATTATACTGACGATGAACATCATGTCAACAACCTTTGCTCCACCGTCGGCCATAGCCGTTTCGGCAGAGTTTGGGTCTTCCGCGCCTTACCCGATTTCAACGCCTTTTCCCGTCAATTTCATGCCTATGACTGAAGACAATCGTGGTAATGCCGTTCGGATTTCTCTGGCCCACGGTAACGGGGGCCGCTTGATGCGGGAAATCATAGAAGAAGTTTTTGCTTTCCACTTCTGCCAGGACGATCTGGACACCGCCGCCGATGCAGCGCGGCTTCCGCTGGGAGCCGGTGAAGCCGAGTGGATGATAACCACGGACGGTTTTACCGTAGAGCCTCTGGAGTTTCCGGGGGGCAATGTCGGGAGCCTCGCAGTGCATGGCACGGTCAACGATCTCGCGGTTTCCGGAGCGGTGCCGCGCTTTCTCAGTCTCAACGTCTTCATCGAGGAAGGGCTGGACATGGAGGTGCTGCAGCGGATCGTGGCATCCATGGCGCGCGCCTGCGCGGACTGTGGGGTGCGGGTGCTGGCTGGCGACACCAAGGTTGTCCGAAGAGGGCAGGGCGGCGGACTTTATCTGGCTACCACCGGCATAGGGGAGAGGCCGGCAGGCATGGACCTCGGTTTACACCGTATTCGTTGGGGTGACCGCATCATCGTGAGCGGCCCGGTGGGAGACCATGGCGCCGCGGTCATGCTGGCCCGTGAACAGTTCGGTTTGTCCGGCAGTCTCCGTTCCGATGCGGGGAGCGTTCTGCCCATTACCAGGATTCTGCTGGGTTTCCCTGGGCTACGTTTCATGCGGGATCCCACACGCGGAGGCGTCGCGACCGTCGCACACGAGATCGCCAGGGCAACCGGCACCACCGTTCGGTTGCTGGAGCGTGATTTGCCGGTTCGGCCCGAGGTTCGCAGCGTATGTGAAATACTCGGCTATGATCCGTACTACTTGGCGTGTGAAGGCCGCGTTCTGGCGATCGTGGACGCTCAAGTCGCCGGGGCGGCGCTGGGGACACTCCGGGATGCGGGGTTCAATGAGGCCAGCATTGCAGGGATCATCGAGGCCGGTCCCGCCCGTGTAGTTCTCCAAACATCACTGGGCGGAGAGAGAATCCTTCCCGAGCTGGAAGATGATCCGCTCCCCCGGATTTGCTGAAACCTAATGATCCGTGATCGCCGCCTGGAGCGGTGTCGATTGTGTCTTTCCGCGTTTTGTCGATAATGCCTCAACGCCGTCAAAATCAGATTCCGGCCGGATGAGTAGCGGCTCGTCCGAATTGGCGGTCCTTTTTCGGGGGTGTGACTTGCGGGCTTGGCTTGGCTTCGCTTCGGTATCCGCGGGAACAGCAGTTGAGAAGAACGATCATGAGCGCCGAACAAGTCTCACAGTACGGATTGATCCTGAAGCGCATCCTCGGCAACGTGAAAGATTTCACCGGCTCGGAGGTGGGCTGGAAGGCTAAGATCCTGTTTGCTTCGCTTTTCCTGTTGATGCTGGTGATCAACGGACTGAACGTGGCGAACAGCTATGTGGGCCGGGATTTCGTGACCGCGATCGAAAACCGTTACATGAGCGGGTTCATCTGGTATGGGGTGATCTATCTCGGCGTGTTTGCGGCGACCACCATCACGGCGGTGATCTACCGGTTTTGCGAAGAACGGCTGGGTTTGCTCTGGCGGGAATGGCTGACTCAAAGATTGGTGAATGCTTATCTGGACGAGCGGGTCTACTATCGCCTCGATGAAAGCCAGGAGCTTGCCAATCCCGACCAGCGCATCGCTGAAGACGTGCGGGCTTTCACCGTCACCACACTGTCTTTTTCGCTGATGCTTCTCAACAGTTCTTTCACCGTGTTGGCGTTTTCCGGCGTGATGTGGAGCATCAGTCCGCTGTTGTTCGGGGTCGCGGTCGTCTATGCCGTGTTGGGCTCTTATTTTACCGTTTGGCTGGGGCGTCCGCTGGTAAAACTGAATTACGACCAGCTAGACCGCGAGGCGGACTTCCGGGCGGGTCTCATCCATGTCCAGGAAAACGCCGAGTCCATCGCGCTGCTGCATCGTGAACGACGGATTCAGTCTCGCCTGTTGCGCCAACTCGGGGCGCTCACTGCCAATTTCCGGAGGCTGATCGCAGTCAACCGCAACCTCGGATTCTTTACCACTTGGTACAACTATTTGATCCCGGTGATACCGGCATTGGTCGTTGCGCCTTTGTTCATTCGCGGCAAGGTCGAATTCGGCGTGATCACCCAATCGGCGATGGCTTTTACCTATCTGCTGGGCGCGTTTTCTCTCATAGTGACCCAGTTTCAGTCCATCTCTGCCTATACGGCGGTCATCACCAGGCTGCGAGGATTGGTCCAGGCCGTCGAAAAGGCGCGTTCTAGAACCGCATCGCCGATCGAAGTCTGCGAGATGTGCGACCGGATCGCCTACGAGAATTTGACCCTGCGTTCGCCGCGGGACGGCCGGGTTCTGATCGACCAGCTTTCCGTGGAGATTCCCGCCGGCGGTCGGCTCCTGATCCGGGGCGAAAACCAGACCGCGAAGGTGGCGTTGTTCAGAGCGACGGCGGATCTTTGGGATGAGGGCAGTGGAAAGATCATCCGTCCGGGCCTCGAGGATACGCTGTTTTTGCCGGAACGGCCTTATTTGCCTCCAGGCACTCTGCGGGAGTCTTTGCTTCGCACGGGCGGCGAAGACCGGATGTCGGACGAGCGGATCATCGCGACTTTGCGTTCTTTGAACATCGAGTCGATTCTTACCAGGATCGACGGCCTGGATACGGAGCCGGATTGGGACGATGTGCTGTCTTTGGGAGAGCAGCAGCTTCTGGCTTTCACGCATCTTCTGCTGCTGAGGCCACGCTTCGTGTTCTTGGATCGGCCGGGGACCGCGCTCGATGCAGAGCAACTGGACCGGGTGCTTCAAGTACTCCATGAAAACTCGATCGCCTACATCACTCTCGGCAATAGCCACGACAATCTTTCGTTTTACGACGCAATCTTGGAGCTGGAATCGGAAGGCCTGTGGTCCTGGAAGGAAATCCGGGACGGCAGCGTCCTCGAGGCGACGGCCTGATAAGGCTTAGCCGACGATCCTGCCCTTGTTGCTGCGTTATGCACTGCCGCGCTGTCTTGCACTGTTATGCTGCTGGCGAGTGGGGGCAGCTTTTCCGACACCGTTTATCTTTCTAGGGTTTCGACATGCGACTGCGATTGACGGTGCGCGCGCGCCTGTTGCTCGCCTGCGTTCTTCCGATGGCTCTGGCCATGGGATCGGTGCTGGGCTTTGTCATCTGGAACTATTATCAGGATTTGGTCCGCGAGTCGGAATTGAGGCTCCGCGCCGAAGTCAACGAAGCGGGTCTAAGGATCGAACTGGCCAATGTCACGGCCTTGACCGTGCCGAAGGCCATGGCGCTGGCGCAAGAGGCGGGGCTGTTCGGCAATCGGCTGGTATCTTTGGAGTTCGCCCGCAAGATCCTGGATGCCTTTCCGGAGTTTACCGGCGCCTATTTCGGCTATGAGCCCGATGGTGATGGCCGCGACCGTTCGGCTTCCGAGATCAGGGAGGTCCCATCCGAAGCGGTAAGCCAGGATGGACGATTCCTGCCTTACTGGTTTCGCGACCGTGAAAACCCTTTGCGGATAAGGCTGTCCCCGTTAGCTAACACGGAGTCGAGTTACTATTACCGCGGGGTGAAAAACCGCCACGAAGGGAAGGTCGAGGAGGAGGGCATCAGTCTGGCCGGAGGCATCAGCCGGCTCTACAGACATTCCGGCCGCGCGGTACCGGGCCAGCGGTTCGCGATGGTGACAGAACCGTATGATTATGAAGGAAAATACATGGTGGAGCACACCGTCCCCTTGATGCGGGAGGGACGGTTCCTGGGGATCGCGGGAGTGGACAGGGCACTCAACGACATCGACGATACGCTCCGGGGGATGCATCGCCATGAAGCCGGCGGATTTTTCCTGTTGAGCCAACGGGGGCGGATCATCGCGTCGACGGTCGATCCGTCGGCCCGAGCCCATCCGATCGAAGACACCCCCTGGTTGCCGGTGTTGGAGCCGGCGTATCTCGATACCGGCAAAGGCACGTTCCAGCTGGCCGCCGATCCCCGCAACGGTGCCGAAACCTATTTCGTATCGACTCATCTGGCGACAGGCGACTGGACCTTGGTTCTGGCCGCCAGCCGGGCCGAGATCCTGGCCGGCCTGATCGATACCGTCGAGAGTGCATTGGGAGTGTCGGCCGCTATTCTGGCCTCCGTGCTGGGGGCGGCGTTCCTGGCTTTGCGGGCGGTGACCCGGCGTATCGAGGACGCCGCGTGCGTTGCGGCGCAGGTCGCGGCCGGCGACCTGAGTTCAAGGCTGGATGTGGCCGGCACGGATGAAATCGGCGATCTGGTGCGGGCCCTGGGAATCATGCGGCAGGCTTTGGCTGATTTGATCGGGCGGGTGAAACGGTCCAGCCAGCAACTGGTTGCCGTGGGCGATGAAATCACCGTAGCGGCCCGGCATGAAGAATGCTTGGCTCATGACTTCGGCGCGCTGACGCAGCAGATCGCGGCTTCGGTTCGCGAGATTTCGACGACCGGCGACGAGATGGTCCGCAACATCGCCGATGTCGCCCAGGCAACCGCGGAAACGGCGGAAGCCGCCTCGGCCGGAAAAGAAAGCCTGGCGGAAACAGAGGCGGCGATGCATCGCATGAGCGGTGGAATGGCATCGGTAGTGGAGCGATTCGCCGCCATCGGCGAGCAGGCCAAGAGCATCAACAGGATCATGAATGCCATGACGGATATCGCCGTGCAAACCAATCTGCTTTCATTGAACGCATCGATCGAAGCCGAGAAAGCAGGAAAGCAAGGCGCGGGGTTCGCCGTGGTCGCCAGCGAGATCAGGCGGCTGGCCGACCAGAGTGCCGTCGCGGCTTTGGATGTGGAGGCGATGGTGCGTGACATGCAACGGGCGGTCGCAGGGGGAGTCCAGGTTCTGGAGTCTTTCCAGGAGGAGATGAGCACAGTCGGTCTGTCGAATGTGAGGCGGTTGGCCGACCATTTCACCGCCGTTTTGGAGCGGATCGACCAATTGGTGCCGCGTTTCGGCCAGGTTTATGAAGGAATGCGGGCGCAGGCGGAGGGCGCCCAGCAAATCAATGGCGCGATGGTTGCGTTGAAGGATGAAGCCCAAGGGGCTGCAAAGTCGTCCGAGAACTTGAGTTCGATGGTAGTCAAGCTCCATACCGCAGTGCAGGAATTGCAGGCTGAAATCGGCCGGTTCAGGCTGTAGGCCGTTTTCGCGGTTGCATGGCTTTACCCTGTGTTTTCGCGTTATTTCCAGGGGCAATAATGAGTAACGAAGCGAAGGGGGCATTACATGGCTCGAATCGGGTCTCAGTAGTGCGCTCGTTCCGGCGTTTCCCCCGATGGTCGGTCATCATCGCGCTGGCGGTGGGCACTACCCTCGTCGGCGGGTTGCAGTTCTATCTGGCCCATGTCCAGCATTTGCGGCTGCATGCCGGCGATACCTTGGCCGCGGTGGTTCAGGCGAAGTTCCAGCACATTGCGCAATGGCGCGCCGAAAGGCTGGCGGATGCGGAGCAGCAGGCCGGAAATGGTCAATTCCTGGCGACGGCCGGCGCTTGGCTGGCCGCGGACGAGCGTGATGCGGCTTCGACGCGGCAAGTGTTGGCGCAAATGCAATCGTCCCGAGAGGCAGGCGGCTACCGGGACGTTCTGCTGCTCGATGCGGGCGGCAGAATCCGTTTGTCGCTAACCGCCAAGGGTGAATACGATCGGGAAGGCGAATACAAGCGCATTCCGATGCCGACGAGGGTGGAGGGCGCACGTCCGGTACTCGGCGACTGGTACCTTTCGCGGGACGACGGCGAGTTTCTGGCCGATGCGCTCATTCCGGTATCGGCTGAAATGAATGGCGAGCGGCGTCTCACTGGCGCCATCGTGATGGTGGCCGATGCCGGGCATTTCCTGCGCGCTTTGCTCGAATCGCTATCGCCGTCCAAACCGGAGATTTCTCTGATAGCCCAGAGAGGGAACCGCGTCGTATCCCTGGACCGGAATTTTCTCGCGCGCGAGGAGCGGCCCTCGGCGCCGGCGACTGCAACACAGGTTTCCGAAGCAGCGTTCAGAGTCGTACAGGGGGAGCGCGGACTGCTCACGCAGGAGCATGACGCCGGTGCGGCCCTGTTGTCGCTGGGGGCGCCGATTCCAGGATCAGCCTGGTACGTGATGGCGGAAATGCCCTCGACGCCGCTCCAGCAGGATTCCCAGCCGTTTGTTCTCGGCGCGTCGTTGCTGGGATTGCTGGGAACCATCGCGGCTGCCGCGGCATTGCTCGGGCGATGGTCGGATCGGCATCACATGCGAGTCGCGCTTCAGGCGGAAAGGGAGCGGGCCGACTTGTTGAGGCGCTTCGAGTACTTCGTCAGGTATGCCAATGACGCCATTCTCCTTGCCGACGGGGATCACCACATTATCGATGCCAACGATCGCGCGCTGGAGCTTTATGGGTACTCCAGGGAGGAACTGGCGGGGATGGCCTTGGCCGAGGTCGTGGCCGGGGACGCGGAGGACGTCCAGCGGATGCGGTTGGAGGAAGCGGTTGCCCGGGGCGGAGGCGTCTGGGAATCGGTGCATACCCGCAAGGACGGGGTGCCGGTTCCGGTGGAGCTGAGCGTCCGCTCGATCAGCGTGGAAGGTTCCGATTTCGTCCAGGCGATAGTGCGGGACGTGAGTGAGCGCAAGCGTATCGAACTGGCGCTCGCGCGGCAGAAGAACCTGTACAGTCTGCTGGCACAGACCAACCAGATCATCGTGCGCCATACCAGCGAGCAGGAGCTGTTCGACTCGATCTGCCGAATTGCTGTCAGGATTGGTGGCTTCCGCTTCGCCTGGATCGGGATGATCGAAGCTGAAACCGGCACCGTGGCCCCTGTTGCCAGGTACGGCGACGACGCCGGTTATGTGGGAAGGCTGAACCTGTCCATGGGGGACTCCGAGCAGCATCGCGGCCCCACGCGGATGGCCGTGACCGCCGGTAACCACCTGATCAGTGATGATTTTCTCGCCGATCCGGCAGCGCGGCCGGGGCAGGAAGCCGGGCGGGCAGCAGCCGTGTGCGCATCCGGCGCTTTTCCCGTCCGGCGGTCCGGAAAGGTGGTGGGCGCGATCAACCTCTACGCGGACGAAGCGGGCTTCTTTTCGGAAGATATCGTCGCGGTGCTCGATACCATGGCCATGGACGTCTCTTTCGCGCTCGACATCCTGGCCCGCGACGCGGAACGGGAAAGAAGCGAAATGATGCTCAGGGAAAGCGAGGAACGGTTCCGGCTGGCGGCCAATTCGGCGCCCGTGCTGATCTGGATGGGAGATACTAAGCGCGCCTGCACTTTTTTCAACGACATGTGGCTGAATTTCACCGGCCGCTCGCTCGAAAACGAACTGGGGGATGGATGGCTGGAGGGCGTACATCCCGAGGACCGTTCCCGCTGGACCGGCGCCTATTCGTCCGCGTTCGTCGCCCGGAAGCCGTTCGAACTCGAATACCGCCTGCGCGGCCGCGACGGGGAGTACCGCACGATGCTGGGCAAGGCGACACCCCGATTCGATGCGCGAGGCGAGTTCGTCGGCTATATCGGATCGTGCATCGACATTTCCGACCGGAAGAAAGGCGACGAACGCCTGCTCCTGGCCGGCAAGGTGTTCGAAGCGGTACGGGAGTCGATCATGGTGACCGACGCGAACCGCGTCATCGTGGCGGTCAATCCCGCGTTCAGCGACATGACCGGTTACAGCCCGGAAGAGGCCGTGGGCAAGACGCCTGCAATCCTGCAATCCGGCCGGCATGGCAAGGAATACTACGCGGCGATGTGGCGGGCGGTCGAACAGGAAGGGTCCTGGCAGGGCGAATTCTGGAACCGGCGCAAGAATGGCGAGCTGTTTGCGGTTCTGGAGACGATCGTGGCGGTGCGGGACGAAACCGGCGCCACGGTCAATTACATCGGGGTCGCCGCGGACATTTCCAGTCTCAAGCAAGCGGAAGAGCATATTCATCACCTGGCTTATTACGACCCCCTGTCCGCCTTGCCCAACCGGCGCTACCTGATGGAGCGCGCGGAATACGCGCTGGCCCTGGCGGACCACCGCAAAGAAGAGCTGGCCGTTGTATTCCTGGACGTCGACCACTTCAAGGATGTCAACGATTCCCTCGGGCATCAGGTGGGGGACGAACTGCTGGTTCGGGTGGCGACGCAGATCAAGGAATTCACCCGTGATACCGATACCATCGCGCGCCTGGGAGGGGACGAGTTCGCGCTGCTCCTGCCGGACCTGGGGCGTGATGGCGTGTCGCAAGTCGCCGACAAGATACTGGCGGCCCTGCGCAAACCATTCGAGCATTCGGGCCAGGCCTTCGCGGTGACGGGCTCCATCGGCATCAGCCTTTACCCTCATGACGGAACCGATTTCGAGACGCTGCTCCGCAACGCGGACACGGCGATGTACCACGCGAAACAGCAGGGCCGCAACCAGTTCCGTTTCTACGATCCCGGGATGAACGTGGACATCCTGGCGCGCCTGACGGTGCTGTCCGAACTCAGGGAGGCAATCCCCGCGGGAGAGCTCCGGACCTTCTTCCAGCCCGAGATCGATCTGGCCGACGGGAAGCTGGTCGGGGCCGAAGCCCTGGTGCGCTGGCAGCATCCTGCGCGGGGCCTGTTGTCTCCCGACCAGTTCATTCCCATCGCCGAAAGCAATGATCTGATCGTCGCCATCAGCGACTGGGTGCTGGAAGACACCTGCCGACATCTCGCCCAATGGAAGAAAGCCGATCTGGCGCCGATCACCGTCGGCGTCAATCTGGCCGCCCGGCATTTCCGCGATCCGCGGCTGGTGGAGCGCGTCGAGACCTTGCTGTCCCGTTATGGCGTGCCGGGCTCGGCCCTGCAGCTCGAACTGACCGAATCCACCCTGCTGGACGCCGACGCCCAGACCATGCTGGTGCTTCAGGAACTGATCAGGCTGGGATGCAGCCTCTCGATCGACGATTTCGGCACCGGTTATTCCAGCCTGTCCTATCTCAAGAACCTGCCGATAGCCACCTTGAAAATCGACCGCAGCTTCGTCCGCGATATCGCCTTCGACGCCGACGACAGGACCATTTCCGGCACGGTGGTGGCGTTAGGCCACAGCCTGGGGCTCAAGGTCATCGCGGAAGGGGTCGAAAGCGAGGAACAGCGGCGTATCCTGCTGGAGCAGGGCTGTGACTTCGGCCAGGGCTATCTGTTCTCCCGTCCGCTGGGCTCCAAGGAGTTCACCAAATGGCGTATGGAGCATGCGCTGCGGCTGGAGACGGACATGCGTTATCGGGACTGATGCCGCCCGTCTCCAATGCCGGCCTTAGCTGCGGAAGCCTGACGGCTGGCCTGTTTCCTGCCCGCTCGCCGTGGGCGGATCGGGCGACTGGAATTGCTGCGGCCCTCAGAACAGCTTCTTGATCCATGAATCTCCGCCGGTTTCCCCGCCTTCGGCACAGGGTGCCCAAGCCGCCGGCTCCGAGCCTTTGACGAATGGCAATTCCTGCGCGTCGGCACAGCCATCGTCGGCGCGCAGCCCCGTATCTCCATCGACCCGCAGCATTTCTATGTTGTCCGGCGGGACGAGATCGAGCGGTTCCTTCGCTATCTTCTGCATCGCTGCGCCCCAGATCTGCAGCGCCCCGCGGGCGCCGGTCAGGCCCGCCGGATGATTGTCGTCGCGCCCCACCCAGACCACGCCGGTGTAGTCGCCGCTGAAGCCCGCAAACCAGCTGTCGCGCATGTCGTTGGTCGTTCCCGTCTTGCCGGCGACCTGGAAATCCTCCGGCAGATAGGTGTAGACCGAACGCCCGGTGCCCTCGCGCATGGCTTCCTGCAGGATGGTGTTCAGCAGGTAGACCGCAGCCGGGTCCACGGCCTGGCGAAGCTCCAGTCCGAACCGCTGCAGCGTCTGGCCGTCCTGCGCAAGCACCGCCTGGATGCCGCGCAGGGGCGTGACGAAACCGTCGCTCGCAAGCGTCTGGTAGAGCGTGGCCACCTCGATCGGCGCCAGGTTGGCCGCGCCCAGCAGCAACGAAGGATAGGTTTCCACTTCACGGTTCACGCCCAGCTTTCTGAGCGTCTCGGCGGTGCGTTCGACGCCGATGCCAAGGCCCAGCCGCACCGTCGCCAGGTTGTAGGAGTGGGCCAAAGCGGTGTGCAGCGGCACCTGCCCGTGCTCCCTGCCGTCGTAATTCTTGGGAGTCCAGGGTTTGCCGCCACTTTCCACTTTGACGGTTTCGTCCAGCAAGGGGGTGGCGATGGTGTAGCCGCCGGGCTGCTCCAGGGCGGTGAGATAGACCACAGGTTTGTAAAGGGAACCGATCTGGCGGACCGAGTCGAGCGCGCGGTTGAAGCCCGACGACTCGGCATCGCGGCCGCCCGCGAAGGCCGCGATCTCGCCGTTGGAGCGCCGGGTGAAGACGGCGGCGGTTTCCAGCCGTTGTTCCGGCCTGGTCGAATGGTCCAGCCGCGCCAAGGTTTTGGCGATCGCCGATTCGAGGTGCTCCTGGGCTAAGACATCGAGCGTCGTGAAAATGCGCAGCCCCTCCGAGGTCAGGTCCTCGGGACGGTATTGCTCCTGGAGCTGGCGCCGGACCAGGTCGAGAAAGGCGGGATACCGGCTGATGGCTTGGTGCGGGTTCTTGATCACGTCCAGCGGCCGCTGTTTGGCGGCGGCGGCCTCGGCTGGCGTAACGAATCCCTGCTCCACCATGGCATCCAGCACGCGGTCGCGCCGCTCCCGGCTGCGCTCGGGGTGTTTGAGCGGATCGTAATAGGTCGGTCCCCGCACCAGAGCCACCAGCAGCGCCGCATGATGCAGCTCCAGTTCGTTGATGGCCCGGCTGAAATAATACCGGCTCGCCAGGCCGAAGCCGTGGATGGCGCGGGTGCCGTCCTGGCCCAGGTAGATTTCGTTGAGATAGGCCTCGAGAATCGCGTTCTTGCTGTAGCGGGCTTCCAGTATCAGCGCCATGAAGGCTTCGCTGATCTTGCGTTCCAGCGTGCGTTCGGAGCTGAGAAAGAAGTTCTTGACCAGTTGCTGAGTCAGCGTGCTGCCGCCCTGGACGAAGCCGCCCGCCTTGACGTTCTGCCAGGCGGCCCGCAGGATGCCCTTGGCCGAGAGGCCGAGATGTTCGTAGAAATCGCGGTCTTCGACCGCGAGCAGCGCGTCGATCAGCGACTTGGGCACTTCCTTGAGCTTGACCAGTATCCGGTCTTCCTTCAGCGCCGGGTAGAAGCTGCCGATCTGCACCGGGTCCAGCCTCACCAGGGCCGGGGTGTCGGCCGAGTCCAGGCTTTCCAGGGATTGTACCGTCCCGCCGGCAAAGCTGACCCGGACCGCGCGGGAGGGCTCGGATTGGTCGGGAAACAGGAACTCCCGGGTTCTGAGCCTTATCTCGCCGCCTTTGCGCGTATAGCTGCCTTGAGACGCCAGCGCCGGATCGCTGCGGTACTTGAGCTGATCCAGCATCCACGCCAGTTGCTCGGCCGCGATCGGAGCCTCGGCGTAGAGCTCCACCGGCATGGCGTACACCTTGGCGGGCAGGGCCCAGCGCCGGCCTTCGAATTTTTCGCGGATCACGGAATCCTGATAGGCGAGATAGGCGATGAGGGCGATCGCCAAAGCCAATACCGGTATATGAAGAATCTTGCGGGTCATGGGGGTGGGGGGAGAGGCGTCGGACGTCACCGTGGATCGGCGGATCGTAAGGTTTCCTGGCAAGGGCGGCGGGCGCCTTTGCGGCCGAAGGCGCTCAGGCGGGGAGGGCCAGGTAAGGCTCCAGCAGGCGGATCAGCGCATCGGCATGTCCCTGACTCGCATTCAAGGCTGGAATGTAGCGATAGCACTTGCCGCCGGCGCCGAGAAATTCCTGGCGGTTGGCGATGGCGATTTCCTCCAGGGTTTCCAGGCAATCCACGGCGAAGCCGGGACACACCACATCCACCCGCCGGATGCCCTGGGCCGGAAGTTGCCGCAGGGCGTCGATGCAATAGGGTTTGAGCCATTCGGCGCGGCCGAAGCGCGACTGGTAAACCAGCAGCCATTCGTCATCGCCCAGTCCGAGCAGGCTGGCGATGCCTTGCGCCGTCGCCTGGCACTGGCCGGCATAAGGATCGCCCAGGTCGATGCAGCGTTTGGGCAGGCCGTGGAAGGAAAACAACAGGCGTTCGGGGCGGTCGTGTTCCCGCCAGAACGACCGGATGCTCGAAGCGACGGCTTCCAAGTACGCTGGCGAGCGGTAATAGTCGCCGATGAAATGGAGGCTGGGAATGCGGCGCCAGGGTTTCACCGCAGCGCACACGGCATCGAATACCGAGCCGGTGGTAGCGGCCGAATACTGGGGGTAGAGCGGCAGGACGACGATGGTTTCAACCCGGTGCCTCAGCGCCTCCAGCTTCGAACGGATGGACGGACTGCCGTAGCGCATGGCGATTTCGACGGCGGCGAATCTGCCATCGGCGGCCAGCAGATCGCGCAAGTCCTCCGTGTGTGCCAGGAGTGGCGAACCGCGTTCGGTCCAGATCGTCCGGTAAGCATGGGCCGATTTTCCGGGGCGAACCCTCAGCACGACGAGGTTGAGGATCAGCCACCACAGCGCACGGGGAATTTCGACCACGCGCGGATCGGACAGGAATTCGCGCAGATAGCGCCGGACCGCCTTCGGCGTCGGCGCCTCCGGTGTGCCGAGGTTGACCAAGAGGACCCCGAGTCGGGCGGCGCCGGAACTCATGGCCCTATTTTCGGTTGATGAGATCGAGGAACTCGGCCCGGGTGCTGCTTTGCCTGCGGAACAGGCCGAGCATGGACGAAGTGGTCATGACCGAGTTTTGTTTCTCGACGCCGCGCATCATCATGCAAAGGTGTTTGGCTTCGACCACCACTGCGACGCCACGGGGATTGACCGCGGTTTGGATTGCGTCAGCGATCTGCTTGGTCAGGCGCTCCTGGATCTGCAGGCGGCGGGCATACATTTCCACGATCCGCGCGATCTTGGACAGGCCGATGACCTTGCCCTGCGGCAGATAGCCGACATGGCACTTGCCGATGAACGGCAGGAGATGGTGTTCGCAGAGGGAATACAGCTCGATGTCCTTGACGATCACCATGTCTTCGGAATCCGCCTCGAAAACCGCGTTGTTGAGGACGCGATCGAGCGACTGGTGATAGCCGCTGTTGAGGAACCGGAAGGCGCTCCCCGCTCGCTTGGGAGTGTCGAGGAGCCCTTCACGGGAGACGTCTTCGCCGATTTCCTGAATGAGTTGGCTGAAAAGTTTTTCCATAGCGCTGTGCATCGGGTAAGCCTCTTAGAACGGGTTAAAGGAACGAGGCGTGCCGGCCCCGGTTTCCGTGATATCCATCTGCGCCGAGCGCATTCGCAGCCTCCAGCAGCAAGGTTTCATCGGAGCCCGGCCGGGAGGCGCCTTCGCTGATACGGCGGCGCCAGCGTTTTCCGCCGGGGGTCGCATGATAAAGGCCCAGGATATGCCGGGTGAGGGCGTGCAGCCGGGTGCCTTTGGCGAGTTCTTCCCGGAGGTAGGGCAGGAAGTCTTCGACGACTTCCTCCCGTGTCCTGGGTCGGAGGTCGCACCGCCCGTAGCAGCGGCGGTCGGCATCGGCCAGCAGGTAGGGGTTGTGATAGGCGGCCCGGCCGATCATGACGCCGTCGCACCATGACAGATGCCGCTCGGCCTCGTCCAGTGTCTGGATGCCGCCGTTCAGCACGATCTCGAGCCAGGGCAGATCGGATTTGAGCCGCTGGACCATCTCATAGCGCAGCGGCGGCGCCTGCCGGTTTTCCTTGGGCGAAAGGCCTTGCAGCCAGGCTTTGCGGGCATGGACGATGAAAGTGCGGCAGCCGGCGTCGGCTACGGTCGTGACGAAGTGGAACAGGTCTTCGTAGGAGTCGCGGTCGTCGATGCCGATGCGGGTCTTGACGGTCACCGGCACCGAGACCGCCTCGCGCATGGCGTGGGCGCAGTCGGCCACGCGCTCCGGTTCGGCCATCAGGCAGGCGCCGAAGCGGCCGGTCTGGACTCTGGGGCTGGGACAGCCGACGTTGAGGTTGATTTCGTCGAAGCCCCGGAATTCTGCTATTTTCGCACATTCGGCCAGATCCTTGGGATCGCTGCCGCCGAGCTGGACCGCCAGCGGGTGCTCCGCGGGGTGAAAGCCGAGGAGCCGCTCTTGATCGCCATGGAGGATGGCGGCGGTCGTCACCATTTCGGTATAGAGCAGGGTGTGGCGGGAAATCAGCCGCAGGAAATAGCGGCAATGCCGGTCGGTCCACTCCATCATCGGCGCGACGCTCAGAAGGCGCCGGGATTCCCGGGCGTTGGCCGGAAGCATTGGCATCGGCATTGCCACTGCCCCGCCTGGATCGCGGCCTGCCGGCCGGACGTCGGAAGCCATCAAGGAAAAGTCACGATCCGGAATTGTCTTCCGAAGGGCCGGTCAGGAACACATCTTGCCGGGAGGGTTGGTATTGCACGGAGCGGGCGCTCAACCAGGCTGCGCTCAGCATCAGCGTGCCGGCTCCCAGAGCCCCGGCACCGAGATAAAGCAGTTTCTCGAATTCCACCCAGTCCTGGGCGGCTTGGGAAGCGGACGAATCCTCGGCCAGTTCCGGCGACATGCGGTAGCGTTCGTGTTCGCCGGCGGACTTGAGCTGGCCGCCCTGGGTTGCGTAATTTTGCAGGAACCGGAGTTCCGATTTCAGAGCCTCGAGGAGCCCTGCTTCATCCGGCCCGAAGCGCCCCCCCTGGACACTCTTTTCCAGCGTTCTGAGTTTATTTTCGACGGAATCCTTCATCAGGCCGGCGACCCTCCCCTGGATGGAATCGAGTTCGTTCTGATACTGCTGCAGATCGGGATTCTGAATGGCGGCCCGTTCGCTGTAAGACGCATTCAGTCCTTTGATCAGGCTCTCTCCCCGCCAAAGGATCAACACCATGATCGCGAGCGCAAGCCACAGGAAAAGGATTCCCGCAGCGCGCAGCCAGGCGGCCCCCCGGGTCTCTGCCTCTGTCGGCTGGGCGAGCACGATTCCGCCGAAATCCGGGCGAGGATGGCCGTGGGACATCTTGCTCCCCCTCTTATCCATGGGCATTGAAGATTAGATTGCACGCACTCACAGCACTTCAGCCGGACCGAAACTGATTTATAAATATGACAGATCGACACCGGCCGGTCAATTTCATCCCGACCGGGCAACAATTCTCATTTTGGCTCAAAACCCCGTCGCTCCGGCTTCCCTGCAGGAATGACGCCGGGGGTATTGCATGGCTTAGGCTCAAAATGAGAATTGCTGAGACCGGGCGGCGCGCATGATACCCACCATGTCGGCCACGGCTTTTTCCAGCCCTGAGAACAAGGCGCGGCCGACGATGGCATGGCCGATGTTCAGCTCGACGATTTGCGGGATGCGGCAGATCGCGGCCACATTGACATAGGTCAAACCGTGCCCCGCATTGACCTGAAGCCCCAGCGCCTCCGCAACCGACGCGGCATGACGCAGTTTTTCCAACTCGGCGGCCCTTTCCTCGTCGGTTCCTGCATCGGCGTAACGGCCAGTGTGCAGTTCGACCACCGGCGCGCCGGCGCGGGCTGCGGCCTCGATCTGGGCGCTTTCCGGGTCGATGAACAGAGAGACCTCGATGCCGGCATCGCCAAGACGTCGGCAGGCTTCGCCGATCCGGTCCGAATGATGCGTTACGTCCAGACCTCCCTCGGTCGTCAGCTCTTCCCGGCTTTCCGGCACCAGGCAGCAGGCATGCGGGCGTATGCGGCAGGCGATAGCGATCATTTCGTCCGTGACGGCCATCTCCAGGTTGAGCCGGGTTTCGATCTCTTCCCGAAGCAGCTCGATGTCCCTGTCCTGGATGTGCCGGCGGTCTTCACGCAGATGCGCGGTGATCCCGCCGGCACCGGCCTGTTCGGCGGCGAAGGCGGCGTGCAGGACCGAGGGGTAAGGGGTGTGTCGCGCCTGCCGGATCGTCGCCACATGGTCGATATTGACGCCGAGTCTGATGGGCAGTTTGACGTTCACGAGGGTCTGCGCCGGCGAATTGGATGGAGCGGTGGAGCCGCCTCGAATCGGTAAGCCATATCAAATCAACGAGCATCCGGTGTGATGTGGTCGCCGATGGTTACCGAGGTTTGCCACAACGTCGACGGCGCGCGTTCCTGGAAATACCGCAATTCTATCTTGGTGTCCGTTCCGGACTTGGAGAACAGAGTAGTCCGGCCGGTTTTTCCTGGCTGCTCCGAAGCACGCCAGTCCGCTTGGAGACAGCGGGTGGCAAGCTTGACGTTGCTTTCGTAATTGTCCTTGGCTGTAGGCTGGTCACTTTCTTGCCACACACAATTGTAGGTAAAGCGTCCGCCACCCCAGTCCAATACATCACATTCCGTGCCCGGGAATATCGGTTTCGTATCCCAACGGTTCACCAAGGGATCAACGGCCACGTTGCGTCTTATCTCTTTGAAATCAGAATCGGCCTGGCTGACGACGTAGTTCAGGGACGAACATATTTCCGCTTCGGCGGGAAGCTGGGTTTCGTCCGGACGATGCGCGCAGGCGCTGGCGAACAGAAAAAGGATTCCCGCACTTACTGCTTTGATCCTGAAAGCCGTGGTAGTAATGTCGGAAGGGGGCATGAGACTACTCGTACGTTGGTTAAGTGGTTTCCAGTGGCCCGTTGCATCGGCGCCCGGTCAGGGACAAATGGCGCCGCTAACCCGGTCAATCGACCGGATATTCATAGTACCAGTTGGGGCGATCCGTTTCACTTACGGCGTTGTCGGGCAGCGTCCGTCCTACCCCGGCGCGGGGAGCGTCTTCCCTACTGTGACGATATTCCTGCCGTCCAGGCGCCGATAGTCGACCGACTCCATCATCCTCATCACGAGGAGAATCCCCAGCCCGCCGATGGCGCGCTCCTCCAGCTTGCGGTGCACATCGGGCGCGGGGGCGGCCGTGGGGTCGAATTCGTTGCCATCGTCGGTGACGGTGAGTAAGGCGCGGCCGCCGTTCAGCGTGAGACAGACGCCGATTTCTCCCTGTTCACCGGCCCCGTATCCGTATTTGATGGTATTGGTCGCCAGCTCTTCCAGGGCGAGATTCAACTGGACCGTGACCGGTTCCGGCACCCCCGATGCCGTGCAGAACGATTCCAGTTGCTCCATGAGCTCGATCAGCGGCTCGATTCCGGCTTCGATGGTGCGCTCGAATCTGGCGCATTGCACGTCGGGCTCGTTCGGTTCCATAGGCGCTCGAAGTGGGTTGGGATCGGAAAAACCGGTGATAGAATAACGCCGCTTTCAAGTCAGGGACCATCGGTGCGGTGGGCTGTGCCGGGCCGCATCCAACATTGTAAGCGGAGGAATCGTGCAAGAGTCTCACATCAAAGGCAAAGGCGAATGCGGTTCCTGCCGCGATCTCGAACGTTTCATTGCCGGCGTCAAGAGTTTCAAGGAGCGTTTTTACGACCGTCATCCCGAACACATGCAACGGCTCATCGATCAGGGGCAGCATCCGCTTGCGCTCATGATCGCTTGCAGCGATTCGCGGGTCGATCCTGCCCTTCTCATGAACGCCGCGCCGGGCGATCTGTTCGTGGTGCGCAACGTCGCGAACCTCGTCCCGCCTTACCGAGCTTCGTACGCCGCGGACGGCGTGGGCGCGGCGCTGGAATATGCCGTCCGCCATCTCGAAGTGCCTTATATCATCGTGCTGGGCCATGCCCAGTGCGGCGGAATAAAAGCCTTGCTCAACATGGCGACCGGCGCCGAGTTCCAGAGCGACTTCATCGGGGAATGGGTGTCGATGGCGATGGATGCCTGTTGGCAGTACGTCCAGGACAGCGGCGGCGAGGGGTTGCGGCAGGTTTCCCTGGAACGGCTCAAGGACTATCCCTACCTGGTCGAGCGTGCCGCCATCCAAGGTTCCCTGGGCAATCTGCTGACTTATCCCTGGGTCAGGGAGGCCGTGGAGCAGGGGAGGCTTTCCCTCCAGGGTTGGTGGTTCGATCTCGAATCCGGCGATCTCTGGGTCACCAGCGGCGACGATTCGCAATTTGTGCCCGTCACCGACTGACTCGGTCTTCAGATGAAAAAGCCCGAGAACATCGTTTATTGGCTGAACGACAAGCCGCCGGCCGCGATCTCGCTGTTCGTGGGTCTGCAGCAGATGTCGTTTCTGGGCGTCTACCTGGTGATTTCGCCGCTGTTCGTGAGGACGGAAAACATCGAGGGCCACGATTCGCAGATCCTGATGGCGACCACGCTCCTGGTTTCGGGAATCGGCGTCATGTTGCAGGCGGCCGGGCGGCTCGGCATCGGTTCCGGCTACTTTTGTCCATTGCAGGTGACCGCGGCTTCCTTCGCGACCATGGAACTGGCGCGGCTGGCGGGGGGTCTGGAACTGGCCTTCGGCATGGTGGGTGTGATGGGGGCGGCGCAGGTCCTGTTCGGCGAGATATTCCGGCGGCTGCGCGGCATATTTTCGGTGGAACTCGCCGGCGTGGCCGTGACCCTGGTCGGATTCGGCCTCGGTTACAAGGGCGTGACCCTGCTCGGCGGCATCGACATGCCGGGCGAGCTGTGGGGACACGACGTCGCCATCGGCTTTCTCGCCCTCACCGTCATGATCGTTTGCAACGTGTGGTTTTCCGGCAGCCTTCGCCTGTTTTCGGCGTTTGCCGGCCTGGCTGCGGGTCTGGCCGCCAGTATTCTGATCGACGGCGTCCGGCCCGAGGACGCCGAGTACTATAAGCAAATTCCATTGCTGGAAATGCCCAAGCTGCCCACTTTCGGCTGGGCGTTCGATCCGGCGCTGATTATCCCTTATGTCGTGCTGGGCCTGGCTTTTTCCCTGCACGGCTTCGGCGCGCTCGCCGCCGCCCAGCGCTTCAACGATTCGGAATGGCGGCGCCCGGACATGGCGCAGATATCCCGGGGCATCCGCGCGGAAGGGGTTTCCAATCTCATCGCCGGTCTGGTGAACAGCCTGCCGCTCACCTCCAGCGGCGGTGCCGTCTCCCTGGCAGCCGCCACCGGCTGCACCAGCCGCCATATTGCCTATTGGCTCGGCGGTATCATGATCGTCCTGGCGTTCGTACCGAAGATCACGGTGTTGTGGTTCGCGCTTCCCGTGCCGGTGATCGGGGCGGCGGCGGTATTCCTTTCATCCTTCACCCTGTTGGCCGGCTTGCAGATGATCGCGTCGCGCATGCTCGACAACCGCAAGATTCTCACCGTCGGCATCGGGCTCTTGCTGGGAGTCAGCCATGAGCCCTTGAAGCATTTTTACCGCGAAGAACTGCCATCATTCCTGGTGCCGGTGACTCAGTCTAGCGTCGCGCTCGGAGTAGCCGGTGCGACTTTGCTGTCGGGGGTATTCAGGATCGGTGCCGGCACGCGGCGGCGGCGATCGTTCGTCCTGGGAGAATCGCAGCTCGACGATGTCATCGACTACCTCGACCGGCAGGGGCGGGCCTGGGGCGCTCGCGCGGACGTCGTGCGGCGCAGCGAATACGCGATATGGCAGGCGTTCGAGATTCTCCACGACCACGGTTTCGTGGCGCGGAACGAACAAGGCCAGGGGATTGTCGAGGTCGAGACCCTGGTCGATGAGTTCACGTTCACGGTGATTGCCCGTTACCGCGGCGAGGCGATCCCGGTTTCCACCCATGCCCCCAGCCATGAAGAGCTTCTGGAGTCCGATACGGGCATTCTGGAAATGGCGGGCTATCTGCTTTACAAGCTTGCCGACAGGGTGCGTTCGCGCGAGCTTTCCAAGGGGATGGCGGAGTTCCGTCTGACCTTCGTCGAATAATTCACGCGTTTCAACTTATTGCCTGGAGCAAACCGATGCTTGATATCACTTGTGAAACCCAGGGCGAGGTGCTGGTCGCGCACCTGAGCGGTCGCATCGACGCAGCGGCGTCCCGCGCCTTCGAAGAACAGACGCTGACCTGGCTGGAGGCGGGAACCCGCAACCTGGTCATGGATCTTTCGTCAGTCAGCTACATCAGCAGTGCCGGTTTGCGGGTGTTTCTGCTGATCGCCAAGAAACTCAAAGAGGCGGACGGTTCGGTGAAGCTCTGCGCGCTCACACCGGCGGTCAATGACGTTTTCGAGATCAGCGGATTCAGCCGGCTGTTTTCGATCTACCCATCGCTGGAACACGTGACCTGAAGCGAACGCCGGCGCGGCCGTCCGGGTATCAGCCATGAAGAAGGTGATCGTTTCGGGCGCGGCGCTGTTGGTCCTGGCCGTTTTGGTCAGCGCATGGGCCTTTCGTGAACATGCCCGGCCGCCCATCAGGATGGGCATACTGCATTCGCTGACGGGCGCCATGGCCATCAGCGAGAAATCGGCAGTGGATGCGGAACTCATGGCCATCGACGAGATCAACGCCGCCGGAGGTCTGCTGGGACGCCGCGTCGAAGCGGTGGTAGCCGATGGCGCGTCGGACTGGGGAACGTTCGCCAGGCAGGCGGGCAGGCTGATCACCGAAGAGAAGGTCAGCGCCATCATCGGCTGCTGGACCTCGGCCTGCCGGAAAAACGTCAAGCCGGTGGTGGAAAAATATAACCATCTCCTGATCTATCCCATGGCCTATGAAGGCCTGGAGATTTCCAAGAACATCATCTACACCGGGCTGGCCCCGAACCAGCAGATCGTCCCTGCCTTGAAATGGAGCCTGGACAAACTGGGCAGGCGCGTTTTCCTGGTGGGATCGGATTACGTGTGGCCGCACAGCGTCAATGCCGTTCTGCGTGATTGGATCAAGGGGCTCGATGGCGAAATCGTGGGCGAGGAATACGTTTTCTTCGGCAGCAGCGACGTCGGCGGCGTGGTCGAGAAAATCGCTGCCTTACGCCCGAACGCCGTCATCAGCACGATCGCGGGGGAGTCGAATCTGGCTTTCTATCGTGTGCTGAGGGAATCCGGTATTCAGGCGAAAGATGTTCCCGTAGTGTCGCTTTCGGTGGGAGAAGAAGAACTCCGCGATATTCCGCCGCGGGACGCCGCCGGGCATTATTCCGCCTGGGGTTATTTTCAGGCTGTGCCCCGCGAGGAAAACACCGCCTTCGTCAGGCGTTTCCGGGAACGCTACGGCCAAGACCGGGTGACAGCGGATTTTCCGGAGACGGCGTACTTCAGCATACTGCTTTGGGCCGAGGCGGTGCGCGAGGCGGGGTCGCCCGAAGCCAGCCTGGTCAACGAGTACATGCTCGGCCAGAGCATCGACGCCCCCGAGGGCGTGGTGACGATCGATCCTGCGACGCGGCATACCTGGCGGTCGTTCAACATGGGACGCATCCTCGACAATGGCCAGGTCGAGATCGTCTGGTCCACGGATCATCCCATCAGGCCCGTGCCTTATCCCAGGACCCGCAGCAGAGGCGAATGGGAAAATTTTCTGAATGAGCTCTACTTAAGGTGGAACCATAACTGGGCGAACCCGGTGCCGCCCGTCGCGGCCGTCGAAAGAAAGGACAGGCGGCAGTGAAAATCTCGGCTTCGTGGCTCAAACACGGCACCATCGAGGGACGCATACTCCGCTGGTTCCTGATCCTGGCGACGGTTCCGGCCATCGCGCTGACCCTGGTCACCAATTATCTTTCTGCGGAGGCGCTGCGCGACCGCGTCCAGGGGGAACTGATGTTCATCGCGCTTTCCAAGGCCGAGGACGTCGAGACCTATGCCTTTGAACGGATTAGGGCGGCGGTGGTGCTGCGCAACGACCGTTATCTGGTCGCTTCGATGAATGCATTGCAAAAATACCGGCGCGAACCGGCGCGTTACGCCAAGGAGCAGCAGGCATTCGACCTGGAGGCGCGCCCCGTGCTGGACTTCATGATAGAAAACCTGGCTTTCAAGAACCTGATCGCCTTCGATCCTCGAGGCGAGGTTCTGTACCAGTCGCATCCGGTCCAGCAACTCGGGCAAAACCTCTTTGATGGCCAATTGAAAGAATCGCCGCTTGCCAAAGCGGTGCAGCACGCCACTACGCTGCTCGATGCCGAAATCTCCGATTTCGGTGCCTATCCGGGCGCTGACAAGCCGCTGGGATACGTCGTGACGCCGCTATTCGACAGCGGGGGTGAGCTCGTCGCCATCATCGCCTTGCAATTGGATACGGACGAGGTATTTGCGCCGTTCCTGGACTACAGCGGCCTGGGGGAGACCGGGCAGACGGTCGTGGGCCTCCTCGACCACAATGAGATACGCATCATTTCACCGCTGAGAAACCAGCCCGAGGCGGCGCAAAAACTTCGTATCCAGATGGGGGATAGCCAGGGCCAGGGCATTCAGAAAGCCGTCCTGGGAAACCGGGATTTCGGGGAAATCCCCGGGATATTCAAGGAGCCGGTGCTGGCGAGCTGGACCTATCTTCCGTCATTCCGCTGGGGCCTCTCGGTGCAGATGGACGTGGACGAGGCGCTCGCCCTGGTGGACACCCAGCGTCTGGTCAACGGCGGGCTGCTGGCGTTCCTGCTGATTCCCACCGCTCTGGCGGCCTCCTGGGTCTCGCGCACCATTTCGCGCCCCGTGGGCGAAGCCATTGCCGCGGCAGAGACGGTCGCCGCCGGCGACCTCACGGCGAATCTCGACAGCGACCGGAACGACGAAACGGGCAAGCTGCTCCGGGCCTTGGGTCGCATGACGACCTATCTCAATTCGCTGGTCGGACAGGTGCAGAAGTCGATCATCGAGTTGGTGTCGACCTCCAACACGCTGACGGCGATGAACCGGGCCCAGGAAGAGGATATCTCGGCCTTCGGCGCGACCACGAATCAGATCGCCGCGGCTTCCCGGGAAATTTCGGCGACTTCGGAAGAGCTCTTGCGCACGATGGCGGATGTGACCCGAATGGCCGGCGGCACGGCCGAGATGGCGAACGCCGGGCGTAACGAGCTGACGGACATGGAGCAGGTGATGCGCAGCCTGGCCGAGTCCACCGGCTCCATCGCCGACAAGCTCAACGCCATCAGCGCGCGCGCCAGCGACATCTCTACGATGACCACCACTATCAAGCGGGTGGCCGAACAGACCAATCTTCTGTCGCTCAATGCTTCGATAGAAGCGGAGAAAGCCGGGGAGTTCGGTCTGGGATTCGCCGTCGTCGCCCGCGAGATCCGGCGCCTCGCCGACCAGACCGCCGTGGCCACGCTGGACATCGAAACCGTGGTGCGGGAGATGCACGCCGCGGTGTCGGTCGGCGTCATGGAGATGGACAAGTTTTCCGAACAGGTCCGGCGCGGGGTCGACGAGACCCGCCGGATCAGCCGGCAGTTTTCCCGGATCATCGAACAAGTCGGCGAACTGACCCCGCGCTTCGACGCCGTCCACGAGGGCATGCGTTCGCAGTCGGCCGGCGCGCTCCAGATTCGCGACGCCATGGTGGCCTTATCGGAGAGTGCGATGCAGTCGGCGCAGGCATTGGAAGAAACCAACCGGGCCTCGCAACGGCTGGAAACGGCGATCGCCGAGCTGCGCAAGGAAATCGCCATCTTCCGTTTGTCGTGATGCGCTTGGGGATTCCCCGTGGCGTTAATCTGGCCTTCGGCGTGGATTTCGGCCCGTTCGCGTGGAGCGCGTTTGGACGCCGGTGACCAATCGGTGTAAACTTTCGCGTTCGATGTTGCGCCGTCACGGCGCGTTTTTTCACTCCGACGGAAGAGGTTCAGGTTCCCATGTTCAGTAAGGGTATGGAGATTGCCGGATTCGACGATGAGCTCTGGGCTGCGATCCAGGACGAAGAACGCAGGCAGGAGGACCACATCGAGCTGATCGCTTCGGAGAACTATGCCAGCCCGAGAGTGATGCAGGCCCAGGGAACCGTGCTGACCAACAAGTACGCGGAAGGGTATCCCGGCAAGCGCTATTACGGCGGCTGCGAATACGTCGATGTGGTGGAAACCCTGGCCATCGAGCGCGCGAAGCAGGTGTTCGGGGCCGATTACGCCAACGTCCAGCCGCATTCGGGTTCGCAGGCCAATGCCGCCGTCTACATGGCCTTGCTGAATCCGGGCGATACGGTGCTGGGCATGAGCCTGGCGCACGGCGGACATCTGACACACGGCGCCAAGGTCAATTTTTCCGGCAAGATTTACAATGCCATCCAGTACGGGCTCAACCCGCAAACCGGCGAAATCGATTATGGTCAGGTCGAAGAGCTGGCCCGCGAGCACCGTCCGAAGATGATCGTTGCCGGTTTTTCCGCCTATTCCCAGGTGGTCGACTGGCAGCGTTTCCGCGCGATCGCCGATGCGGTCGGCGCCTGGCTCATGGTCGACATGGCCCATGTCGCGGGCCTGGTGGCGGTCGGCTTGTACCCCAGTCCCGTCCCGATCGCCGACGTGACGACGACCACCACCCACAAGACGCTCCGCGGTCCGCGCGGCGGCCTGATCCTGGCCAAAGCCAATCCGGACCTCGAGAAAAAGCTCAACTCGCTGGTATTCCCCGGCATTCAGGGCGGGCCGCTGATGCACGTGATCGCGGCAAAGGCGGTGGCGCTGAAGGAAGCCTTGCAGCCGGATTTCAAGCACTACCAGGCTATGGTGATGGAGAACGCCGACGCGATGGCCAAGGCATTCATCGAACGCGGCTACCGCATCGTCTCCGGCGGCACCCGGAATCATCTGTTCCTGGTCGATCTGATCGATAAGGGCCTGACCGGCAAGCTGGCCGAGGAGGTCCTGGGCAGGGCGCATATCACCGTCAACAAGAATGCGGTGCCGAACGATCCGCAGTCGCCGTTCGTGACCAGCGGCATCCGGGGAGGGACGCCCGCCGTGACGACGCGCGGCTTCGGGGTCGAAGAATGCCGTCTGCTGGCGGGCTGGATGTGCGATGTCCTGGACAAGCCCCAAGACGAAACGGTCATCGGCCAGGTGCGTGAAGATGTGACCCTTTTGTGCCGGCGTTTCCCGGTCTATGCCAACTGAAAGCGCGGGCCGTTCGCCGGAGCGGCGCGGTTTGTGAGGGGTGAAATCCGCCCGTGCGGTGTCCTTTCTGCGGTGCGCAAGATACCCGAGTAGTGGATTCCCGGCTCTCCCAGGAGGGGGACCAGGTGCGCCGCCGCCGCGAGTGCGGCGAGTGCCGGGAGCGGTTTACCACCTACGAGGCGGCGGAACTCAACATGCCCAGGGTGGTGAAATCGGACGGCAGCCGCCAGCCGTTCCGGGAGGAGAAGCTGCGAGCCGGCATGCTGCGCGCCCTGGAAAAGCGGCCGGTGCCGAGCGACCGGGTGGAGGCGGCCATCACCCGCATCAAGAAGCGCCTGCTCGCCACCGGCGAGCGCGAAGTGCAGTCCCGGTTGATCGGCGAATACGTGATGAACGAGCTGAGCCAGCTCGACGACGTGGCCTATGTCCGGTTCGCCTCGGTCTACCGCCGGTTCGAGGACGTCAACCAGTTCCGCGAAGTGATCGACCGCCTGGAGAACGAACCGGACTCCGAGACCGCCCGCAGGCAGGCCGATGCTTTCGATGCCTGAAAACGGGCGTTCCGTGCCGGTCTCGATGACCCTCTTGCCCGATACCGCGGGCTGGTGCCCCGAGGATCACCGCTTCATGGCGCGCGCCCTGCGTCTCGCCGAAAAGGGTTTGTATACGACCGACCCCAACCCTCGGGTGGGTTGCGTCCTGGCGCAGGGGAAGGAAGTGGTCGGCGAAGGCTGGCACCAGCGGGCCGGCGGCCCCCATGCCGAGATCGCGGCGCTGCGGGACGCCGGGGAGCGGGCCAGGGATGCCACGGCCTATGTGACGCTGGAGCCCTGCTCACATCACGGCCGGACCCCGCCCTGCGCCGATGCCCTGATCGAGGCGGGAGTGCATCGTGTGGTGGCGGCCATGCAGGATCCCAATCCGCGGGTGGCGGGACGGGGCCTTGAACGGCTGCGTCAGGCCGGCGTGGAAGTGTCCTGCGGCTTGCTGAGGCAGGAGGCGGAGCGCTTGAATCCAGGCTTCGTCAAGCGGATGCGTTCCGGTTTGCCTTTCGTCCGGAGCAAGCTGGCCATGAGTCTCGACGGGCGCACCGCGCTGGCATCCGGCGAGAGCAAGTGGATCACCGGCGAAGCGGCGCGGCGCGACGTCCATCGCCTGAGGGCGCGCAGCTCCGCCATCGTGACCGGAATCGGCACCGTGCGTGCCGACGACCCCTTGCTCACCGCCCGGCTGAGCGAAGATACCGATCTGGAACAACCGGCCAGGGTGATTCTGGACAGCCGTCTGCGGTCGCCGGCGGACGCACGGGTGTTCCGGCGCGCCGGCCGTGCGCTGGTGCTGACCACGGCGGCCGATCCTCTGGCGCGGCAGTCCCTGGCCGATGCCGGCGCGGAGGTGGTGGAGGTGGAGTCCGATGCCTGGGGAAGGCCGGAAGTGTCGGCCGTGGTGCGGGTGCTGGGACAGCTGGAATTCAACGAGGTGCTTTTCGAGGCAGGCGCGACCCTGAACGGCGCCCTGCTGACGGCCGGCGTGGTCGATGAGTGGGTCGTCTACCTCGCGCCCTGCATCCTCGGGGACGATGCCCGCGGACTGTTCCGCCTGCCCGGTCTGGCCAGGATGGCCGACCGCCCGGAGCTGGCGATCGTGGATGCGCGGCGGGTCGGCAAGGACCTGCGGCTGATTCTCCGGCCGATCGGCTGAAGCCGGCGGCCGGTCTCGGGGGGAATTTTCAAGGCATGTTTACGGCCATAATACAAGCCAAACGAGCGCTGCTGCGCAAGGATCCGCGTGGCGGCGATAGCATTCTCGAAGTCGACCTGCCGGCGCGGTATCTGGAACGGTTGATTCAAGGCGAGGCCGCCGCGCGGCCCGCCGGTTCACTCACGCGCGAATTGCTGCGCGGCAACGGATTCATCGCGTAAATGACTCTGAATACGATCGAAGAAATCATCGAGGACATCCGCCAGGGCAGGATGGTCGTCATCATGGATGACGAGGACCGGGAAAACGAGGGCGATCTCGTCATGGCGGCCGGCCACGTGCGGCCGGAGGACATCAATTTCATGGCGCGCTATGGCCGCGGTCTGATCTGCCTGACACTGACCCGTGATCGCTGCCAGCAGCTGCGGCTGCCCTTGATGGTGAACGAGAACCGGACGCCGCATTCGACCAATTTCACGGTGTCGATCGAAGCCGCGACCGGCGTCACCACGGGCATTTCGGCCAGCGACCGCGCCCGCACCATCCAGTGCGCCGTGGCCGTGGATGCAAGGCCCGACGACTTGGTCCAGCCGGGCCACATTTTTCCGCTCATGGCGCAGCCCGGCGGCGTGCTGAACCGCGCCGGTCACACCGAGGCGGGCTGCGATCTGGCCCGCCTGGCCGGACTGGTGCCGGCGGCCGTCATCGTGGAGATTCTCAACGAAGACGGTTCGATGGCGCGGCGCGCGGACCTGGAACAGTTCGCAGCGGCCCACGGCCTCAAGATCGGCACCATCGCCGATCTGATCCATTACCGGATGCAGAACGAACAGACGGTGGAACGCATCTGCGAATGCGATTTCCCGACCGAACACGGCCGCTTCCGCCTCCACGCCTATCAGGACCGCCTGGACAACAAGCTGCACCTCGCGCTCACCCTGGGCGACATCGCCGGCGACGAGCCGGTGCTGGTGCGGGTGCACGCCCGCAATTTGCTGACCGACCTGTTCGGGGCGCGGCGCGGCGATGTCGGCATCTCGCTGCGCGCGGCGATGAAGCGGATCGCGGGCGAGGGACGCGGCGTGCTGGTGGTGATCCGCAACGAGGAGGACGATCGCTGCCTGGTCGAACGCATTCATCATTACCAGATGGAGGACCACGGCGTGGACATCGGTCAGCGCGAGGACCCCGGCGTGGACTGGCGTACGACCGGAACCGGCGCGCAAATCCTCGCCGACCTGGGCGTGCACAAGATGCGGGTGCTGGGCGCGCACAAGAAATATTTGGGGCTTTCAGGCTACGGGCTGGAAGTCGTGGATTACGTGACAACGTAACTGATCGGGAACCGACATGGCTCATATCAAGACTTTCGAAGGCGGCATGAACGCCGCCGGGCTGCGCGTCTGTATCGCCGCTTCGCGCTTCAACAGTTTCATCGTGGATCAGCTGGTCAGCGGTGCGGTCGACACCCTGGTCCGCCACGGCGCCAGCAGGGAAGACATTTGCATTGCCAAGACGCCGGGGGCGTATGAGCTGCCGCTGGCGGTCAAGAAGATCGCCGATTCGGGCCGTTACGACGCGATCATCGCGCTGGGCGCGGTCATCAGAGGCGCGACCCCCCATTTCGATTACGTCGCCGGCGAATGCGTGAACGGTCTATCGAGCATTTCCCTGCAGCACGACCTGCCGGTGGCCTTCGGCGTGCTCACCGTGGACACCATCGAACAGGCGGTGGAGCGGGCCGGGACCAAGGCCGGCAACAAGGGGGCGGAAGCCGCATTATCCGCGATCGAGATGGTCAATCTGCTGCGGCAGCTGGGGGCTGAATGAGCCTCCCGCGGACGCTGGCGCGCCGCGCCGCCGTGCAGGCCGTCTACCAATGGCAACTGGCGCGGGACGGCCTTCCGGACATAGAACGCCAGTTCGTCGAGGAGCTGCAGCTTGCCAAGTCCTTGTATCGGCGCCATGCCAACGGTTTCGAACTGAGTCCGCTGGAGCGGGAGCAGCTCGAGGAACTGCTGGAAAAATTCGGCCGTTCCCAGGGGGCGGACGAAATCGAGGAAGAGGATGCGACGCTGGAGCTAAGGGCCAGCAAATGCCAGGTGCCCGACGTCCAGGTCTCCTATTTCAAGGAGCTCCTGCACGGCGTGGCGAACAATCTGGCCCTGCTGGATGCCGCGCTGGCGAAATACCTCGATCGCCCCATCGATGAGGTCGATCCGGTGGAGCGGGCGATCCTTCGCATCGGCTGCTACGAATTCCTGCGCCGTCCGGAGACGCCCTACCGGGTGATCCTGAACGAGGCGATCAATCTGGCCAAGGAATTCGGCGCCGCCCAGAGCTACCGTTACGTGAACGGCATTCTCGACCGGGTGGCGCAGGAATGCCGGGCGGCCGAGATGGCGGCCCGCAGGCGGGGTTGAGCTTGCCCGATTCGATAGAGCGTCCGGACGAATTCGAGATCATCCGGCGCTTTTTTTCCAGACAGCGAGTGGCGCACCCGGAGACCGAGGTCGGCATCGGCGACGACTGCGCGATCCTGAACTTGGCGGCGGCTACCCGGCTCGCCCTGACCGCCGACACCCTGGTCGCGAGCATCCATTTTTTCCCCGACACCGACCCGACGAGGCTCGGCCACAAGGCGCTCGCGGTCAATCTGAGCGACCTGGCCGCCATGGGGGCCAGACCAAGGTGGGTCTTGCTGGCCCTGACCCTGCCGGAAAACGATCCCGCATGGATCGCGGCTTTTGCGCAAGGCTTCTTCCGGCTCGCCGAGCGCCACGGCGTACAGCTCATCGGCGGCGACACCACGCGGGGACCGCTCGCCGTCACCGTCCAGGCATTGGGGACCGTGGACGGCGGGCCGGCGGTGAAACGGTCGGGCGCCCAGCCCGGTGACGCGGTTTACCTCACCGGCAGTATCGGCTTGGCCGGCCTCGGCCTGAAGATCAGGCAGGGCGCCTATCTCGTTCCAGACGAGGCGGCGCTGGACCGGCTGGAAGCTCCCGAACCCAGGGTCGCCTTCGGTCTGCGTCTGGCGGAATTCGCCAGCGCCGGCATCGACGTTTCGGACGGTCTGGCGGCGGATCTGGGGCATATTCTCGAGCAGAGTGCCGTCGGCGCCGAGGTGGACTGGGAGGCCCTGCCGTTGTCGGCTAGCGTCTGCCGGTACGTGGCCGATTCCGGCGACTGGGAGATGCCGATGATCGCCGGTGACGACTACGAGCTGTGTTTCACCGCGCCACCCACCCATGCCGAAACGATCGCGCTGGCCGCTGAAGCTACCGCTACCCGGGTGAGCCGCATCGGTACGATCCGTGCCGGATCCGGTCTGAGCGTTCGGCGCTCCGGCCGGCCGGTCAAGCTGTCGCAGTCCGGGTATCTGCACTTTTCTTGTGGGGGAGACCAGGGATGAATCGCCGCCTTGAGTTCCGCCAGGCATTCCGGAACCCCTGGACTCTGATTGCCGTAGGATTCGGTGCCGGGCTGGCGCCGTGGGCGCCCGGCACCTTTGGAACCCTGGCGGCAATCCCGGTGTATCTTCTGCTTGCCGGCGCCACCCCGGCGGTCTATTCGGCAGCCGTTGTCGTGCTGGTGGGGCTGGGCGTGGTCGCCTGCGGGCGCTGCGGCCATGCCCTGGGCGAAGCCGACCACCCCGCGATCGTGTGGGACGAGATCATCGGTTTTCTCATCACGATGTGGGGCGTCCCGGCCTCGTGGCAGAACGTATTGTTGGGCTTCGCCCTCTTCAGGTTCTTCGACATCATCAAACCCTGGCCCATCCGGGCAATCGACCGCGGAACGGGCGGCGGCTGGGGCGTCATGCTCGATGACGTGGCCGCCGGCCTGCTGTCTTCTCTGATTTTGCATACATTGGCATTTTGATCGCCGGAATGGGTTCATCCGGCCAGTGTGGGATTTGACCCTTTGGGCGGATGAGGGGTACGTTATCCGGCACAGGTAGCAGAGTTACCCGCACCGGCTCACCAACAACAATAACGGGGAATCGCCATGGCCAGACGTATCACCAAGGATTCCGACGACAAAGCGGCGGGGATCCGCTTTCACATCAGTTCCGCCCGTATGTCGATGGACAAGATGAGCTTCGTCGCCTTTCAGCGTTTCCTGGACGAAATGGAGCGGTCCATGTACCTGTGCCCGCAATGCGGCTGGCGGGGGCGGGGCAGGGAGCTCGTTCCGATGGAGCAGGACGGAAACGGCAGCGATGCCTGGGGATCGGACGCCGAGACTTGGTATGCCTGCCCGAAATGCGAGAGCGAGATCGGTGTCGAAACGCCTCTGATGCGGCCGGCAGATTGACACAAGCCTAAGGAGCGGCATCACGCCAGCTTCTCGAAAAAATCCGGCGCCGGGAGCGGTGGGCTGAAATAGTATCCTTGAAAGCGCGTGCAGCCTCTGTCCTTCAGAAACTCGAACTGGGCGCGGGTTTCGACGCCTTCGGCAATGGTTTCCAGGTTCAGATGATAGGCCATCGACAGGATGGTCTCGACCAGCGCAACGTCGCTGGGGTCGTCCGGCAAGTCTTCCACGAAGGTTTGCGCGATCTTCAGCTCGCTGAGCGGCAGGCGTTTCAGGTAGGCCAGCGATGAGTAACCGGTGCCGAAGTCGTCCACCGAGAACCGGATTCCGAGCCGCTCCAGGGCGCTCATTTTCGCAACGGCATCGTCGATGTCCGAAACCAGCAACCCTTCCGTGATTTCGAAGATCAGATCGTGAGGGTCGGCGCCGGTCCGTTTCAGGATGCGCCGGACCCGTTCGAGGAAATCGGATTGCTGGAAGCGGCGGGGGCTGATGTTCGCGGACAGGCTCAGATGATGTCCGGCTCGTGACAGGCGGACGCTTTCGCGGCAGGTTTGTTCGAAGACCCATTCCCCAATCGGCAGAATCAGTCCGGTCTCTTCAGCCAGGGCGATGAACTTGTCGGGCAGCAGCAGTCCCTCGGTCGGATGCTGCCAGCGCAGCAGTGCTTCCGCTCCCACGGTTCTGCCTTCCCCATCGACCTGCGGTTGCAGATAGAGCCGGAATTCCCCCCGCTCCAGCGCCGCATGCATGTCCCTTTCCAGGGTCAGACGCGATTCGGCCGCCGCCCGCATGGTCGCTGCATAGGCCCTCACCGTATTCCGGCCGGCCGCCTTGGCCTGGTACATGGCCATATCCGCCGCTTTCAGCAAATCGTCGGCCGAGCCCGTATCGAAAGGATATACGGCGGTGCCGATGCTCGCGGTGACGTAATGCGGGCCGCTGGAAAGGACAAAAGGCCGCTGCAGCATCAGCCGGAGATTTTCCGCAACCTCCATGGTATGTCGGCATGCGGATTCGATTTCGGCGTCCAGACCGCCCAGCAGAATCACGAACTCGTCGCCGCCCAGGCGGGCGACCGTGTCACCTTGGCCGATGCCCTCGGACAGCCGTTCGGCAACCTTGCGCAGCAGCTGGTCTCCCACCGTGTGGCCGCGCGCATCGTTGAGATGCTTGAACCGGTCGAGGTCGACGAACAGCAGCGCACAGCGGGATCCGTTGACGCGGCTGTCGCCGGCAGCCTGATTCAGCCGCTCCAGAAACAAGCGGCGGTTCGGCAGCCCCGTCAGCGAATCGAAATATGCCAGTTGCTCGATTTCCTGCTGTGCGCGCTTGCGCTCGCTGATGTCGACGAAGGTCGCGACATAATGCGTCAGGACCTTCTCGTCGTTCCTTACGGCCTTGATGGAAAGCCATGCCGGATAGACATCGCCGTTCTTGCGCCGGGCCGTGACCTCCCCTTTCCAGCAGTCCGTCGCGTTCAAGGTTTCCGGGATTCCCGGCGAGGAAATCCCGCCTTCATTCGCGCCTAGCCTAAGAAGGTCCGAGGGCGTGCCCACGATTTCTTCGGACGCATAGCCGGTGATTGCGGTATAGCCCGAGTTTACCCGCTGCACGATACCCTCGGCGTCGGTGATCATGATGGCTTCGCTGGTCTCGAAAGCCGTTGCCGCCAGCCGAACGGCTTCTTCCGCCAGTTTACGCTCGGTGATGTCGCGAGTGACTGCCAGCAGGGCATCGGGGGAACCGGGTTTGCTGGCGAAAGGCACGGCGTGGGTTTCCAACCAGCGCCTGCCGCCCTTGAGGCCGATGACCCGGAATTCCAGCATGCCGGTTTCGCCTGCCAGTACCCGCTGATTGAAAGCTTCGAACCGGTCACGATCGTAGGGATCGACAAGCGCGGAGACCGATTTGCCCCGGACCTGGTCGATCGATTCGGCCTCGATCATCTGCAGTCCCGCCCGGTTCATGTCCAGGAGCGTACCATCGGCCCCCACCATTTTTACGCACTCCGGCTCGGCATCAAGAATCGTGCGCAGCCGGATTTCCGCCTGTTTCCGCTCGGCAACCTCGCTCGCCAAATTCTGGTTGAGTTCCAGCAGTTGTCTCGGTGAAGGAATTTGCAGTGCTTGCGGCATCAGCGGCCAGACCAGGATTGCGGTGCCGAAGGACACCGCCGCCGTGATGGCCTTGATGGCACCGTCCGTCCAGTAGACGGGATACCAGACCGTCCACGCCCCCATGAAGTGGGTACTGGCGCATGCCAGTATGAACAGCCCGAAGAGGAGAAATACGCTCCGGAAAACCACATCTCGCCGCCGTTTCGCGAAATAGAGGAGCGCGATGGAAATCGCATAATAGGCAGCGGCGATGACCAGATCGGAAATCACGTGCAGCCAAAGCAGCTCCGGAATCCACGCGTAACAATAACCGTGGGGCAGGAAGTCCAGCGAAGCCCTCAATTCCGTGATCGGTGCCATGCCTGTGTCCGTCCTCCTGGCCGCAGTTCATTCCGAGACAGAAGTGACATCGGCAACCTCGGCGCAAAACCGCGCCGTGCTCGGATGATGGAAGAACGCCGGAGTCAGCGGGACTTTCCTCATGTATTTGCCCTCAAGCGCCGCGGCTATTCAAATTAAGCTTATCACCCGGCGACCAATGTTCCACCTAAGCATCGTCATTTCCAGCGCAACAGGGCTGCGTAACTCGCCCCGCAAACTGCGTCATATGCCTTGATACAGGTACAAGGACGTTTCATTCCGTTCTGGATTCCAAGGATGGCCGGACGATGTGGAGACCACGAGAGGGTGAGTCTCCCGAGGCGCTGTATCTAACGGCGTTCCCGGCGCCGCACGACCGTGCTCGCCCCGCTTCGTGGCTCGCTGGTTTCCATTTACCCGAGGCACGGATATGCTGGCGAACAGCACCGGAATCCGGAGAGGTTGGACCATGTACACAGTAAAGGCCTACGCAGCCCAGGGCGCGGATTCGCCCCTCGCTCCGTTCATCCTGCAGCGCCGGGAACCGCTGCCGCAGGATGTCCGCATCGAAATCTCGTACTGCGGCGTTTGCCATTCCGACCTGCACCAGGCGCGCAACGAATGGAATGCGACCGTCTACCCCTGCGTCCCTGGGCACGAGATCGTCGGCAAGGTGAGGGAGGTCGGCGGCGGCGTGACGAAATTCAAGCTCGGCGACACCGTGGCGGTGGGCTGCATGGTGGATTCCTGCCGGATCTGCCCGAGCTGCACGGACGGGCTGGAACAGCATTGCGAACACGGCCCGGTTTTCACCTACAACAGCCCGGACCGCCACAGCGGCGGCATGACCTACGGCGGCTATGCCGGCAGCATCGTGGTCGACGAGGCTTTCGTGCTGCAGGTGCCGGACGGCCTGGACCTCGCCGCCGCCGCGCCGCTGCTATGCGCCGGGATCACCACCTATTCGCCCCTGCGGTACTGGCAGGTGGGGCCGGGCCAGCGGGTCGGGATCGTCGGCCTGGGCGGCCTGGGACACATGGCGCTCAAATTCGCCCATGCCTTCGGGGCGGAAACGGTGCTGTTCACGACGTCGCCCGGCAAGGCCGGGGACGCGCGGCGGCTGGGCGCCGACGAGGTCGTGGTGTCGAGGGACCGGGACGCCATGGCGCGGCAGGCCGGCCGGTTCGACTTCATCCTCGACACCGTATCGGCACAGCACGACATCAACGCCTATCTCGACCTGCTCAAGCGTGACGGCACACTGACCCTGGTCGGCGTGCCGCCGGAAGGCGTACAGGTCATGCCCTTCAGCCTGATCGGCGGGCGCCGCCGGCTGGCCGGCTCGCTTATCGGCGGCATCCGGGAAACCCAGGAGATGCTGGATTTCTGCGGCGAACACGGTATCGTCTGCGACATCGAGCTGATCCCGATCCAGGGAATCAACGAGGCCTTCGAGCGCCTGCTCAAGAGCGACGTGAAATACCGCTTCGTGATCGATATGGCGACGCTGAGCGGGGAACCGTCCGGGATTTGACGAAGGCCGTTTCCCTCATAAGGAGCGGCCTTTGGCCGCAGGTTCCTGGGTAGGGGACAGGGGTGAGGATCAGCCGGTCTTCTTCGGATAGGCCTTCTTTTTCTTCGGCTTCTCGAATGCCTGCGGGACGGGCGCGTCGCCGTGCCAGAGCCGGATGTTGATCGGTTTGCCGACGATCCAAATCTTTTCCAGCCGTTTCAGCGACTTCTTCGGCAGGTCCGCGGGGAGGCTCACCGTGCTGAAGTCGTCGTACAGCTTGATGTGGCCGATGGCGCCGCCGGGGATGTCCGCTTCGTTGGCGATGGCGCCGACGATGTCCTTGGGCGCCGCGCCGTCGTTGCGGCCGACGTCGATGCGGTAGAGCACGCCGGTATCCTCCCGGTCCTTGCGCTTGCGTTTCTTTTCGCCGGGTTCGGCGTCGCGGAGCTTCTTGCGCGGTTCGCGGCTCTCGGATGCGAATTCCGTCGGAGCGGCTTTCTCGTCCGGCACCAGCGGACGTTCCTTCTGCACGAGATAGGTCAGGGCGGCGGCGATGTCGGTGGGCGAGAGCCCCTGTTCCCGGCCGATCTGCTGCACCAGCCGGCGGAAGAACTCCAGATCCTCCTCTTCCAGCGTCGCCATGACCTGGGCCTTGAACTGCTCGACGCGGCGCTCGGCGATGTCCTGGTGGGTGGGCAGGCGCATTTCGGTGATGCGCTGGCGCGTGGCTTTCTCGATGGCGCTCAGCATCCTCTTTTCCCGCGGCGCGACGAACAGGATCGCCTGGCCTTTGCGGCCGGCGCGGCCGGTGCGGCCGATGCGGTGGACGTAGGCCTCGGTGTCGTAGGGAATGTCGTAATTGACCACATGGCTGATGCGCTCGACGTCCAGGCCGCGGGCGGCGACGTCGGTGGCGACCAGGATGTCCAGGGTATTCTTCTTCAGCCGGTCGATGGCTTTCTCGCGCAGCGCCTGGCTCATATCGCCGTTCAGAGCGGCGGCGGAATAGCCGCGGGCTTCCAGCTTTTCCGCCAGTTCCTCGGTCAGCAGCTTGGTGCGGACGAAGATGATCATGGCGTCGAAGTCCTCGACTTCGAGGATGCGGGTCAGCGCGTCGAGCTTGTGCGCGCCCGAGCCCAGCCAGTAGCGCTGGGTGATGGCCTCGACCGTGGCGGTCTTGGCCTCGATCTTGGCTTCCTTGGGGTGGCGCAGATGGCGCTTGGCGACCTTGCGGATCGCTTCCGGCATAGTGGCCGAGAACAGCGCGATCTGGCGCTCGGGCGGCGTGTGCTCCAGGATCCATTCGACGTCTTCGATGAAGCCCATCCGCAGCATCTCATCGGCTTCGTCCAGCACCAGGGTGCGCAGGCTGTCCAGATTGAGGCTCTTGCGACGCAGGTGGTCCATCACCCGGCCCGGCGTGCCGACGATGACGTGGACGCCCCGGCGCAGATGGCGCAGCTGGGCGTCCATCGACTGGCCGCCATAGATCGGCAGGATGTGGAAATCGGGCAGGTGGCGGGCGTAGCTCTGGAAGGCTTCGGCCACCTGCAGCGCCAGTTCGCGGGTCGGCGCCAGCACCAGGGCCTGCGGTTCGCGCCGCTCGAGGTCGATATCGTTCAGGATCGGCAGGGCGAAAGCGGCGGTCTTGCCGGTGCCGGTCTGGGCCTGGCCCAAGAGATCGTGGCCGGCGAGGAGATGGGGAATGCTCGCCGCCTGGATGGGAGAGGGGGTCTCGTAGCCGATTTCGCGGATGGCCTGGAGAATGGGGGCCGAGATCGCCAGATCGGAAAAGGAAAAAGGAGTTTCGGTCGATTGCATCAGGATGGGAAGTCAAAAGGAACAAAAACGTCAGATGAGAGGGACCGCGCGCCGGAACGCCGATCGGCGGAGGGGTTCGGACGCTCGTCAGGGAAAGGCGGCGGGTCGTCGCGCTCATCGGGCAATGTGATCATAACAGAAGCGCCGGCTATTCCCGAATCGGCCTAGTATTCCGTGTGAACCCGGTTTTGATATAGTGGCCCGGTCTTTCAGCCAAGCTCAAATCTGGGCGTCCGGCTGCCAGGATAGAATTTTCGAGCGAGGAGTTTACGAGCATGTTGAAAAAGATTTCGGTACTGCTGATCCCGGCCATGGCCGCTTCGGGCTGCGCCACCTATACCGGCTGGAAGCCGACCTACGACACCTACAATGACCCCAATGCGGCCCGCATTTCTCTCGACGAAGAAGAATGCCGGATGATGGCCAAGGAAGCCGGCAGCGCGGGTACGGAAGCCCTGAAGGGCGGTGCGGTGGGCGGCCTGGTCGGCGCGGCGGCCGGTGCGGCCATCGGCGCGGCGGTAGGAAGCCCTGGGACCGGCGCGGCCATCGGTGCGGCGGCCGGCGGCATCGGCGGCGCCACCCAGCAGGGCGTCTCCGGCGACGAGCAGTACAAGCGCGCCTTCATCAACTGCATGCGCGGACGCGGCCACAACGTCATCAACTGAGGCCGGCAGACCGCATTGTCCAAGCCCCTCACCCTCATCCGGCGCTGCGCGCCACCTTCTCCCAGAGGGAGAAGGGAACAAGGAGCGGCCTTCGGCCGCAGGTTCCTGGGTAAGGGCGGGGTGAGGGAGCGTCCCCGCTCGCCGCGGAGATGTCGGGCAATGATGCGCTGCCGGCGGTTCTGAATTCCCTACGACGAGTATTCCGTCATGCCCCGTTCTCTAGCGGACGCGCTGCGTGAGGCTGCCAGCCATTATCCCAATGTTCCTGCCATTCTTACGGCCGAGCGCAGCATCGACTTCGCCGAATTCGACCGCTCGTCCGACGCCATCGCCGCCGGGCTTGCCGCCCGTGGCGTCGCCAAGGGCGAGCGTATCGGTCTCTACTGTATCAATTCCGCGGAATTCGCTTTTGTCTACGCCGGCATTATCAAGGCCGGCGCCGTTGTGGTCCCCGTCAACCTGCTGCTCAGTGCCGAAGAGGTGCATTACAACCTCGCCGACGCCGGGGTCAGCGGGCTGATCTATCACGGCGAGGTTTCGGCAAACGCGGCCGCAGTGCTGGATCGGCTCGCCGGGCTCAAGGTCCGTGCCGGCATCGGCTGCGACGGCCCGGACGGAGAGGTCTGGCGGGCACTGCTGGAAGAGGCGGCGGCGCCCCCGGCCGTCGAATTCGACGCTCAGGAAGACCTGGCCGCGATTCTCTACACCTCCGGCACCACCGGCCGCCCCAAAGGCGCGATGCTGACTCACGGCAACCTGCTGGCGAACACCGCGAGCGTGAGGGAAGCCCTGGACTGGCGGCCCGGCGAGGACCGGGTGCTGGTGGTGCTGCCGATGTTCCATGCCTTCGCGGCTACCGTCGGCATGCTCACGCCGCTCCTCTGCGGCTGTACCCTGGTGCCGCTGGCGAAGTTCGAGCCGGACTTGGTCGCCGACACCATCGGCCAATGCGGCGCGACCCTGTTCCTCGGCGTGCCGAGCATGTACGCCCTGCTGTGCCGGCTGCGCGAGGACCGGATCGCCCGGTTCGGAACCGTCCGGCTTTGCGTGTCCGGCGGCGCGGCCTTGCCGCTCAACATCATGCAGCAGTTCGAGGCGCGTTTCGGCTTACCCATTCACGAAGGCGACGGTCCCACCGAATGCTCGCCGGTCACCTGTGTCAACCCGGTGGGCGGCCCCGTCAAATGCGGCACGGTCGGCCTGCCGGTGGCGGGCGTCGAAATGAAGATCGTCGGCGAGGACGGCGCCGAACTTCCGGTGGGCGAGATGGGCGAAATCGCCGTGCGCGGCGCCAATGTGTTCAAGGGCTATTGGAACCAGCCGGAGGCGACTCGGGAAAGTTTCCGCGACGGCTGGTTCCTCACCGGCGATCTCGGCCAGGTCGACGAGGACGGCTACTTCAGCATCGTCGACCGCAAGAAGGACCTTATCATCGTCAACGGCATGAACGTGTACCCCAGGATGATCGAAGAGGTCCTGTGCCGGCACCCGGCGGTCCGGGAGGTCGCCGTGGTCGGCGATCCGGACCCGCTGCACGGCGAACGGGTGGTGGCCTACGTCGTACTGGATGCGCCCGCCACTGAGGCCGAAATCCGCGCCTGGTGCAAGCCCTACCTGGGGCGACACGAGATTCCCCGCCAGGTCGTGGCGATCGAGCAACTGCCCCGGAACGCCGCCGGCAAGATATTGAAGCGGCAGTTGCGGCGACAGGGGGAGGTGGAACGCGGGGTGGATTCCTGACAGGCGGAGAGCGGCCCGTGAAACTCTTCGATGCCCTTGGTTTCCGTTGGGACCGGTCCGCCGTTCCAGCCGCGGTGCCGGTCCGTACCGTCGAGCGGGCGCTGTTCCGGTTCCACCGGATGCTGCCTGAATTCGTTTGGGACGCCAGCATGCTCGAAGGCAATCCGATGACCTTCCCGGAGGTGAAAACCCTGCTGGACGGGGTGACGGTCGGCGGCCATAAACTGTCCGACCAGGAGCAGGTCCTCAATCTCGCCGAGAGTTCGAGGTGCTTGAGCCGGATGGTGAAGAGCGCGCAGTTCCGGCTCGACAAGCCGACATTCTGCGAACTGCACGCCATCGTCGCCCGCAATGAGGCCTTGGAATGGGGGCGCTTTCGGGGGGAGGGCAGGGAGATCGACTACACCCCGGATGTCAGTCTCGGCGAACACGGACGCTTTACGCCGCTGCCGACCGTTGCCGGAGCGCCGCAGTTGAACCGTGTCTTTCTAACCGGAATTTCGTCACTCGAAAGCGAAATCGAGGCTGCCTTCGAGAGATCGCTGGCATTTTTCCTGTTCGGCGCCCTGCAGCAGTTTTTCTTCGACGGCAACAAGCGCACGTCCCGCTTCATGATGAACGGCGTCTTGATGTCCGCAGGAATCGATGCGATTAGCGTGCCGGCGGGGAAAGCGAAGGAATTCAACGAGAAGATGGTGCGGTTCTACCTCGGCCGGGATGGCACGGAAATGATGGATTTCCTGGTGGGTTGCCATCCGGATGCCGAGCGTCTCCGCAAGCATGTTTAACGTGAAAGTCGCAGCAACCTTGCTCTCCCTCTCCCTTTGGGACAAATCCGCCGGGAGCGGATTTTATGCGGCACATCCCTATGCCGCCCCCTTCGGGCGCTACGCGTGCACAAATTTGCCGGGAGCAAATTTGAACATGCGGAGCATGGCCCGGAGGGCAGATCCCAAGGACGGGACCTGTCAATCGGCTTTCCTGCCGATTTGTGCATTTACCCGAAGGGTGCCGGGCAGGATAGCCCGGCATGATTGGGCTGGGCGGTTAGCCTCCCGGCCGATTTCCGCTCCGGGTCGACCGGCGATGAAGCCGCCAGGCCAGGCTCAACCCGGCGGTGTAGAGCGACAGATACCCAGTCCAGATCCGCTTCCAGAGCTGGCGCGAAACCATCTTCCCGCCTTTCCGCTCCATTTCGTCCAGGTAGATCATGACGGCCTCCCTCGCCCTGGCGGCATGGCCGGAGGCGAGGTTGTCGATGCTGAGGTGCAGCTGGATGATGGCGGGATCGATGCCGTGGCTTCGCAGCAGATCGATCATCCGCATGTAGCCGGCGCCGAGGCCGCTGAGTTCGATGGCGAGATTGAGTCCGAGCAGCTCCGGAAAGTAGCGTTGTGGACATTGCCCCATGGCGAGGAGGTAGACCGGAAGGTCGAAGGCGGCATCGAGGAATCGCGGGTCGTTGGCGAATGCCTCGCCCTCGAACGGCGGCAGTTCGATGCCGAGCTGGCCGAGCAGGCGGCGGTAGACGTTGGGATGGTTGCGTTCGGGCCGGCCGTTGCCCAGTTCGTCGGCGTAGATCTTGAGGAGATGGCGGCCCGCGGTATCCAGGCACTCCGTCGCGGTGCCGATACCGGCCAGCCAGCAGCCGTCGACCAGGATCGCGGGGGCAAACTGGAGGATGACCCAGCGGCAGAACTCTCCACCGACCGTGGGAGGCGCGTCCGGTGGCCGGTAGCGCCCGATCTCATGGGCATGGATGGCCTCGATCCGGGCATGAAAATCGGCTTCGGTGTAGAGGAAGAAGCGCCGATGCCCGCGCTGCAGAGGCATCATGACGCGAGTCAGGCGCAGTATCCGGTTCACCGCGGCGGCGGCTCGTTCCGGCACGTCCGCCGTCGATTCGGCGCGCAGCAAGGCGGTGTAAAGCGCGCGTTTCGACCGAAGGCCGGCGCGCGACGGACGCTCCGTCTCGACGGGCCGTGGCATGAACGCCGGAGTTTGCGGGGCAAGCGGGAGCAGGCGGTCCTCGTCTTCGATCCAGTCCAGGCAGACCTGCCGCTCGGCGCGGTCGAACACCCCGAACATCGGCCCGCCGAAATCCATGGCGCGGACGAGCCGGCTGGCCTGCGGGCAGGCCCGGTCCACCCAGGGCGAATCGCGCAGGGCTCGGAGCAGCGGTTCCGGATCGGGGTCCGCCAGCCATTCATCGAGGCCGCGTCCGGCCAGCAGGATTCTTCCGTGATGGCCGATAGCGTGGTTGCGCTTGGCGCCAACGATCCCGGCCAGCGCCTCCTTCGCCGGCACCTTCCGGGCAGACGCGGCGGCGGTCTGATTCAGCAAGTCGGCGAACAGCTCGCAATAAAGGGTCCAGCCAGCGCGGACGCGTCCTTCGTCGCGCGCCTCGCAAGCCTCCAGTGCCGCGCGGGCCAAGGCCCGGTTTTGGGCCGTTACCGCTTCGCCGGCGCCGTCCCACCAAGCCGGTTCGCGCAGGCTGTGAGCCAGGGTCCAGCCCAGCAGCTCGGGAAAGTAGCGGCGCGGCCGGTGGAACAGGCATAGCTGGGCGGCCGGCAGGTTCCAGGCGAAATCGGGGATACCGGGGAACCGGAAGAAACCCGGATCGTTCAGTCCCGGCAGGGCCGCCCCGGCCAGGGTGAGTCCCGCCCGAAATTTGGAGGACGCCGAGGTCGCGGGATCGTCCAGACCGACGCTGCGGCAATACAACTCGAACAAATGGCATTCGGCCGGACGGTGGGCCGTCGCAGGCTGCGCCGCGCGGGCCAGCCAGATCTGTTCCAGTAACAAGGCCGGCGCCAGGGCGAGAATCACGCCGCGGCGCTCGGCCGGATCGTCCGGCCGGGGTAACGCCGGCGCCGGCCAGGGGCGTCCGAAATCCGGGGCCATCCCATCCTGCCCGGCCCCGGTCAGCGCGGACGCGAAAAAGCCTTCCGCCGTCCGAAGCGTGTCGGCATCGGCAGGGCCGTGCAGCAGGGTCCGGCACAATCCTCGCAGGCAGGTCATGGCGGCGTGTCCGGTTTGGTGAAGAGGTGATCGCCGGCCGCCAGGGCATCCAGCCCCGAGCCCAGGAACACGCCGAAGGCGTCCTCCATGCTGTGCACGATGGGTTTGCCCATGACGTTGAAGCTGGTGTTGAGCAGCGCCGGCACGCCGCTCAGGCGGTGGAACCGGGCGAGCAGGTCGTGGAAACGCGGGTTCCATTCCGAATTTGCGGTCTGCAGCCGGCCGGTTCCGTCCACATGGACCACCGCCGGTGCTCGTTCGCGCGCCTCCCGCCGGAAGCGCAGGGTGCGCTCCATGTAGGGCGACTCTTGGTAAGCCTCGAACCAGTCCGGCCCATGCTCGTGCAGGATGGCCGGGGCGTAGGGACGGAAGCGCTCGCGGAATTTCACCTCGCGGTTGATGCGCTCGCCCGTCTCCGCGCGGCGAGGATCGGCCAGGATGGAGCGGTTGCCCAGGGCTCGGGGACCGAATTCGGCTCTGCCCTGCACCCAACCCAGGACCTTGCCTTGAGCCAACAGCTCGGCGGCGGCGCCGATGAGGGCTTCACCGGAAAGACGTTGAACCGGCAAGCGGGAGTGCCGTGCGAACCTCTCGATGTCCGGCGCGGCGATTTCGCTGCCGAGGTAGGGGGACAGGCGGCGGGGTTCGAAGGCGTCATCGGGGCGATCTTCCCGGAAAGCCAGCCAGGCCGCTCCCAGGGCGGTGCCGTCGTCGGCCGGGGCCGGCGGAACGTACAGCGCCTGGAACGGCGTTTCCTCCAGAATCTGGCCATTGCAGGCCGAATTCAGCGCGCAGCCGCCGGCGAGGGCGAGGTTGTCGGAAATGCCGCGCGCATGGAGATTGGCGAGCAGCCGGTTGACGGTTTCGGAGAAAAACACCTGGCCAGTATGGGCGAGGTCGCCGACCGCTTCCGGCGCCTGCCCCGGCTGCCGCCGGCGGCCTTCGAGCCGTTGCAGCCGGTCGAAAAAAACATCGTGCCGGGTCGAAAGGCCAAGGGACTCCACCTGCGTCATCTCTTGCAACCAGCCCAGGATTTCCGCGTCCGTCTTTCCGTAGGAAGCAAGCCCCATGACCTTCCATTCCTCGCCGCCCAGCCAGTCGAAACCGCAGAGTTCGGTGAGCTTCATATAGTAGAATCCGAGGCTCTGCGGCCCTTCGAGCCTGGCCACGAGGCGCAGCCTGCCGTCGCGGTAGTCGAAGAACGCCATCGATCCGGTTTCGCCGTAGGAGTCGATCACGGCGCAGGCGGCGGTCTCGAACGGGCTGGCGTAGCAGGCCAGGGCGGCGTGGCTAAGGTGGTGGTCGTAGCCGCGGAAGCGGACCGGGATGCCGGGGAAATCGCGGCGCAGGCTCCGCGCCAGGTTGAGCAGGCGGCTCTTCAGGGCGTGATGCTGGGCGGCCTGCATGTGGTAGAGCTGGTAAGGCTCCAGCCAGGTATGCACCCGCCGGCCGGCATTGGCGAGGATGCCCCGGGGCGACAGCCAGCCCAGCCAGCGCGCCAGGCGCTCGTGCAGCGGGCGTGTATTCCGCCAGTTGCAGGCGATGACGAATTCGCCGGCATCGGCGCAATGCGCCCGCAGCAGCGCAGGCAGGTGGAACAGGTCGTCGGGCGGCGCGTTCAGTGCCCGCTTGCTCTGGAGCCGGCGCTCGGCGGCTTCGGCGAACAGAACACCGCCATCCGGACCGACGATCGCCAGGGCAGGATCGTGGTAGGTCAGGCACAGGCCGAGATAATAGGTTCTCGCTTTTAGTGGCCGCATCGTGAGGTTCCGCAAAGCCCATGAGCATTCTATCGAAATCCCGGCCGGGGGCCATTTGGCCGCCGCCGTGGTGGACCGGCTACGGCCTTAGCCTGGTGTTTCCGCTGGCGGTCCTCGGGTTTCTTGCGAGCGGCCCCCACCGGCCGCTGGCGGCGCTGCTATGGACCCTGCCCATGCTGCTCCTGCTGCTGGCCGAGTATTTCGGGCCGGCGGAAACCCGGACCATGCCGGAATCGGCGCCGGCGCCTTTCTTCGATGCACTCCTGTATCTGCTGGCGATCCTGCAATTGGTGAACCTGTTCGCCTTGGGGCGGATGGTTTCGCAACTGGGCTGGAACAGCGTGTCCGAAGTCGCGGCGAGCCTGGCCGATCTGCTGGCAGTGCGGGCGATGGTCTCGGCCGACTTCGTTTCCGCCGGCATCTGTCCCGCGCATGAGCTGATCCACCGCCGCTCCGCCGGACAGCGCCGTCTGGGACGGCTGCTGCTGGCAACCCTGGGCTACGATCATTTCTACCTGGCGCACAAGCTGGGGCACCACGCCCGCCTGGGAACCGCCGACGATCCCTCGACCGCATTCAGAGGGGAGAGCTTCGAGGGGTTCTACCGGCGCGGCCTGCGCCAGCAATGGCGCATCGCTTGGTCGCTCCGGCGCGGCGCGGCCCTGGCGGGCATGGCGTTCGAGCTGGCGTGGCTTGCGCTCTACGCCGCGCTGTTCGGCCCGCTGGCGGTGCTGGTATTGCTGCATCAGGCGCGGGGGGCCGTGCGGACCCTGGAGTCGGTCAACTACTTCCAGCACTACGGTTTGACCGAAGCTTCCGGTCATGGGAAAGCCGTCGCCTGGCGCAACGATTCGGCCGTCAGCCTGTTCATGTTCCTGGCGCTGACTCGTCATGCCGACCACCATCTCCGTCCCGGCGTGCGCTTCGCGGCGCTGCATGCCGCGGCGGAAGGACCGAAGATGCCTTACGGCTACATGGGCATGGCGTTGTGGGTGCAGCGGCGTAACGAGAGCTACCGGACTTGGGCGGAATGTCAGCTCGATCTTGAGCGGGGACGGTCGGAACCGTGCCTTCCGAAAGCAGATGCGGCGTGAATCGCTATTCGATCGGTGTTTCCAGGTGGCGGGATATAAAATCGTCGAGCCGAAGCAGGCTGGATGCCAACGGCGTAAAGCTTAAGGCTAGCCCTATGAACACCCCGATGCTGTTGGCGAGGATATCGAAGAGGTCCGTGGTTCTGATGCCGGTGAAGCCCTGCAGCAGCTCAAGTAGGGTTCCCAGCGCGACGAAGAACGCCGGCCAGCGCCAGTGCCGGGAATAACACAGGCAGAACCACGAGGTCAGGACCGCATAGGCGATGAAATGCTGGGCCTTGTCCCAGCCCAGAAAAGACGGCGCCTGGGGCAATTGGGGGACGAGGGAGAGCACGACGACCGCGGCGACCATGGCCCAGCCACAGGCTCGCCACAGGGCGGCGTAGCGGTATGGGTTCTGCGTCGAATCATTCATGCCCGATTCGTTGCTCAGGCGACAAAAGCCGCCGGATTTCTAAGCGCGAGGCAGACGGGGGAGAGTCTCGTGCGGATGCGTAAAATCACGGCGGGCGCGTTGCTCTTTTCAGGCTCGATCAGTCCCAGCTCAAGGTGCCGCCGGTCTGGTACTCGGTGACGCGGGTTTCGAAGAAGTTTTTCTCCTTCTTGAGGTCCAGCACTTCGCTCATCCAGGGGAACGGATTGCTTGCACCGGGATACTGCTCCGGCAGGCCGATCTGATTGCTGCGGCGGTTGGCGATGAACTCCAGGTACTCCTTGAACATGGGCGCGTTGAGCCCCAGGATGCCGCGGGGCATGGTGTCGTAGGCGTACTGGGTCTCGATCTCCACCGCTTCGCGGATCATCCGCACCATCTCGGCCTTGAAGCTTTCCGTCCACAGGTGCGGGTTCTCGATTTTGATCTGGTTGATCACGTCGATGCCGAAGTTCATGTGCATGGACTCGTCGCGCATGATGTACTGGAACTGCTCGGCGGTGCCGGTCATCTTGTTGCGGCGGCCCATGGACAGGATCTGGGTGAAGCCGACGTAGAAGAAGATGCCCTCGAAGATCACGTAGAAGGCGATCAGCTCGCGCAAGAGGCGCTGGTCGTTCTCCACCGTCCCGGTCTTGAAGTGCGGATCGGAAAGATACTGGGTGAAGGGCAGCGCCCATTCGGCCTTGCGCGCCACCGCCGGCAGCTCCCGGTACATGTTGAACACCTCGCCTTCGTCCAGCCCCAGCGATTCCACCACGTACTGGTAGGCGTGGGTGTGCAGGGCCTCCTCGAAAGCCTGGCGCAGCAGGTACTGGCGGCATTCCGGATTGGTGATGTGGCGGTACACGGCCAGCACCAGGTTGTTGGCGACCAGCGAATCGGCGGTGGAGAAGAAGCCCAGATTACGCTTGATGATGGTGCGCTCGTCGGGGGTCAAGCCGTCGGCGCTCTTCCACAGCGCGATATCGGCGTTCATGTTGATCTCCTGCGGCATCCAGTGGTTGGCGCAGGCGTCGAGGTATTTCTGCCAGGCCCAGTGGTACTTGAACGGCACCAGTTGGTTGAGGTCGGCCCGGCAATTGATGATCTTCTTGTCGTCCACCTGGATGCGGCGGGCGCCCATCTCGATGTTTTCCAGGCCGGTGGCGCCGGCGAGCGAGCCGTCGCCATCGTCCGCTTGCGCCGCCGCTCCCCCGGCCGGGACGGGTTCCATCTGGGTTTCAAAATCCCCACGTGCGGCGGGAGAGGCGGTTTCGTTCGTCCCTGAATCGAGTTCAGGGCAGGCTCCCGGATCAAGCTCCGCCCGCGGCTCGGGTCCAGGGCAGGGCTCGATCCAGGGTCCGGGGCAGGCTCTCGGCGCAAGGCCGGCCAGCGGGTCTTCCCAGTTCAACATGATTTAAGCTCTCGTTCTGCGTTCGAAAATTTAAGGTTCAGCCAGCCCGCCCGGCGGCATACGTTTTCAGGATGCCGTCCCGGTCGCAAGCGAAACGCCGGCGACAGCCTCAGTGGCCGGTGTCGCGCTTCCCGTTGGCCGCGCCGGCGGCGCGGGACGGCGCATCCGCGCCCCGGTCCACGCTGACGTTGCCGACCGGGGCGCCGTCGAGCGTCATCTCGGTGATGCCCTTGTCGCGCTCGTAGCGGCAGGTCAATACGTGGTCGCCATTGTTGGTGTAATTCCAGGTCAGGCTCACATAGCTGTTGCCATCGCTCTGCGACTCGCTCGGCATGTAAAGATGAGTGCCGGCCTTGGCTTCGCCGGCCTGGGTGCAGGATTCCCGCGCGTAGGTGTTCAGCATGTTGCCCGACATCAGCAGCGCCTGGCCGACCTTGTCCTGCTCGGTTTCCTTGGAGAAATACACGATCCCGAAGCCGATGATCATGATGCCGACGAATGCGTAGATGAGTTTGGTCAGTTCGCTCATTTGCCTCTCCTTACCTCTCATGGTTCAGTTATTTTTCGGCGGGCCTTCCGCCAGGACCCGACGGCCTTGCCGGGCGGTAAGGCCCATGATGCACAAGGATGGGCGTTCCGGCTACTGGCACGCTTCGCAAGTGGGATCGTCGATCAGGCAGGCCTTGGACTCGGCCGGCCGGACGTCGGCGTGGACGGCGTCCATCTGGCGCAGGCTCGGGATCGCGTCGTCGATCGGATCGGTCTTGACCGCGTTGAGCTTGCCGTCGAAGGCGGTGCTCTTTTCGACATGGGTGGCGCCCAGCGAGCGCAGGTAATAGGTGGTCTTGAGGCCGCGCACCCAGGCCAGCTTGTAGAGCGTGTCCAGCTTCTTGCCGGAGGGCTCGGCCAGGTACAGGTTCAGGGACTGGGCCTGGTCCAGCCATTTCTGCCGGCGCGAACCGGCCTCGATCAGCCAGCGGGGGTCGATCTCGAAGGCGGTGGCATAGAGCTGCTTCAGGGTTTCCGGTATGCGCTCGATCTTCTGCACGCTGCCGTCGTAGTACTTGAGGTCGTTGATCATGACCGCGTCCCACAGCCCCAGCGCCTTGAGGTCCTGGACCAGATAGGGGTTGACCACGGTGAATTCGCCCGAGAGGTTCGACTTGACGAACAGGTTCTGGTAGGTCGGCTCGATGGACTGCGAGACGCCGCAGATGTTCGAGATGGTCGCGGTGGGCGCGATCGCCATGGTGTTGCTGTTGCGCATGCCGACCGTGCGCACCCGTTCCCGCAGGGCGTCCCAGTCCAGCGTCCAGCTCCGGTCCATCTGCAGATAGCCGCCGCGGCCCTCTTCCAGCAGAGCGATCGAGTCGACCGGCAGGACGCCGCGGCTCCACAATGAGCCGTCGAAGCTGCCGTAGCGGCCCCGTTCCTCGGCCAGGCCGCAGGAAGCCTGGATCGCATAGTAGCTCACCGCCTCCATGCTGAGATCGGCGAAGGCCACGGCTTCCTGCGAGGCATAGGGCACCCGCAGCTTATACAGCGCGTCCTGGAAACCCATGATCCCCAAGCCCACCGGACGGTGGCGCAAATTGGAGCGGCGCGCCTGCGGCACGCTGTAGTAGTTGATGTCGATGACGTTGTCCAGCATGCGCATGCCGGTGGCGATGGTCTTCCGCAGTTTCGCGGTGTCCAGCGCGCCCTCCGGCGTGATGTGCGCCGCCAGGTTCACCGAGCCCAGATTGCATACGGCGATTTCGCCATCGTTGGTGTGCAGGGTGATCTCGGTGCAGAGGTTGGACGAATGCACCACGCCCGCGTGCTGGTTGGTGTAGCGCAGGTTGCACGGGTCCTTGAAGGCCAGCCAGGGATGGCCGGTCTCGAACAGCATGGACAGCATCTTGCGCCACAACTGGCTGGCGGGCAGGCGCTTGTACAGCTTCAGTTCGCCGCGGTCGGCCTTGGCCTCGTAGTCCAGGTAGCGCTGTTCGAACGCTTGACCCGTCAGGTCGTGCAGGTCTGGCACGTCGTTCGGCGAGAACAGGGTCCAATCCTTGTCTTCGGCCACCCGCTTCATGAACAGATCCGGCACCCAATTGGCGGTGTTCATGTCATGGGTGCGGCGGCGGTCGTCGCCGGTGTTCTTTCTGAGGTCCAAAAATTCCTCGATGTCGATGTGCCAGGTCTCGAGATAGGCGCAGACCGCGCCCTTGCGCTTGCCGCCGTTGTGCGCGAGGCCGGCAGCGGTCATGTAGGATTCGTCGCCTTCCACCTTCAGGTCGATCACGAAGGGCTTCACTTCCAAACTTTTGACCGAACGGATTCGGCTAAACACGCAGCCCTGCCAGGTGATCCAATTACCTTTTGTCAAAGCCTTGCAGCCAACGAGTTCGGCGATCTCTGGCACGGCCGGTATGCGCAGGTCGTAGGCTTTGGTCAGGCCCTTGAACGAGATTTCCGAACCATCCTGGCGGCGCGCGATGTGATCGTTTTCCCGCTCACGGTATTGACCGGCGGTCGGGATGCCCAGACGCAGCAACTGGTAGCGCAAACCTTCGATCAGCGATTTGGATGTATTGGTGAAGTAGATTTCCTTGCCGCGGCTGACGCCACCATCGGATTCAAGCAAGCCCTGAATCAATGCCAACGTCTGCGTGCGCGGCAGATGACTGAAACGACGGCTGATGCGTTTGCGGCCTTGGGCGTCGTAGAGGTCGTCGTAAGCGAAGGGCAGGGTGGGGGCGCCGGCGCCGCTGATACGGCCGGTGCTGCCGTTGCGTACCACGCCGCGGCCGGATGCCCAGTGGATCTGGCCATAGGTTTCACCGCGTCCGGTTTCCCAGAAATGGATGCCGCGTTCTTCCAAATAGGCGCGGATGAAGGCCATGTGTGCGTCCTTGCCGGGATTGCCGGAAACGCCCCACTGCATGCCGTCCTTGGAAAGGTGGCCGTCACCCAGCAGGATGCCATAGAGACGGGCGTCTTCTTCGCCGAAGTTTTCCACCAGTACGGTTTCGGTGGGGATGACCTGGGCCATGTAGTCACCGCGCCGCAATTCGTTGGCTTCAATCCATTCAGCCTTTACCTTGCCCTTTTTCAGCCAGTCCAGGGTGCGTTCACAGGATTGCTCCATCGGTACGCCGCGGATCGCGAAGAACGGATGGCCGGCGGTGACGGCCAGCGGTTCGACGCTGTGTTTGACGTGCACGGAGATCATGGGATCGGTCTGGTTGTAGACCATCTTGTCGGTGACTTCGCGATAGGTTCCGCTGATGCCCAAAACCAGATCGCCGACCTGAACCTCGCGGATGGCCTTGATGCCGTCGGCGGTATAAACGGAAGTTTCCGGCGCGAAGCATTGATTCACGGCTACCGCCGTGTCATTGGCCACCTTGAGGAAGGGCACCACGCCCTGGGATTTGCCGTTGGTGCCCTTGATGTGGGCGCCCATGCCGCGCACCCGGGTCCAGTCGTTGCCTAAGCCCCCGGCGAACTTGGAGAGCAGGGCGTTGTCCTTGATCGCGCTGTAGATGCCGTCCAGGTCGTCCGGCACCGTGGTCAGATAGCAGGACGAGAGCTGCGGCCGCAGCGTGCCGGCGTTGAACAGCGTCGGCGTCGAGGACATGAAGTCGAAGGAGGACAAGAGGTCGTAGAACTCGATCGCGCGTTCCTCGCGGTCGACCTCCTGGATGGCGAGCCCCATGGCGACGCGCATGAAGAAGGCCTGCGGCAGTTCGAAGCGGATGCCGCCGCTGTGGATGAAATAGCGGTCGTACAGGGTCTGGAGACCCAAGTAGTTGAATTGCAGGTCGCGTTCCGGCTTGAGCGCCTTCCCTAACCGCTGCAGGTCGAAACGGGTCAGCTCCGGCGACAGCAGCTCCAGTTCGGCGCCGCGCTTCACGTAGTCCTTGAGATAATCGCCGTAACGCTCGGCCATTTCGTCCTGGGTGGCTTCGATGCCGCCGTGGCCGAGGAAGCTCAGGGCCTCCCGGCGCAATGCGTCCAGCAGCAGACGGGCCGCGACGTAGGAATAGTTGGATTCCTGCTCGATGCGGGTGCGGGCGGTCATCACCAGGGTGGGAGCCACGTCCTTTTCCGGCACGCCGTCGAACAGGTTGCGGCGGGTTTCCTCGATGATCCATTGCGGCTCGACATCGGAAAGGCCTCGGCAGGCTTCCTCCACGACGCGCCGGAGGCGGGCGCTGTCCAGCGGCTTGCGGCTACCGTCTTCCAGGGTGACCTGGATGGTTACGTCCCCGCCGGCCGGCGGCTTTTCTTCCTTCTGTTTCTCGGCGCGCAGGCGGGCGCGCTCCTCCCGGTACAGCACGTAGGCGCGGGCGACCTTCTGGTGGCCGGCGCGCATCAGCCCCAGTTCGACCTGGTCCTGGATGTCCTCGATGTGGATGGTGCCGCCGCCGGGCAGGCGCCGCAGCAGGGCCTTGACCACCAGGTCGGTCAGCTCCTCCACGCTTTCATGGATGCGCCGGCTCGCCGCCGCATTGCCGCCTTCCACGGCGAGGAAGGCCTTAGTGATGGCGACGCTGATCTTGGCGGCATCGAAGCCAGTCACCTTGCCGTTGCGGCGGATGACCCGGACTTCACCGGGGGACAGGCTGCGGAGTTCGGCCGGGGCGGTGTCGGGCGTGGCATCGAAAGAGGGGCGTGCGGCGTTTTCGGTAAGCATGGATAGGACCTCCTGGGCTTGTGGTCGCGCGTATAAACACTATAGACGGTGTTTTTCGATTGAGTCAAGCACATTATGTTGTGTCAAAGCGGTGGATGGCATGTGGATAGCCTGTGGAAAACCGGCCCCGGCCCGCGCCGGTTCGCCTATCGGCATGGGAGGGTGATACAGTTGCGCCTTCGTTTTTTTTTTGCAATGGAGCTCCGATGAGCGCGAATTCCGAATTGACGTCCCCCGAAACCCTCAGCCCGCCGCAGCCGGTCCAGCCGGTGGAAGAGACGCAGGCGGCCGGCATGGTCCGGCTGGAAGCCGAGACCCTGGCGAAACTGGACATGAAGATCGCGGACTTCATCGCCCAGGTCCTCGACCATCCGCTGCAGAGCGAGGAGTTCAAGGCCAAGCTGGCCGGGGCGCATACCCTGGGGAACGAGGAGATCCGGGCGGCCGCGGGCGTTTCCAACCGCTTGCTGGAAAAGCCCATGCGGGCCATGAGCGCCGGGGTTTTCGACAGCGGCTCGGACATTTCCCGCGCCTTGCTGGACCTCCGCGCCAAGGTGGAGGAACTGGACCCCTCGCGCCAGGGCAATCTGCTGGAGCCTCGGAAGCTGCTGGGGCTGATCCCGATGGGCAGCCGCATCCACGACTATTTCCGTCAGTACGAATCGGCCCAGGCCCACATCAACGGCATCATCCAGGCGCTCTACGCCGGCCAGGACGAGCTGCGCAAGGACAATGCCGCGATCGAGGAGGAGAAGATCCAGGCCTGGAAGATCATGGAGAAACTGGAACAGTACGCCTACGCCGGCAAGAAGATCGACGCCGCGCTGGAAGAAAAGCTGGCCGAGATCGAGGCGCAGGACCCGGAGAAGGCCCGCGTGGTCCGCGAGGAATTGCAGTTCTACGTGCGCCAGAAGGTGCAGGACATCCTGACCCAGCTCGCGGTGACCATCCAGGGCTATCTGGCCATGGACATGATCCGCAAGAACAACCTGGAACTCATCAAGGGCGTGGAACGGGCGACCACGACCACCGTGTCGGCGCTGCGCACCGCAGTCATCGTCGCCCAGGCCCTCGCCAACCAGAAACTGGTGCTGGATCAGGTCGGCGCCTTGCGCTCCACCACCGGCAATCTGATCGAGTCCACTTCGGCCATGCTCAAGCAGCAGGCAGGCAGGGTGCAAGAGCAGGCCGGCGGGACCGCCGTCGATCTGAAGCAGCTCCAGGCCGCGTTCCAGAATATCTACGAGACCATGGACATGGTCGCCGGTTACAAGCTGCAGGCCCTGGACAATATGCGGCAGACGGTGGACGCCCTCACCCAGGCGGTCGCCCGGTCGAAGACCTATCTGGACCGCGCGCGGGAGGAGACGGTGGCGGAAGTGGCCGCCGGCCTGCCCGCGGCCAAGGAGGGCGACATCGTCCTCTAGTCAGTTCCGGCTTGGCAATACTTCGACTTGCAGGGGGCGGACTGTGCCGAGATGGACGTCGCGCTGCGGGAAGGCCAGCGTGACGTTCTCCTCGGCGAAGCGTTTTTCGATCATGAAGCGCAGATCGCTGGCGACCTGGTAGGCGCTCATGGAAGGATGCATTTCCATCCAGTAATAGAGCCCAAACACCAGCGAGTTTTCGCCGAAATCCTCGAACCAGACGAACGGCGCCGGGTCATCCAGAATCAGGCCATGGCGGCCGGCGCACTCGAGCAGGATGTCGGATACTTTGTGCGGGGGCGTGCCGTAGGCGACGCCGACCTTGACCGAGCGCCGCAGCTTGGGGGTGGTGTAGGTCCAGTTGGTGACCTTGTGTTCGAGGAAGGTCGAATTCGGGAGCATCGTCTCCACGCCGTCGAAGCCGCGCACCGTGGACGAGCGGACATCGACGTCGGTCACGGTGCCGACGATGCCGTCCACTTCTACGATGTCGCCGACCTTGATCTTGCGTTCGAACAGGATCAAGGCGCCGCTGATGAAGTTTTTCAGCAGGGTCTGCGTGCCGAAGCCCACGCCGATGGCGAGGGCGCCGCCGAGAAAGGCGAAGGCGGTGAGCGGTATGCTCATGAAGTCGAGCACGATCAGCAGCAGGACCAGCACGCACGCGGCACGAAGCCAGCGGCGGAACAAATTGGCCTGGGGCGGATCGATGCCGAAACGGACGATCAGGGCGCGCTTGACCCGCCGGGTGAACACGCCAGTCAGCCAGTAGCCGAGCAGGAACAGCAGCACCGCGCCGACACTCTTGCCGAACGTCACGCTGCGGCTGATGGCGACAGCCTTGCCTTCGATTTCGATGCTGTCGTCGACGGCAAACAGTTCGAACTGCCAGACCGTTTTTCCGATACCGATTGCCGCGGCGATAAACTCGCCCAGCCGCTGTTCGAAGCCAAGGGCGCTGAGTTGAACCTTGTGTTCATCCCGCCAGCGCCGGAGCGTGCGTTCGGCCCGGTCCACGAAGAGCCGCAATCTCTGGTTGGCTTCCTGGCGGGCGCGGTAAGCTTCAGCCGCCGATTGTTCGTAGCTCCGCACCTGGTCCGAACTGCCCTGCAGCTTGTCCAGCCGCACCGCCTGGGCGCGTTCCTCGGCGTACGCCAGATCCGATTCGCCGTCGAGATAGGCCAATACAGGCTGCAGCCGTTCGATGCTCTGGCCGATGAGGTCGAGCGCCTGACGCCGGGCTTCGGGGGCGGGGCTGGTCACCAGGATGTAGCGCTGGTTCCAGAGGTCGGACAAATAGCGGCCGAACGCTCCCATCGTGTTCACCGCATAGCTGCGGAACCGAAGGGTCTGCAGCCAAGCGTCGGCAGCTCTCAGATGCGCCGCGAGGGCGTCGATCTCCGGCAGCGGCCTGGCCGCGTCCGCACCGGCTTTGGCTTGCTGCAGCGCGCGTGCGGCCGCTTCGCGCTCCTTGCTCCAGCGCTCGTGATCCGCCAGGATGCGTTGCTGCTCCCGCTCCAAGGGCTGCTGAGACTGCCGCAGGCGCTCCTGTACGCCCGCCAGGTCCTGAGGGGTGAACGAGCTGTCGTCGCGGGCCTTGACGACCTGTCTCTGAAGCAGCGCGGCTTCCGATTTCGAGGCTTCGAGCTGAGTCTTGGCGAGGGTGAGTTCCAGCCCGCTCCAGGCCAGACGGTTGTCCGTCACGCGTTGGCGCAGTTGGGCCAATGCTTGGTTCGATTTCGCCCTGGCGGCGTCCTCCGGGGTCTTGGCCTGTTCGACGGCTTCGGCGGCCAACCGCGCGGCGGCTTTCTCCTGCCTGGCGTCTGCCTCGAACCGGAGGCTGTCGCGCTGGAGCTGAACTTGGGCCGATTCGAATGCCGCGATCTTGGTCCGGGCGGCGTCGAGAGCCTCCTGCAGATCGTCCAAAAGCAACACTGAATAGGGTGGCGGCTGGTCGAAACCCGACCAGGCTGCTTCCCTGGCTTTGGCTTGATCGCGCGCCCGGATCGCCGCTTCATGTTCCGACAAGGTCTCCAATTCGACTTGATAGACGTAGACCAGCAGGTCGGCCTGGCGGCGGGCAAGCGCCTTATCCTCGGGCGTAAATTCCGGTGCATTTCCTTCACCTGCCAGTCTGTCGCGCAGGGCGGTGGCGTCTTCCAGTTTTCGCTGGAGTTCCGGACGCAGTTCCGCGGGCGCCGGCATTACGGCGGGCGACGGGGAGGCTTCCGCCCGGGCATTGCCGCCCGGTACCGCCGGCGTTTGGCCAGATGCGGCGAGCGTCGCCAAAGCAAGCAGTGCCGACAGCGCGCCGATGCCGCCGCGCAGCCCGTAGAGCAGGGCGTAAGTTGCCATCAGGCGCTCTAATCGGCCTGCGAGCGGGCAAATTTCTCCTTCAAAAACCGGGCATGCACCGCCAAAGCCCGGGCGTCGTCCCGGTACAGGCTGTGCAGCATCTGACGCAGGGACTGATCCAGGACGTCGAGCTGCTCGTGCAGTACGGCTTGAGCCGTCTTGCCGTGTAGCAGCGGCTCGGTACGGGCCAGATCGGCAGGCAGCGCGAGATAGTGTTCCACCGCGTCCGGCAGATATTCCAGGGCGATGCGGCGGACGTCGTAGAGCATGGGGTCCGCCTCATGAGCTGTGCGCAGGAGGCGATCCAGCGCCGCCAGCAGCGATGCTCCGATGCTGGCGATCCGGGCCTCCGCCTCGGGATCGAGGCGGCCGGCCAAGCGGCTTTGTAGAGTCTCCAGCCGTACCCGGACGGTTGCAGCCGGGTCTTCGTCGAACTGTTCGCGAAGCTGGTCCAGGTTGCCAGCGGTGCGGGCGAAACGCTCGCTGAAGCTTTCGAGCGTCACCTGGCGCAGGCTCTGTTCCAAAGAATCGAGCTCGGTGACGAGCTGCTGTTCGGGCGTTCTGCCGTCGTCCAGCCGGTGGCTCGCGGCGTAGTGCTCGGGAAGTTCCAGATAATGGTTCAGCAGCGCGGGCAACTCTTCCAACGCCGCCTTGCGCACCGCTATCAATGTCCGGGACTGCTGCGAGCGGGGAAGATCGATCTGCGGAAGCAGTGACTGGACCAAAGACTCGGTTTCCGAAAGTTTGGCTTGCAGCGCCGGCAGTCTCGCCCGGGCGCGGGCGCCATCGAACAGCCGAGCTAGACGCCGCGCCCTTCTCCGCAGCCGCCAGGACAGCTCCCCCCCTCGCGCCGGCAGCACCAGCCAGAGCACCAGATAGAGCCAAAAGGTAAAGCTGAAACTGAAGAAAATCGAGATCAGGAAGATCAGGCGGACCAGTGACACGTCCAGCCCGAAATAGCGTGCGATCCCTGCACAAACGCCGCCGATGCGGCGCCGGTCGAGATCGCGTTCGAGGCGGGAGGAGCGGGGAAGGGGATCTGGAGTCTGCATGGCGCGAATCGAAACCATCGTGTGGCCGAAAACCGCCCAAGGATAGCGCACTTAGAACTGAACCGCCCCGTGTTTTGAGGAGGCTTCGACTCTTGACAGAATGAAGTCATGAGCAAATCCAACAAGTACTCCCCCGAAGTCCGCGAACGTGCTGTCCGCATGGTGCAGGAACACCGTGGCGAGTACCCTTCGCTGTGGGCGGCCATCGAGTCGATTGCCCCGAAGATCGGCTGCGTTCCGCAAACCCTGCACGAATGGGTGCGCAAGCATGAGATCGATACCGGTCTGCGCGATGGCGTGACGACCGAGGAACGCGAGCGCATCAAGGCCCTGGAACGCGATGTCAAGAAACTGCGCCGCGCCAACGAGATTCTGAAGCTGACAAGCGCGTTTTTCGCCCAGGCGGAGCTCGACCGCCGACTCAAGTCCTGAGCGATTTCCTCGACCGGCATCGCGACGCCTACGGAGTCGAGCCGATCTACAAGGTCTTGCGGATTGCCCCATCCGGGTATTGGCGCCATGTGGCGCAGCAGCGCGACCCCAGCCTGCTTCTTGCACGTGCTCAGCGCGATGAGGCTCTAATACCCGAAATCCGCCGGATATGGCACCCCAACAGGCAGGTCTATGGGGCCGACAAGGTCTGGCGCCAATGGAACCGCGAGGGCGTGACGGTAGCCCGCGGCACGGTCGAGCGCCTCATGAAGCGTTTGGGGCTGGAAGGCGTGATGCGCGGCAAGGTCAGGCGCACCACGGTCCCCGACCACGCTGCCCCGTGCCCGCTGGACCGGGTCAACCGGCAATTCAAGGCGGATCGCCCCAATCATCTGTGGGTGTCGGACATCAGTGTGCCGCAGCAAGCGGCGTAAGAGATGAGGGTCAGTCCCTCGCAATCGGCTTGCAGGAGCAGGTTGCAAACCACCGTAAGCGGCGTAAGTCAAAAGCGTGGGTCGTGAGCGTTACGGAAAAGGCGCCCTAAGGCGTCAGGTGTGAATCAACGAAGACGAACAACCGTGAACTGCCGTTCAAGCGTCAAAAGTACTCAGATGACATCGAAACCGGGGAGTGAAGTTGCTCCGGGATTAGCTGGGTCGAAACCTGCTTACGAATCCAGTGGTGTCCGGCATAGAGGCAGCGTCAGCATGATTCGGGCTCTTATACTGAACTGCGGGAACCTTCGGCGGCGATGCGAAGGGAAAGGCACAAGCCCGAAAGGCGAGCCCGACAGTACTGATGCGCCGCCAAGCTGCGGAGCGACTCGTAGTAGTGCTGAAGCCGCTGTAATGGCGATGGAGCGAAGGGGTCGCATCATCCGGTCGTGGGGCTGGGTCAACTGCGTGAGCCGGATGAGCTGAGAGGTTCACGTCAGGTTCTGCGAGGGGCTGGGGTGTAATTCCCCCGGTCTACTCACCCCTATCTATAGACCGATGAGGGCTGGCTGTATATTGCGGTCGTGCTCGATCTGTATTCCTGCTCGGTGGTGGGCTAGGCCATGGGCGAGCGGATGACGCGGGACGGGGTCTAGCCGCCCTCACGATGGCTGTCTGGCGCCGAAGGCGGCAAGCGCGGGCTCATCGTCCACTCCGACCGGGGCAGCCAATATGCCTCCGGGGATTACCAAGTCCTTCTGGAGCACCATGGCTTTCTGTGCAGCATGAGCCGGAAAGGCGATTGCAGAGCCTGTCCTGGACTTGATCCAAGGACAACGCCGCCATGGAGAGTTTCTTCCATTCGCTGAAGGTCGAGCAGGTCAATGACTGCCGCTACCTGACCCGCGAGGACGCCAGGGCCGATGTCTTTGAGTATATAGAGACCTACTACAACACAGTCCGGCGGCACTCCACCTTGAATTACCTGTCACCCAGGGACCTCGAGAATCAAAAAGCCGCTTGATGCGTGGGGAGCCCCTGCGCGAACCAGTACACGGCGTTGCTCTCAATGGCGGGCGCCGTACTGTTCTGTGCCGGGTTATTCCCGAATGCTGAATTCAGAAAACATTGACTGGGGATGTGATGCGGTTCCTCGCCCGCGCGGCGCTTCAACCGAGCTCAGCAGGAACGCCATCGCGGCTGCATTCGCTCGTTTCGATGCCGATATGCGCCAGCACGGCGTCGGTCATTCGTTCAGCGCTGAATCTCGCTGCAATCCCCCGTGTGTTCTCGCTCAGTTTTTCGTGTAGCGCCTGATCGGTGAGCAGCCGCTCGAGCTGTTGGGCCAGGTCCCCGCTGTCCCAGGTCTTGAAGGCCAATCCTCCCCGTTTTCCGCCCTGCCGGATCACCTCCGCAATGCCGCCGTGGTCGGGGACCAGCACCGGCGTGCCGCAGCTCATCGCCTCGACGGCGACCAAACCAAACGGCTCTCGGTTGATGGAGGGATACACGATGCACCGGCTGTAGGCGTAAAGCGCATCGCGAACCTCCGGCGTAATGGTTCCGGCATGATGCATGACGATGCCGAGATGGGTGGCAAGCTCCCCAATCACCCTTTGATAGGATTGCCCTTTGGCTGTGGCGCCGCAAACGACCAGTTGCATGGGGATTCGGCGGGCCTGGAGGAGTTTGGCCGCGTAAAGCAGAAGATCGATGCCCTTCTCGCTCTCCTGACGTCCGACATAGGAAACGATCGCGATGCCATCGATCAGGTTCGGAAACGCCTTCTTGAGCGCCGAAAAGGGAGGCTTTTCGGTCGATCCCGGGAGGTCGATGCCGTTATAGACGACGCTCAACCGCTCGGGATCGAGGCCCATTTCGTCTGCGATGCGATCTCGATAATCTTGACTGACCAGTATGGCGGGCCAGCGGGAACCTTGAATGACCTCTTTCAGCCGCTCGCGGTATTGGGTGAGCAAACCGGCCCGCCGCGCATAATTGGCAAATTCCTCGTCTCCCTGAAAGGTCAACACGTAATCGAAAGGATGACTGCCATTTTGCTTCGCCGCCAGGGCAAGCGGTCCGATCGAGCCGAAGCTCATCAGGAGATGGCTAACTTCGTCCAGAGCGAGGTATTTGAGCAGTCGCTTGACGAGTAGACGATCGGCATCCGGTGTTTCATAAAGAGAGCGGATGAGGTTTATTAAGAGCCTGTCGATAAAGGCGGGGAGCCTCTGGGCAAACCGGACTCGCGAGCTGAGCGGAACGAGGAACAGGAGCGCACCTATGATTCTGTCCAGAAACTCGGACGGCCGTTGAAACTGATAGCGGGTTCCATGACAAAGCATCCTCTGCCGGATTCCCTCGGCCACGAGCTCCGGCTTGCACTCCAACATCCAATAGACCGCCACCCTGAAACCACGCCGGTGCAAAGCGTTGGCAAGGGTGATATCGCGTATGGTGGAACCGAGATAGGAGCCATTACCGATTGTGACGAAGGCAAAAGTGGGGTTGGGTGTCATTAGAAAATCTCCTAAGAAATTGAGGATCCTTGCAATTATAATGAACTGGGTGTCCACAAAAAGGTTGCAAGAACACCCGGGGCGGTTCATTTTTGAACTCCGGCTTTGAACTTCTCCAGTGTCTTGCCTACCAGATCCCCTGGACCCACTCTCCCCGGATTTGTGCGAGACCGCTCCGGGTCAGGCGGCCTGGTTTAACTCTGCATCCTGCGCCATGGCTTCGTCCGGCTTTTTTCTCGCCGCTTTCGCCCAGCCTTGCACTTCGGCAGTACGATGACCTTGCGCTCGACATAGACCTCGTGCGGAGTCAGCACATCGCCACCCTCCGCTGGTTCCAAGGCCCAGTGCGGACGAACTTGGTTGTAGCGTTCGCGGAACGCCGCCAGTTTTTCGCGCGCGTCCTGCGGCGAATCGTAGAGCTGCCAGTAGATTTCCTCGCGTTTCAGGGTCTGGTGAAAGCGTTCCAGGAGACCCAACTGCTGCGGTGTCCGGTAACGCGTCTATAGTGGACCCCGAAAATCGGATAGCAGATTAAGCTATGCCCTGCGAGGTAAATTGGGAACTAACCAAGATGAGTGAGACCAGGAAACGCAAGGTATACACGCGGGAATTCAAGGCTAAAGTAGGTCTTGAGGCGATCCGGGGAGTCAAGACCGCGAGCTGGTGCAGATCGGCGCCAAGGTTGACCTTCTTACCACATGCTTTGCTCGGGTTACCTTTGGCGCCTTGGTCCGCACCGCTTTTTGTGTTCCTCACTCTCTTCACAGGTCGTCGGGAATCTGTTTTTATTGAAACCGGTTTCAAAAAACTCTTGACACGTATTCCGTGACCGGATACGATAATTCGACGTTCAACGTAACCGGACACGAAAATGGCTACAGACCCTCATGATACAAATACCCTGGATGTCTTTGCCCCGGTCAAGCGCAGCCGCGGCCGACCCCGTAGCGCCAATCCCAAAACACCCGCGCAGCGGATGACCGAAAGCCGTCGTCGCCGGGTCATGGCAGGGGAGGGTGAGCGTCGTCTTGATCTTTGGTTGTCAACCGAAGCCTTTTTGGCCCTTGATCGCCTGCTTTCGCATAGCCCTGACTTCACGCGGCAATCTTTGCTTGAAAAGCTCATTCTTGAGCATGAAAAGAGCATCACCGCGCCTATGTCAGATGAGCAATTCGACTCCTACCTAAACCGAAACCGGTTACAAAAAGTGTAATCGTGAGGGCACCATGACCACCTTATCCGTAGAAATCGACGATAAAACCCTTTCCGTGTTGGATTCGATCGCCAATGCCCGGCATCAGACGGTTGACACGCTGGTCAAAGTCGCCATCGATGCCTTCGTGCTCCAGGAGCAGGAACACCAGGAAGATGAAGTGCGATGGTCTGAATACCTAAGCGGTGGCGGCATCGAATCCGCCCGCGTCATGGACTGGCTCGACAAATGGTCAAGGGGTGACCGTCAACCATGCCCGCAGTAATCTTTACCCGATCAGCCGTTCTCGACCTTGAACGTGTCATTAGCTTCCTTCAGGAGAAAAACTGCCACGCCGCCCGTGAAGCGCGGCAGCGGATCGGCAACATCTTGCAAATCCTTGAGCGTTACCCTGAAACCGGGCGCCCCATTCAAGGCAAAACCGCAACGCGGGTTATTGTAACCGGTTTCGGAAAATGTGGTTACGTCCTTCGCTATCGAATCGATCATGCTGGCAACGTCGTCATTCTTCGAATCTGGCACGGCAAGGAAAACCGCCAAAAAGAGCGTTGATTCCAAGGGTTAGAATCTTAGTTCGGAAAATCATCTGCCCAGGCTCCCGCCCTGGCCTTCGCAATCCCGCTGCCGTCCAGGCGCGTCATTCGCCCTATTCGCCCCTCCAAAGCATTCCCGCGCCTGCCGAGACGCTCTTAACACCCTCGCCGGTTACTCTGACGTCTGCTCGGCCGTTTTCCCGGACAGCTCGGCGGTTTGCAGATACTAAGCATAAGGGAATGAATGTCATACTGCTCGATAGGGGTCGGGAAGGACTCACGTCCTCCCCGCCCTCCGAACCGTGCAGGCGGTTCTATTCGTCCCATCCATGGGACTCACCCCTCCGGGGCCAGCCGACGGCTGTTCAAATCCGCTCCCGGCGGATTTGTGGTGAGTAGGCCGGTTCCGCCGCTGCGCCAGGACACAGTTTGTCTTCTCGGTTGCCGCCTGGTTGCCCGGCGGTGCCACAATATCGCGTCCGCACAGCGGGGCGTCGCCGACCCCTCGTAGAACCGGACAAGGTGCGTTACACCATCCGGCTCCCAGTCTGAGTCATTCCGATCGGCACGGGATAGAGATTGTGGACGATGCGAAGACGCGGTAACACGCGTTCCCGAAGGACCTTGCCAAACCGCTCCCAGAGGATTGAACGGCATTGGCTACGGCGCCCACGCCTACGCCCACACCCACGAAAGGCCCGATACCGGATTTTCAGCCCAGGGAAGCCGGAAGGCCCGAAACCGCTCCGGCGTATGACGGTCTCTACCGTGTCGTGGCGGCACCCATTGTCATCGGTTGTGTGGACCTGCCGGATGATTGCCGGTGTTACACCATCAAAGGCGTTCGGACGCTTGTTTCGGATTCATGGTGTCGGGCCTACCTTCGCGGTGATGTCTTTTATCCTTACGAACCAGTCCGGTCGCATGCGCCGGCCCTAGCGTCTTCGATCGTATCGGCGAGTTCGCCCGATCAGCAATAGCGTTCGGGCGGACGGGGCCGCGTAGCGGCCACGGACGCCCGAACGTATTGCATGTCCGTAGTTGAGTTTTTCAGCGAGGATAAGCGCGGGTCGGCCAATCACTCCGGCCAGAAATCTTCATCCATGATTTCCTTCTCTGACCATTCGCAGGTCGTCGGGAACCTGTTCTTGTTGAAACCGGTGTCTGCGGTCGCCAGTCTTACGGCTGGCGCATAAGCATCTTCGATTGAGCTTGATACCGTTCGCCGTAAGCTCGGGTTGTCCTTCAGCACATATATGGACTCCTCCGATTTGCAAGCTTTTTCACATTGATGGTGTTTAGGTCAGGAAACGCAGTTGCGTCCATATATCCGGCCTGTGGTTGAGGCCTTGTCGCCTCGGGCCCTGATGGATTTCCG